>NZ_LYWY01000003.1 GCF_001661915.1 Croceicoccus pelagius
ATCAGCGCCAGCGTCTCGTCCGTTTCCGGCACCGGTGCGTAGTAATAGGACGAGCGGCTGATAAGCAGCAGACGGCACTGCGCCGAGATCGACAAGCGATGGTGAGCAGGTTCGACCATTGCCCGCCTCCGATCCACGCTCATCGACCGAAGGCTTTTGCTAAAAAATCCCGCTCCACGACCAGTTGCCCGATCTTGGCGTGCAGCTTTTCCACCTCGCTCTCGCTGACGGCCCTGGCCGTATCGCCGGCGCCGGAGAAGGTGCTTGCCATCCCGTCGATGGCTTGGCGCTTCCACGATGCGATCATCGTGTGGTGGACACCGTGCTTGGCTGCCAGCTCCGCCAGCGTCAGGTCGCCCCGGATCGCTTCCAGCGCAACCTTGGCCTTGAAATCCGCGCTGTAGCGCTTTCTCGTCGTCTTCATTCCCGTACCAATCCATCAGGTCGGGATTAGCTTAGCATCCTGTCCAGGAAACCGGCACCACCTCACATCGAGCCATTCACGTTTCAATATAGCTGCAGGGTTCGAACCTGTCTGACAGTTCGAAAAGATGTATCGGCCCAGACGGCTCAACGTCGAGGCCTTTGTAGCCTGTAGGAACTCTGACAACTACCTCTAGGCGGCTCTCGGATAGAGCGGCGATGGCAAGCGCAAGGGCGTGAGATTTTGCGCCTAGTGCCATACCGGAGACGCCTCCGCAGCTCGACGCCCTGACAAAGGAGATCGCTTGTTCGGCGACGCCGATCACATTGCCCAGAGAAATCTCATGGGTCAGTGATTGCGCATCGTTTAATAAGTTTTTGAAGGCGATGCGTTCGCTAGGGACCATGTCGCGCTCGGGGCCGGGGGCGTCTTCAGCGATGAAGATCAGCATCGTGCGATCCGGCTCGATCCGATCCATGAAGGAGCGCGCCATGCCGAGTTCTCCGCCCAATGTCACCAAGAGATCGTTGCTGGCCGGCATGAGCTCGGCTGCTTTGAGATAAGGGATGAGCTCCGGCCGCCAGTCGCCGGTAGCGACAAGGGTTCGATTTCCAGTCGCAGATGTACTCTTAACGGCGTCGGCATCTGTATGGTCATAGGACCCAGCAACATATACGCAGTCCATTACAGCGATAATCGCGGGAGAAACCGGCCCCGACGAGGAACATAACGTAAGCTTGTTGATTTCCACTGAGAGCTGACCCGGGAGGGGCATAAATTTCCACTGAGAATTGACCCGGGTGGGTATTATGTCCCGCTGTGCGGGCGGTGGGTCAAGCGGGTGATTTTTCCTTTCTAGATTTGGGCGCCGCAGAACTGGCGCGGAAACGGAAGCTGTCGTTTCCGGTTTCGAGGATGTGGCAGTGATGGGTGAGCCGATCGAGCAGCGCTGTGGTCATCTTGGCATCGCCGAACACACCGGCCCACTCGCTGAAGCTGAGGTTGGTGGTGATGATGACGCTGGTACGCTCATAGAGCTTGCTGAGCAGGTGGAAGAGCAGCGCACCGCCTGACGGGCTGAACGGCAGATAGCCCAGTTCGTCGAGAATGAGCAGATCGAGGCGCAGCAGCCGGTCGGCAAGCTGACCGGCCTTGTTCATCGCCTTTTCCTGTTCCAGCGCATTGACCAGATCGACCGTGGCGAAGAAGCGGACCTTCTTGCGGTGATGCTCGACAGCCTGAACGCCCAGCGCGGTGGCAATGTGCGTCTTGCCGGTTCCGGGACCACCGATCAGCACGACGTTGTGAGCCCCATCGATGAACTCGCCGCGATGAAGCTGGCGGACCATGGCCTCGTTCACCTCGCTGGAAGCGAAGTCGAAGCCGGCCAGATCCTTGTAGGCCGGGAATTTGGCCGCTTTGATCTGGTAGGCGATGGACCGGACCTCGCGTTCGGCGACTTCGGCCTTGAGCAACTGGGAGAGGACAGGGACGGCCGCATCAAACGCGGGTGCCCCTTGCTCGATGAGTTCGCCGACGGCCTGGGCCATGCCGTGCATCTTGAGAGAACGTAGCATGACCACGACGGCGGCGCTGGCGGGGTCATGACGCATGACGCAGATCCTTATTCCGCAGGGTATCGTAGCGGGCGACGTTGGCCTTGGGTTCACGCTGCAAGGTCAAGGCCTGCGGGGCATCGATTCTGGGCGGCGTGCCATCCTTGCCGTCAATCAGGCGATGCAGGATATTGAGAACGTGGGTCTTGGTCGCGACGCCGGCCTCGAGAGCCAGTTCGACGGCACACAACACGGCTTGTTCGTCATGGTGCAGGACCAGCGAGAGGATTTCTACCATCTCCCTGTCGCCGCCGGAGCGCTTCAGAAGCTGGCCCTGTAGTTGCCGGAATGCCTCCGGCATCTCGGTAAAGGGGGCGCCATTGCGCAAGGCTCCCGGTTTGCGCTGGATCACCGCGAGATAGTGCCGCCAATCATAGATCGTCCGTCCCGGTTGATCATGGGATCGTTCGATGATCCGCCCATGCTCGCACAGGATCTGCCCCTCGGCGGCAATGACGATGCGTTCGGGATAGACCCGCAGGCTTACCGGCCGATTGGCGAAGGAAGCGGGGACACTGTAGCGGTTGCGTTCGAAGGAGATCAGGCATGTCGGCGACACCCGCTTGGTGTGTTCCACAAAGCCATCGAAGGGCCGCCCCAGCGGCATCAGGCTCGCGAGTTCGGCGGCATGCACATCAGCGATGGTGCCGGGCAGCACGCCATGCGGAATCTCTCCCCACTGCGCGATGCATTGCTCCTCGAGCCAGGCATTGAGCGCATCGATGTCCGGGAAGGCAGGCCCGGAAGGACCATGGGCCTGCCACAGTCGCCGCCGCGCATCCTGAACGTTCTTCTCGACCTGACCCTTCTCCCATCCTGCGGCGGGATTGCAGAACTCCGGTTCGAACAGGTAGTGGCTCGCCATGGCCGCAAAGCGGGCGTTGACCTGCCGGGCCTTACCGCTGCCGATCTTGTCGACCGCGGTCTTCATGTTGTCGAAGATTCCACGCTGCGGCACCCCGCCCAGCACCCGGAAGGCTTGGGTCATGGCATCGAACAGCATCTCATGGGTCTGGAGCGGATAGGCCCTGACGATAAAGGCTCTGCTGTGCGACAGCTTCGTATGTGCGGCCTGCAGCTTGGTCTGCTTGCCGGCGATCATGGCCCAGTCCTCGCTCCAGTCGAACTGGAACGCCTCGCCAGGCTGGAATACCAGTGGGACGAAAGTTCCGCGTCCAATAGTCTGGGCGTCGCGCTGGCGGTCCGCCTTCCAGGTCCGCGCGAAAGCCGCCACGCGGTTGTAGGAACCGGCGTATCCCAAGGCCACGAGATCGGCGTGCATCTGCTTGACCGTGCGTCGCTGCTTGCGCGACTTGCTGGCCTCGATCCTCAGCCAGGCCGAGAGCTTCTCGGCAAACGGGTCCAGCTTGCTCGGGCGATCGGGAACCTTGAACTTCGGCTCCACCGTATCCGCCCGCAGGTACTTGCGGATCGTGTTGCGCGACAATCCCGTGCGCCGTTCAATCTCACGGATCGGGATGTGCTGCCGGAAATGCCAGCGTCGAATTACACTCAGTAACGTCATGTCGATCACTCCAGGATCTCCCGACCTGCAAGCCAGGAGAACGATCAGAACATGGGTCAATTCTCAGTGGAAATTTATGCCCCTCCCGGGTCAGCTCTCAGTGGAAATCAACAATGTATCGATTCAAAGAGCAGGAGAAGGTCCGCTTTTGGCATGCAACGTAGCAAAACAGACGGCATAATCTTCGGCTAACGATGTGCATTGTGAGATGAGATCTGCCAACGCTAGCCAGCGGTCGTTGGATTGGGCATATCGATCTGCATCGGAGATACCCAATGGTCGAACGCTCGAAACTAGATTCAGAAGCGCGCCGCAAGGAGAAGCAGGCGCAGCGTGATGCAGATGCCCAGGCTCTTGCGAATGGGGAAATCACTCAATCAGATTTAGCAAAACGTAATGGGCTTTTCACCGCGGCTCGGATTGTTAGATTCAAAGTCAATTACAAGCGCGGTTAATCCCGACGGTTGCGGGGCAGAAAAGTCGATATGACGAAGAACGAGATCATCGCCATCCTCGAGCCGCGCTTCGCGTCGAAAGCTGAGGCATGCGAGTGGTGTGCCCATTTTCCAATCCCCGGCTTTAACGGCAAGACCGCAGATCAACTTGTGAAAGTTGGCCTAGGCTCCGCAGTCATCAGTTTTATCGAGAGCGTTGACGCGGGTGTTCACGCGTAGGGACGACTTTAGCGCCAACCTCCGGCGAACTTCGGCTTCTGGGCCGATTGCGGACTGACCGGAGTTGGCTCTGGAAATGCCCAAAGCGGACATCGGAATTGTAGAGCCTCGGATCGACTTAATTCGCCGACTCTACTGGGCTCAGGAACTTCGTCGAGCGACTGCTGAATTTACCCCTCCAGAAAGACCAGCTCGCAAGGAGACCCAACAGCACAAGAGCCAACCCGGCAAAGGTCATTGCGATCCGCCATAGGAATCCGCCAACCTTGGCGGCATGTATCGGGTAGAGCTTCTCGACAACGGTAGAAGCTGCATCACCCATCGCCGGATCATCCTTGGCAACGATGGATCCTCCTTCCGGCGAGACCCATGCATAGCTTCGACCGTTGGGGGTCCACTCAAAGTCCTGGCGGAAGCGAATGGCAATGGGTTCGCCGGGCGCGGCGGGCATCATCAATCGACGGGCGGCAGCCGAAGGATAGGCTGATTGAGCGTTGGCTATGACAACTGCCCAATCGGTACTTTCGCTGACTGACGCGAGGTCACTCGGAAGTTCAGGCTTGGCATCGGCATTAGCGATCGGTGAAAGCAACACGGAAGAGATCGCCGGAAACACCATCATTGTGCCCGTGGCTGCTGCGATGAGCAGCAAGGGCGATCCTACTACTCCCAGATCGCGATGATGCCTGACGATTGCGCTAGCCGTATAGCGCGCCGGCCATAAGCGGAACCGGAAGGTCTTTCTAGTACGCCACCACAGGATCGCCCCTGTGATGGTGAACGCCAACAGGATGATACCCAAAACACCGGTAATGGTTTTTCCAAACTCACCCATTAGCAGATAGTGATGCAGGTCGAACAACCACAGTTCGGGCCGCTCCCAGATCCCCGACCAGCGATCGATAACGGTCCCATCTTGTGCGATGTAAGCACCGCTCCCGTCCAAATAGATTGCCTGGTGTAATCCGATCTCTTCGCTAGCAAACGTGATGCGGGACAGCCCGGGCGCGGTCTCAACGGCAACTTCAATCGCCTTGGCCAGTTCGGCCGGACTGCTGGCCGGTGCGTCATTGGCACCGTCCAGCAGGATCCAGCTGTCTTCCCATAGGAGAACTGTGCCGGACAGTCCGATCACAGCCAGAACCAAGCCGACCAGGCCGCCTGTCCAGCGATGCAGAAGCGAGAGAAGTTTCATCAGAATTCGCTGCGCAAGCTCAAGGTGAAAGTGCGCCCGCGGCCGGAGAAGAAGCGGCTGTTGTCCGTCACACGGACCGTATCGCTATCATAGGTGACGTAGAACTTGTCGGTCAGGTTCTGGGCGGCCAGCGAAACTTCTCCGAAGTCCGCACGATACGAAACGAATGCATCGAGCAGCGTGTAGCCTTTGAAATCGGTAGCCGTCGAAGCGTCGTTGAACTCGCGCTCGAGATACATGCGCGCCTGCGCCCGAGCGCTAAAGCGTCCCGAGGTGTAATCGGCTGCCAAATTCACGCGGTCGGGAGAAATGTTCGCGCCGTCGAGGTCCTCGTCGATGAGGCCATCGTCGTCGGCATCGGTCTGCCCTTCAAGCGCCGCGTAGCCCCCGCTAAGCGAAAGCCCGGTAATCGGGGTCTGCCATGCGAGACTTGCCTCGAAGCCTTGGATCTCGATCGGCTGGCGCTCGACCTCGAATACATCGTTGCGCAGGACGAGAAGCGATCCAAAATCGCTCGACGACCAGAAGTAGCTGGCCGATGCCTTGATAGCGCCGCGATCCCATTCGAGCCCCAGCTCGCGGTTGTTCGAGACCACGGGCTCAAGGGAAATGAAATCGTCGACGTCGACCCCCGGCTGGGTGATCCCTCGCAGGATACGGCCGACGTCAGCGATGGTGAAACCTTCGGCATAGCTTCCGTAGGCCCGCAGGCCGTCGATCGGCTCGATGATAACACCGCCGTTCAAGAGCACGTCGTCGAACGATGGTGAGCCACCCTCGACATCCACGGATCCGTAGCTGGCGAGCGTCGAAAAATCGCCCACATTGAGTTCGACATTTTCGTAGCGAAGACCGCCTGCCAGACGCACCACTCCATCGGCCAAGGCCAAATTGCCCTGGAGGAAGGGAGCCAAGCTGCGGAAATCGCTCTGGGGCACCCAAACGCGATCGGTTTGCACGAGAGACTGCGCGGTACGGTCGAACAACGCATCGAATCCGGCCGTCAGCACGAGGTCTTCAAAACCCGGAAGCGCACGTTCGTAGCTGACCTTCGCGCCAAGCTTGCGCGAGCGGTTCGCCGACTGATCGAAGAGGGTCCCGCTTGGATCGATAGCTGGATCCTGAAATGTCCCGAATACACCGCCGCCGAAGACGTCGCTGGTGCGGCTATAGAAGCCCTGCAACACGAAGGTACCGCCAGCGAGGTCGGGATCGGTCAATGAAGCCGAAATAAGCTCGGCAGTGTTCGAAGGCGGCGCGCCCGGCGTTTCGCCACGTTCGCTAGTGGAAGGGATGTTGGCCGAGCGATCGCCGGAAACGGAAACGTAATTTGCATTGCCTTCGAGTTCGAACCGGTTTGCGACAACTTCAAATCGGGCACCGTTCGCGAGATCGTAGCCGAGGCGACCGAAGACCGACCAACTGTCGCTGTCCTGGATTTCACCCTGGGTGCCATCGACGCCGATGTGATTTCCCGAGCCATCAAAGAACGCTCCGCGCTTCTCGAGCGTGGCACCAAAGCTGGCGTCGAGCGATCCGGCGCGATAGCCAACCAACGCGCCGGTTTTCGCGCCAATGCCTTCGCCATCGAAGCCATCGGGTAATGTGAGCTGGGAGAGTGTGCGGAAAGAAACGCCGTCTTCGCGGGGCGCGCCGACTGTTACCTGGTTCACCACGCCACCTGTCGCTCCGATCCCCTGAAGTGCATTCGAACCGTAAATGACCTCAACGCGATCGATGAAGAACGGGTCAATCGTGTAGCCGTCGCGCGAACCATCTCGGACAGGCGTCGACTGAGGAATGCCGTTGATCGCATAAAGCGGCGCACGGCCGCGCAGGCTTTCCCCCGAACCGGACAGCTTCTCCCGCGTCGGAGAAAAAGACGGCAACAGCGCGGAGACTGCGTCGACCGTCGAGCCAGAAACTAGGACCTGCCTTTCGAGCGCTTCGCGATCGATAATGTCTACGGTCAGTGGTAGCGCGCTGGCTGGGAGCTGCGTTCGAGCGGCGGTGACGACAATCGTATCCTCACCATCTGTGTCGGAAGATGTCGCTCCTGCAGGATCGATGGTTTGGGCAAAGGCGGGCGAAAGCGGTGCCAGCGCAAGTGCGCCGGCCAGATAGCGGTACATTCAAAGCTCCCTTGAGATTTGCCGCCGCCTAACCTTTCTGCTATTAATTCGCAATAGTAATATTGAGACTTCCTTAGAGAGCTCGCTTGCCGTCAGTGATGTCGGTTTAGGGGCCGAAAATCGACTGGCAGCTTTCAGTGGGGGAAACTCGAAAAGCTGCCTATCAATTGGCCGAAGGTTTTCAGATTTTACCAGTCAGCAGTTTGCTTCCATTGGCACGCGTCCGGATTAGCAAGCTCAATCACACGGCTCTGCTAGTCCCACGAGATCACGCTATCCGCCGAACGCCAGCTCGCTGGCCGGATCATCTTTTCGTGTGCGATACGGACTGACCTGATCTCCGCCTCAATCTCTCGCCGCCAATGCGCGAGGAAATCGAACAGCACCGGGAAATCCGGTGCTGCATCGTATTCCTGCCAAGCATAGATCTGCAGGAGCGAAGGGTGATCCGGCATGAAATAGCAGATCTCAGCCGTCGTCAGCCCGTACCCTTCCAGCTGAACCAGCAAAGCGAGGTCGGTCATTGAAGTGTGGGCTGGCTGTCCGGGCCGTCGAGCGAGCGCAGCGCCGCGAATACATCGTCAACGGAAGCCGGACCCAATTCGGGGGGCTGGCGCATCGCCGGCTGGTTTTCGACGGCATGCCGATCTGACTCCCAGGAAGCCAGAATGGCTCGCTTCACTTCGGGCTCAAGCGCTGGATGATGCGCCACATCGAATGGATGCAAATATCGTGCGAATGGTTGCGACATAGGAAAATCCTCCTTTCTGCCTTGCCGCTGGTCACTCACTGCGGATTGCTCCGCTCGGCGTATTTTGTGAGTCGATTTCAGACCGTCAAGACCCTGATAGGCCTCCGGAAAGCGCCCATTGGCAGTCGCAATCGGCGAGTGCCAAAAAATTTGATTTGGACCTCTTGAAGCCGTTTCCAGCAAAACTAGATCGCGAAATGCCTCCTGCCGATCATCCGGGGGAGGCGCTGTAAGTCATTTCGCTTTGTAATGGAGGTTATGCATGCATTTCCGACCTTTGCACGATCGCGTGCTGGTTCGCCGTATCGAGGCCGAAGAAAAGACGGCCGGCGGCATTATCATCCCTGACACCGCCAAGGAAAAGCCGATGGAAGGCGAAGTCGTCGCCGTTGGCCCGGGGGCGCGTGACGATGCCGGGAAGCTGGTGGAACTCGCCGTCAAGGCGGGCGACCGCATCCTGTTCGGCAAGTGGTCCGGCACCGAAGTGCGGATCGACGGCGAGGACCTGCTCATCATGAAGGAGAGCGACATCCTCGGTATCATCGAAACTGCCGCCGAGCTCAAAAAGGCGGCGTAAGCAACCAACCCGATCTTCGGTTCAATCGAAAGAAGAGAAAGGAGCAGGCTAGATGGCTGCGAAAGAAGTAAAGTTTGCGTCGGATGCGCGTGATCGCATGCTCCGCGGCGTGGATACGCTTGCAAATGCGGTCAAGGTAACTCTCGGCCCCAAGGGCCGCAACGTGGTGATCGAGAAGAGCTTCGGTGCTCCTCGTATCACCAAGGATGGCGTCACTGTCGCCAAGGAAATCGAACTCAAGGACAAGTTCGAAAACATGGGCGCACA
The DNA here is from genome assembly GCF_001661915.1 of Croceicoccus pelagius. GTDB lineage: Bacteria > Pseudomonadota > Alphaproteobacteria > Sphingomonadales > Sphingomonadaceae > Croceicoccus > Croceicoccus pelagius. The sequence goes on from NZ_LYWY01000003.1 coordinate 9,162, forward strand.
GATGCTGCGCGAAGTCGCCAGCAAGCAGAACGACAAGGCGGGTGATGGCACCACCACCGCCACCGTTCTTGCCCAGGCCATCGTGCGCGAAGGTGCCAAGGCGGTTGCAGCCGGCATGAATCCGATGGACCTGAAGCGCGGTATCGACCTCGCCGTCGGCACCGTGGTCAAGGACCTCGAAAGCCATGCCAAGAAGGTGTCCGCCAACAGCGAAATTGCACAGGTCGCGACCATTTCCGCCAATGGCGACGAAACCGTCGGTCGCATCCTTGCTGAAGCCATGGACAAAGTCGGCAACGAAGGCGTGATCACGGTCGAGGAAGCCAAGAGCCTCGAAACCGAGCTCGAAACGGTCGAGGGCATGCAGTTCGATCGCGGCTATCTCTCGCCCTACTTCGTGACCAACGCCGAAAAGCTGAAGGTGGAACTCGAGGATCCCTACATCCTCATCCATGAGAAGAAGCTGTCGAACCTGCAGGCGCTGATCCCGCTGCTCGAACAGGTCGTGCAGTCGGGCAAGCCGTTGCTGATCATCGCGGAGGATGTCGAAGGCGAAGCCCTGGCTACCCTGGTGGTCAACAAGCTGCGCGGCGGCCTCAAGGTCGCGGCGGTCAAGGCACCCGGCTTCGGCGATCGCCGCAAGGCCATGCTGGAGGATATTGCCATCCTCACCGCCGGCAATGTGGTCAGCGAGGAACTCGGCACCAAGCTGGAAAATGTCACGATCGGCATGCTCGGCCGGGCCAAGAAGGTCATCATCGACAAGGACAACACCACCATCGTCGATGGTGCCGGTAACAAGGCCGACATCGACGCCCGGGTAAGTCAGATCCGCGCCCAGATCGAGACCACGACCAGCGACTACGACCGTGAAAAGCTGCAGGAACGCGTGGCCAAGCTGGCTGGCGGCGTTGCCGTCATCCGCGTCGGCGGTGCCACCGAAGTCGAGGTCAAGGAGCGCAAGGATCGTGTCGACGACGCGCTGCACGCAACCCGTGCGGCCGTCGAGGAAGGCATCCTGCCGGGTGGCGGTATCGCCTTGCTCCGCGCGCTCAAGTCGCTCGAAGGCCTAAAGGCCGCCAATGACGACCAGCAGTCGGGTATCGACATTGTGCGCCGTGCGCTGCGCGCCCCGGCTCGCCAGATTGCCGAGAACGCGGGTGAGGACGGTGCCTATATCGTCGGCAAGCTGCTCGAAGGCGACGACTATAACCACGGCTTCAACGCCGCGACCGGCGAATATGAAGATCTGGTGAAGTCGGGTGTCATCGATCCGGCGAAGGTGGTGCGCACTGCGCTGCAGGACGCTGCTTCGGTTGCCTCGCTGCTGATCACCACCGAGGCGCTGGTGGCCGAACTGCCCAAGGAAGACACGCCCGCACCGATGCCGGCGATGGACTTCTAACAGGGTGAGGAGAGCGCGGCATCAAGCTGCGCTCTCCCAACCTCCACGCACGGCTGGCGGCAGTGTTGCCTAGCGTCTCCACACGCCCTCTTGAGAGGGGCAGTCTCCGAAAATGGCGTTGTCAGAAAATCGGTCGAATGAGAGAGGAGGAGATAATGACCGACAGGTATCTGGACTATCTTTCACGCGAACATGCTCGGCTCGAGAACGAAATCCGGCTGGAAAGCAAACGACCCAAGCCTGACGAAGTTCTGATTGCCCGCCTGAAGAAGCTCAAACTGGCGCTCAAGGACCAGATGCGAAGCTGGGCTTCCGATCACGCGAGCAGCGATCGGCTGACCGCGTAAACGGACTAGAACCAAACATATTCTCTCTTGGAAGAAGGCCAGGCGCACCTGTATCGGTGTGCCTGGTTTTCTCTTGCAAGATACTGAAAACACGAAGATAAAAAATTTTATCCGGTCTTGAAATCAATTGCGCATTTCCTAATTTCGTTAATACCGGATGCCATAATGGGTCCGGTTGGACATTAGGGCGTCAGCTCTTTCGTTCGCTGACGCTTCTCGTGCCCAGATTGCTCAACAAGGAGGATTTGGAAATGAGAACTGCATTTGATTTGACCCCCTATCGCCGCTCGACGGTCGGCTTTGATCGGCTCTTTGATGCGCTCGAAAACAGCTTCCGTGCTGAGACGCAGGACAGCTACCCACCCTTCGACATCGTCCGAACCAGCGAGGACAGCTACCGGATCACTCTGGCGGTGGCCGGCTTCCGTCCGGACGAAATAGACATCACCGCACAGCAGAACCAGCTCGTCATCTCCGGTCAGAAAGACGAGAAAGACGAAGACGGTGTGAATTTCTTGCATCGCGGTATCGCTGCGCGCGCGTTCGAGCGCCGGTTCCAGCTGGCCGACTATGTCGAAGTGCGCGATGCGGACTATGAGCACGGCATGTTGACGATTTCGCTCCAGCGGATCGTCCCGGAATCGCTCAAGCCACGCAAGATCGCCATCGGAAGCAGCAAGCATGGCAATGACGACACGCCGCAGCTGACTGAAGACAAGGCGGCCTGAGCCTCATGGCCGCTGAGAGGGCCGGTCTCACCAATGGGACCGGCCCATCTTGGTAAATTAGATTCCCGGTTCGAGTTTAAGCCTGACCATGCGCTCTTCGCCGCCGCGCATCAGCGTGAGTTCGACGATTTGTCCGACGCGAAAGTCGTCAAGTCGGGCGAGCAGATCGCCCACTCTGGACACAGGTTTGCCATTCAGAGCGGTAACGATGTCCCCAGGAGCTACGCCGCCCCTAGTGCGCTGCGCTGCAATCAGACCGGCGCGATCCGCTGAGGACCCGGGATCGACCCGCAGTACGAAAACACCTTCGATCCCCGAAGCACGTTTGAGCCGGTCGTTGATATCGTCATCGCTTTCAAGGCCAAGGCTGGGTCGCGTATAGCGCCCCTCAGAAATCAGTTGCGGCACAACCCGCATGACCGTGTCGACCGGTACGGCAAAACCGATGCCTGCCGATGCCCCCGAGGGACTGTAGATTGCGGTATTGATCCCGATCAGTCTGCCCGCTGAATCGAGCAGCGGACCGCCCGAATTGCCTGGGTTGATGGCCGCATCGGTCTGGATCAGGTTGCGAATGTCGGGGCCGTTCTCATTAGGCAGCGAGCGATCCAGTGCCGAGACGATCCCTTTAGTCAGGGTCCAGTCTAGGCCGAACGGGTTTCCAATCGCGAAGACATTCTGCCCGACTTGCAGATCATTGCTCGTTCCTATGGGGACCCGAGCGGGCGCTGTGAAACCTGCACCGCCGATCTTCAAAACAGCAAGGTCGTGCTGTGGGCTCGTACCCACCAGTGTGGCGGAAAACTGGCGACCGTCAGCAAGCTGTATTTGCGCTTCTGATGCACCCTCGATGACATGATAATTAGTAAGGATATGACCTGCCTCATCCCATACGAGGCCCGAACCCGACCCGCGCGGGACGCTATAGACATTACGTGTCCAGAAATCGGCAACTCGCTGCCGTGTCGATATGAAGACGACGGACTCTCGGGCATTGCGGAACAGGTCGATATTGGCGCGTTCATCTGCAGCTAGATCTCCACGCGGAGTGACCATCCGTGGCTCGGCCACCGGAGCCGACTGGTTGAAGAGTAACGACACTGTTGCAGCTAAGAGGAGCCCATTCATTATGATCAAAACCACTATCCATGGACGCGAATTTGGCGTTGCCTTCGTCAACGATCTTCTCATCACAGATAAATAGCGCTGGTTATGCAAGGATCAACGGAACGCCGCTTCATTCTTCGATCGACAGCGGTATCGACAAATTTCAATCCATGATCGGACATTGGGGAAGCCTATAACCAAGGCTAGGCTGCCAGTCCGCTTTCAGGTTGCTCTAAGAGGGCCCGAACGTCCGCAATGGGGCGCAAAGCGGATATCAGCAGGGCAGGGGAACGGAAATTCTCCAATGATTGGAGTGCCCATTATTGTCCGGTTTAGGTGCAACAGTTGTCATGAATATAGGCACCGGCCCGCGGTTCACTTAAACTCGCGTCGATTGATCCAGCCTGGCACCGGGCACGCTGGCAAGTTCGGACTTTTCGCGGGTGATGTCCGGCTCTTCTCCATGCGATTGAGAACTGGTAGAGAAATATTCGTCCGCTGCCAACGACACGGCCCTGGGCAACAGCCCGTCCATGCCCATCATCCCATCGAACATGATCGAGTGGGGCTCTACCCCGTAGAAGCATAGTGACAAGGGGCGCACATGTCTGCAGCAGCAGAGCGGAATGTCGTATTTGCTAAGGACGATGTGAAATGACCGGATGGCCACGTGGCCTTCAGCTACTCGATTAAGGCCAGAGAGAGGCGGCTATGCGGCGGTTTCGCTTTTTGCTTGCATCGAAGCCATTGCCGAAGCCAGCAGGAGGATGCGCGACGGCTCTACTTCTCCCGTCAACGCATAGGCGAACGGCCCGGTTTCCCAATAGGCGAGATTGCGATTTTCCCGGCTTTCGGTGAGCGGCACGGCTTCTGCCGGTGTTTCGGCCCGACGCGCGTAAAGCACCACCCGTTCAAGTCGGTCGGTATGAAGCACCAGCGCGACAGAGTTGCCTCCGTTCGATGGGAAGACCTGAACGTCATTCACGCGCCAGGTTTTTGGGATGCCCGGCAAGACTATGCCGGTCGATCGCGCGATTTCCGATCGATCGAGAACATCCGTCTCGACTTGGGATCGCATCGCCTGGCGCACGAGACTGGTCGAATAGGATGCATTCGCGTCGTCCACAAAATTGGCCGCATGGGCAGGTCGCGTCAGGTCCCCGGCAAGATCATGCGCTACCCATCCCGATGCCAGCAATGCCAGCACCGCCGCCGCCTTTCGCCAGCCGGACGAAGTTTTCCGGTGTGACCTTTCGCAGAAAGCCAAGACATTGCCCGCGCCCTTCCTGCGCCCCAGCAGCGTTCCCTTGCTGCCCCCCGGCAGCCGTTCGAAAGCGATATCCGGCCAACGGGCCTGCCATCGCCGCGCAACCACGCGCTCCCCGGGGCGCGCGGCATCGTCGAGCAAGATCACTCCGCCGGGGGAAAGCCGATTGAACAGGCTTTCTGCGGCACCGCGAACGAACGGGTGAACCGCCCATGGCGGACCATCGATGATCAGAAGATCTATCGCATGGGGAACGTCTGCAAGTTCATACCAGGTGCCGGGCCAGTCGCCAATTCGGGTGCGGAGCGGCGCGTGCCGGATATGGGCCCGTATCCCGAAATCCTGAAGCCATTCGTTGGTGGCGGATACGAACTGGGCATGCTGGTCGAAACTGTGCAGCTGGCCGCCGCCGTTCATCTGGAGCGCTCTTGCACAGACGAGCGTCGATGCGCCTGCGCCCAGTTCGACAACGGTCATGGGGCGCTGCGCTTCGATCGTATCGACGATCCGGTGCAGGAAAGTCGTGTCTGCCTTCCAGCTTCCCAAGTTCGGCAGGGCATCGTCCGGCAGGTCCAAGCGGCTTAGCAGTCGCCGCTTGCTCGCCTTCGAACCGCCCCAAAGGCTATAGAGCAGCCAAGGCCATCCGATCGCACCGTATAACAGGCGATAGGCGCTGTCCGACCAGCCGGCTTCGTAAGCCTGGCTTTCGTCGTTCAGCGCGCGAAGCGCCGTGGTTTCCCTTGATGTCATACCGGTAACACTCCGCAAGCGTCAGCATCACGGTCAGGGCCGATTGATGACCCCGATCGCGCCGAGCGACAATGGTTATTCATAGGATGCGATCGCGATCAGCACGTCCAGCCCGATCAGACCCACGACGAACACGCACAAGTACCTTGCGAACCAGAGCGTTTGCGTGCGCGACATGCCCCGCCAGTTAAAGGCCAGAGCGATCCAGCAGGCAATCGCTGTCGCGATCGTGATGACGAGCAGGAGCGGCGAGGACTCAAAGGCCAGCGCCGCGACGATGCCGACGATGATGCTGAGGCCGTAGATCGCCAATGCGATCGCCGCCTGCCAGATCGCCAGATGAAGTCTTTCAGAGTTCATGCCGCTTCGGCGCAAGGTTTTGCCCCCTCACTCCGGAATGGATCCGCCTTCGTCCAGAAGGCGTCTCCTGTGCTTTCGCCTGAAATGGCTGGGGCGGCGCAGGCCCATGTCGGAAAGCTCGCCGAAACGCGGCCAGCGCCGCTTGATGCGGACATAGGTTCGCTTCGCGACCTTGATATGCCGCAGCGAAAGTCCCACGCCCGCCGCCAGTACGAATACGCCGCCGGGGCCGGGCAACAGCCCGGCGATTGGCGAGATGACGATGAGCGCAGGGCCGAGAACGACAAGGTGCAGGCGCGCTCGACCGTTTCGCCGGGGCGATGCTTGTCCGCGCGTGTCATTCATACTCGCCGGAACCGAAACGATGCGGTGCGACCATAATGTGCAATTGTCCGGGGCTAACCGTGCTTGCGGCCGCCCTCGCGTCTTCGGACCACCCGAAGTTCACGCAGTCGCATGTTGCAGAACTCGATTCCGTGCAATGCGAAACAGCGTGGGCTGCGGCTGGATCGCATCTTTTTGCGGCAGGATGCTTCGGCCGATCTTGAATCGCCCGTGTTCGCCAACCGACGCCAGCAAACCAGACGCATCGCGAAAAGCTTGCAAACCGCGATATTCCAATACAATTATCCGAAATCCGCTGGCGGCATCCGCATTGCCGCTCTTTCACACAGAGACTAGGTGCACCCAATGGATCTGCTGGCCCTGTTGACGGACCCTGCCGCATGGCTGGCGCTGTTGACGCTCATCGCGCTCGAAGTCGTGCTTGGGGTCGACAACCTTATCTTCATTGCCATTCTCTCGAACAAGTTGCCGGTGGAGCAGCAGAGCCGCGCCCGGCGCATCGGCCTGTCGCTGGCGCTTGTCATGCGTATCGGGTTGCTGATGCTGATCGGGTGGATCGTCACCTTGCAGACCCCGCTTTTCGACCTCGGCATCAGCGGCGCACCGAACAAGTATGGCGAATCCACGTTCGAAACCGCTTTTTCGGGCCGCGACCTGATCCTGCTTGCCGGCGGTCTGTTCCTCTTGTGGAAGGCCACCAAGGAAATCCACCACTCGATGGAACCGGCCGACAATTCGGGCGACCTGCTGGACAAGACGCCAGGTGTCGGGGACGCGGTAAAGGCCAGTTTCGCAGCGGTCATCGCGCAGATCATCGCCATCGATCTGGTCTTCTCGGTGGATTCGATTCTGACCGCGGTGGGCATGACGGACGAGATCCCGATCATGGTCGCTGCCGTCGTCATCACCGTTTGCGTGATGATGGTCGCGGCCGACCCGCTTGCTCGATTCATAGAAAAGAACCCCACGCTGGTGATGCTCGCGCTCGCATTCCTCGTCATGATCGGCCTCGTCCTGATCGCTGATGGCTTCGGCTTCCATGTGCCGAAGGGTTATATCTATGCGGCGATGGGATTTTCGGTTGGTGTCGAGATGCTGAACATGGTCCAGCGCAACCGGCGTTTGAAGAAAGCCACCTGAGGGTCGAACCTCAACGTTCGATTCGGTGACAGACAGGGCCGGGCGAAGAAGCTCGCTACCTGACGGGGGCTCTCGGCCAAACGGTTGATCCGGCGGGACAATCGCCGATTGTGGCCGGATGGCCATGCCCGGATATTCACTGCCAGCGTGAATGCACCAATGGCGATTCCCTCGGTTGGGCGCAATTTTCCATCGTGTCGTCGGTGCCGGAAACAAACCGGCTGGTGGCGGTTCGCGCACCGGAATATTTCACGCCGATGGCACGTGCCCGGGCGAAATACGGGCGGCGGCTTGGTTGTTGATCCAAGGCGAAAACTCACGTGTCATTATCCATTTGCGAGCTGCACGATTTCTCTCTCCGCGACCTGCGACGGTTGACGGGAAACCGGCACGCCCGGCGGCTTCGCATTCCTCGAAAGAACGGCCATGCGTCATAGGATAAAGCCACTGGATTCCGTCCTGGAGACGGCAAATAGACATTCGCTCGAACGTTCGCTTGGCCCGGTACAGTTGATGCTGCTGGGCGTCGGCGCGATCATCGGCACGGGCATCTTCGTGCTGACGGCCGCAGCCGCGCAAAAGGCTGGGCCGGGCATGATCTGGAGTTTCGTGATCGCGGGCGGCGTCTGTGCGCTGGAGGCCCTGTGTTATTCCGAACTGGCCTCGATGGTCCCGGTATCGGGCTCGGCTTATACCTACACTTACGCGGTGGTGGGCGAATTGCTGGCCTGGACAGTGGGATGGGCACTGATCCTGGAATATGCGGTTGCCGCCTCTGCCGTTTCGGTGGGCTGGTCCGGCTATTTCATGGGACTGGTCGAAAGCTGGACGGGACTTGCCTTGCCGCAGTAGCTGTCGGCAGGGCCGGCCTGGTCACTGACGGGCGTGGATTTCAGCCACGGCATCGTCAACCTGCCCGCGATCGTGGTGGCGCTGGCCGTCACGGCGCTTCTGGTCGTCGGTACAAGGGAAAGCGCGATGTTCAACGCGGTGCTGGTCGTGGTGAAAGTGACCGCGCTGACGCTTTTCGTCGCGCTGACCCTGCCGGCCGCAGAGCGCGCGCATTTCGCGCCGTTCATGCCCAATGGCTGGTTCGGACCGGAGGGAACCAGCGGCTTGGGCGTCGTCGGTGCGGCCGCCTCGATCTTCTTCGCCTATGTCGGTTTCGACGCGGTATCCACGGCGGCCGAGGAAACGAAAAACCCCCAACGCAACGTGCCCATCGGCCTGATCGGCAGCCTTGCGATCTGCACGACGTTCTACCTGCTCGTGACCATGGGCGCGATCGGTGCCGTCGGCGCGCAGCCCACAGCACTGGGCGTTCAGCCCGGATCGGCCGAATTCGCCAGCCAATGCAGCGCGCTCGCCGCGCGAGGCGAAGTACCTCTCGTCTGTTCTGACGAGGCGCTGGCCCACGTCCTGCGCGCCATCAGTTACGGCTGGGCGGGCGATCTCGTCGGCATCGCGGCCAATATCGCGCTGCCCTCGGTGATCCTGATGATGCTTTATGGACAGACCCGCATCTTCTTCGTCATGGCGCGCGATGGCCTGTTGCCCGAAAGGCTCGCCATGGTGCATCCCCGTTGGAAAACGCCCCACGTAGTGACCATCCTGACCGGGATTTTCGTCGCTGTCGCCGCTGCGCTGCTCCCTGTGGGCCAGCTCGCTGATATCTCGAATTCGGGTACGCTTTTCGCCTTCTTCATGGTGTCGATCGCGGTGCTCGTGCTTCGCCGCCGCGATCCCGAACGGCACCGTCCGTTCCGCGTTCCGATGGTGTGGGTCATCGCACCGCTGGCGGTCGCCGGCTGCGGGGCATTGTTCGTGAACCTTCCGTTCGAAGCGATGCTGGTCCTGCCTGTCTGGGGCGCCATCGGGCTTGTCGTCTATGTCCTGTTCGGGCGGCGCAACAGCCACGTCGGACGCGGTCTGACCGAAGTGCAGGAATTGGACAGCGACACGCCGTCACAGCCGGTTCCGCCGATCCTTTCGCAACCGCATTCGTCAGGAGAATAGGTGATGGGTTCCTTTTCGTTGTCACACTGGCTCGTCGTGATGGTCGTCGCCCTCATCCTGTTCGGACGGGGTCGCCTGTCGGAAACGATGGGGGATTTCGGCAAGGGCATCCGCCAGTTCCGCAAGGGCATCCGCGAAGGCGAGGAGGACGATCCGCCGCGCGATCCCGCTTCCGGGAAATAAGCTGTTCCTTGATGCCGCGTGGTCCGGAGGCAGTAGCTGTAAGGCTCGCCCGACCGTTCCCGGACGAGAGAGCGGAAGGCGAAACGCTGTCGCCTTCCGCTCTCCTCGCGATCAGGTGCTGTAGTAGAGGGCGACCCCCGCGATGGGCCCTGCGGTCAGCGCCACGAAAATCGCCGCATTCAAGATGTCCCGCGGCGTCAGGCGGTTCAACTCGGTGCGCTTGAAAGTGGCGTACTGGACCGAAAGCTCTTCTTCACTGGCGATCAGCGCCTGATCCATCGCCGACAGCTGCTTTCGAAAGATGACGGCGAGTTCGGCCTTTTCGGTCTCGGCAAGGTCGGGGTATTTCGCCAGCAGTTCCTGCGCGCGCAAGCGCGGTCCGGCCCCGACGGGGGCCGTGTTCAATTCGTTCATTTCTGTATTTTCCGTCTGTTAGGAAAGCGTGCCGCGCATCGGCGCGGCCGTTGCATCAGACGGAAGAAGGAGGTGCCCGCAGCGGCGGGCGCAGATGATCGGGCGGTGCCAGGCACGCGCAGGCGTCCTGACTGCTGCCGGAGGCGGCGCGTTCCGGTATGACGAGCGGAACGATCCGGACAGGGCTGGGCCCCGTTCCGGTAGGAAGGGGGGCGAGACGGCAGGCTGCCTCTGTACGAACCGGCGACAGGATACAGTCCATCGCCGATATCGCCGGGGCCGCTATCTCCGCCGGACCGCGAACACCGAAAGTCTGATAGTCGGGGCCGGGCGTGGCCAGTGCCGACTGGGCGCTGACCAGCAGCAGTGCGAACGCCAAAAGTGGGCGGAGGACGCCCGCGATCACGCCTTGGCCGAGGGCGGTCACAGCCAGCCCAGCTTGCGAAAGCGGAACCACAGCCACATGCTGATCGAAAAGATCACGAACAGGATGGCCGGATAGCCCCAGCGGCTTTCCAGTTCGGGCATGAATTCGAAATTCATGCCATAAATGCCCGCGATCGCCGTGGGCACCGCAAGGATCGCGGCCCATGCGGCCAGCTGGCGCGTGATCGCGTTCTGGTTCTGCTGCTCGATCAGGGCGCTGGTTTCCATGACCGATCCCAGAACTTCGCGCTGCAGCCTGGTCAGGGATTCGGCACGGCGGACATGATCGGTCACACTACGGAAATAGGGCCGCATCTCGTGGCCGATCGTCGGCAGGTCGAGATGTGCCAGCTTGGCGCAGACTTCTTCCATCGGCACGAGCTGGCGCTGCAGGCGCAGCAACTGGCGGCGCATCGAAAACACCTCGCGCGTGTGCTCACGATCAAGGCCGCCATCGAGCGCGCGCTCCTCGAAATGATCCAGTTTCTCGCCGATCCGGTCGAGCGGAGGAAAGTAGCCGTCGATTACGAGATCGAGGACCGCATGCAGCACGTAGTCGGGGCCCTGGGCCAAAAGCGCGGCGTCTTGCTCGATCCTGTCGCGAAGGCTGGCATGGCCCTCGCTCGCACCCAGGCGAACGGTGACAATGAAATCCTCACCAAGAAAGAACGAAGTCGCCCCATATGTGATCTGTGCGCCGCCAAGGGTCAGCGTCCGCGCCTTCAGGAAAAGCTGCCGCCCATAGACCTCGATCTTCGGCAGGCCCGCGAGCGACCGCGCATCCTCTACCGCCAGGTCATGGAGGCCGTAACGCACCGCCACTTTACGCAGTTCTTCGGTATCGGGTTCGAACAGGCCCACCCATTCGAAAGATCCCGGCTTGTGTACCTGCGGCTCGCCTAAATCTACTTCGCGAAAGCGCCGGCCGTCGCGGTAATCATAGGCGGCGATGATGGTCATGGATCGGTCGGCGGTCCTTGCAGGAGGCGTCCAGATTTAATCTGCCCGCCAGGCCAATCAAGCGGCAAATCGAGGTTACAGGCGCCGTTCAGTAGCGCCAGCTGATCGCAAAGCACACGGCAATGCCGACGACGATGTTCATCGGCACGCCGATCTTGACGAAATCCGTGAAACGGTAATTCGCCGCGCCATAGACAAGCGTGTTCGTCTGATATCCGATCGGCGTTGCAAAGCTGGCGCTGGCCCCGAACATCACGGCGACCACGAGCGGCCGTGGATCGGTTCCGAGCGAGCTTGCAAGCCCGATCGCAATGGGCGTCATGATGACTGCGACCGCATTGTTGGTGACTGTCTCCGTCAAAAGGCTTGTCACGCCGTAGATCGCGATCAGCAAAACGAACGGCGACGGGGTGGCGAGCACTGGCTGAAGGCTGGTCACCACCAGATCTACCGTACCGGCATTTTCAAGGCCGCGCCCGAAAGCCAGCATCCCGAAAATCAGCACGAGCGTATTCCCGTCGATGGAGCCCCAGGCCTCTTCCGGCTCCATGCAACGCAACAGCAGGACGACACCCACACCTGTCAGCGCAAGCGCCTCTATCGGCCAGCCCAGCAATGCCGCCAGGGCAACGACGGCGGCAAGCGTACCGATCGCGATCGGCGCCTTCGCGCGGCGAAAGGCGCGGACGGGCGCCTCGCTGACATCCGCCAGATCGATGTTTCCCTGAAGCGCCAGCGCGGCGTCGCTGCCTGCGGCGATAAGCAGCCGGTCGCCAGCCCTTACACGCACATTGGCAAGATCCGGTCCCGCCAGATGACGCGGCCGCGCAAGCCCGAGCACGCGGACTTTCAGGCGGGACAATAGAGGTATGTCGGCCAGTCTTCGACCGATCACCGAGTGCGAGGGCGAAATGACCGCCTGGATCAGGCGCAAGTCGTCTGGGCGATCTGCGCCCGCGGTTGCCACGCCGCCGCCGACACCCATCAGGCCGGTGCGAAAATCATGCGCCTCTGCGAGTGAGGCCAGCTCGGCAGGACTTGCCGCGATGACGAGTTGATCGCCCGAGGTCAAAGACCAGTCCGCAAAGCCGCGCCGTTCGATCTTTCGGCCACGCTGGATCCCCACCAGCCGCAGACCCGGCCTTCGGAACAAGCCGATATCGCTCACTTTGCGGCCAACCAGCGGACTGTCCGGCATCAGCGCGAGCTGGGAAAGGAACGTGTCGCTTTCGCGCTGTTCATCGAGCGCGTGAGCGGTACGATCGGGCAAGAGGAACTGCCCGGTCAGGGCCAGCAGCACGAGCCCCGCCGCGGCCCCGCAAAGGCCGACCATGGATATTTCGAAGATGCCGAACGCGTCCAGACCCTGCTGCTGGGCGACGCCGTCCACCAGCAGGTTCGTCGAGGTTCCGATCAAGGTCAACGTTCCGCCCAGGATCGAGATGTAGGAGAGCGGAATCAGCAATCGCGTCGCTGCCACTCCCAGAACGCGGGCGAGCCGCTGCACGATCGGGATCATCACGATCACGACCGGGGTGTTGTTCATGAAGGCCGATGCCAGGATCGTACCGCCGCCGATTTCCGCCACGGCCAGCCTCGGTTTTCGCAGGGTTCTGCGGATGACCCAACCCGAGATCTCTCCAGCGCGCCGGTGCGCAGCAGTGCGCCGGTAAGAACAAACATCGCCGCGATCGTAATCGGTGCCGGATTGCTGAAGACGCCGAGCAATTCGCCCGTAGGCAGAAATCCGAGGGCCACCATCACCAGCCCGCCGACGACCGCGATCACAACCGGTGGCTGCCGCTCTATCGCGAAAGCCGCGAAGATGCCGAACAGAAGGACTAGGCCGATATATGGGGCAAACTCGGCAATCAGGGCTGCAACCTCGAAAGTCATTGTTCTAGTGCCGCAAATGCTGGACCCAATTCAGCAATCCCAAGGCCGGTGCTTTTCTCCGGTTTTCGTTTCAAAAGAAAGTGATATTCGTCAGTAGACGGATTATCGGTTCCGTTTGACGGGCCTTGATGCTCGTTCGGCCGCAATAGCCAGTCGAGTGTTGCAGATCTTTTGCGCAGATCAGGTCTGAAAGCTCATCGAAACGACAAACCCGTCGGGAGAATTTCGAAAACTGAGTGATCCCGAATGAAGCTGTAAGATCGCTGCGGCGAGGCTTAATCCCAACCCGTCACCTGCGATGGCGCGGACGGAGTTGCTGCGGAAAAATCGCTCCGTAAGCCGTTTTAGATCCTGCTCGTCGACGCCAGGTCCGCTGTCCGAAACGGTCCACCCGCCACTCTCGGTGCCGACAGTTATTCGTCCCCCGACTGGTGTGTATTTCAGTGCATTGTCGAGGACGTTGCTAAGTGCCTGGAAAAGTAGGTCCGGGTCACCTTCCGGCAGGACAGCATTACCAGACGAAACTTCGAACGTAATCCCCCTGTCCAGCGCGACAGGCGCGTAGAGTTCGACACAATCGGCGGCAATCTGGCCCAAATCGACTTTCCGGAAGTTCGCCCCGTGTCTGCCCCCTTCGATGCGGGCAATGCGTAGAAGCGCGTTGAAGATGGCTTGAAGGCGGGCGGATTCCTCAAGCGCGGAATCGATCTCGTCGAAATCATCGTTGCCTGCGGGAAATTTCGTGCGGATCGCCTCCAGCCTCGCCGTCAGCCTTGCTAGTGGTGTGCGCAATTCGTGGGCGACATTGTCCGATACGCGCCGCACTGTCTCGAACAGCTCCTGATTGCGCTCCAGCATCCTGTTGAGCGTGACGGCAAGCTGGTCGAAGTCGTCACCCTTGCCGCGCGTCGCGACGCGGCCACCGAGATCGCCCTCGGTGACGCGCCGCGCGGTTGCCGTGATTGCTTCAAGCCTCTTGCCGATGGTCCGGCTCATGAACGCGCCGCCCGCCAGTCCGAACACAACCGTCAGGATAAGCAATGCTGGCATGGCTTGGCGGACGATTTCCTCCCGGTCTTCCAGATCCTCGACATCGCGACCGACTATGAGGCGAACGCCATCGTCGAACAGGTGATCGCGCGAGAGTGCGCTGAAATCATCTTCGCCGCCTTCGCGGTAGATGTCGGCTTCGATCGAATACCAGTCGTTCTGGATTCTGGTCGGCCAGCTTGGGACGTTAGCGGTGATTGCCCTGCCGTCGGCCGCGATCAGGGCGTCGAAGGCGCGACGTTCGTCAGTTCTGGCTCGCCGTTCCTCAAGCGCGGTGACAAGTGCCTCTTCGCCATCGACAACATAGATCTGCGACAGGAGCCGCGTCTCCTGTGCGACCCGGTTCCGCACCTCGTCTGAAGGGATCAGGACGGCAATCACGAAATAACTGGCTGCGACAAAGGCCATCGAGAGGCCCAGCGCCACCGCGTAGAGAAGCGCGATGCGGAACGACAGCGATCGCCAGTATCTGCCCGTCATGGCCGCAGGACGTATCCTGCCCCGCGGACCGTGTGGATCAGCGGAGCGAGATCAGCGATCTTCAACTTCTGCCGAAGATTGCTGATATGCTGGTCGATGATGTTGGTCTGCGGATCGAAGTTGTAGTCCCAGACCTGTTCGAGAAGCATGGCCCGGGTGACGACGCGCCCGGCATTGCGGGCAAGACAGACTAGGATGCGAAATTCCCTCATGGTCAGTTCCATCCGGATGCCGCCGCGCCGGACGACATGGCCTTCAAGATCGATCACCAGATCCGCGATCCGCAGTTTGCCGGCAGGGGGGTCGGTGCTTTGGACGTTTCGCCTGCCGGCTGCTTCCACACGGGCCAGAAGTTCGGAAAAGGCAAAGGGTTTTGCCAGATAGTCGTCGCTGCCCGCGCGAAGACCCTCGACCCGGTCGTCGACTTCGCCCAGCGCACTCAGCATCAGGACAGGTGTTTCGTTACCCGATGCGCGCATCGCGGAAAGGATCTTCATACCTTCGACGCCGGGCAACATGCGATCGAGAATGACGACATCCCAGGTTTCGCAAGTGACCTGCATCAGCCCGTTCCGGCCATCTGCGCAATGGACGACGACGTGCCCCTCCTGGGTCAGCCCGGCCTCTATGTGCCGGGCTAGGACCTCGTCATCTTCGACCAGCAGGATCTGCATTGTCTGCCCGCACTCAATCTTCCAGCGCAAAGCCAAGTCGCTGGCCGCTTATGGGGTCGATGTAAAGGCTGGCCGATCCTGCACTGGTCGATATGTCGATCTGATAGTGCAGGTGGTGGTCATCGTCTTCGAATTCCACTTCGGTCACGGTCCCGCCGGATTGCTTTTCCAGACCGACGATGATCGCCGAGAGCGGCTTGAAATCCCGCATGGTCCGGTCGCTGGCAAAAAGGTTGCGCACCCAGCTCACCAGCTTGTTTGTCGAAGTCGTCGTGATGCGGCCAGAGCGGCTGTCGATTCTCAACTCGCGAATCTCTCCGCCCACAAGTACTTCGAGCTCATAGTTCAGGCGCCCCGAACTGCCACTTTCCGCTTCCACTTCCATGACCTGACCTCTGGTGGTCCGCTCGGCAATCCGCACCGCATCGAGTAGGCCTGACCGTTCTTGGACAAGCGAACTGGATGCGAGAAAGAGGGCGGCGCTCAACGTAAGGGGTTCGAACATGACTTGATTTCCTGATCTGATCTATTTCGGGTCTTGCAGGTTCGCGATGTCGGCCAAGTGGGGGGATCATGAGATTACGGCCATGATCGGGCCAGATGCCATGTGATCTGGCGAAGATGGACAGATCTACATCTTCTGCCCATTCGCGCTCCACCCGGTCCTCCGATCAGACCTTCCATGTCGAGCCTATCCCGGAAACTCAGTGCGCTGGATCGTGCGGAACGACGGTCCTTGCCGCCGCGCCTGAACGTCCCTGCCATCGGTGGCGCGCACCAGTTCGCCCATTATCTTCCGGTCGCATTCGAACTCGCCCGCCGCGATGCGGCCGATCTGACGATCTTTGTGCCGGACGAAGAGGCCGGAAAGCAGGTGCGAGCTTATGCGGCCAGGCTTGGATGTCCTGCCCCGCGAACGTTCATCATGACGGTGCCCCATTGGCTCTGGGTGAGCATCCCGAGGAAGCTACGCAAGATTGTAGGTCTGGTGTTCTGGGCGAACCGATTGCGGCAATGCGACGTCATTCTCTGCGCCGAGAGAACCAGCACCCTGCTCAGGCAGTTGCCGGGGCATTGCCCGCCCATCCTTCACATCCCCCATGGCCTCGGTGATCGCGCGGTCGGATTCGAGCGACGGTTTCGCCATTTCGATCTGGTCCTCGTAGGTGGAGCCAAGGACCGGCAGCGCCTTGTGGATGCAGGCGTGGTGGATCCTGCAAGGTGCGCGATCACGGGTCCGATCAAGATTGCCTCGGTCATCAGGCAGGGCGCTCATCACAAGCCGCTGTTCGGCAACGAACGGCGGACGATCCTCTATAACCCGCACTTCGATGCGCGGCTGTCCTCTGCAGAGATCTTTCTCGATCGCCTTGTCGCTGATGTTCTGGCAGACGACCGGTTCAACCTCGTCATCGCACCTCATGTCCGCATGGCCGCGTCATGGGATCACAAGGCCCGATGGAAGTGGGAAAGGCATGCCGTCGAGGGTAGGATCATTGTTGATCTGAGTTCGCCGCGGTCGCTCGACATGACTTATACCATGGGTGCCGATCTGTACGTTGGCGATGTCAGCAGCCAAGTCTATGAATACTTGCTACATCCGCGTCCCTGCCTGTTCCTTGATGCTCATAAAGCGGACTGGAGAGGGAACCCAGACTACGCGATGTGGTCTTTGGGCCAAGTCGCCGACAGCACCGCCTGCATCGGCAAGGCACTCGACTGTGCATTTTCCCGACACCATGAATTTCTGCCACTACAGATCAGACGTGTCCGTCAAGTCATGGAAGGCATTCAATGGGATGACTCCTTCCGCCCGATATTTCGTGGCGATGATCCTGTAACGAGGGCAGCCGATATCATCACAAGGTTCGCACTTGCGCAGATCGGACATGACCGTTCTCCACGGCAACGTCGTCCGATCGGCCGCATACACACCGGACAGGAAATCGCCCCATATGAACTGAACTGGAGCGCAAAGGCGTCATCCGCGAAATCCTGACCGAAAGGCGGCTGACGGGAAAATCTCGAGCGAACTCGAACGGCTGAAATTAGGGCGCGAAGCTGACATGCCGGCCCATCGCTCGGAATGACCGCTATCTTCGTTTCACTCCCTAAAACCTGCTGTTCCGGTTCGTCCAACATAGCCGCCGTTCATTCGCCATCCCGTTGATGCCCGCTTTTGGGCTCGTCGATCATTCCGCAGAATGACTGGGATTGGGGCGCAAAGCCGTCATTATCAATCGAGAGGGGAGGGGCTTTGCTCATCCTCCACCAAGGTTGGCCGCAAGAATTAGGCAGCACGCTCTTCCATCAACCGCATCAGACCGCGCGACACGCAACCATGGGGATCGTTCGCGATGGTGACTGGAATACCGCATTCCGCGGCTATCGCCTCAGCCAAGAACCTAGCGCAGATTCCCCCGCCCGTCGCGACAACGCGCTCGTTTAACAGGTCAGCGGCAAGATCGGGAGATATTTCGCTGACGACAAGCCGCGCGGCATCTGCAAAACGACCAAAGTGTCGCTTGAGCACGGAATGGAACTCCGAAACCGGCAAGGTCAACGTTCCTGGAAGACCGGTGTGTAGTGACCGCCCTTTGATTTGTACTTCTGCGTTCCCGGGACCATGTTCGGCGAGATGCTTCTTCAGTGCCTCGGCGGTGATTTTGCCTATGAGGAAGTGATGCCGGAGATGAAGGTGTTCGGTAATCGCTTCGTCGAGGTCGAGACCGCCCAAACGCACTGAGCGAGAACGACATTGTCCGTTGATTGAGAAGACCGCAACCTCGGTCGTTCCTGCGCCGCATTCGATGACCATGGACGCGCGAGATTCGCGGACGGGCAGTTCGGCCCCGATAGCCGCTGCAAAAGGCTCGCGCACGAGTTCGATACGTCCAAAGCCGGCATCGTTCGCGGCAGTTAGCAAGGCGTTCGCCTCCGCCTTCGTGGCGTCCGCTGGAATACTGATCATTGCTGGGGGACGCCCACTAGGTTTCTTTCCAATCACCGAAGTCAAACCATGCGCAAGCAGCGCGGTCGCTGCGTCCATGTCCTGAAGAACACCGCGCGCAAGAGGACGGCGTACCAAGTGGGTTCCGGGAACCCGATCAACCATCGCCAAAACGTCCAGCCCCGCTGCAATGAGTTTCATCTGCCCGGACTTCTTCTCGTAATAGCACAGGGATGGTTCGTCGAAGACCACGCCTTCGCCTCGTACCATGACACGCATGTTCGCAGTGCCAAGATCGATGGCGAGATCTGGTCCGCGCCTAGATCCAATGGAGAGAAAGTTCATCATTGCCTTTCGATAGGCGTTCCGGACTCGAAAGTCTCGAATTAGTCGATAAGGCGGTCGGCCAACTGGTATTTGACTAACCTAGGGTTCGCGCCCACATGTGACTCATGGTCATTTCGCAGCACATCGACCGACATTTCGCACACGCAGGTCAGCTGCCCGCACGGGCGCACGCCTCGTCTCGACGGCCGTGATCCGGTCCGGGACGAGGCTTCCGGACGATCTACAGCCGAGCCGCGATCCTCTTGCGGCTCTCTAGCGAGTTACGAAATATGACCACTTCCAAAGACGGCGAAAAGCCGATGATCCATGTTTTAGATTCCGAAGCGGACGCGCTCTACGAATTGGCGATGTCCATCGAGGAGCGCAGTCCGGATGTAGCTGGAAAACTGTTTGAGGAACTTGATCGTGCCCAGATGATGGTAGCAGACGATTTGCCGTCTGACGTCATCACTATGCAGTCCGAAGTCGAATTCGTCGACGAGCGATCCGGCTGCCGGCGCAAAGTCGAACTGGTATGGCCGCGCGATGCCAACCTGGACCAAAACCGTCTTTCCGTGTTGACCCTCGTGGGCGCTGGCCTCATCGGATTGAAAGCTGGCTCTTCGATCAACTGGCCCGACCGTTCGGGTAAGGAGCGCTTCCTGCGGATCATCGAAGTGCGACAGCCGGGGAGAGACAGGGCAGCCTAGATTTTCACCCCCTTGTCATTTGCATTTTGCAGGGCGCGATGGGATGATAGGCGCGCGAAGTGAATAGCTTCGAGCCTGTGAAAAACGGGAAATCACGAGAAGGACCTTCCGTCGTTCGTCAGGATGAAACCGGTTTCGGATCTACGCCCAGCAACCAGGCTATGGTGCCCTTCGGCAAGGTAAGCATAGGTTTTGTCGACGACGGTATTGAATGCAGCGTTTTCATTGGAAGATCCGGGCAATTACCATGATCAATTGATCTCATAGCGCCCGTTGCAATTGCTCCATCAAGGGAATCTTGAACTCATTTTGTTCGTTTCCGACTCAGGCGTCCCACTTTGACCATTGGGTGCCGAGAGGGAGAGGAGCTGCCGGCCCGCTTCAGCAGTGTTATCGGGAAGGCGGCTAGGAGAGGTCGCCTTCTCTTGTTTTAAAAACCTAACCGGCTGGGCCAGCGAGAAACCGATCGAACGACTTCTTAACATCAAAGACCTATCCTTTCGGATATCTCCGGAGGAGTGGCTCTATGCAACGCAGAGAGAGCGAGCGTCTCGATTCCGATCGATCAGTTGACTGCCGTATGGACGGTCAGCACTTCCGCGCCGTGCTTTACAATGTTTCTTTAACGGGCTGCATGATTGAGATGGATTACAATCATGTCAGTCAAGGCGACCGGCTGTATCTAAAAGCAGACGGCAATATCCGGATGGGTGGTCTGGTGGTATGGCAAAATGGCAAGAACGCCGGCGTGCGATTTGATGACCCCCTACACGAGGCTGTCGTTCGATTTCTGGGGTATGACCCGGTGAAGGGGGCCATGATGTTGCCGACCGATCGTTTCGGGCGTCCACTTCCTAAGCTTCCAAAGTTTTCAGACCTTGCAGGAAATTAACGGCTGCGGGCTTCCACGCGCCTTTGAAGGGCCTGATAAATCGCACCGAGATCATCGACATCGACATCGATAACCTCGTTCCATTCCGTAAGGACGGCTTCCAGGTCCTCATGGGTGAAGGTAGGCCTCGGTTCATGCGGTGACGCAGTGGGTAGCTTTGCGTGGTGCGGCCATGGATGACCCGTCACGTTGTTGTATATCCACCCGCCTGCCGACAGGGCCAGGACGTTGATGCCAATTGGCACGAGATAGGACCAAGACCATGCGTCAGGTCCCGCGGCGCCGAGTGCACATAATAGTGCGCATGCGCCGCCCGGCGGGTGGAGGCAACGGGCCATCGACATAATTCCAATCGCGATGCCAACGGCAAGACCGGCAGATAGTACGGGCTGTCCGATTGCATGGCCGATACCTAAGCCAATTGCCGCCGAGAGGAGGTTGCCGCCAATCACCGAACGGGGCTGAGCCAGGGGACTTGCAGGCACGGCAAAAACGAGAACTGCAGATGCTCCGAGCGGTGCAACAAGGGTAGGAAGGGCGCCAGTGTTGGCGCCCAAAAGGACATATGTCGCAATACCTGAAGTCAGGATAGCGAGACCTCCGCCTATTGCACCTCGTACCCAGCCCAAGTGACCGACGGCAGACTGGGGCAGAAGCGATGCGGATCTCGAAATCAGAAATTTGATCACAACGGGCCTTTGAGAGAAATTATGGTTTCGACGCTCATTTCGCGAGAAAGGGCAGATGGTCGAACCCATGCGAGAAAGCCCGCCGTCTTTGGCGGGCTTTCTGCGCAATGAATTAGGAAAACGTTGAAGCCTAAGCTGCCAGCAGTTCGTCGGCCGGTCCGAAGAACTCGTAATGGATACGCTGCGACGGAACGCCCGCCAGTGACAGGGCCGACACGGCTGCCCGCAGAAACGGTCGGGGGCCGCAGATGTAGTAATCCGCCTTGTCGACCGGCGTGTTTGCAATCAGCCAGCCGTCGGTAATGATCCCGGCATGGTCGTAGTCCCGGCCTTCGACTTCATCCACATAGGGAGATTGGTGAAAGTCGATCACCGAGAAAGTCGGGTTTGCGGCAACCAGACTGCGGACATGATCGCGCATGGCATGGGTGTCGCGGTCATGGGTGCCGTGAATGTATTGTACCGGCTGCTCGAGGCCGCGTGCCGCCAGCGTTTCGAGCATGGCGACCAGCGGGGTCAGGCCTACGCCTCCCGACAGAAGGACGACCGGCGCGTCGACATGTTCGGGCAGGAAGAATTCGCCAGCAGGCGGCGCGACCTTCAGCACCGTACCCACTCTGGCTTCGTCGTGCAGCCAACCCGACGCAAGCCCCTGCGGCTCCCGCTTGACGGAAATACGATAACTATCTCCGTTCGCAGCGTTGGAAATCGAGTAGTTTCGCTTAACCGGCGGATGCCCCGGAATCTCGAACCAGAACGTCAGGTACTGACCTGCCTTGTGGCGAAGCACGGCCTTGCCATCGACTGGGCGCAGGACAAACGACGTGATGACGCTGCTTTCGGTCACGATCTCGTCGATCCGGAAGTCGCGCCAACCGTTCCACCCGCCTTCGGCGGTCTGTTGCTCCTGATAGACCATGGTTTCGCGAGCGATGAGGATGTCGGCGAGGAACCAGTATGCCTGGCCCCATGCATCAAGAATCTCGGGCGTCGCCGCATCGCCAAGTACGGTCTTGATCGCCCCTAATAGGGCTTCACCGACATGAGGGTAATGTTCGGGAAGAATCTGCAGGCCGACATGCTTCTGGACGATCCGCTCGACCGCCGGGGCTAGCGCGCCCAAGTTGTCGATGTTGCTGGCATAGGCGAGGATCGCCCCGGTGAGCGCTCGTGGCTGCGAACCGCTGTCGCCGTGGTGCGACTGGTTGAACAGGTCGCGGATGTCCGGGTTCTCGAACATGCGCGCATACATTTCACGCACGATATCGAGGCCGTGTGCTTCAAGCGCGGGAACCGTGGCTTTGACGAGCGCGATCGTCTCGTCGCTGAGTGTCCTGGACATCAACGTCTCCAATGGATTTCGGTTTAGAAGGATTCAGGGTGGTTGGGTTATGGTTCGGTGGAAGGGGGCTCTTTGTAGAAATCGACCTGCATCTTCATCGCACCGATCGGCGTGACGAAATGCGGTTGTTGTGGGATCACGACACCGGGCCGATCCGGCTCGAGGATCGCTTCATAAAGCGGATCGAGGATCGTGAGCTTGAGCCGGCCTTCAAGGACCCGGATCAGGCCCCACACTCCGGGCTTAGTGTCGTGTCGCTCGCGTAATGCAACCGGCAGCGAATTCTCATCGAAGATCGGCGTCGAGCGATAAGGTTGCGCACGGCTGACCTGAATATCGGGGTCGCTCATTGTACTGCAACCTCATCGATATCTCCCGAGGTGCTCGTCGAACGCTCGGCATCGATCCGAAAGAACATGGCCAGTTGCAGGCTTTGCGCGATGCGCCGCGCCTTGTCCTGAAGAGCGCTGGCTGCGGCAGGTTCCATCATCGCGTCCGTCGTCTCGGTCCAGAGGCCGAGCCAGCGCTCGAAGAGTTCGGGCGTGATCCTCGACCTGTGCCTCATGTGCGCGGGGACCGGCTGCCCCTTGTAGCGCCCAGAGGTAAGCATCACCGAAGACCAGAAGTCCGTCAGCTTGCGGAGATGTTCAGGCCAGTCAGTAATTGCGTCGTTGAAGATGGGAGCGAGTTCTTCGTCGGCCCGCACGCGAGCATAGAACGCCTCGACAAGGCGACCGAGGCCTTCGTCATTGATCCGTTTGCGCTCCATATCGCCGACTCCAAAACATGCATTGATGATGCATCTATACGGAGCCACAAAAACATGCAATAGGAATGCATCATTTGGAGAACGGAGCTATGCGGCTCACCCGCTACACCGATTATGCGATGCGCGTGCTTCTCTTCCTAGGCTCACGGACTGACCGGCTGTGCTCAATTTCTGAGATCGCGAAAGCCTATGGCATTTCGCAAAACCACCTGATGAAAGTGGTGAGCGACCTCGTCAGTGCTGGCTATCTGGAGAGCGTGCGTGGCCGGTCAGGCGGCATTCGCCTAGCCATGCGCTCCGATGATATCAACATCGGCAAGTTGATCCGGCACACCGAGGAGGATTTCGACCTCGTCGAATGTGGCAAGTGCATTATCGCTCCTGCTTGCGGTCTTACAGGTGTGTTGGACGAAGCGCTCCAGGCTTTTCTCGTAGTGCTGGATGGTTATTCGTTAGCCGATGTTCTCGCAAAAAAGGGCGATTTCAGCAACCTCTTGCTTTCGGCGCAATAGCCACAGGGCTCGCTGTTCAAAGCTTTACGGCACAGATCGGCGCGATCAGGCGTCGATATCGAAGACGCTTTGTTTCTAGCAGAATGCACCGAAAACTGAGGGTGGGTGCGGGAAAAGGTAACACGTCAGCAGGCAGCGCGATCTACAGCAAGGTCCCTCATTTGGCTTTAGATGTGCACCCAAGCCGAGACGGGTGTCTGCGCTTCGCGTTTCACCGGCGTAGGTTAGTGAGGTGTTGGGTTGGACGGCTCCCAGCGGCATCGCAATGTGCCAAGGTGATTTCGTTGTAGGACTCACATGAAGGAGCCGCCCGTGGAACAGATTATTCGCATAGGGATGGATACGTCAAAGAACGTTTTTCAACTGCACGGTGTCAATTCGGCAGAACAGCCGGTCTTGCGCAAGAAGCTGACGCGCCGGGAGATGGTCCGGTTTTTCGAGAAGTTGCCACCGACTGTCGTCGCCATCGAGGCCTGCGGCAGCGCGCACCACTGGGCGCGTCTTCTCGGTTCGTATGGTCACGAAGTGAGGTTGATCGCACCGCAACTAGCAAAACCTTACGTCAAGCGCGGCAAGAATGATGCGGCCGATGCAGAAGCGCTATGCGAGGCGATGAGCCGCCCCACAATGCGGTTTGTGCCGGCTAAGAGCGTAGAGCAGCAGGCCGCCCTCATGCTCATAGCGATGCGTACCAGGCTCATTCAGAAACGCACGCAGCTCGCCAACACCATCCGTGGCTTTGCGGCAGAGTTCGGAGTTACCGCAGCAACGGGCATGTGCCGGATCGAGCCCCTGCTCGAACGCATCGCGGCGGACGAGGCGATCCCGGAACTGGCACGGGAATTATTTGCGCTTCATGGCAGGGAATATTCGCAGCTCCTGATGGAAATCGAGCGGGTCGAAGCCCAGGTCATGGAATGGCACCGCAATGACGAATGTAGCCAACGGCTCGCAAAAATTCCCGGCGTCGGCCCAATCGGCGCCTCATTGCTAATGATGAAAACCCCAGACCCGCAACAGTTTAAATCCGGGCGAGACTTTGCGGCCTGGATCGGTTTGACACCCCGCGATCATTCGACTGCCGGCAAAGTCAGGCTCGGGGTCATTACACGAGCCGGTGATGAGCTCTTGCGCAGTACACTCGTGGTAGGAGCCACCGCCGTTGTTCAGCACGTCCGCCGTACTGGAGGCAAGAATGCCTCTGTCTGGCTCTTGGGATTGCTCGAACGCAAGAAGCCCAAACTCGTTGCGGTGGCGCTCGCCAACAAGATCGCGAGAATCGCCTGGAAACTGATGGTGAGCGGTGAGCAATATCGAAGAGCAGAACTATCGCCGCCGGCAGTGGCAGCGTGAGAGATTGGCTAGGCACGATGAGCAGCCGTTTGCTATCGTACTGAGCTGATGCCAAATCTTGCAGGAATTGAGCAGATGGTGCGATCGATCGATCCAAGGCGTGTGGCATTCCATCGGCACCAATGGCCGTTCGAGGCCGCTGAGGTGTTTGGAACTCATGCTGCGGAAACCATCTTGGCCAGCGACCATGTGCGGTCGCACCCACAGGCCGGACATATGGACGCAAGCGATCCGATCAAATTCTCCGCACAGCCCTTGCAAGAGGGAGCCGTCCACATATGGTGCCGG
>NZ_LYWY01000040.1:0-371078 GCF_001661915.1 Croceicoccus pelagius
GAGGGCGTAGCCCGAGCGGGGGTCGCCAACACCCGGATTGTCATTTCTGTCAGGGGTTGGGGCGTGCTTTTCGTGCCTGGCTCTGGGCCAGACGATAGCTCTCGCCATTCATTTCCAGGATGCTGACGTGGTGGGTAAGCCGGTCGAGAAGCGCGCCGGTCAGGCGCTCGGAACCGAACGTTTCGGTCCATTCGTCGAACGGCAGGTTGCTGGTGATCAGCGTCGAGCCACGCTCGTAACGCTGCGAGATCAGTTCGAACAGCAGTTCCGCGCCGGTCTTTGACAGGGGAACGAACCCCAGCTCGTCGATGATGAGGAGCTTGTATCCGGCCATCTGCTTTTGCAGGCGCAGCAGGCGGCGTTCGTCGCGTGCTTCCATCATTTCGCTGACCAGCGCGGACGCGGTGGTAAAACCGACTGTCAGACCCTTCTGGCAGGCCGCGAGGCCCAGGCCGATCGCGACATGGGTCTTGCCGGTTCCTGACGGGCCAAGGGCGATGACGTTCTCGCGCCGGATGATCCATTCGCAGCGCGCCAGTTCGAGCACCTGCATCTTGTTGAGCTTCGGGATGGCGGTAAAATCGAAGCTGTCGAGGCTCTTGGCCGCCGGGAACCGCGCGGCCTTGATCCGGCGCTCGACCATCCGCCGTTCCCGGTCGATCAGTTCCAGTTCGACAAGCCGGGCAAGATAGCGGACATGATCCACGCCCTCTGCCGCGCATTGCCGGGCCAGCTTGTCATGCTCACGCAGGAACGTCGGCAGCTTGAGCGTCTTGAGGTGATTGGTGAGCAGCAGTTCGGGAGCCGGGCTGCTCATGCCGCGTCCTTCGTCTCGCCCGACAACAGCCGCATGTACGAGCGCGCCGATGTCGTCTCCACCCTCGTCCTGGGCAGGTAGGGATAGATCGCCATATCCAGTCTGGGCACCCGGCGTTCAACCCGGCACAATACAAGGTGCTTCACCGCATCGAAGCCGATCGCGCCCATATCAAGGGCCTGCTTCACCGCGGCATGCAGATCGGCAAGCGTGAAGCTTTCCAGCAGGCGCAGCACCTGCACATACTCGCGCCGGCCATGCTTGCCCCCATGACGGTTCAGGCGCGCTTCCATCAGCCGGCGCAGCGTCACAAACGCCTCGGGCAGGTTCCAGCCTTGCAAGGGCGCGGCCTGATCGAGGGCATTGATCTTCTGTTCGATCAGGGGAAGGTAATGGACCGGATCGAAGGTCACGTCTTCGCGGCTATAGCTGCGGGGATGACGGGCAATGACCTCGCCCCGGCAGCCGATCACCACCTCGCCGACATAGCCCCTGATCCATACTTCCTGGTGGCCGAAGCGTACCGGTACCGAGTAATCATTGGTCCGGTAGCGCACCAGCGCCTGCGACGAGACCTGGCCGCTGGTCTGGTCACAGGCCTCGAACGGCGATGCCGGAAGGTCCTGCATCGCCGCCAGATCGCGTTGCAGTCTCTCGCCGATCGTCTCGTTCTCGCCGCGCAGCCGATCGTTCTGCCGTTTGCGGCATTGCTCCTCGAGCCACAGGTTGAACGCCTCCCATGTCGCGAACCGGGGGATCGGGACCATGAAGTTGCGGCGGGCATAGCCGACCAGACCTTCCACGCTGCCCTTGTCGTTCCCCTTGCCAGGGCGGCCGTAACGATCGCGGATCAGGTAGTGCGACAGAAAGGCGCTGAACAGCCTCGCGCGCCGCCGCGTGCTGTCAGGAAGGATCTTAGAGACCAGGCAGCGATCGTTGTCGTAGACGATCGAGAGCGGTACCGCGCCGAAGAACGCGAAGGCATGAACGTGGCCGTCCATCCACGCCTCGGCAACGGCCGCCGGATAGGCCCGCACGTAGCAGGCATCGCTGTGCGGCAGATCGAGCACGAAGAAGTGCGCCTTCTGCTCCACACCGCCGATCTCAACCAGAGCCTCGCCGAAATC
Organism: Croceicoccus pelagius; assembly: GCF_001661915.1. Lineage (GTDB taxonomy): Bacteria > Pseudomonadota > Alphaproteobacteria > Sphingomonadales > Sphingomonadaceae > Croceicoccus > Croceicoccus pelagius. The sequence continues at coordinate 1,945 of NZ_LYWY01000040.1, forward strand.
AGCCTGTGCGTGGCCGGGGGCGTGCGCCAACGGCACGAACATCTCCCGGCTGCGCTGAACCCGCTCCCGGATGTAATCCTTGATGATCGTGTAACCGCCGGTGAAGCCATGCTCTGCGCGAAGGCGGTCGAACACACGCTTCGCCGTATGGCGCTGCTTGCGCGGAACCGACCGGTCCCCTTCCAGCCAGCCATCGATGATCGGTATGAACGCTTCCAGCTTCGGTCGCCGCACCGGGGCGCTGCGACGGTAACCGGGCGGCACCGAATACGACAGCATCTTGCGAACCGTGTCGCGCGATATGTTGAAATGCTTCGCTGCCTCGCGCTGGCTCATCCCTTCAGAACACGCCAGACGAACCCTCAGGTAAAGTTCCACGGTGTAAATCCCTCATCCCTCCTCGCCAGCTTCGCGAAAAGGGAAAAGTGGACGACTTTTACGCCGCCCGCAGCAGCACTGCGCCGCCGCTACCGTGGCCTAATTTTGCACCGCCGTTCTCACCCGCATCGAGGCCATGGACCTTGATGCGCTTCGTGCGGAATGGAGGCAGCGCTACGGCGCGCCTCCTGCACTCCGGTCCGAACCGAGCCTGCGCATGCTGCTTGCCTGGCGCGTCCAGGCCGAGACATTCGGCGGGCTCGACAAGGAGACCCGGCAAGCACTGTCGCGCTCTGGCCCTGTTCAGGCCGAAGGCCGGCATCTTGGCATCGGTGCGACACTGACCCGCAACTGGAAGGGCCGAAAGGTTACGGTAGTGGTCGAAGAGGACGGTTTCAGTTGGGAAGGCCAGCTCTTCCCCAGCCTGTCAGCTGCCGCAACCGCGATCGCCGGGAGCCGCTGGAACGGTCCGCGGTTCTTCGGGCTGAGGCAGGAACCATGAGCGCTAAGCCAAAAATCCTGCGCTGCGCGATCTACACCCGCAAAAGTTCGGAGGAAGGGCTCGACCAGTCCTTCAACAGTCTCGATGCCCAGCGCGAAGCGAGCGAGGCCTATGTGAAGAGCCAGGCCAGCGAAGGCTGGACCGTCCTGCCTGCCCATTACGACGACGGCGGTTATTCTGGCGGGACAATGGATCGGCCCGGGCTGCAGCAGCTGCTGTCCGATATCGAGGCCGGCCAGATCGACATCGTCGTCGTTTACAAGATCGACCGGTTGACCCGCTCGCTCACCGACTTCTCGCGTATCGTCGAGATATTCGAGAAGGCCGATTGTAGCTTCGTCTCGGTCACCCAGTCCTTCAACACCACAAACTCGATGGGTCGCCTGATGCTGAACGTGCTTCTCTCGTTCGCCCAGTTCGAGCGCGAGGTCACCGGCGAGCGCATCCGTGACAAGATCGCAGCGTCCAAGGCAAAGGGCTTCTGGATGGGTGGCAATCTGCCCTTGGGCTATGACCTCCCGGTGGCCGGAACACGTAAGCTCGTCGTCAACGAGGCGGAGGCCGGAACGGTCCGCCATATCTTTCGGCGCTATCTCGAACTGGGATCGGTCCACGCGCTGCAGCGCGATCTGGATGCAGCCGGCATCCGCTCCAAGCAGCGCGTGACGATCTCCGGCAAGACGGTGGGCGGCAACAGCTTTACCCGTGGCCCGCTCTTTCATCTCCTGCGCAACCGCATCTACCTCGGCCAGATCGTGCACAAGACCAAGATCCATGAAGGCGAGCACGCCGCCATTGTTGGTGCCGATCTCTTCGAGCAGGTTCAGGCCAAGCTCGATGCCAATGCGCGGCGGTTCCACAAGGCGGCGCAGCATCGCATGGTGAGGGCGCCGCTTGTCGGCAAGCTCTTCGATGCCGGCGGCGATGCGATGAGCCCGACTTTCTCACGTGGGAAGTCGGGACGCTCTTACCGCTACTATGTCTCCGCTTCGCTGCAGAAGGGTGCGGCCAGCAACCGCGATGGCAAGGTTCTGCGGCTTCCTGCACCTGCCATCGAAGCTATCATCGCCGGCCTTCTGCATCGCTGGCTGCCGTGTGAAGACAAGCCAAACGACAAGCTGCGCCAAGTGCGGCTTTGCGACGGTGGGCTTGCAATCACGCTTGCGGGCGTGAAGGTGTCCGATCTGGCGATCCACCTCGATGAGGAGGAGCGGCTTATTCACCAGGAGCGATCGGGGTGCACGATCCAGCTTCCGATCGCACTGCCATTGCGCGGTGGGCGCAGCCGCATGACGTCCGGGACCAAATCCAGCAGTGCGCCGAACGAGAAACTGATCGCAGCGCTGCGGCGTGCCCATGGCATGCTAGGGCGCGATCGGGGAATGCCGATCTTGCAGTCCGCGCCCGTCTCTCCCTACGAGCGCAAGATCCTCCGGCTTGCGTTTCTGGCTCCCGACATCCAGCGCGACATCATCGCCGGCCGCCAGCCTCCGCACGTAAACCTGGAAAGACTGGTCAAGACGGACATCCCGCTTGCCTGGTCCGAGCAGCGCAGATCACTCGGTTGGCCGGGTGCCAATTGATCCCTGTTATGGCTGATTAGCTCCCCTGATATCGCCGATAGAGGCCCCTGTTACGGCGATTAAATACCCTGTTCCGTCGAAGAACAGGAAAACGGGCAATAGATGCCCCTAACCCACGGAAAACCGCAGACTATATCCAGGCACCTTCCCTTCAGATCGCCTCACGTGGTCTGTTTTTCGCCTCGAATTCGCAATTTTCCCTGTTCCTGCCCTGTTATGCAGGGAAACCGAACCGATGCTGGTTCGCGCAGAGACGCCCTGCGCAAAGCCGGCCTGTTCCCGAGGATGAGACACACAGATCACGCGCCCCACGACGGATTGGGCCGCGCAAAGCCGCTTGTTCCGCGGGGTTGGCGCGGGGCCCTGTTCCTAGAGACAAGTGCTGGGGGTAGGTGGCGGAGCGAGAGGGATTCGAACCCTCGATACGGGTTACCGTATACACACTTTCCAGGCGTGCGCCTTCGACCACTCGGCCACCGCTCCGCATGCCTGACGGCAGAGGGGCGAACTAGCGCTACGCGCGAGACAAGGCAAGGCAATCATGACGCTTTTTGCGCCATGCCCTGCCCCGCCCCCGATCCGTCCTAATCAGATCACCGCAGCGCCGTTGTCGAGACGGTCGAAATAGGCCGCCATGGCGGACGCAGCCAAGTCGCTCAGTTCGATGAAAGCGCGGCGGCGGTCCTGCGGATCGCGGACGCGGTCGAGCAATCCGGATTCGGTCATCTGCCCGATCCAGCGCAGCGCCGTGGTCGGCGGCACGCAGGCCGCGATGCACAGGCTGGACACGCTGACCTGCTGACCCTCGCCCTTTGCCGCGGTAAGGTCGAGCAGGATATCCCAGGCAGGATCGGCAAAAAGTTCGCCTTCGAAGAATTGAGCGCGAAGCTGACGCTGGCGAATGATTTCACGGACGAGGACCGGCGAAGGAAGTGCCGGGTTGGTACCGGCAGCTGGCGCCCTCTTTTGGCTTGGTGGTGCCATATAAGACAGAACCGGCGAACGGACGCTGAAACTTTCATCCTCAAACTCGTCGGCGAGCTTACCGCCCTGTGCGACAAAACCGTCCATCTTGCGTGCCAGCATCTGAACCTGTTCGGTGAGGCGGAGCAGCGCAAGGCGGTCTTCCCCGCTCAATTCGTTGACGGTGCCCACCGGCATCCGCGCCAAGGCATTACCGAGCGCCAGTGCCCGCTCCGCCTCGGAAGGCGACACGAGGATCTGGGCCGAGGACTGGTCCACGCAGCCGAACACGCTGTCGAGTGCCTCTGCCGAAGTCGATACGATCATCTCGCACCCGCTGCGCGCGGCGCGCATGTCGAGGCGAGCAATCGTGGCGAGAAGCTCGGCATCAATCACCGGCGCATCGATGATGACGATATCGCCCAGCACCAGTGCTTCCCCGCCCGTCAGCCGCGAAAGCGGTTCTGACTGTCGCAGGACGAGGCCCACTTCCAACGCGTGATCGCACAAGGTCGAGCGAAGCGCATCGCGGCTGGCGAAAATGGAAATGCTGGCCGCGGCGGAACGCGAAGGGCGCTCAGCCGGGGACGCATCATCGAACCGGAACGCTTCTACAACTTGTGCCATGGACCTGTTTTCCCCTGCTCCATACGCGGAACAAGGTGAGAACAAATTGAAAACAAGTCAAGTATGTTTCTGATCCGTTCCGGATCGAAAGCTCCCTTCCTCAGTCCATGAACGGATCCCGCACGAGGATCGTGTCCTCACGCTCGGGGCTGGTCGAGACCAGTGCGACGGGTGTTTCGATGAGTTCCTGCACGCGCTGGATGTACTTGATCGCCTGTGCGGGAAGCTCGGCATAGGAACGCGCACCCGCCGTCGTCGCCTGCCAGCCTTCCATCTCTTCGTAGATGGGCTCGACCCGTGCCTGATCGCCGGCGTGGCTGGGCAGGAAGTCGAGAATCTTGCCGTTGAGGCGGTAGCCGGTGCAGATCTTCACGGTCTCGAACCCGTCGAGCACGTCGAGCTTGGTCAGCGCGATGCCGGTGACGCCCGAGATCGCGCAAGTTTGGCGCACCAGCACGGCATCGAACCAGCCGCAGCGACGCTGGCGGCCGGTGACGGTGCCGAATTCATGGCCGCGCTCGCCAAGGCGCTGGCCGTCGGCGTCTTCCAACTCGGTGGGGAACGGGCCCGATCCGACGCGGGTGGTGTAGGCCTTCACGATGCCCAGTACGAAGCCGGTCGAATTGGGGCCAAGGCCCGAACCGCTCGCCGCCGTGCCCGAAACCGTGTTCGAGCTGGTGACGAAGGGATAAGTACCGTGGTCGACATCGAGCAGAACGCCCTGCGCGCCTTCGAACAGGATGCGTGCGCCGGCCTTGCGGACCTTCTTCAGACGCTTCCACACCGGTTGCGCATATTGCAGCACGAAAGGCGCGATTTCCCTGAGGTCTGCGATAAGCTGCTCGCGGTCGATCGGGTCCTGCCCGAAGCCTGCGCGCAGAGCGTCGTGATGGGCGCAGAGACGGTCGATCTGGGGTGCCAGGTCGTCAACATGATCGAGATCGCAGACGCGGATGGCGCGTCGACCGACCTTGTCTTCATAGGCAGGGCCGATACCGCGACCGGTCGTACCGATCTTGCCCTTGCCCGCGGCCTGTTCGCGCAGTCCGTCGAGGTCGCGGTGCAGCGGCAGGATCAGCGGGCAGTTGTCGGCGATGGCGAAATTCTCGCCATTGATGTCGACGCCCTGGCCTTCCAGCTTCTCGATCTCCGCCTTCAGGGCCCAGGGGTCGAGCACGACGCCGTTGCCGATCAGCGAAAGGGTGCCGGTGACGATGCCCGAAGGCAGCAGCGAGAGTTTGTACACCTTTTCGCCGACGACGAGCGTGTGGCCCGCGTTGTGGCCGCCCTGGAAGCGGACGACGGCGTCGGCGCGGCTGGCCAGCCAGTCGACGATCTTGCCCTTGCCTTCGTCGCCCCACTGGGCGCCGATCACGGTCACATTTGCCATGGATAGAGTCCTTCCCCCTGCCCGGTGGATCCGCTTCGCGCCCTTCGACAGGACTCGGCGCGAGGGATGGACGGTAGGAGGCAAAAAAGAACGCCTCCGGATGCGCCGCGCGCGTTAGAGGCAGGGGGCGCATCTAGTCAAGCAGCAAGCGCATGATCGCCTCGTTCGGGAGCGGTAAAGCTTTGCCCTTCTATCGAGTGCGCCATGCGTATCGCTGCACTCACTCTCGCCCTCGGCGCGCTTGTCGCTGCCCCGCTTGCCACCTCGATCCCGGCGCGACCCGCCGCTGCGGCCACTGCGACGACGATGCCGGGCGAAGTCATCGAATACGGCTCGCACCCGTTGCAGGCGATGGATTTCTATCCCGCGTCAAAGGATTTCTCGGGGCCCCGCCCGCTCATCGTCTTCGTCCACGGCGGCGCTTGGGCGGGCGGTGACAAGTCCGATTCGACCGGTGCGGCGAAAATCCGGCACTACACCCAGAACGGCTATGCACTGGCCAGCATCAATTACCGACTGCTGCCCGAAGTCGACATCGAGGACCAGGCCCGCGACGTTGCCGCCGCCATCGCGCGGCTTCGCGACAGTTCGGCAGACTTGGGCGTCGACAAGCGCCGCATCGTGCTGATGGGGCATAGCGCGGGTGCGCATCTGGCTGCACTGGTGGCGACCGATCCGCAGTGGCTCGACAATGTCGACATGCGCCCCGGCGACATCGCGGGCGTCGTCCTGCTCGATGGTGCAGCCTATGATGTGCCGGTTCAGATCCGCGATGCCGGGCCGCTCTTGGGCTTTGCCTACCAGATCGCGTTCGGCAGCCGGCCTGCGCGCCAGGACCAGCTTTCGCCGACCTATCACGCGGGCGGAGAGAACGCGCGCAGGTTCCTCCTCCTCCACGTCGAGCGCGCCGATGCGAAGCGGCAGGCGGAGATGCTGGGCGAGGACCTGAAAGCGGAGGGCACCGACGCGCAAGTCATGGCTTTTCCCGGTCGCGGAATGGAGGGGCACAACCTCATCAACGCCATGCTGGGCCGCAGCGATTCCCCTGCGACCGTGCCGGTTGACGAGTGGCTGGCCGCCACGGTTGGGAAGGCGCACTGATCGTCGCCATCGGGCCGATCTTGGCTTCGAAGGCGGTAAAACGGTTGAAATTCAACGATCGAGGGCCAGCTAGAAAAGCGAACCCGGCGTTTCAGGCGGCAATCGCCCCTGCGCCACCTATCCACGATCCATTGGAGTCTTGATGCCTCAGCCAGTTCAGACAGCTTTTCCCACTGCAATCCTCAACGACGGTCGCGAGATGCCGCAATTCGGTTTCGGCACCTCCGGCATCGACAATGATCAAGCCGAAGACAAAGTCGGCGAAGCCATCAAGCGCGGCTATCGCCTGATCGACACCGCGGCGATGTACGACAACGAGGAAGGCGTAGGAAAAGGCGTCGGTTCGCGACACGACATCTTCCTGACGACCAAGATCTGGAACGACCGACAGGGCCATGCCGAAGCCAAGGCCGCATTCCGCGAGGCACTGGCCCGCATGGGTCGTGACGAAGTCGATCTCCTGCTCATCCACTGGCCCGCGCCGGGCAAGGATCTTTACGTCGACACGTGGAAGGCTCTGATCGAACTGCGCGAAGATGGCCGCGTGAAGTCGATCGGCGTGTCGAACTTCATGCCCGAGCACATCGATCGCCTGATCGCCGAAACCGGCGTGACGCCGGCGGTAAACCAGATCCAGGTCCACCCGATGTGGCAGCAGCGCACCGTGCGCGCCTACAACCGCGACAAGGGCATCATCACCCAGTCGTGGAGCCCGCTTGGTTCCGGGCAGCTGTTGCGCCATCCGGTGCTGACCCAGATCGCAGAGGAGCTGGAAGTGCCGGTGGCCTCGGTGATCCTGCGCTGGCATCTGCAGCACGGCCTTGTGCCGATCCCGAAGACGGAAACGCCCGAGAGGATGAGCGACAACCTCGATGCCATGCGCGTCGTGCTGAACCGCGATCACATGGCGCGGATCGACGCGCTCGATCATCCCGAAGGCAGACTTGGCCCGGACCCGATGGTCCACGGCAACGACGCCTGATCCTGCAGACACGAAAAAGGGGCCGTTTTCTCGGCCCCTTTTTTCTTGTGCCGCCGGTGCAGCGCGCGTCACAGAGCGCGCGGTTCCTTGCCGTCGAGAACGTGGGTGCAGCCCAGCGCCCTGGCATCGTCCGATGCGTCCAGCGCGGCCACGGTCTGCCAGCCGATAGTGCGCAGGCGCAAAGCCGCGTCGCGGTCGTGGCCCAGTGGCAGGAACAGGCGTTCGATCTTCGCGCTGCCCGCCCCGCGCGCAATGAGGGGATCGGGGTATAGCGAGAAGCCGGTCGCGACCTCGTCGTGCCCGCCCTCGCTGGTGATCCGATAGGTACCGCCACGGCCCAGCGCGCCGCGCACGCCCGAGGCGTAGATCGTGAAGCCGAACCACGACTGATATTCGAAACCGTGACGCTCGGTCGGATCCAGCGTCAGGCGCGCCGCACCATCGATGTGGGCGGCGATTTCCTTCAGGCCTTCGATACGCGATGCAACGGCATCGCCCGCGTCGAGAGCGGCCAGCTTTTCGATCGCGGTCGCGAATGGCCCGGTAGCATAGAGCAGCGGCAGGTAAGCTTCGCCCCCTGCGGCGACCAGCGAACCTGCGTCTTTCGCGTCGAGCTCGCGGCGCACGGCCGGAACGGCTGCCTCAGGTAGCGGCAGGCTGCTGGCGGCCAATGTGTCGACAAGGTCGGGCAGCGTAAAGTCGACCGAAATATCGCGCGCGCCTGCGGCCTTCAGCGCCTCAATCGCAAGCGAAACCGATTCGGAAGCGGCGGCGACGGTGTCGTTGCCGATGATTTCCGCGCCTACCTGCAGCCGCTCGCGTTCGGGTTCCAGCCCGTTGCCCTTCAGGAACAGCACCTGCCCCGCATAGGACAGGCGCAGCGGGCGGGCCGCATCCTTGAGACTGGTGGCGGCGATCCGGCCGACCTGCACGGTCATGTCCGAACGCAGCGCCAGCGTGCGCAGCGAAGCGGGATCGACGAAGCGGACCATTCGGTTGCGCTTCGTCCCTGCCATGCGGCTGGCGAGCGAACGTTCGAATTCCACCATCGGCGGCTGGACCGGATCGAAACCGTGACCTGCCAGAACATCATTCATCGCGCGCGTCACGCGCAAAGCTTCGGCCGCCAACGGCGGCAGGCGGTCTGACAGCCCCTCGGGCAGCAGGTCGGGATCGGCCTCTTCGAACATCGCGGCTTCGCCTAGATGGCTATGGGGGGAGAGGCAAGCACCCCTCCCCCGATTTGGGTCAGAACGGTTGTGGTTAGAACGAAAGAGCCTTCACGGTCTTCACGCCCGGGCAGTCGCACGCGGCCTTCAGGACTTCCTGCGGGATTTCCTGGTCGACCGAGAGCAGCAGCACCGCCTCGCCGCCGGTTTCGCGGCGGCCAAGGTGGAACGTGCCGATGTTGATGCCCGCTTCGCCAAGAAGCGAACCGATGCGGCCGATAAAGCCCGGCGCGTCCTCGTTCACGATGTAGAGCATATTGCCGTCGAGGTCGGCCTCGATACCGATGCCGAAGATGTCGACGAGACGCGGCTGGCTCTTGCCGAACAGGGTGCCGGCAACGGTGCGTTCGCCCGCATCGGTATCTACCTTGATGCGGATGAGGGTGCTGTAGGCGCCTTCACGCTCGTTGCGGATTTCGCGAACTTCCATGCCGCGTTCCTTGGCGATGAACGGTGCGTTGACCATGTTCACGGTGTCCGAATAACGGCGCATCAGGCCAGCCAGCACCGCGCCGGTGATCGGCTTGATGTTGAGCGTCGCAGCATGGCCTTCAACCTCGATGCCGATGCGCTTGAGGTTGCCGTGCGCCAGCTGGCCGACAAGGCTGCCCAGCTTTTCGGCCAGCGCCATGTAGGGCTTGAGCTTCGGGGCTTCCTCTGCCGACAGCGACGGCATGTTGAGCGCGTTGGTGACGCCGCCATTGACGAGGTAGTCGGACAGCTGTTCCGCCACCTGCAGCGCGACGTTGACCTGCGCCTCTGTCGTCGAAGCGCCGAGGTGCGGGGTGCAGATGAAGTTCGGCGCGCCGAACAGGACGTTTTCCTTGGCCGGTTCGACAGCGAACACGTCCAGCGCGGCACCGGCGACGTGTCCGTTGTCCAGCATTTCGCGCAGCGCAGCCTCGTCGATCAGGCCGCCGCGAGCGCAGTTTACGATGCGGACGCCCTTCTTCGTCTTGGCGAGGTTTTCGGCAGACAGGATGTTCTTCGTCTCTGCCGTCAGCGGCGTGTGCAGCGTGATGAAGTCGGCACGGGCGAGAAGCTGGTCAAGCTCGACCTTCTCGACACCCATTTCGACGGCGCGTTCGGCCGACAGGAACGGATCGAAGGCGATGACCTTCATCTTGAGGCCCTGCGCGCGGCTGGCGACGATCGAACCGATGTTGCCCGCACCGATGAGCCCAAGCGTCTTGCCGGTCACTTCGACACCCATGAAGCCGTTCTTCGGCCACAGGCCCTGCTGGGTCTGCGCGTTCGCTTCGGGGATCTGGCGGGCCAATGCCATCATCATCGCGATCGCGTGTTCGGCCGTCGTGATCGAGTTGCCGAACGGCGTGTTCATCACGACGACGCCTTTGGACGAAGCGTAAGGGATATCGACATTGTCGACGCCGATACCGGCGCGGCCGATGACCTTCAGGTTGGTCGCGGCGTCGAGCACTTCCTTCGTCACTTTCGTGGACGAGCGGATGGCAAGACCGTCATAGTCGCCGATGCGGGCGATAAGCTGTTCGGGGGTTTCGCCGGTGATGACGTCGACGTCACAGCCGTTCTCTTCGAAGATACGGGCGGCGTTGGGGTCCATCTTGTCGGAAATAAGAACGCGGGGCTTGCTCATGGTAGCCTCCTTCAATCGAATAGCGTTTGGAAAATGTGGGCGGACCCCGCGCGCACGAGGTCCGCTCCTGTCAGCGGATCAGGCCGAAAGTTGGGTGTATGCCCAGTCGAGCCACGGGCCGAGAGCCTCGATGTCCGCTGTGTTAACAGTCGCGCCGCACCAGATGCGCAGACCCGCCGGGGCATCGCGGTAACCCGCGATGTCATAGGCAGCGCCTTCATCCTCGAGCAGCTTGGCGAACTTCTTGATGAAGTCCGCGTCCGCACCCGCGACGGTGAGGCAGACCGAGGTGTTCGAACGGATCGAGGGATCGGCCACAAGGTGCCCCAGCCACTCACGCTCTTCCACGATCTTGTTCAATGCGGCGGCGTTGGCGTCGGCACGGGCGCGCAACGCGGCGGCACCGCCAATTTCCTTGCCCCATTCCAGTGCGAGGATCGCGTCCTCAACTGCCAGCATCGACGGAGTGTTGATCGTCTCGCCCTTGAAGACCCCTTCGACCAGCTTGCCGCCCTTGGTCAGACGGAAAACCTTCGGCAGCGGCCACGCAGGCGTGTAGCTTTCAAGACGTTCGACAGCGCGGGGACCGAGGATGAGCACGCCGTGCGCGCCCTCACCGCCCAGAACCTTCTGCCAGGAGAACGTGGCGACGTCGATCTTGGTCCAGTCGATGCTCTGCGCGAAGACCGCGCTGGTCGCGTCGGCGAAGGACAGGCCTTCGCGGTCCGCTGCGATCCAGTCGGCATTCGGGACGCGGGCGCCCGAGGTCGTGCCGTTCCAGGTGAAGAGAACGTCGCTGCCCCAGTCGACCTGCGAGAGGTCGGGAATTTCGCCATAGGGCGCTTCCATCACGGTCGGATCGACCTTGAGCTGCTTCACGGCATCCGTGACCCAGCCCGAACCGAAGCTTTCCCACGCCAGCGTCGTCACCGGACGCGCGCCCAGCATCGTCCACATCGCCATTTCGAAAGCGCCGGTATCCGAACCCGGCACGATGCCGATGCGGTGCGTTTCGGGCAGTTCCAGCAGTTCGCGCATCAGGTCGATGCAGTACTGCAAACGTGCCTTGCCGATCTTGGAGCGATGCGAGCGCCCAAGCGATGCGGTATCGAGCTTTTCGGGAGTCCAAACCGGGGGCTTGGCGCAGGGACCGGACGAGAAATAGGGACGCTCCGGCAGCGTCGGTTTTGTATCAGTCATTTAAGACTCTCCTTGCAGAGAGCACGCGCGGCGTTGGGACCGCGTGGCCCGCCGGCCGCTCTAAAGATGGCGCGCGCAGTGTCAATCGATCTTTGGGTCCAATCGCGCAACTTTCGAAAAAGGTTGGACGATTTCGTGAAGGGATATGTGCCGCCTGCCATTTGGCGACGGCGGCACGGACCCGTAGAGTGCATATATGTCGAACCGAATCCGGCGCCTTCCGTTCCACCGCCTGCCGCGGTGCAGCACCGCAGTGACGGTTCCGGTGCTTGCCCTGATGCTGGCGGCCTGCGCATCGGACCGTCCCACCCCGCCCCGCACTACGACCAGCGCGCCCGCCGCCCGCCCCGTCACCACGGCAGAGGCGCGGATATGCCGGCGTGAACTGGCCGAACAGGGCGCGGATTTCGTGCCGCTGGACGACCTGCTGACAGGCGGCGGGTGTTCCAGCACCAATGCGGTCACGCTGTTCCACCTTGCGGGCGATAATGGCCGTTTCGAAGTGACGAACGCGAAACGCATCGCCTGCCCGCTGTCGCAGACGGTGGCGGCTTGGGCGCGATACGGCGTGGATCGCGCCGCGCGCCAAATGCTGGGCAGCGGGATCGTGCGGATCGAGACGTTCGGATCGTACAACTGCCGCAACGTCGCCGGATCCTCGCGCCGGTCGGCCCATTCCAACGCCAATGCGCTCGACGTATCAGGCTTCGTGCTGGCCGACGGGCGCCGGATCACGGTGAAGGACGATTGGGACGGCGGGACCGAGATGGAGCGCCGTTTTCTCCGTGTCGTGCAGGCCAGCGCCTGCAAGCGGTTCGGCACCGTGCTCGGCCCCGAATACAACGCCGCGCACGAGGATCACTTCCACGTCGAACTGGGCGACGGAAGCTTCTGCCGCTAGGTCAGCAGGGTTCTTCCCACGTCCGCGAATGATCGTCCGACTGGTTGAGCATGACGCAAGGCTCTCGCGTCAGGTCCAGCACCAGATCGGCCGAGGCCAGCGTGATGCGATCCTTTCCCGAGCGGTAAACGGTTGGACTGCTGGCAAGGAGATCGGCCAGTTCAGTGCCCGAAAGGCCCGGCATTGAAAATCCTCCCGTCAGATCGCCGCATGCCTTGCGGATCGCCGCAGCATCGGCGCCGCCGGTCCGTTCCAGCCGTCCATCTTCGGTGTAGCGCGTCGTAACGGTGGCCTCGGCACAGCCGGACAAGGCAAGCCCGGTATCGCCGATCACGACCCTTTCCGCCAATCCGGACAGCCCGATGCCACGGATTCCGCCATTATCCATCTTCATGAAGCTTTCGGCCCGCCATGGCCCTGAAATGTCGTCCATCGTCGGCAATGTCGCGATGCGGACCTCCTCCACTCTCGCCAGCAGGAGTTCACTATCCCCCGCCCGCATAAGAAGCCTTCCGTCGGGCCTGATCTCCATCGTGGGGTTTTTGCGGAAAAAGCCGAAATAGGCGCTATCGCGCTTGTTCTTTTCGGGACCGCAACTCATCGCCGTCTGGCCTTGCGGAGGCGCATCTGCGGGATAATTGAAACGACCGTCCGCAACCTGGCCCGCCGCGCCCGACCAGTTGCACTCAAGCCTGAGGCCCACCCCGCCTTCAAATGCGAAGCTGGCAAAGGCATGGGGTCGCGGATGGACATAGACAGGCGGCTCATAGCCGTCGAACGACAGGACCTGCCAGTCGCCGAGAACCTGCATGACATCGGTAACTGGGATCGGGTCATCCGAGACTGCGACCGGCGTGCCGGCCTGCGATGACGCCGGTGTTTCGGCCGTGCCGCAACCGGTCGCAAAGGCAGCCAGCATCAAGGCCGAGATCATCAACAGCCGCATCGTCGTTTCCCCCGCCCCGTCTTAACCTGGCGCCTGATACTTGTCTCTTGATCGACCGCACCGAGTTAATCGTGCTTGAATAGCGCGCCTGCCCCCGCTACCTCCCCCACGTCATCCGGGGAGTAGCCACCCGCGCTTCATAGCGCGGGCCCGCCGTCGACATACTGGGCCGAGAGGCTCCGGCGCGTGGGGAATGAATTCCGGCGAGACTGCGTGACACCGAACCCCCTGTCCGGCCGGGCGGGGGTGCGGTGTTGCCCATGTCTGCTGCGAATGCCCGGCCCGGAGAATTTTTTATGGAAGCCCTCCTAACCTCCACCGCCGTCGTCGCGCTGGCCGAAATCGGCGACAAGACGATGCTGCTCGCCATGTTGCTGGCCGCGAAATATCGCCAGCCGGTGCCGATCGCGTTCGGAATCCTATTGGCGACGCTGGCCAACCATTTCCTTGCTGCGCTGATCGGCGCGCAGGCGGCAGCATGGTTTGACGGCGATCTGTTCCGCTATCTCGTCGCGGCGGGTTTCGTCGTAATGGGGCTATGGACGCTGATCCCCGACAAGTTCGAGGAAGACGACAAGCCCAGGTCGCGCGGCGGGGCTTTCCTGACAACGCTGGTCGCGTTCTTCCTGGTCGAGATCGGCGACAAGACGCAGGTCGCGACGATTGCGCTGGGCGCGCGGTTCTCCGACGCGGTCATGGTCACCATCGGGACGACGATCGGCATGATGCTGGCCAATGCGCCGGTCCTGTGGCTGGGCGACAGGCTGGCCAACCGGTTGCCGCTGGCGAAGATTCGCATCGCGGCGGCGGCGCTGTTCGTGATAGTCGGCCTGTGGCTGGCCGCGGAAACGGCAGGACTGCTGGGCTGAACCGGATCGGGGCTGAAAGAACAGGGGAATGCCCGCCGCGACTTGGACACAGTGTCGCGACGGGCCCCCACCAGGTCCCAACCGGACCATCTGCGAAATCAGTGCAACCAGTCGCCTATCGATGCTTCGAGGCGCAGGCGAACCGCCTCTGCCGCGTGGCGCGCACCCAGCTTTTCCATCATGTTGCCGCGGTGGATTTCCACCGTGCGCGGGCTGATGTCGAGGTCGCGGGCGATTGCCTTGTTCGAACAGCCTTGGGCCAGCCGGTCCAGCACTTCGCGTTCGCGGTTCGACAGCATCGAAATCCGCGTCCGTGCATCGAGCGACCGCTTGCGGATTTCCACCTGCGTCGCCGCTTCGCGCGCGACGCGTTCGATTGCCAGTTCGAGCGCCGGGGGGTGTAGCGGCTGCGGCAGGTAATCGAACGCGCCCGCGCGCATCGCGGAAACGACGTGATCGATGCAGGGCCGGTCGGCCATGGCAATGATCGGCAGCCACGCGCCCTTTTCGGCCATGGCATCCATCAGTCCCGCGATGCCGCCCGTCGACTGGTCGTCACGGGCAAGGACGATCCCCTTACGCGGCATGTGCGAAGTCAGTTCGAAGACGTCGTCGTAGACTTCGGCGTGATGCCCCATCTCGAACACGGCGCGGGCATATTGCGCCCGATTGCGCGGATCGACGTCAACGATGTGGATGATGCTGCGCTTTGCCATGGGCGCGACAATGCCCCGGAAAACTGCGTAAGTGCCATTAAGGACGATTCCGAAACGGATATATTGAAGTCGTTAACCAGTTGAATCCGCAGCGATCTTCGGAGGAATAGACCCATTTTGGAGCTAGGACACCTGGCCCTTTACCCTAAGAGTCATTCCGCAGTCGTGGTCTTGTCCAGCGAATAGGACGGCAGCGAATGGAACGCGGTGCGCAGCGCCTCGCTCCACCCAGTAGAGATCGACTGGAAGAACGGATCGCTGGCGTGAATGCGCCTCTCATGCAACGGCTCGAAGTTGTCGCGTTCAATCACCATGAGGTCGAGCGGCATACCCACCGACAGGTTTGCCGCGAGCGTCGAATCCATCGACACCATGAGCAGCTTCACCGCATCCACGAAATCCATGTCGCGGTTGTAGGCGCGGATGATGATCGGGCGGCCGTACTTCGTCTCGCCGATCTGGAAGAAAGGCGTGTCCATCGACGCCTCGATGAAGTTGCCTTCGGGGTAGATCAGGAACAGGCGCGGCTCCATCCCCGCGATCTGGCCGGCGACGATGATCGATGCGGTGAACTTGGGCCCGCCCGACATGTGATCGTTCGATTCCTGACGCTTGCGGATGGTTTCGGACAAAAGATCGCCGATCATCGTGGCAACGCGGAACATCGTGGGCGCGCGAAGGATCGATGGTTCGCGGTCTTCGGGTGCCTTGGTGCGTTCTTCCAGCAGGCTGATCACCGCCTGCGTCGTGGCGAGGTTGCCCGCAGTCATCACGGCGATCACCCGCTCGCCCGGTACGGACCAGCTGTGCATCTTGCGAAAGACGGAGATGTTGTCGACGCCCGAATTGGTGCGGGTGTCGCTCATCAGCACCAGCCCCTTGTCCAGCATCATGCCGACGCAATAGGTCAAGAATTTTGCCCCTTCATGGCTTGTCCGCGCAGGTTCGAAGCTGTTCGCTCCACCGCGATTCCGCCTCGCTTAGCGCAAGTGGCGCCTATTGTTCCACTGTCTGCTGCGAAACTTCGAGTTCGACGCTCAGGCTGTCGCCAGATCCGCCGAAGCTGATGCCGGTGATCGGCGCCGCTTCGGAATAGTCCTTGCCCGTCGCGACGCGGACATAGCGGGCATCGGGACTGATCCCGTTCGATATGTCGAACCCGACCCAGCCGAGATCCTTGATGAACGCCTCGGCCCAGGCGTGACCGGCCTCTTGCATGACGCGGTCTTCCATCATCAGGTAGCCCGACACGTACCGCGCCGGAATGCCGAGATGGCGCGCGCAGCCAATGAAGATGTGCGCGTGATCCTGGCACACGCCGTGCCCCGCCTCTGCCGCTTCCTCCGCAGTCGTTTCGCTGGTCGTGCGGCCCGTTTCGTAGCGGACCTTGTCCAGCACCTTGGCGGACAGTTCGTGAAGCATGTCCAGGCGGTCGTCGCTGTCAGCCATGCCGGAAACGATTGCCTTCATGGCAGAGCCCGGCTTCGTCATCTTCGACTGGCCTGCGAAATGCCAGATCGGCAAATGTCCTGCATGGCGACCGATCACGCCGGCGTTGTCGTTGGTATCGACCAGCCCGCGGCATTCGATTTTCACCTGCTGGATGCCGGGTTCGACAGCGACCAGCGTGGTCGTGTTGCAGTTGTGGTCTTCATACTCCAGTTCGCGGTGTGCGCCTTCCATGTTCATCGACCATTCGATGATGGACTGCCCGCTGGTGCTCTTGGGCGTGAGGCGCAGGCGTTGTAGCGCGTGGACGACCGGCTCTTCGAAATCGTACCGGGTGCGATGGGTGATTGCGATGCGCATGGGCAGCTCCGGTCAGTCGGTAAAGCGGTAGTCGGTTTCGACGGCGCGGGCGATGTCGTTGTTGCACGCGATGAAGTCGCTCAGAAACTCGTGCAGCCCCATGTCGATGACGAAATCGATATCCCTGTCCTGCAGCTTGAGATCGGCATTGCGCATGACCTCGTGCGCGCGGACTTCCCCGCCGTATTGTAGCGCCAGGCTATGCAGGTTCGAACGGATCTTCGAATAGCAGAACGACAGCGAGCGCGGGAAACGTCCGTCGAGGATCAGGAAATCGGCAATACCGCGGGCATCGAGTTGCCCTGCATTGAGCCAGCGATAGGCCCGCTCCGCCCCCAGCGAGCGCAGGATGGTTTCCCACTGCACGTTGTCGAGGCTGGACCCCACGTACGACAGCGAGGGCAAGAGAACGTAGTATTTCACGTCGAGGATACGGGCCGTATTGTCGGCACGTTCGATGAAACTGCCGATGCGCGCGAAGTTGTAGATGTCATTGCGCAACATCGACCCGTCCATCGCGCCGCGCACCAGAGTCGATTCGCGCTTCACGGTGTTGATCGCGTCGGCAAGGCCGGACTGGTTGACGGGGCGGGCCAGCAGGTCGTTGAGCTGGAGATAGCTCTCGTTCACCGCCTCCCACAGCTCGCTGGTGATAACGTTACGAGCCGATCGCGCATTGCTGCGCACCGCCCCGATCAGAGAGCGGATCGAGTTGGAGTTTTCGCGATCGCGCAAGATGTGGTTCCACACCTGTATGCCGGTGTAGGTGCCGTGCTGTTCCTGATAGGAATCGCGCATTCCCGCAGTTTCGATGACCGACCGCCATTCCTCTTCGGCAGTAAGGTGGTCGCGGGTAAGTGCCATGCGAAAGCCGGTATCGAGCAGGCGGGCAAGATTCTCCGCCCGCTCAAGATAGCGGAACATCCAGAACACGGCGTTGGCTGAGCGTCCGAGCATCGTCCTTACTCCTCCAGCACCCAGCTGTCTTTCGTGCCGCCGCCCTGGCTGGAGTTAACCACCAGGCTGCCGCGTTTCAGCGCGACGCGGGTGAGGCCGCCGGGGGTAATCTCGATACCGTTGGGGCTCATCAGCACGAAGGGACGCAAGTCGACATGGCGCGGGGCGAGTCCCTTCTTGGTCAGGATCGGAACGGTGGAAAGCGAGAGCGTGGGCTGCGCGATGTAATTATGCGGGTTGGCCTTCAGCTTCTCGGTGAAACTGGCAATCTCTCGCCGCGAGGACGTGGGACCGATCAGCATCCCGTAGCCGCCCGAACCATGCACTTCCTTCACGACCAGATCAGCGATGTTGTCGAGGACGTACTTGAGCGCGTCCTCCTCCATGCAGCGATAAGTCTCCACATTGGGGAGCAACGGTTTCTCGCCCGTATAGAACTCGACGATTTCGGGCATGAAGGAATAGAGTGCCTTGTCATCGGCAATGCCGGTGCCCGGCGCGTTGGCGATCGTGATGCCGCCTGCGCGATAGACGTCCATGATGCCGGGCACGCCCAGCATGGAATCGGCCCGGAACGTAAGCGGATCCAGGAAATCGTCGTCGACTCGGCGATAGAGCACATCGACCGGCGTGAACCCGCGCGTCGTGCGCATCTGCACCCGCCCGCCCATGACGCGAAGGTCCGATGCCTCGACCAGTTCCGCACCCATCTGGTCGGCAAGGAAGGCATGTTCGTAATAGGCCGAATTGTAGATGCCCGGCGTCAGCACCGCGACGACAGGGCGGCCTTCGCAAGCCGGCGGGGCGCAAGCGGCAAGGCTGCGGGCAAGGCGGCGCGGATAGTTCGAAACCGGCGCGACCTTTACCCGCGTGAACAGTTCGGGGAACATCGCCATCATCGTTTCGCGGTTTTCCAGCATGTAGGAAACGCCGCTGGGCGTGCGGGCATTGTCTTCCAGCACGTGAAAGTCGTTGGGGCCGGTGCGAACAAGGTCGATGCCGGTGATGTGGGTATAGACGTTACCGGGCGGGGTGAAACCGCTCATGTGCGGCAGGTATGCCGGATTTCCGCGCAGCAGCCATTCGGGCACTCGGCCCGCCTTGATGATTTCCTGGCGGTGATAAAGGTCGTGAAGGAAGGCGTTGAGCGCCCTCACCCGCTGCTCGATCCCGCGCGACAGGCGGCGCCATTCCTGCGCGGTGACGATGCGGGGCACCGGGTCGAACGGGATCAGCCGTTCCTCGGCATCTTCCTGGCCATAGACGTTGAAGGTGATGCCGGTCTTGCGAAAGAACGCCTCGGCTTCCTGGTGCTTGCGCTTCAGCCCTTGCGGATCCTGCTCGTCATACCAGTCCCTGTACCCTTTGTAGGCAGCGCGTACCCCCCCTTCGGCGTCGATCATCTCGTCGAAATTGTCGGGGCTATGTGCGCTCATGCCTTGTCCGTTTGCTGAGTGTCGGGAATGTCGGGATTGTCGAGCTCGCAGGGCGGATCGGCGAGAACGCCGGCCACCGCCTCGATCGCGGCGGGGTGCCATGCAAAACCCATGTGCGTGCAGCGCACGTGGAGCGCGAGATCGCGCTCACCCGGGCGGCCGCAGGCGCAGTGGCGATGGACGATACCGTCCTGAGCGCTCCACAACGCGACAGTCGGCACAGCGGGCTTGGCCGCGAAATCCTCGCCCACGGGCGGTTCGTCGACCGGGTGGCCGACCAGCCAGTGATAGATGCGCCATGCATTGTTGCCGTGCATGTCGCCGGAGAAGGGCGAGCCCATCGTCACAACCATTTCGACATGATCGGGCAGCCGCTTTGCCACTTCGCGCGCGAATACGCCACCAAGGCTCCACCCCACGAGGGTTATCTTGCGGCCCTCGGCGCGCGACACGCGCTCGATACGGGACAACAAGCGGTCGAAACGGTCCTCGCTCGCTCCCAGGTTCCAGCCTAGGCCCCAGTCCGTCACCGAGTGCCCCGCCTTCTTCAACGCGTCGCGCATAGCGGCCATACGCCACGGGTGCGACCCGAAGCCGGGCAAGAGCATGACCGAGCGCGGGCTGGTCACTTCGGCGATCTTCGGCTTGCCGTGGATCGCGGAATAGAGATGGGGAAAGGCCAGTGAGGCGAATTCGGAGATCAGCAGGCGCGAAGGCGGCGTCGACACGCCATCGGGCTGCGGGCGCGAGGCCAGCGAATGACGACGGCGGAATTCGGCGAGGAGCAGGCTGAAACCGCGGCCCGGCTTCTTCGGCCCCTTTGCCGTGTCCAGAGCGGGGTTCCGACCATCGGGCAGCCGAGCTTCGATCACGGCCTGTGCGCCGTGTTCAGAAACCTTGCTGTCATGCGTGGTTGCCATGGTCATCCCGTCAGTCTTAGCAAAACACTTCGCAGGTGCAAAATGATTGAACTGCAGTTGCGAAATTGCCGCCCTGTCCTCCCAACGCGCCGGATTGGCAGTGGTTTCCGCTTTTCCCGATCAGCCCGCTTCCAATCAACCGGGGCAGTCACCCGTCCGCTTGCTGGTCACGTGCATTTTCATGGCCATGCGGCCGCCCGGCAGATTCGACGACGTCATGTCCATCGCCATGTCCATTTCCGAGCCCGTTTCCGTGCCGGTCCCGCTCATCGTCATCGTGCCGCGGGCATCGTCGTTATCGCAGCTCATCTTGCCGACGAACTTGCCGCCGTCGACCTTGAAGCTGTCTACCGTGCAGCCTTCCTGCTGCGCCTTGGCCAGTTCCTCGAAGCCTTTTTCAGCCTCGTCCGGCGTCAGGCACCGACTGGTGGTGCGCGACAGCGAGGCGACCATCATGTCCTTCATCTGCTTGGCCTGCGCTGCCGGAATGCCGGGAACGTCAAGTTCGACGAGTTCAGCGCTCGACGTGTACTGCCCGGGTTTCGGCCGGACCGCCTTTTTCATCTCGGCCTCGATCTCATCGTTGCTCATGCCTTGGGGCGCGGTCAGCGCGTCTTGCGCTGCTGCATCGGACTGCTCTGCCGGTTCGTCCGAACCGCAGGCGGCCAGCGCAAGCGGCGCAAGGCACAGGACGGCAAGCCTCGACACGGGGCGGATGTTCATTTCGTTTCTCTCCGAAAGACGAGACTGTCTTTGATGCTGAATTTGACCGGGGTGCACGCTAGACCACGCCCCCGCGATTGCAACAGTCGGCAGGTAAAGTCGCGCCAGGGAGAGAGGGAGGAAGGCTGCGCAGCGCCCGATCAGGAAAAACCCGGCCCCGACGTCACGATCGGTTTCTGCTGAAGGAGCAGCGTCTCCGCCTCACGCGAACGCGACATCGAGATCACGTGGTCGACGCCCGCGATGGTCACCGCGATCGTGCCCTGCTCGGTCACTTCGATGAAGCCCTTGTTCTTCAGGTACCAGACGTGGAATTCGAAGTGGTCCTCCGAACAGCCGAGCATTTCCTGCAGCAGCCAGCCGATCACACCCGCGTCGGACGCGTGTTCGCGGCGGCGCTTGTACAGGAATGAAAGGATCTTGGCGTGCGTCTCCGCATCGGAGAGAGCCGACTTCTCGTCAATGGCCAGCTCGTCGCTTTGCGGAAACTCGTACGCCGGACCCGCGCCGCGCTTGTAGGTGCGGTCGTAGGCCGCGCGCTTTTCGGGGTCGCGCAGGACACCATACGCCTCGATCGTTTCTGCAAAGCGGTCCGGATCGGCGGTTGCCGAATTGTCCGGGTGGTACATCTTGGCAAAGTAGTGGTACGCAAGTTCAAGTATTCTTGCGTCGCAATCGGGGTTTACTTTCAGAACCTTGTAGTAATCGGTATATCGGTGCCCATGCTCCATGGCCTGAAAACCCCCTTGGCACCCATCGACGATCGGCGAAAAATCGACGGATGCGCTGCCCCACCAGCCCCGTCAACCACAACGGGAAGCGTTACGCTTAACGCACAGTAATTGTCACTTTATTAAGCCCGTCTGTCAAAGCGCCCTCCGCAGGAATTCGGCGGGTGTGGGCAAGTAAATGACAACACGTTAAAAGCCGGCGACTGCCGCGCCAGCCCGCGATTGAATCCGCGAAGCTTCGCACCCATATTCGCGCCCATGGCAGAACTCGTGATCCGTCGCGGCCTTGAAGAGCCGGATACTTCAGAAGGCTTCGTCCCCCACAAACCGCAGCGCCCCGAAAAATCCATGCCGGGCAAGCGGTTCCAGCTTGTTTCCGAATATCAGCCCGCCGGCGACCAGCCCACCGCCATCGCGGAACTGGTGCAGGCCGCAAAAGAGGACGAGAAGACACAAGTCCTTCTGGGCGTCACGGGTTCGGGCAAAACCTTCACGATGGCCAAGGTGATAGAGGAGATGCAGCGCCCCGCGCTCATCCTTGCGCCGAACAAGATTCTTGCCGCGCAGCTCTATGGCGAATTCAAGAGCTTCTTTCCGAACAACGCCGTCGAATATTTCGTATCCTACTACGATTATTACCAGCCTGAGGCCTACGTCCCCCGGTCCGACACCTATATCGAGAAAGAAAGCTCGGTAAACGAGGCGATCGACCGGATGCGCCACTCCGCCACGCGCGCCCTGCTCGAACGCGACGACGTCATCATCGTCGCCTCTGTCTCGTGCCTCTACGGCATCGGCTCGGTCGAGACGTATTCGGCCATGATCTTCGACATCAAGAAGGATGAGACCGCCGACCAACGCGAGATCATCAGGAAGCTGGTCGCCCTTCAATACAAACGCAACGACGCCGCCTTCGCCCGCGGAAATTTCCGCGTGCGCGGTGACAGTCTGGAAATTTTCCCTTCGCACTATGAAGACATGGCCTGGCGCATCTCGTTCTTCGGAGACGAGATCGAGGAGATCAGCGAGTTCGACCCCCTGACGGGCAAGAAGGGTGCCTCGCTGGACAAGGTCCGCATCTACGCGAACTCGCACTACGTGACCCCCGGCCCGACGATGAAGCAGGCGAGCGAGGCCATACGGTTCGAATTGTCGGAGCGGCTGAAGGAGCTGGAGGCGGAGGGCAAGCTGCTGGAACACCAGCGCCTTGAGCAGCGCACCAATTTCGACCTCGAGATGATCGCCGCCACGGGCAGCTGCGCCGGGATCGAAAACTATTCCCGCTTCCTGACCGGCCGTCTTCCGGGCGAGCCGCCGCCGACCCTGTTCGAATACTTGCCCGACAATGCCCTGCTGTTCGTCGATGAAAGCCACCAGACCGTGCCGCAGATCGGTGCGATGGCGCGGGGCGACCACCGGCGCAAGCTGACGCTGGCCGAATACGGATTCCGCCTGCCCAGCTGCATCGACAACCGCCCGCTGCGGTTCAACGAATGGGACGCGATGCGCCCGCAGACCATCGCCGTATCCGCAACGCCCGGCGGTTGGGAGATGGAGCAGACCGGCGGCGTCTTCGCCGAACAGGTCATCCGGCCCACCGGCCTCATCGACCCGCCGGTCGAGA
Organism: Croceicoccus pelagius; assembly: GCF_001661915.1. GTDB lineage: Bacteria > Pseudomonadota > Alphaproteobacteria > Sphingomonadales > Sphingomonadaceae > Croceicoccus > Croceicoccus pelagius. The sequence continues at coordinate 25,150 of NZ_LYWY01000040.1, forward strand.
TCAAACCGGTCGAGGACCAGGTCCAGGACTGCATCAACGAATGCAAGGCGACCGCGGCCAAGGGCTACCGCACGCTCGTCACAACGCTGACCAAGCGCATGGCTGAAGACCTGACCGAATTCATGCACGAGGCAGGCGTGCGCGTGCGCTACATGCACAGCGACGTAGAGACGCTGGAACGTATCGAGTTGATCCGTGATCTCCGGCTTGGCGTATATGACGTGCTGGTCGGCATCAACCTGCTACGCGAAGGGCTCGACATTCCCGAATGTGGCCTCGTCTGCATTCTCGATGCCGACAAGGAAGGCTTCCTGCGCAGCGAAACATCCTTGATCCAGACCATCGGCCGTGCCGCACGTAACGTCGACGGGCGGGTGATCCTCTATGCCGACCGCATGACCGGTTCGATGGAGCGCGCGATCGCCGAAACCGACCGCCGCCGCGCCAAGCAGGAGGAATACAACCTCGAACACGGCATCACGCCGCAGACGATCAAGCGCAACATCCACGACATCGTGGCCGACACCGCCAGCAAGGACGGGGTCACGGTCGATACCGGCGATGACGAGCGCAACAATCTCGTCGGGCACAACCTGCGCGCCTATATCGAGGACCTTGAAGCGCGGATGCGCGCCGCGGCCGCCGATCTCGAGTTCGAGGAAGCGGGACGCCTGCGCGACGAGATCCGCCGGCTGGAGAACGAGGAACTGGGCCTGCCCGATGGCGAGAAGAAGGCTCCGATCGTGGGCCGCTCGAACGAAGGCAAGCCGGGCACGCGCAAGACGCGCTATGGCAAAGTCCAGAAGAAGTGGAAGCGTTAAGCCGGTTGCCGCGAATGTAACGGCTTGGCATATCGCGCCGATGCGATTTCATCTGAAACCGGTTTGCACCGCGCCCGCACTGGCTTTGGCCCTTGGCATCCTTGCCGCTCCCGCCGCCGTATCCGCCGCCGACAAGGATGATGAGAAGGCCGCAAAGCCTGTGACCGACTATACGCCGCTTTCTTCGGAAAGGCAGCTTAGCGGTACGTTCGGCGGCCAGCGGATCGACTATACCGCGCGCGTTGCCGAAACCGTCCTCAAGGCCGAAGACGGCACACCCAAGGCCGCGATCGTCACCACCAGCTATGTCGCCAAAGGCAATGACCGCAATCGCCCCGTGACCTTCCTTTTCAACGGCGGGCCGGGTTCGGCCTCGCTCTGGCTGCAGATGGGCGCTTTCGGACCCAAGCGCGTCGACACGCCATCCGATGCCACCGACGACGGCGCACCGCCCTTCCCCATCGTCGACAATCCGGATTCGCTGCTCGACGTAACCGATCTCGTCTTCATCGATCCCGTCGGCACCGGTTTCTCGCACACCATCGGCGAGACCGAGGGCAAGGAATACTGGGGCCTGCAGCAGGATGCGAAGTCGATCGCCGAGGTCATTCGCAAGTGGCTGACCGAGAATGGCCGCTGGAACAGCCCCAAGTATCTGGGCGGCGAAAGCTACGGTACGACCCGCTCGGCCCTTGTCGCGTCGGAACTGGAAAGCGGCTGGAACGACGTTGCACTGAACGGGGTGATCCTGATCTCGTCGATCCTCGACTTCCCTACCGTCTGGGGCGGCGGTGAGGACGGGAACGAACTGACCTACCCGATGTACATCCCCTCGATGGCCGTGACCGCGGCCTATCACGGCAAGCGCACCGGCGGGTCGCCCGCCGAGGTTGCCGAGGAGGCGCGGCAGTGGGCGCTTGGCCCCTACATGACGGCTCTGCTCAAGGGCCAAGACCTGCCCGCCGACGAACGCGCGAAGATCCGCGCGGAAATGTCGCGCCTGACGGGACTTTCGGAAGAGTACATAGAACGGGCGAACCTGCGCGTGACGCCGGGCCGGTTCTACAAGGAACTGCTGCGCGACCGCGGGCAAGTCGTGGGGCGGTTCGATTCCCGCTATCTCGGCGACGATTTCGACGACGCGGGAGAAACGCCCGACAACGATCCCTCGGGCTTCGGCATCGACGGGGCCTATACGGCCGCCGCGAACGACTGGCTGCGCCGGTCGCTCGGCTTTGACACCGAGCGCGACTACGTGCCGCTGGGCGGAGTGACCGAATGGGACTGGCGGCCCGAAGGTGAAGGCAGCGTCGCGCCCTACCTCAACGTCGCGCCCAAGCTGGCGCGGGCAATGCGCGAGAATTCGCAGATGCGCGTATTCGTCGGTCAGGGCTGGTACGATTTCGCAACGCCCTTCTTCGCGGCGGAATATTCCATGAACCGCCCCGGATTCCCGCAGGACCGCATGACGTGGAAGTACTACGACGCGGGTCACATGATGTATCTGCGCGACGAAGACAGGACGAAGCTTTCGCGCGACGTACGGGCGTTCATAAAGGCGCGATAGGGCTACCCCCGCGCGCGGGGCGGTGTTAGCGCATCGCCCCATGATCCGGTCGCTTCCCCGAACCGCCGCGATGGCGGCCATTGTCCTTGCCGCCAGTGCCTGTTCCTCGAACTCCGAACCGGAGGGCGCGCCGAACGAGCCGGTGACCAAGTTCTCCCTGCCGCACCACGACCAGGCGGAGCTGGATGTCGAACGCAAGATCACCGAGGCCATGCCCGGAAAGATCGACCCGCCCGACGCCACCTGGCGCGAAACGAAGTCGGGCGCGATCTATGGCGAGCCGGATCGGAAGCCGCTGATCGAGATGGCCTGCAATGACGGTATGGTCGACGTGACGCGCAACGTCGCGTCCGACGACGGGGCCAAGGCGCTATTCGCCTTCGTCGGCTATCGCGGGATCCTGCGGCTCAAGGTCGAGAACGACGGCGCGGCATGGCACGGCAGCCTGCGCAGCGACGATCCGCTGTGGATCGCGGTGACCGGCGGCCCGTTCTACGCGACCGTCGCGGGCGGCGGCAAAGTGATCTCGCCGGCAAGCTCGATCGCCTCGTCGGTCATTACCGGCTGCAAGCCGGAGGCCGACGCGACGATCAAGGGCGCGGCAGTCGATACCGACGAGACCGCCTGACGCGCGTTAAAGCTTTCCGAACCTTTCCTCGTACCCAGCGGCATCACCCTCGGCGAGGAACTTTGCCTGCGTGCGCCAGTCGTCGCGCGTGATACGGCCCTTGAAGCGGCCCAGCCGCTCGTCGATTTTCTGTACGTCGTCATCGCTCCACGCCGCGATCTGGTCGAAACGCGAAATGCCCATGTCGCCCAGCATGGCGACCAGCTTCGGCCCAAGCCCCTTGATGCGCGAGAGATCGTCCAGCCCTTCGCCGGGGTGATCGGCGGCATCGATCTTCACCGCGGCGGCCACGGCCTGCGCATCGCGCGCATTTCCGGGCATGTGGTCTTCCTCGGCCACCGCAGCCTTTTGCATTTCCTCGTCATGCTCGAGCGCGGCAGCCGCAACCGCGATGCCGACCCCGCCCATGCCTTCGGGCGTCGCGGGCGGTTCGTGTTCGTGAGTGACGCCAGAAGCCGCAGGCGCCGAATCGATCAGCGCCTGATTGCGCTTGGCCGGGCCAACCCCTTCGTCCAGCACGTCGGGACGGTGGCTGCGCACGCGTTCCTTCTTCGGGCGGGCCAGCAGCCACAGCGCGATGATAACGGCCAGGACCGCGACGATCGCGAAGGCCACCCAGTTCGCCTGGATCAGTTCCACCATTTCAGCTTTCCTCTTCTAGTCTTTCCGCCCGGCGAGCGGCGCGCAGATTGACGAGGTTGCGGAACCTCACCCTGCGCGAAAACCAAAGCAACGCCAGCGACAGGACCGCGCCATAGACGATCAGCAACGCGACGAGCAATTCGATCCAGAGCGGCATGTCCGTCTCCCTACCCTGCGTCCGGCGTATCGACCGGCGTCGGCACTTGCGGCGCGATCGAGATGACCGAGAACTCGATACGGCGGTTGGCCGGATCGGTCGGGTCCAGGCCTTCGACCGGCCGGGCCGAGCCGTAACCTTCGGCGCGCAGCGATGCGCGCGGTAGCCCGCGTTCCACCAGCGCATCGCGCACGGCATCGGCGCGTTCGCGGCTGAGGCGCAAGTTCACTTGTGCATCGCCCACGGAATCGGAATGGCCGGCAACCGCGATGATCGATCCGCGGCACGGCTTGAGGGCCTCTGCCACTTCGTCCAGCAGCAGATCGCTATCGTCCTCGATCTTCGCGCTGCTCTGCGCGAAACGGATGACGCGCACGGCAAGCAGTGCTTCGACATCGCGCTGGCAATGATAAGGGCCGGGTTCGACTGTTTCCACGGTTTCGACCGGTGGGCGCGAGCCCTTGGCCCAGTGGACTCCGCCGACACCCCGAACCGCGGCAACGGCGCGGGCAACGCGCCGGCGGGTGTCATCGTCCAGCGTCTCGCCCCCGCTCAATTCCGGGTGCCTTGTCGGCCAGCCCTGATCGGTGCGGAAATCGGCAACGATGCCGGTGCCGCCCTGCCGCTCGATCGCGGCTTTCGCCTCGTTCTCCAGCCGTGCGATCGTGTTCTCGCTCGTCATGTCCGAGGCGATCAGCGCGATCACGACAACGCAGGCTGCGCCAATCAGCACCTTGAGCCACGGGGTAAGCGAGAGAATTGCCTTCATGCGCAAAGTCGATAGCGAAGCTAACCCTCTGGCGGAAGGGCGGCTGTGTCCTTCTTGCCCGCCTGCCGGAAAAGCACACGATCTTCCTCGCCAAAGCCGCGCTTCCAGATGACGTAGCCATAAGTCGCGAGGATGGCCGGAATGCCGATGGCAAGCTCCATCCATTCGGGCAGGTAAGTGAAGGCGAAACCGACGACGACGGCCGGCGCAATCGCCCAGACAAGCGGCCAGCGGAAGTTGTTGATCCGCTCTCCCAGAATGCCCGCGAGCACGCGCGACTTGGTAAAGCTGGCAAAAGCGAGCGCGAGACACAGCGAAATTGCAGCGCCCGCTGCCTGGAACAGTTCGCTGAACCCCAGTTCCTTGATCGCGAAGATCACGCCGACCGTCAGCAGCCCCTGCAGCGTGATCGTCGCGAACGAGATCGCGAGGTTCTTCAGCCGAGCCAGATAGATCAGCGCCGCTTCCGAAACGACCGCGGTCGACGCGACCACTTCCGCCAGCAAGAGGAACGCCAGCGCGCCGTTGCCGTAAATGAACTGCGGCCCGACAAGGCCGAGCACGCCTTCGCCCGGAATGCCCAGCGCCAGCCCGATGCCGGTCTGCGCGGCGATGATCCAGAAACCTGCCTGGCAGACCTGCCGGGCGATCGCGGCATAGTCCTTTTCCTTCAGTTTGCGCACGATGACGGGGCCAAGGATCGGCTCGAAACTGGTCTTCAGCTTTTGCGGCAGGCTCGCCACCTGCACCGCGACGTAATAAATGCCGACTGTCGCCGGACTGACGAAAATACCCAGGATCGCAATGTCGAGGCGGCGTGTCCCCCACTCGATCGCGTCGGCCAGCGCGAGCGGGAAATTGTCGCGAGCAATGGCGGCAAGGTGGATCAGGTGCGGCTTCCATCCGTGCGGCCAGCCGTAACTGCGCAGTAGCGGGATCAGCGCGGTCAGCGCCGCCGCGATGACCGAGAACAGGTACGACAGCGCCAGCCCGCCTTCCTGCGTCGCGGGGATGAAATAGAACACGCCCGCCATGATTGAGAGCGACCACGGCTCCACGATGGAACGGCTGCGCACGGTGGCCGCGATGTTGTATCGGTAGGCGAGCGCAGCCAGCATCACTTCGGTCAGCGCCAGCATGACGATCGCGATGGGTAGATAGAGGTCCCACCCGCTGTTCATCCCGTTGGGGAACATCGGGGCGGGAAACACGAACAGGATCGCGGCAAACAGCGAACTGGTGATCAGCGAGAGCAGCAGTCCGTCGGTGATGACGTGGGTCTCGTCCCGCTTCTCGTTATGCAGCTCCTTGGCAAGCCCGCGCTTGAGGCCCAGCGTCGCGATCTGGCCCGCGATCTCGATGACGATCAGGGCCGAGGCAAAGCGCCCCAGCTGGTCCGCGCCGTAAAGGCGGCCCGCGATGAACAGGAACGGCAGACGCGCGGCAAGACGCAGCAGGAAGCCGAGAAAATTGGTCCTGCCACCCTTGGCAAGAGCGGCAAGATCCTGACCCGGCTGTCCGGAGCCATCCGGCGCGGGCTGGCCACCCGATGCGGGCGGCGCGGGGTTTGTCACCGGGGCTGCTCCGAAATCTCTTCAGGTACTTCCTGCTTCAGCGGGCGGGCCAGCAGCGCATCGACCATTTGCGAGGCGGTGACCTTGCCTTCCAGCAGCGCGCATACCGCGCCGGTGATCGGCATTTCGATGCCCATGTCGTGTGCAATGCCCTGAAGCACGGGCGCGGTATGCGCGCCTTCGGCCACGGTGCGGCGATTGGCCATCAGGCCGACAGGATCCTCACCCTGCCCCAGCGCGGTGCCGAGCGAGAAGTTGCGGCTGGAAGTCGAGGAACAGGTCAGCACCAGATCGCCCAGCCCGCAAAGGCCCGAAAGCGTTTCGGCCTGCGCGCCGCGGGCAAGGCCGAAGCGGAGCATTTCCGCAAATCCGCGCGCAATCAGCGAGGCGCGGGCGTTCTGGCCAAGCTCCATCCCGTCTACCACGCCGCAGGCGATGGCGAGAACGTTCTTCACCGATCCGCCGATCTCGGCCCCGACGATGTCGTCGGAATAATAGGGGCGGAACTCGGTGCGGGCGACGGCTTCGGAAAGACGCTCCCACTGCTCCTCGCCGCCCTCGCAGGCGAGCGTCACGGCGGTCGGCAGACCTGCGGCGACTTCGTGCGCGAACGTCGGACCCGACAGCACGGCAAGCGTGGCGTTCGGGCAAGCGTCGCGCGCGACTTCGGCCATCAGGCGGTTCGTGCCCTTCTCGATCCCCTTGCAGCACAGCACCAGATCGCCCGAAAACTGCGGAAGCCCAGACATGACGCGGTCAAGATGCTGGGCAGGCGTCACGGCCAGCAGCACGTCGAGATTGGCGAAATCGGCAAGATCGCTGCTCGCGCGGATCTTTTCCGACAGATGCGCGCTGGGCAGGTAAGTCGCGTTGCGGTGTTCGTCGTTGATGCCGGTGACGACGTCCTCCTCGAACGCCCAGATCAGGACATCGCGTCCGTCGCTGGCCAGCATCTGCGCAAGGGCGGTGCCCCATGCGCCAGCGCCGATCACGCCGACGGTCGATATCTTGCTCATGCTTTCACTCCTGCTCCGCGTGCGGGTTCGGCATCTGGGTCGAGCGGCCAGCGCGGCCGCGCCGCGACGTCCAGCGGATCGCCACCTTCGGCCACCAGCCCCGCGGCCAGCCGTTCCTGCCCTGCCCATGCGATCATTGCGGCATTATCGGTACAAAGCTTCATCGGCGGTGCAACGAAGCCGAGACCGTTTTCCTCAGCAAGTGCCTCCAGCGCTGTGCGAAGCGACTTGTTCGCCGCGACACCGCCAGCAACGACCAGCGCGCCGACCTCGCCCGCATCGGCCAAGGCGCGTGTCGTGCGGTCGATCACGCAGTCTAGCGCGGCCTGCTGGAAACTGGCAGCGATGTCGGCCTTTTCGTACTGCCCGCTTTCGAAAGCGCGCAGGACCGCGCTTTTCAGTCCCGCGAAGGAGAGATGCGGTTCGGCAGAGCCTTTGAGCGGACGCGGCAGCGGCACGGCTTTCGGGTCGCCTTCTGCTGCCAGCCGCTCGACCGCCGGGCCGCCCGGATAGCCGAGACCCAGGATCTTCGCGGTTTTGTCGAACGCCTCGCCCAGCGCGTCGTCGATCGTCGTCGCCAGCCGCCGGTATTCGCCGACGCCGCGCACTTCCAGAATCTGGCAATGCCCCCCGCTTGCCAGGAGCAACAAATAGGGAAAGGCCAACTCGCGGTCAGCAAGACGCGGGCTCAGCGCATGGCCTTCAAGGTGGTTAATCGCAATCAGCGGCCTGTCGCCCGCCATGGCCAGCGCCTTGCCGGTGACGAGACCGACCATGACCCCGCCGATCAGCCCCGGCCCTGCCGTCGCGGCAATCGCATCGAGATCGGCCAGTTCCATGCCCGCCTCGGCCAGAACCTGTTCCACCATCGGGCCCAGCACTTCGACATGCGCGCGGGCCGCAATTTCGGGCACTACGCCGCCGAACGGGCGATGCGCTTCGTCCTGAGAGGCGATGGCCTGCGCGACGATCGTCCCGTCCGCAGCCACGACCGCAGCCGCGCTTTCGTCGCAGCTGGACTCGATACCGAGCACCAACGGGCGCGAAAACTGTGAAACCTTCGGATTTGTGGCACTCATGGCGGGTTTCCCTGAACGCTTTGCGCCGCTAGCACAACCCGCGATGCCCGACGTCACGCAAAACCCGCTGCCCGCCCCTGAACGCCCGCTTCGCCTCGGCACGCGCCGTTCCCCGCTCGCCATGGCACAGGCCCACGAGGCCCGCGACCGCCTGTGCAAGGCGCACGAGTGGCGCGAGGACGCTGTTGAGATCGTCCCCGTGCTGGCCAGCGGCGACAAGGTGCAGGACCGCCCGCTTGCCGAAATCGGCGGCAAGGCGCTGTGGACCAAGGAACTCGACGGCTGGCTGATCGAGGGGAAGATCGACTTCTCCGTCCACTCGATGAAGGACGTGGAGACGATCCGCCCCGAACAGATCGCGATTGCCGCCCTGCTGCCCCGCGCCGACGTGCGCGACGTGCTTGTGGGCGCAAGTTCGGTTGCCGCGATCCCGCCGGGCGCGCGTGTCGGCACAAGCGCGCCGCGCCGTGCAGCCCAGATGTTGAGCTTGCGCCCCGATCTTACCGTCGTGGGCTTCCGCGGCAATGTCGCGACGCGTCTTGCCAAATTGCAGGCGGGCGAGGCGGATGTGACGCTGCTTGCCGCCGCCGGTCTCGAACGCCTTGGCGAAACGGGTGTCGGCCACCCGCTCGAAGCGGCCGAGTGGTTGCCCGCGCCGGCGCAAGGCGCGATCGGCATCGAATGCCGCGCCGACGACGCTTTCGTTAAGCAGGCGCTGTCCGCCATCGACCATGCGCCGACGCGCGCGCAGATCATGGCCGAACGCGAACTGCTGCTGGCACTGGGCGGCAATTGCCATAGCCCCATCGCGGTGTGGACGCGGGGCGACAGCGAACTGACCATGACCGCACGGCTCTACAGCCCCGACGGATTGGTGAAGGTGGAAGGCGAAGCCACCTTTTCCGCCAACTCCGACGGGGCCAGCGTCCTGGCCCGCCGGCTTCTGGCCGATGCGCCCGAGGCGGTTGCCGTCCACTTCGCAGGCCCTCCGGCTTGAAACCCATCATCACCATCCGTCCCGCGCCCGGCGATGCCCGGACAGTGGCGCTGGCGAGGGAAATGGGCATCGAAGTCGCAAGCCACCCGCTTTTCGCGGTGGAGCCAGTGGCATGGGCCTGCCCCGATGCAGGCGCGTTTGACGCGATCCTGATCGGTAGCGCCAATGTCCTGCGCCACGGCGGTGATTGCCTGTCCGGCCTGACCACACTCCCCGCATGGTGCGTAGGCGAAGCCACTGCCAAGGGTGCGCGCAAAGCGGGTTTTACGGTCGCGGGCAGCGGCACGGGCGGCTTGCAGTCACTTGTCCCGATGGCCGAAGCCGCAGGTCACCGCCGCCTGCTGCGCGTGAGCGGTGAAGCGCACGTCCCGCTCTCCCTGCCAGCGGGGATGAGCGCCGATACCCGCACCGCCTATCGCGTCGCGGCCTACCAGATCCCGCCCGAACTGGCCTGCATGCTGTGCGAACCCTGCGTGGTCCTGCTTCATTCGGGCGAGGCCGCCGCCCATTTCGCGGCCGAAGTCGACCGGCTGGGCATCGCGCGCGGCAATATCGCGCTTGCATGTCTTGCGCCGCGGATCGCGGACAGCGCGGGTTCAGGGTGGATGTGTCTATCCACCGCTCCGCTTACCGACGACGGGGCACTGCTGGCCTTGGCCAGGCAAATGTGCCAAGCCTGAAGCTGAAAAACTAACCAGAGATGTAATGGAAGCGACAACCCCCAACGCGACCTCGATTTCGGATCGTTCCGGCAGCACCAACCGCATGCGCGCGATGGCGACTGCCGTCCTGATCGCGTTCAGCGTCGGCTGCGCGCTCGCCTTATATCTGGCGTGGAGCTACGGTTTGACTTCTTCTGAAGAGGCACCCACCGAAACCGCGCAGACCGCCGCCGCGCTTCCCGGCGATGCCGAACTGGCCGCTGCCGTCCCCACCAGCATCCCGACAACCGCGAACGAGACGACGATGGGCATGCGCCTCGAAGATCTCGAACGCCGCTTGAACCGGCTGGACCTGCAGGCCGAGGCCGCATCGGGCCACGCCGCCCGCGCCGAAGGGCTGCTGGTCGCTTTTGCCGCCCGCCGCCTGATCGAACGCGGCGCGCCGCTCGGCTATCTCGAGAATCAGCTGCAGCTTCGTTTCGGCAATGCCCAGCCGAACGCGGTGCGCACGATCATCAACGGGTCGCGCAATCCGGTCACGCTCGACGCCCTGCGGCTGGAGCTTGAGGAAATCGCCAACGAGGCGGTGAACGAGCCGGACAATGCCACCGGCTGGGAACGCGTGAAAGCGGAAGCCTCGCGCCTGTTCGTGCTACGCAAGTCGAGCGCGCCTTCGCCACAACCGGAACTGCGCGTCGACCGGGCCCGCACCCTGCTGGACGATGGCCGCGTCGAAGCCGCCGCCGCGCTGGTAGAACGCCTGCCCAACCGCGAACGTGTCGAACCGTGGCTGGCCGAGGCCCGCCGCTATACCGCGATGCACGATGCGCTCGACCTGATCGAGACCGCGGCCCTGCTCGAACCACGCCAGCTCATCGACGGTGAAGGACAACCCGTGCGCCAGCGCAGCCCTGCCGCGCCGACGCCGACGCCGTCACCCGAACAGACGGCTGCTGCCGAATAATCAGTCCTGAAGCAGGGCGGGAAGCGCGCCGGATACGCCGCGCGCTTCGTCCATGAAGAAGGTCTTCAAGGGGGCGAACTTCTCGATCGCGCTCATCCCTGCGCGGCGCACCAGGCTTGCCGTCTTTCCGGGGACCCCGAAGATCCAGGTCAACCCGTCAGTCGCCAGTGCCACGCTGAAATCGTCGAGCGCGCGCCAGTCCTGATACCGCTTCAAAAGCTGCGCATCCCCCGGCTCCAACCCCAGCCGCATGCCATCGCCCAGCACTTCGGCCAGTGCCGCCGCATCGCGCAGGCCAAGGTTCAGTCCCTGCCCCGCGATCGGGTGAATGCCGTGCGCCGCATCGCCGACCAGCGCCAGCCGCTCCGCGATGATCGTCGGCGCGTGATGGAAGCCCAGCGGGAAAGACGTGCGCTGACCGTCGAGAGCGATTTCGCCCAGCACGCCGCCCATGCGCTTTTGCGCTTCGGCCACAAAAGCCCGCTCGCCCAGCTTCAGCCAGGCATCGGCTTCCTTCTCGGCCACGGTCCAGACCAGCGCGGTGCGGTGGCGCCCCTGATCGTCGTCAAGCATCGGCAGCAGTGCGAAGGGCCCTGCCGGATAGAAGATTTCCCAAGCGACGTTGCCGTGCGGCTTTTCATGGGTCAGCCCGCAGATCAGCGCGCGGTGGCGATAGTCCCACTTGGCGACCGTCAGTCCAGCCTCTTCACGCGTTGGCGAACGGCGTCCCTCGGCAGCGACCAAAAGGCTGCCCTCGAAACGGGCACCGTCCTCGCGGATGGCGGCGACACCGAATTCGCCGCGTTCGCGTGCGACGATCCGGCTCTTGGGATGGAATGCGATTTCGGTACGTTCCTTCGCCGCTTCAAACAGGGCGATGCGAAGCTGGCGATTGGCGAACATGCGGCCGAGCGACCCTTCGCCCGGTTCGGGGCGGAAGTGCAGTTCGCCCGGCTTCAGCTGGTCCGACACGGCGATCGCGTCGATCGGACAACCGTACTTTTCCAGCCGGTCGGCGATGCCGATGTTGGTGAACAAGTTCCAGCTTGCCGTCGAAATGGCAGAGGCGCGGCCGTCGAAACCTGCGGCCATCTGCGCTTCGGGATCGGCGGCGTCGAGGACGTGGCTGGTAATGCCCAGTTCCGCCAGTGCGAGGGCGAGGCTCATGCCCACCAGTCCGCCGCCAAGGATCACCACGTCGCGCCGTTCCATCTCGATCTCGCCGCTCACCCGATAATCTCCGCCTGCTTGCCGAACCGGCCCTGATCGCGCTGTTCTGGACAGCACCTGTTGCTGCCCCTAAACGCTTCAACCATCAGATGGCGGTGCGGCGCCTGCCATGCAAGCCCCGCCTGCCCGCAAGCGAACCGGACACGATGCCCCGCGCCTTCAATCCCGCATTCCGATACAGCCGCACCATCGCCGCCCTGCTGCTGGCGATACTAGCTGCTTTCGCCGCACTTCCCGCGCTGGCCAACAACATCGAGACGCGGCTTGTCGTCGAAGGGCCGGTCGCGCCGGGTGGGACGGTGACGCTCGCCATCGCGCAGCAGCCCAAGCCCACGTGGCACGGATACTGGCTCAATCCGGGCGATGCCGGTTTTGGCATGGATACGATCTGGACGCTCCCCGAAGGCTGGTCGGTGGGTAGGGCGGAATACCCCGTCCCCGAACCGCTCGTCATCGGCAATTTGATGAATCACGTCTACGAAGGGCCCTACGCCATTCTCGTGCCCCTGACCGTTCCGGCCGATGCGAAAGCGGGCGAGACGATGCAGATCGGTCTCGAAGCCAACTGGCTGGCCTGCACGGACGAGATATGCGTACCCGAAAAAGGCACGTTCACCGCGCAAGTGACCGTCGCCGATGCGGATAGCGAACCGCCGTACGATCCGCAGTTCGACGAATGGCGCGCGCACCTTCCCGCGCCCCTCGCTGAAAAGGGCCGCTATGCCCTTAACGGAGAGACGCTGCGCATCGCGGTTCCGGTCGCGCCCGGCGCGGACGTGACTTCGCCGCATCTGTTTCCGGCCGCCGACGGGTTTGCCAAATACATCGCGCCGCAGAGCTTTTCGCGCAACGGCAACTGGCTGATTGTCGAAACCGGCGCGGACGACGGCGCGGCCTCGGGTGAACCTTACGATGCCGTCCTGCGCCTTGGCGACGGCACCGGCCTTGCCGTCACGCTGGAGGCTGGCGACGTGCCTGCCGCGGGCGAGCCGATAGCGGGCCTTCCCGCATCGGGCGGTGCGCTGCCGGGTCTCGCCTGGTTGCTGGTGCTGGCCTTTGCGGGCGGCGTGATCCTCAACGTCATGCCATGCGTATTCCCGATCCTCAGCCTCAAGGCGATCTCGCTGGCCAAGGCGAACGAACAAGGCGCGCACAAAGATGCGCTGGCCTATACGGCGGGCGTTATGGTCGCGGTCCTGCTGCTGGGCGCGGTGCTGCTGGGCCTGCGCGCGGCGGGCGAGGAAGTGGGCTGGGCCTTCCAGCTTCAGGAACCGGCGACGATCGTGCTGCTGCTGATTCTTGCCTGCGCGATCACCGCCAACCTTGCCGGCCTGTTCGAAATGATGCTGCCCATCGGCCGGTCCAGCCACGGCAGCGGCGCTTTCCTGACAGGGCTTCTCGCCGCCTTCGTCGCGACCCCGTGCACCGGACCGTTCATGGCTGCCGCGATGGGTGCGGCACTGCTGCTCCCCGTGCCCGATGCCTTGCTGCTGTTCGCGGCGCTTGGACTGGGCCTTGCCTTCCCCTTCCTGCTGATCGGCTTCGTTCCCTCGATCCGGCGCCTGCTGCCCAAACCCGGTGCGTGGATGAACACGTTCCGCCGCATCATGGCTGTCCCGATGGGTCTCACCGCGCTGGCGCTCGTCTGGCTGACCTGGCGCATCGGCGGAGAGGCGCTGCTTGCGCTCGGCCTCGTTGCCACCGCGCTTGTCCTGATGCTGTTGTTCGAAACCGGGCGCAGGCAGAAGCTCGGCCTCTATGCCAAGGGCGCGGTCCTTGCCGCATTCGCGCTGGCACTTGTCGCCACCGCGATTGCCGCGTCGATGCAAACCGATGCCCCGGCGGTCGAGGACGAGCTTGGCGCGACCGAATACAGCGAGGCCGCGCTCGCCGAGGCGCGGGCCAGCGGCAAGCCGGTTTTCGCCTATTTCACTGCCGACTGGTGCGTGACCTGCAAGGTGAACGAGGCGACCGCCATCAACCGCGAGGATACGAAACTGGCCTTCGAAAAGGCTGGTGTCGTCGTGATCCGCGGCGACTGGACGCGGCGCGATGCGACGATCACGCGCTATCTGGAAAGCCAGGGCGCGGCGGGTGTGCCGCTATACGTTTGGTACGCGCCGGGCAGGGATGGCGAAGTCCTACCGCAGATCCTGACCGTCGATGCACTGACCTCGCTGGCATCCGGCGATTAGATGCAAGACTATCATTTGTCATAATGGCGGGAACCCGATCGGACCCGCGCGGTTCTCGCTATGGATAAGCGGTCGATGTCGATCGTATCTGGTTATTAACCAAACGACTGTAGGATCGGACTAGCAGTTCGCAAGGGTGCAAAAAGGCATGGCAGACTGGGGCTATGAAAAGGCGGGTTTCGAGACGGCGGGAAGTACGCCCGTGGTCCTGCTTGTCGAGGACGAGATGATCATCGCCTTCGACATGGCAGATCAGCTTGCCTGCAACGGGTTTACCGTCGACGGCCCCTATCCCAGCAACGCCAAGGCACTTGCCGCGCTCGACGGTGACAAGCCGAATGTCGCGATCCTCGACGTTCAGCTTACCGACGGCGACGTCTATCCCGTCGCTGACAAGCTTCGCGATATGGGCGTTCCCATCGTTTTCCATTCGGGCCACGCCGATCCTCAGGAATTGCGCCGCGACTATCCCGAAGCCATCGTGTGCACCAAGCCCTGCCCCAACGACCAACTAGAAGACGCGATCCGGCAGGTCCTCCAGGCCCACGCCTGATCTCCGCTCACCGAACCGATCGGCGACCACCGATCCCTACGATATTGCCATGAGAGTCCGCTGCCCCTAATCCCTTGGGCGTTGGCGCACCTTTGCGCGATAGGGGAACACCGGCGCGCGATGGCCTTGATCACGATTCTGAACGGACCGAACCTCAACCTGCTCGGCAAGCGTGAGCCGGAGATTTACGGTCACGCCACGCTGGACGACGTGAAGGCGCTCTGCGGCGCGCGGTGCGAGGCCTTGGGCCACGACATGCGCTTCCTCCAGTCCAATGCCGAACATGAGCTGATCGACTGGATCCACACAGCGCGAGACGAGGCCGCGGCCATCGTCATCAACCCCGCCGCCTTCACGCATACCTCGGTTGCGCTGCGCGATGCGCTTTCGGCGTTTGAAGGTCCGATTGCGGAAATCCACATCTCCAACGTCCACGCTCGCGAGGAATTCCGCCACCACAGCTATGTCTCGGCAATCGCCGACACGGTGATCTGCGGGGCAGGCATCGCCGGTTACGGCTTTGCGATAGAGGCTGTCGCCGCGAAGATCTGAGCGGCCATTTACCTCTCGTCGCGCGCGGATTTCGCGCCGCCGCAGAAGGCGGAACCAAACGATTGCAGGACCGTCGGTCGAGCAAAGAGGCAGCGCATCTGGCGCACCCAAAACACTCGAAAGACAGGATTTATAATGCAACGTTTTCAGGACAAGACCGTCATCGTCACCGGCGCAGGCTCGGGTATCGGCAAGGCCACGGCCAAGCGCTTCATCGACGAAGGCGCGACGGTCGCGATGTTCGGCAACAGCGACAAGGTGGAAAAGGCGGCCGGGGAATTCCTCGAGGGCAAGGCGATCCCCGTCCGCGTAGATGTCCGCAATTCCGAAAGCGTGAAGGCTGCGATCGACATGATCGCGGAAAAAACCGGCCGCATCGACGTGCTGTGCAACAATGCAGGTGTCGCCGTCATGGCCGACCCGGAAGACCACAGCGATGAAGACTGGCACAAGGTGCTCGACACTAATGTCGACGGCATGTTCTTCTGCGCCCGCGCCGCGATCCGGCATCTTGAAAAGACCGGGGGCAGCATCGTGAACACCAGTTCGGTTTCCGGCACCGGAGGAGACTGGGGCATGGTGGCCTACAACACGTCGAAGGGCGGCGTTTCGAACATGACCCGCGCGCTGGCGCTCGACCTTGGCAAGAAGGGTATCCGCGTCAACGCGGTTGCGCCCTCGCTGACCGACACGAACCTTGCCGAGGGGATCATGGAAGACAAGGACAAGCTGGCGAAGTTCGAAGAACGTATGCCGCTCGACCCGCCGGAACAGCCCGAAGATATCGCGGCGGTCATCGCGTTCCTGGCGAGCGACGATGCCCGGATGGTGACAGGCGCGGTCCTGCCGGTCGACGGCGGCGTCACGGCATCGAACGGCCAGCCACCCATCGGCTGATCCCGTTCCCTTCTGACCGGAAAACGCTCGCGGCTATCCCGCGGGCGTTTTCGTATCCGCTTTAGCCGGGGTTTGCCCGGAATTCGACATAGATAAGATCGGATACGGATACGACTTGCCTAACCGCCTGCCCGCTCCCGCTCCTAGAATGGGCGGGGAAAAGGCAGGGGACGGACGAGAATGAGCGCGCAGCGCAGCTTGGCAATCGTTATCGCGGCATTGGCCCTGCCGTGCTCCACACCGGCGCTGGGCCAGTCGGTCACGCGCGCGATCTCGTTGGAGGAGATCGGCCTTCGCAATGGCGTGGAATTTTCCGGCATGGACGGTTCGCGCACTTTGCACTTTCCGATCGGCGATCCCTCCGACGTGCAAAGCGCGGCGCTGACGCTGCCGTTCGAGACGCAGACCGCCTTTCCCGCCAACCGGCAGGTCACCTTGCGCGTTGGAGGGCGCGCGCTTGCGACGAGGCGCTTTGCTGATAGCGAAAGCGGCGTCTGGCGCGTGCCGGTTCCCGCCTCGCTGATGCAGGGCCGCTACCTTGCCGCGACTCTCGAATATTCCGGCTCTCGCATCGGGGCGCAGTGTGTCGACACGCGGATCGGCGGCGACTGGATCCGGTTCGGCAGCGCGGCAGAGGCGAAGATCGTCTATGCCCGTTCAGCCATGAAAGGCGCCGCCCGTGCGCTTGGCCATGCGCCGGGATCGCTGGTCATCGAACTGCCCGCGCTGCCCAGCGAGGCGCAGGTCGCGGGCGCTTTGCTACTGTCCGCAACCCGCCCGTCTCGCTTCGGACCGTCCGACGACACCGGCGACTGGCGCGAAACGCGGGTCGTTTTCGCAAACCGTTCGAACTCCGCCCTCTCCGTCATCAACGGCCCCCGCCCTGCATTCGCGATCGGCGACCCGCTGGCTGCTCCGCGCCTCTTCGCCCGCACTACCGACTATCGCGGCGGCGCGATGCCCACCGCTACTGCCGCATTGGGCGAAACCTCTACTGACGACCGCGCGGCCATCTCGCTCGGCACTCTCGATGCCGACCTTGCTCCACGCCTGATATCCGACCGAGGGGGGTTGACTGTCCCTCTCCCTGCCACCCGCGTCCCTTCGGGTCGGGCGCTCTCCGGGCTCGTGGCCGATCTCGTTCTCGCTGACGATGGGGAAGATGCCCCCGCCATTGTCACGATCGCGTTGAACGGTCTCCTGCTCGCAAGCCGGCCAGCGATGCCCGGAGAGCGCAGCCACCTTTCCGTCTCCATTCCCGAGGGGCTGGCGACGACCGACAACCGCATCGATGTCAGCGTCCTGCGGCAGGAACGCGGCAGCGATTGCAACACGCTCCCCATCCGGCAGGAAGCCCGCCTCCTGGGGTCGAGCCACGCGGTTCTTGCCAAGGCCGATGCCGTGGCGGATTTCCATGACCTGCCCGCCACCTTTGCCGGCGGAGTGACCCTAGTCCTGCCGGCGCAGCCAGACAGCGAGAAAGTCGCGGCCATCGCGGGCCTCCTTGGCGGAATGCTGTCTGCTACCACGCCCCTGTCGGTACAGTTCGGCGGCGCGATGCCGGAGGGCTCCGTTATCTGGCTCTCGGACTCACCGCCACCCGGAACCCGCGCACCACTCGACCCTTCATCGAGAACACGGATCACGGCCGTCGACGGGACGCCGATGGTCGATGCGGCAACGCTTGCCGATGCCTCTGTCGTCCAGCTGCTGGCGCAAGGCGGTCGTCCGGTGCTCTGGATCCGCCCCGGACGCGAATTCACAAAGCTTGCCGGAATGAGCTCTGCCGCACGCCTCGGCTATGGCGACATCGCGCTTTACGACGGATCGGGCCGCCTGTTCGCCATGCATTCGGAGCGCGAGAAACTGGTCGACATCCAGACCGAGGGCGATGTCGACCTTGCCGACTGGATGCGTGAGAACCGCATCTGGCTGGTGCTGGGGGCATGGCTGCTCGTGTCCGCCCTGTTCGCATGGTTGCTGCGCCAGACCTACCTCTCGCGCGATCGCGGCGACGACGGCGATGGCTGACATTTCGAACACCGATGCGTGGACGGGCGATCACCTCGTCGATCAGGGGATCATCTCGCTTGCAGAGCTTGACGCGGCGTGGGCGCTTTCGCGGCGCTGGCAGATGCCGCTGCCCGACGTCCTCATCGCGCGCAGCTCGGTCGATAGCCGCACGCTTTACCGCTCGCTCGCCGATCGCTTCGGGCTCGACCATGTCGACCTGATCGAAAATCCGCCCGACCTCGCGCTGCTTAATGAAAGCGAGGCGGAGGAATATATGCGCGAGCTGACGGTGCCGTGGCGGGTCCGTGACACCGCGAAAGGCAAGCGGCTGACCGTCGCAACCGCGCAACCCGGCCCGCAGGCCATGCTGCATATCCGCCGCCGGTGGGGCAGCGAAGTCGAAGTCGTCATCACATCCCGACGCGCGCTGCGGCAGGCGGTGCAGCACGCCTTTTCGAAAAGCTGGACCCATCGCGCCGTTTATGACCTCGACGACCGCGATCCGGTGATGAGCGCGCGGACGGTTTTCACCCCGTTCCAGCTCCTCGTCCTATGGGCCCTGGCCAGCGCCTGCGCCATCGGCGCGGTGCTCGCCCCCATCGTGACGCTGATCGTGCTGAACGCTTTGATGAGCGTGTTCTACCTCGGCAATTTCGCATTCAAGGGACTGGCCATCTGGGCTGGCGGCGTGGACCTCGTCGCGCAGCGGAGGGAGATCGACGCGGCCATCGGGTTGCTTTCGGACGAGGACCTGCCCGTCTATACGATCCTCGTCCCCATGTTCCGCGAACCCGACGTGCTGCCGATCCTGGCCGGCGCATTGCGGCGGCTCGACTATCCGGCCGCGAAGCTCGACATCAAGATCGTACTGGAAGAAGGCGACACTGCGACAATCGAGGCGGCCCGCGCTTTGAAGCTGGAAGAAATCTTCGAGATCGTTCTCGTCCCGCCATCACACCCGCAGACAAAGCCCAAGGCCTGCAATTACGCCTTCCGCCTCGCGCGCGGCGAATTTTGCGTGATCTACGACGCGGAGGACAAGCCCGAGCCGGACCAGTTGAAGCGCGTCGTAGCCGCCTTTGCCCGCGCGCCGCAGAACGTGGCCTGCGTGCAGTGCCGCCTCAACTATTACAACCGGGACGAAAACTGGCTGACCCGTCTCTTCACGCTCGACTATTCGCTCTGGTTCGACCTGATGCTGCCGGGGCTGGAGCGGATGGGCGTGCCGATCCCGCTGGGCGGAACGTCTAACCATTTTCGCACCGATGTCCTGCGCGAACTGCACGCGTGGGACCCGTTCAATGTGACCGAAGATGCCGATCTCGGCATTCGCATGACGCAGAAAGGCTATCGCACCAAGCTGGTGGAATCGACCACGTTCGAAGAAGCGAACGTCAGCGTCGGCAACTGGATCCGTCAGCGTTCGCGCTGGATCAAGGGCTATATGCAGACGCTGCTGGTCCACTTGCGGCGTCCCGGACAATTCGCGCGGCAGGTGGGTCCGCTGGGCGTGCTAGGATTCTTCATGTTCATTGGCGGAACAATGACGTCGGGACTGATAAACCCGGTGTTCTGGGCAGTGTTCGTGGTCTGGGCGCTGACGCAGGCGGCGGGTTTCGACATCTTCTTCCCGCCGGTTCTGCTGTACGTGTCGCTATTCAACCTCCTGCTTGGCAACGGGATGCTGATCTTTCTGATGATGCTGGCGCCGTTCCGTCGCAACTGGCTGGAACTGACGATCTGGGCGCCGACGGTGATCGCATACTGGGTGCTGATGTCGATTGCGGCCTGGAAGGGACTGTTCCAGCTGATCACGCGGCCGTTCTATTGGGAAAAGACGACGCATGGGTTGTCGAAAATGACCGCGTTGGAACGGGCACAGGCCGACAGCCACGGTGAAGCGGCATGAACGCGCCTGCCTGGCCGCTGGTAAATGTCCGCGCACTCGTCTCGGCGCCGGTGCCTGCTGCGACAGGGCAGGCCCACCCCTCGGCTACGCTTGCCGCGTTGGCCATGACATCGGCTCTGCTGTGCCTGTTGCTGTGGCTGCAGGATGCCGGTTATGCCTCGCAGGCTTCGCTGGAGCTTTGGGGACAGGCGCTGCTGGCATCGGACGGCGCGGTTGCCGCGCCCTCGATCATCGCCGCCTCGCCGCCGCTCCCCTATTTCGCAACGATCGTTGCCGAACTGGCGATGCCTTCGTTCGGGATGCGTATCCTGCCGCTCATCACAGCTCTGT
This sequence comes from Croceicoccus pelagius, assembly GCF_001661915.1. Lineage (GTDB taxonomy): Bacteria > Pseudomonadota > Alphaproteobacteria > Sphingomonadales > Sphingomonadaceae > Croceicoccus > Croceicoccus pelagius. The sequence continues at coordinate 45,705 of NZ_LYWY01000040.1, forward strand.
TCTTTGCGCTGATGATCGCGGGATGGCTGCGCGCGTTCCGGTCGGCGCGACTGTCGTGGTCCGTGGCGCTGGGGGCGGCGATGCTGCTGGCATCCAACCCTGTCCTGATGCGCAGCGTTGCCGAGGGGCCGGGCTGGGCCAGCCTCCATGCGGGACTGTCGATGCTGGCGGTGGGCCTGTTCAACTTGCGCCGCGATCACCGGATCACCGATGTCATCCTCGTCGCGCTGTCGCTGCCGCTGATCCTCATGTCGCAGCCAGTGGGCCTCGTCTTCGTGGTCGCCGCGGTACCGTTCATCGCGCTCTGCGTGCCCGAGGCGCAGATGCGCCGCTCGATCAGCGGGGTGATGATAACGCTGCTGTTCCCCGCAGCTTTCGTGTTGGGCGGGTTCGCTTACGTGAACTGGATCTTCAACGGCGATGCCTTCGCTTTTCTCGGCCAGTTTGCCGACATTCCGATCACGCCGCCGCTACCACCTTCCGCACTGCTGATCGCGCTGGCAGGCATGGTGGCGAGCGCGCCTATCCTGCCCGCCATCGTGGTGCGCGCACGCAGGCAAATCGGCGTGCGGCGCGCGTCAATGGCGATCGGCGGATTTGCGCTTGCCTGTGCGGTTCTTTGCTGGCTGACGCAAACGATGCCCGAACCGGTGCAGGTTGCCGCGCTGGCGATCCCGATGGCAATGGCCGCGGCAACGCGCTGGCCGCGCAATCGCGCGCGTTCGGAAACGCTGGTCCTTGCCATGCTCGCGCTCGGCTGGGTCGGCGGCGCGGTCACCTTGTGGCAGGCCCGCGATATCGAAAGCGCGAACTTGCGCGCCGTGCTGACGGGTCGCCCGACGGTCGCCGTAGATGGCGAACTCGCCGCGCTGGGCCTTGCGCTTCAAGGGCGCGACGACATCCTGTTCGACGCCGCTGCCGCCCCTGCCGCCATTGCTCACCGCGGCAGCGCAAAGGGTATCGCAGCGGCCAGTTCCATCCGCTTCCGCCTTGCCGGAATGCGGCAGGATGCGAACGCAACGATACAGGTCGTGCGCGATACGCGCTCGCCGCGCGGGGCCGATGCGATGGGCCGCACGTTCCCGGATCTCTACGAACGCGGCCTGCCCGGCTACCGCATCCTGCACGAAGGTCCGCACTGGCGCGCATGGATCAGGGAGAACCAGCCATGAACCAGCTATCCAACGCCTCCGCCATCGAACACGGCAACAACGAGGGGCCGCGAGTCCTCATCGTCGACGACGATGCGGATTCGGCAGAGATCACGGCCCGGATGCTCACCAATGGCGGCGAAGATTTCCGCATCCGCTGCGTCGCAAGTGCAGAAGAAGCCTATGTCGCGCTCTCGCTCGTCGGCGGTACCGGGCAAAGTGCCCGCATGGCCTATGACATCGTTATCATGGACATCATGATGCCCGGCGTCGACGGGATCGAGGCAACCGCCGCCATCCGCACCACAAAGCGCGGGTCTTTCGTCCCGATCCTGATGCTGTCGGGTCGCCGCGATCTCGACGCGCTGGGACAGGCCTTCATGGCAGGGGCCAGCGACTTCGTTACCAAGCCCATCGAGCCGGTCGAACTGCAGGCCCGCGTGCGCACCCTCCTTCGCCTGAAGCGCGAACAGGAACGGCGACAGGCGCGCGAAAGGCAGTTCGAAGAAAGCAACCGCGAACTGCAGCAGTCGGTGATCGACGGCACCCTGATCGACCGCGCGACCGGAATGCCGTCGCGCGCATGGGCCGAAATGGTCCTGCGCGAATGTCGGGGCAGCGGTGTTCCGCTGGCCGCCGCGATGGTGCAGATCGAAGAACTGGACGCCTATTCCGCCCTTCACGGCGTGCGTGGGGCCGAACGGCTTCATGCCGACATCATGCGCCGCCTGACATCCGTCCCCGCCCCGCTGGGTGCGACCCTGGCCTCTTGGGATGAAGGACGCTTCATCGTCCTGCTCCCCGGCATGAAGGATAGCGCCCGTGTCGCGGCGCTCTGCACCGGGCTGCAACGCGCGGTCGAATATCCGGCAATGCCCCACGGCAATGCCCTGCACCATGACCGCGTCCGCGTATCGACCGCCAATGGCTGGCGCCCTGCCCCGCAGGCGGCGGAGCTGCCGTCGGCCCTGATCGCCAGCCTTGCCGAAGAAAACTTCCGCGGCCACCGCAACGTCGAAAACGCCTGACAAGAAAAGGGCCGGGCCTCCCATGCGGAAGCCCGGCCCCTTTTGTTTCCGATTTACGGCGTCAGAACTCGCTGGCGTCGCGGTATTCGATCGGCATGTCGATTGTCTTCAGCTGATCGTCGATCTTCGAACGGTCGCCGACGACGATGATCGTCAGGTTGTCGGGCGTCAGATATTGCGCCGCCGCCCCGTTGATCGCTGCGGCATCGACGCCGCGATAAATCGTGGGAAGCTGCTTCTGATAATCCGCCGGACGGCCCAGACGCTCGTTCGCGAGCAGTGCGCCCAGCACCTGACCGTTGGTCTGGAAGCTGTTGGGCAACCCGCGAATGTTGCCGTCGGTGACGCGCTGCAGTTCGACATCGTCGACCCCGCGCGAGCCGTCGGAAAACTCCTTGACCCGATCGAGGATCAGCTTGATCGAATCGGCAGTCCGGTCGGTCTGGACGGGCGTGTAGATGGAGAACGTGCGCGGTCCGACATCGCCTGCCGAAACCGAACTGCGCACGCCGTAGGTCCAGCCCTTGTCTTCGCGAAGGTCGCTGTTGAGACGCGACAGAAAGCCTGAGCCGACCACCTCGTTCGCGATGTCCAGCGCTTCCATTCCCTGCGCCGTGCCTTCGAGCGGAAGGACGCGGGCAAGCAGCAGGTAGGACTGCGGCGAGTTGGGACGGTCGATCACGACGATCCGGCTCTTCGCCTCGGGCACGGCGGCGTCGAGGGTCTTGGCCGGAACTGCGCTGGCAGGCGCGCTCCAGTTGCCGAAGGCAGCCTCCAGCGCGGGCTTGAGCTGTTCCATCGTGATATCGCCGACAACCGTGATCGCGGCATTGTCGGGCCGCAGCCACGTCTCGTGAACCGATTCCAGCGCCGCCGGGGTCAGCGGCTCGATCGCGGAGACGAGACCTGCCGAACCGACCGAACCGTAAGGGTGGTTCTCGCCAAAGATCAGCGGGCCGATCGCGCGCGATGCGATACTGCCCGGTGTTGCCTGCTGCTGTGCGATGGCGGCAAGGCGCTGGCCTTTCACGCGCGCGACCTCGGCCTCGTCGAAGGCGGGATTGCGCACGATGTCGGAGAACAGATCGAGCGAGGGTGCAAGGTTCGCGGTCAGTGCGGTAAGGTAGACGACGCTGCTATCGGTCGTCGTGCCCGCGTTGATCGAAGCGCCCAGACGTTCCTGCTCGGTCGCGATGTCGAGCGTGGAGCGCGTGTCGGTCCCTTCTTCCAGCAGGCTCATCATCAGCGACTGCGTACCGGCATTGGCGCTGCCGTCGGCGGCGTTACCGGCATCGAACGTCATCGCCATGCTGATCTTCGGGATAGAGGTGCGGCGCGCCAGCGTGACCGGAATGCCGTTCGACAGCGTCGCGGTCTCGACCGTCGGGAAAACGAGTTCGCCGACCGGCGCGACCGGCGGGAATGCGCGCGGCGGGCCCTGGTCAATAGCGGCAACGGGTTTCTTCGCGTCGGGCGCAGGCGGCGCGACGGTGCCTTCATCACCCCAGCCGCCCATCAGCGCGCCATCCTCGGTCCGCTCACCCGGCTTCACCACGAGCGTATAGCTGGGGCGCGAGAGCCAGGTGTTCATCGCACTTTGCACTTCGGCGGGGGTGAGTGCGGCGATTTCGGCAAGGTCTTCCTTGTAGGTCGCCGGATTACCCGAATAGAGCAGCCCTTCGGCCAGCGTCGACCCCTTGCCACCGAACCCGCCGACCGCTTCGAGAGAGCCAATCTGCGAAGACACGAACTGCGTCGCGGCGCGGGTCAGTTCATCCTCGCTCGGCCCTTCGGCCATGAGCTGTGCGATCACTTCGTCAAGGCGCTTTTCCGCGACTGCGGTGTCCACGCCCGGCTTCACGTCCATCGTCGCCTGCAGGAACGAGGCATTTTCGAACGGCAGCATGTAGGCCGAAACGCTGACCGCAAGCTGTTCGTCCCGCACGAGGATATTGTCGAGCCGCGAAGAGCTGAGCCCACCCAGAACGGCCATGCCCATGCCCAGATCCGCCGCCTGCGCGTGGTTGAGGCCAGGGCCGCTCCACACCTTGTAGACGCGCGTCACCGGCACCTGGTCGGTCATTTCCTCGCGCACCGGCGCGGCCAGCGTTACCAGCGGGGCGTCGGGCTGTACGACTTCGGGGCCGCGCGGGATGTCACCGAACCACTTTTCGACCATCGGGCGCGCGGTCGCGGCATCGATGTCGCCGGCAAGCGCCAGCACGACGTTGTTGGGCGCGTAATTGTCGGTGAACCACTTGCGCACGTCGGTCAGGCTGGCCGCGTCGAGGTCGGCCATGGAGCCGATCGTCGCGTGGCGGTAGGGATGGCCGATCGGGTAGAGCGCGTCGGCGATCTTGTAATCGGCAAGGCCGTAGGGCTGGTTGTCGCCTTGGCGCTTTTCGTTCTGGACGACGCCGCGCTGCTTATCGAGCTTGTCCTGCGTGACCGCGCCGAGCAGGTGGCCCATGCGGTCGCTCTCCATGAAGAGCGCCAGGTCGAGCGCCCCGGTCGGCACCGTTTCGACATAGTTCGTGCGGTCGTACCACGTCGAACCGTTGGTCGAGGTCGAACCGGCCGCTTCCAACGGAATGTCGAAGTTCTCGACGTTTTCGGAACCGCCGAACATCAGGTGTTCGAACAAGTGAGCAAAGCCGGTGCGGCCGCGCGGTTCGTGCTTCGAGCCGACACGGTAATAGGTCGTCACACCCACGATCGGCGACTTGCGATCGGTGTGGACCAGAACGGTAAGCCCGTTGTCGAGCGTGAAGCTCTCGTAAGGGATGTCGACTTCGGAAACGAGCTGCGAAAGCGGGGCCACGGTCGCAGCAGGAGCGGGGGCCGCGACTTCTACCGGAGCGGGCTGGTAGGCGCAGGCAGCAAGGGCGAGAGACAGGGAAAGCGAGACCGGAACGGTTATACGGCGCATAGAATTTCCAGCTGATCTTTAAGGATGCAGCAAGGACTAGCACGGCGTTTGCCGCTTGGCACTACCTTGATATCGCTGACTTATGACACAGGCGCGAAGGCGCGCGGACAGCCAAGGTCCGGCGCAGATTCCAGCCGATTTTCCAGGGAGGATGGTGGAGCCGAGGGGAATCGAACCCCTGACCTCGTCATTGCGAACGACGCGCTCTCCCAACTGAGCTACGGCCCCGTTCCATCCGTTCGCCCGCCACCGGGCGAGGCGGGTGGTTAGCAGCGAGACCGCAGGCTTGGGAAGAGGGAAATTGCGTCCCCCCTTCCCCGCAAGCCTCAGCTGCCGGAAGCAACCACGCCGGTGTCGGTCGACGCCGAAGTCTGCGGCAGGCTCAGCGTCTGTTCGGGAGCCAGCGGATCGGTCGCCTCTGGCGCGAGCGGGTTGCCGCCCGGACGGCGATAGGGAACCCCGTAAGTCGCAAGATAACGCGCATCCCACGCGGTCGCGGCAACGCGGTATGCCTCGTATTCCGAGAAGAACTGGAGGAACACGCTTTCGAGCTGCGGCAGGAGCGTTGCCGCGGCAACGTCGAGGTTGCCCTTCTCCACCGTGGTCAACTGGTTGCTGACCGAAAGCGCAGCGGCACAGAAGCGGTCCAGCGCGGGCGGCAGCGCGAAGTAGTTGTAGACCTGCGTCATGTACTTGTCGCGCACGTCCTTGTAGCCCGGCCCGTACTTCTGGCGGAACTCGCTGTCGAGCGCGCGGTTCGTGGCCGAAAGTTCGCGCGTGTGGGTCTTCAGGAATTCGCCGTACTGAGCGGCCATGGCGGCATGTTCCGGCCCCTGGCAGTTGAGCGCGGCGACGTTGTAGGCAGAACGCAGGTTCCACGTCGTCTGCGCCGAAGTCAGGCCGGTATTCACCGTCTGGCGAATGCCCATCGCGTCGGTTGCCGGGACGGCGAGATTCTCCTGCGCGTATCCGGGCGCGAGCGGGCGCGCGGGGAATGCCTCGACTACCGGCGGCGGCGGCGGCGGGGGTGCCGGCGGCGGCGGTGGCGTACAGCCCGCCAGTGTTGCCACGCCCACGATGGCGCATGCCTGCACGATTTTCACGACTTTAGAAGTCACCGACCCGAACCCTCTTTCCCGATGTTCCAAACTGATTGCGCGCAGTCTGCATGAACCCGGCTTTCGGCAGGATTAAGGCGGCGCGGCAAGCAGGCCCCTTCATGCCCGCACGTTAACCACAGCGCATCCCGGCATTGGGGACAGTCCACAAGGAATGCGACGAGCGGACCATGCGGCGTGGACGAGCCGAAAACGCGAAACGCCCGATGCGGGGATACCGCACCGGGCGTTCGTATTCGTAGCGGGCCGGGCGGGGAGTTACTCCCCTTTTGGCCCTGCCCTGTCTGGTCAGTCGCGCTGGCCCATGAAGGCGAGCAGGAACTGGAACATGTTGATGAAGTCAAGGTACAGCGACAGTGCGCCCAGGATCACGGCCTTGCCGATGAACTCGGTGCCGGCGAGGTGATAGTACTGGGCCTTCAGGCGCTGCGTATCGTAGGCGGTGAGGCCTGCGAAGATCAGGACGCCGAGGAAGCTGATCGCCCAGTAAAGCGCGCTCGACTGGATGAAGATGTTAATGACCGAAGCGATGATCAGGCCGATCACGCCCATGATCAGGAAGCTGCCCATGCCGGACAGGTCCTTCTTCGTGGTGTAGCCGAACAGCGAGAGACCCGCAAAGGCGCCTGCGGTGGCGAAGAAGGTCGCGGCGATCGATCCACCCGTATAGACGAGGAAGATCGTCGACAGGCTCATGCCCATCAGGACCGCAAAGGCCCAAAACAGGATCTGGAGCGTGCCCTGCGAGAAGCGGTTGGCACCAAAGCTCATCGCGAAGACGATAGCGAGAGGCGAGAGCATCACAAGCCACATGACCGGCGAGCCGATCATGCCCTGCGTCATTCCACTGTTCGCCATCAGCACCGCCACGATGCCCGAAAGCAGCACGCCCGAGGCCATGTAGTTGTAGATCGACAGCATGTACTTGCGCAGGCCCGCGTCGAAACCGGCCCGCGTGCTCGGCACGCTCGGATTAAGGCCCGGAGCCGCGCCGAAGCCCTGTCTCGTGGGCTGGGGGTCGTTCCAGTTTGCCATTGTCTTTCTTAACTCCTCTTGGCCCTCACCATGCGGGGCCGTCCAAGGCAATATCGCGATTGAATCGCATCAATTCAAGCAAAACCGGCCCGTCAGTCCACGGACAGGCCGGTTGCGACAAATTGTTACAATGCGCGGCAGACGTACAAGGCGCGGCAGACAGGGCGTTCAGCCCTTGGCGCGGGCCTCCTGCGACATTTCGGCGCTGCGGGCAGCCGCATCGCGCAAGGTGTCGGTCATTAGCTTGAGCAGGCGATCGTCCGCATCCAGCGTGTCGAGCCCGGCCTGTGTCACGCCGCCCTTTGATGCAACGCGCCGTGCCAGTTCGCCCGGCGAATGTTCGCTACGCATGGCAAGCGCGGTCGCGCCGTCGACAGTCGCGACGGCAAGCCGGTTGGCCTGTTCCTCGGGCAGGCCGAGCGAGGCCGCGGCCTTGCCCAGCGCATCGATGAAGCGATAGACGAATGCAGGACCCGACCCGGCCAGCGCGGTGGTGAGGTCGAACGTATCCTCACCGATCCACTCGCCCTGACCCAGCATGTCGGCCAGCGTCTTGACGGTGTCCTTCTGCGCATCGCTCAGGCCCTTTCCGGCCAGCGCCACGGGCGATTTGCCCAGCTTGGCCGACAGGTTGGGCATTACGCGTACAACGCCGCCCGCACGCGGGAACCGTTCGGCCAGCGTGTCGAGCTGAACCCCCGCCAGAAGCGAGAGCAGCACCGTATCGGGACCGATGATGGGTTCGATGGCGGGCGCCGCCTCGGCAAGGCCCTGCGGCTTTATGCCGAGCAGGACGACATCGAATTGCTCGTCAGGTTGGGTGCGGGTCAGGCGCACGCCTTCCGGTACGGACGGGATCATGGGATCGAGAACGGTGAAGATGGCAGGGTCCGCGGCTGCGGCCAGCCAACCATCCAGCATGGCGCCTCCCATGTTACCGCAGCCGATCAGCAGCATCTTGTTCGGCAATGTCATTCTAGGCTTCTCCGGCAGCGTCGATGAGCGCGGCGTCTAACGCGTCCTGAGGCTGACGGCCACCCCACAGCACGAACTGGAACGCCGGATAGAAGCGGTCACACTCTTCAACCGCGTGTTCGACGGCCATCTGGGCCTGCATGATGGACAGCAATCCGTCGTCACCCAGCATCATGCCGTGACGGTACAACAGGACCGAGCCCGACGACCAGAGATCGAAGTGGCCCAGCCAGATCTGTTCGTTGACGAGGCTCAGCAGTTCGAACATCGCCGTGCGCTTGTCGTCACCGACCCGCACTTCGGGCAGGCAGAGCAATTGCAGAACATTGTCCTCACGCCGCCAGATCGCGCGCATCTGGTATTTGGCCCAGGCGCCCTGGACTTCGCCCGAAAGCTCGTCCTCTCCGATCAGTTCGTAAGGCCAGCCCCGCGCCTCGAACAGCGCGACCAGCGTATCGACCGGTGCGGAATCATCTTCGCCCGTGTCGGTGTGCCGGTCTGTTATCATGTGCGTGTCCGTCCAGCGTTTGGGGTTGATTGTCCTTTGGCACCCCTGATGAATCTTTTCACCCCCGTGACACAATCACCCCCGCCCCCGCTTGCTGGGCATAAGTCGACACATTTGTGCAGAGCTTGTGGACAAGCACGGGACAGCCTGTGGAAGCCGCTGTTCGCGCTGCTTCGGGCCAGTTCACTCGCCGGCTCACTCGCCCGGTCAGTCCCCGGGTCGGCGGCGCTTGGCGCGCTGTGCTTCGGCGGCGGAATTGCCGGCCTGTGCAAGCGAGGGAAAGATGCCCAGATTGGCCGCCGCAGCCTGCTGCGCGCGGGTCAGGTTCGGCATCTGCAACAGGTAGGGTGTCAATTCGGCGGCGACGTCGGATGGCAGGATGCGGTTCAGCACTTCAACCGCCTCGTCCCCGCGCCCGTTGATCGCCAGCATGAAGGCCTGCATCCGCCACGCCGGACGATCGCCGATATTGAGCAAAGGCTTCAGCATCGCCGCGCCCGTGTCGTAATCACCGATGATCGACAGGCTGAGCGCATAGCGGCGCAGCGTTTCGTCGTTCGGGTTCAGGCGGTTGGCTATGGCGTAGTAGTACTGTGCCGAAGGCTGGTCGCCGAGGAGATCGTAGCCGAGCGCACGGTCCGAAACGAAGACGTTTTCGGGCAATCCCGCCATGTCGGCCTGCTCGAACAGAGCCAAGCCCTGCCGCGGGCGGCCACGGTGAATCTCGATCGCGCCGCGCGCGGCGGTGATATGCGCGTCGCCCGGCGCAAGCTGTTGCGCCCGTTGGGCATAAGTGGCGGCAAGGTCGATGCGGCCCAGTCGCATGGCGGCCTGCACCCCCTCGCGAAGGGCACGCAAGTCCGAAGGATCGCGGCTCAACTGGTCGCGGGCGCGTTCAAGGGCGCGTTCGTTCGCATCCATCGCGGTGCGAACCGCCTGCGCGGCGGCGGGCGGAGAGTGCAGCTGCACCCCGCCAGCAAGCAGAACCGCCGCCGCGACGAATGCGCGACGGCGGTTCTTCGACTTCGTGTTCCGGTTAACGGTTATGCCGTCCCAGGAAACGCGGGATGTTGAGCTCCGCGCCGTCGTCATCATCATCCTCGCGGGTTGGCTGCTCGTCACGCGGGCGCGACAGGCTGGCCATGCGTTCGAACAGCGTGCTGCCGCCCGAAGAAGCGGGCGCCGCCGGAGCGGGTGCTGCCGGACGGGGCGTCGGCGCGGGCTGCTGCCAGCCGCCGGTCACGACCGAATCGGACTGTGCGGCAGGGCGCTGCACGAATTCGTCGCCCAACACCAGTTCGTCCGAATTGTCCGATACCTCTTCGCTCAGTTCCAGGGGCAGGTCGAGCGGTTCGTCGTTGGCCGAACCGAAGCCCCCGCCCACGATCTTGTGCTCGCTGTCATCAGCCGGATCGTCGATGCCGCCGCGCGGATCGGTGGTATGGTGATCGGGCGTCGGAGCGGCTGCGGCAGGCGCCATGCCCGGGCGCATCGGCGCGCGGCCCGAACCGAGCGAGAACGGCTGCGCACCGCCCTGCGGCTGCACCTGTTCGGTCGACTGGTCGATGCCGGTGGCGACAACCGAGACGCGGATCTTGCCCGCAAGGTCGGGATTGAAGGCCGACCCCCAGATGATGTTCGCATCGGGATCGACAAGTTCGCGGATGTGGTTCGCGGCTTCGTCGACTTCCATGAGGCGCATGTCCTCGCCGCCGATGATCGAGACTATGACGCCCTTGGCGCCGGCCATCGAAACACCGTCCAGCAGCGGGTTGGCGATTGCCTTTTCCGCCGCTTCGAGAGCGCGGGAATCGCCTTCGGCCTCGCCCGTGCCCATCATCGCCTTGCCCATTTCGCCCATCACCGAACGCACGTCGGCAAAGTCCAGGTTGATGAGACCCGGCATGACCATGAGGTCGGTGATCGAGCGCACGCCCTGCTGCAGCACTTCGTCGGCCAGCGCGAAAGCTTCCTTGAAGGTGGTATCGGGGCTGGCGACCAGGAACAGGTTCTGGTTCGGAATGACGATCAGGGTGTCGACGTGCTTCTGCAGTTCCTCGATGCCCGCATCGGCATTGCGCATGCGGCGGCTGCCTTCGAACATGAAGGGCTTGGTCACGACGCCGACGGTCAGCACGCCCTTTTCGCGCGCGGCCTTGGCGATGACGGGGGCCGCACCGGTGCCGGTGCCGCCGCCCATGCCGGCAGCGATGAAGCACATGTGGACGCCGTCGAGCATCCGGTCGATCTCGTGCAGGGTTTCCTCTGCCGCGGCGCGGCCAACCTCTGCCCGCGAACCCGCGCCCAGACCCTGCGTGATTTCAGGGCCGAGCTGGATGCGATCTTCGGCGATCGAATTGTTGAGGGCCTGCGCGTCGGTATTCGCGACGACGAAATCGACCCCCTCGATCTCCGCCTGAATCATGTTGGCGATGGCGTTGCCACCTGCGCCACCGACACCAATTACGGTGATGCGCGGCCGCAGTTCCTCGACTGCCGGTGGACCGATATTGATGCTCATGAACGTCTCCGCAAAATCGCTGCGTCCAGCGTGCCCCTGAATTTGACTCTCTTTGTGCCACAGAACGAATCACCGGAGCAAAGCATTCTCATAGATTTCCACACCTCGGTTAGGGCAGGAAATCGGCGATTCGCGACGAAGCGGCCCGCTTTGCCGACCAAGCGAAAAATCAGCCGTGCGCGGCTTTCCACGCGCCCATCGAGCCCAGGTAGATATCCAGCTTTTCGAACCCCTTGGAGGCAAGCAGTCCAGCCGCGACGCTCGCTCGCATTCCGCTGGCGCACATGACGGTGTAATGCGTGTCCTTGTCCAGGTCGCGCCACTTTTCACCCAGTTCGCCGACGTAGATGTGCTCAGACCCCTCGATTGCGGCCTGCTCCCGCTCGTCCGCGTCGCGCACGTCGAGCAGTTTCCAGCCCGTCTCGCCCTCGTTCAGACGTGCTTCGACTTCTTCGGTGACAACTGTCGGCACCCGCGCCATGTCGCGACCTTGCGCGGCGGCAGGGACGATGCCGACGTAGCCGCCGACCACGTTGTCGAGCGCGATGCGGACCAGATGCTCCATCGCGGTCGCGATCTGGCTGTGATCCGATCCGACGAGCGCAATGCTTTCGCCCTCGCCCACGAACCACCCTGCGAAGGCCGATATCATGCCAACGGGAAGGCACAGCGCACCGGGGAAATGCGCCGAAGCCCATGCCAGCGGCTCGCGCACGTCGATGACGTGATCGACATCCAGCGCCTTGAACCGGTCTAGCGACAGCACGGGCGGGGCGATGACAGGCGGGGCCGGATCGCCGCCTTCGAGGTTCAGCCGCTCCATCAGCCGGAAATAGGGCGGCTGGTAATGGTTCTCGGCAACCTTGGCCTCGACGAAGGCCTCGCGGTTCAGTTGCAGGCGCGGGTTGTTCGCACGCTCGTGCCCGATGGTCGAGAATTCGCGTTCCGCCATGCCCGATCCGCAGACCGAACCTGCCCCGTGGGCGGGATAGAGAAGCGTCTGGTCGCCCAGCGCCAGCAGCTTCTGCAGGCTGTCATAGAGCATGCCCGATACCTCGCGCGCGCGGTCGGGGAAGAAGTCTGTCCGCCCCACGTCACCGATGAACAGCGCATCGCCGGTAAAGACGGCGACCGGCCCCTCGGGATAGGCAGTGTCGTGCAGGACATACGCAAGATGGTCGAGCGTGTGGCCCGGTGTTTCCAGCACCTCGATCCGCAACTGCCCGATATCGAAGCAATCGCCCTCGCCCGCGATTTCTGCATAGGCGACCTTGCCCGCCGCATTGGGGCCGTGGAGCACTTTCGCGCCGGTCATCGCGGCAAGGATCGGCGCGCCGGAGACAAGGTCCTCGTTCCGATGGGTTTCGAAGATGTGTGTGACCTCGAGCCCCTCTGCGCGGGCCTTTTCGACATAGATCGCGCAATCGCGACGCGGGTCGATCACCGCCGCCTTACCGCCCGCGCCCAAGATGTAGGACAAGTGCGAAAGGCCGGGCGTCCTGATTTTCTCGAGCAGCAATTGATCCTCCTTCGTACCTTTAAGATACGTGGAGGATCAGCGCGGGTTCCGGATCAGAAATACTCGCGGATCGCCCGCATGACGCGCGCGGGCAGATTCATCCTGCCAAAGCGCGATGTCGTCTGCCATGCCGAACCGTGGGTGCGGATGTCGACCGGATCGGCCGCGGCATAGAGCACCAGTCCTGCCAGCGCTGCAAAACCGGGGCGCGCGTGCGCTTCGGGAAGGCCGGTCATCTGTGGCGGGCGACCGGTTCGCACCGGCTTGGCCAGCGCCTGCTGGACATAATCGGCAAGACCGGCGAGTTCCGCGCCGCCGCCGGTCAGTACGATCTGCCGCCCGCTGCCGCCGCGCCCGGTTACGAAACCCATGCCTTTCAAAGCCTTGGCCACGTCCTCGGTCCAGCGGCCAAGCTGGCCGTTGATGACGCTGATCAGTTCCGCGCGCTGCACTTCTTCGCCGCCGTGCTTGCCTTCCGCGCCCAGCGGGATCATCTCGCGGTGGTCGGTCGGGCTGGCGATGGCAGAGCCATAGACGCACTTCAGCCGTTCCGCCTGCATCCGGCGAATACCGAAGGCAGAGGCGATGGCATCGGTCACGTCGTTCGAGCCGTAAGGCAGGACCGAGACGCCCACCAGCATCCCGCCGACGTGGACCGAAACGTGCGTCACTTCCGCGCCGAAATCGACGACCGCGACGCCCAGTTCCTTTTCCTCGTCGCTAAGGCAGGCATGGCCACTGGCCACCGCCGCGCCGACGACACCCTCAACCTCCAGGTGCGCGTTCTGCACCGCTTCCATCAGGTTGCGGAGCGGGCCTGCCTCGGCCTCCATCACGTGGACGGCAACGGCAAGACGCTGCGCGTGAAGGCCGCGCGGGTTCGACACGCCCTGCGCGCCGTCAAGGATGTAGTGCGCGGGCTGGGCGTGCAGCACGACGCGCGGTTCGCCCACTTGCGGCACAATACGGTCGCGGGCTTCTGCCAGCAGGTATTCGACGTCGTCCTGATCGATGCGCCGGCCGCCGGTCTCGATATCGACTTCGCGGATTTCGCTCATCAATCCGGCGTTCGCACAGCCGATCCAGACGGAAGAGACCTGCGTGTCGGCGGCCCGTTCGGCGCGTTCGATCGCGTCGCGGATGGCGTGGCTGGCCGCGTCCATGTCGGTGACATAGCCGCGCCGGATGCCGTCCGCCGCGCGGTGCCCCGAACCCAGCACGATCATCTCTCCGTCCGCCGTCAGCCCGGCGATCATCGCCGAAATGCGGAAAGACCCGATGTTGATCGCGCCGAAAACCTTTTCGATCCTGAGGTTCGCCATAACCCTTAGCCCCCGTTGTCCCGCGCCGCTTCGGCGGCGAGACGCTTTGCTTCTTCGCGTGCCTTCGCCTCGTCCTGCGCGCGTCCGGGAACGCGCATGTAGACGCGGCTGGGATCGCGCATGTCGAACACCGCGACCTTGCCGCCCAGAAGGCGGTTCATGCCGTCCATCTGCGCGAAGGCCACCAGCGCCTCTGCCGACTGGTCCTCACCTTCGGGCAAGGCCACGACTTGCCCTGTCGAGAACGTCAGGTTCCAGCGGCGATTCCCGATCCATTCGGCCCCGCGCACCTGATTCTTCAAGGCAGGCGCAGCTTCCAGCAGGATGGCAAGATCGGCGGCCCGTTCGGCCGCGCCGTCGCCCTTCAGCACCAGCATCTTTTCCGCCTTGGCAGGCGCGACCGGTTCCAAACGATGGCCGGTCGGGTCGATAAGGACGAAATCCTCACCCTGCTGCAGCACCGCGTGGGGCGTGCGTTCGATGATGTCGATGACCAGCGTGTCGGGTAGCTGGCGCGACACGCGCGCGTCGGACACCCATGCCAGCGAGACCAGCTCTTCGCGCAGGTTCGCCACATCCAGCTGAGTTATCGGTTGGGCCTGTGCTGCGATGGCTCGGCTGTAGATCTCTTCCTCGTCCATGCGCTCCACGCCGTGGACCTCGACACGGCGAACCGCAAAGCCGGTGTCGGCGGCAAACTTGCCGATCGTCTCGTCCGCGAAAGTCGGGAAGCCTGAAATGACCGCAATGCCCCAGATCGCCGCGCCCGCAACGATGACGATGAGGCCGGTGAACGTCTTTTGCAGCGCGCTTTCGGATAGCCCCAGTGCGCCGATCATGCGCGAAAACAGGCCGCCGGTCCTTGCCTTGGCTCCAGCGACTGCGCGCTTCTTGCCTTTTGCCGATGCCGCGCGGCGAACCCCCTTGCCTCCGCGCTTGATCGTGGTGCTCATACCCCCGGCTCCACCTTGGTCGCGCCGAACTTGCCGACGCGGCGGATTTCCCATTCGAGCGTCACGCCCGACTTGTCCTTAACCCGGCGGCGTACTTCCTCGCCCAACATCTCGATGTCCGCGGCGCTCGCCTCGCCCCGGTTGATGAGGAAATTGGTGTGCTTTTCGCTGACTTGCGCGTCGCCGACGATCAGGCCGCGGCAACCGGCTTCGTCCACCAGCTTCCACGCCGATGTGCCGTCGGGGTTCTTGAAAGTCGACCCGCCCGTCTTGGTACGCAACGGCTGCGATGCCTCTCGCGCCTCGGAAATGCGGTCCATCTCGGCCTGGATCGCGGCAGGTTCGCCCGGTTCACCGCGCATCGTGGCCGATACAACGATCGCACCTTCGGGCAAGTCGGAGTGGCGATAGGTATAGCCCATGTCGGCCAGGCCAAACGTCTTGCGCGTCCCGTCGCGCAAGACGACGTCGCATTCGGTCAGGATGTCCTTCACCTCGCGGCCATAGGCGCCGCCGTTCATCCGCACGAAACCGCCGACGGTGCCGGGGATGGACTTAAGGAATTCCATGCCGGCAATGCCCGCATCGCGCGCGGTGGAACTGGCCAGCACGCCCGGCGTGCCGCCGCCGAAGCGCACGGTCGTCTTGTCCAGAACCTCGGTATCGAAGAACGGCTTGCCGAGGCGAATGACCACGCCCGCAACGCCGCCATCACGCACGATCATGTTGGAGCCAAGCCCCAGCCCCATGACGGGAACATCAGCAGGAAGCGCGGCAAGAAATGCGGCCAGATCGTCGGCGTCCTCGGGCTCGAACAGCAGTTCGGCAGGACCGCCGGTCTTGAACCAGATCAGCTTCGCCAGCGGCGCATCGGCAGTCAGGTCGCCCCGCGGCGCAGGCATTGTGAAGGTCCCGCTTTCCAGCGTGACCTCCAGCGTGTCGCCATTCCGGACGATTGCCGCCATCAGCCTGCGGTCCGTCCGTTCACGGCATCGGCAAGGCCCGCCGCCCATTTGGTGATGTCGCCGGCACCAAGGCACACGACCTGGTCGCCCGGTTCGACCACTTGCGCCAGGGTGTCGGCAAGATGGTCGACATCTTCGACCACGCTGACGGTGCGGTGTCCGCGATCCTTCAGCCCCGCGACAAGCGCGTCGGCATCCACGCCTTCGATCGGCTGTTCGCCCGCCGGATAGACCGGGGTGACATAGACGATGTCGGCATCGTTGAATGCCTGCTGGAACTCGCTCATATGGTCGCGCAGGCGAGTGTAGCGGTGCGGCTGCGCCACGGCGATGACGCGCCCCCCTCTCCCGCTACTGCCCGCCCCTTCGCGCGCGGCGGAAAGCACGGCGCGGATCTCTACGGGGTGGTGGCCATAGTCGTCGATGACGATCGCCGGCTCGGCTCCCGTCGCGATCTCGCCCACCTTCGTAAAGCGGCGCTTCACGCCCGAGAAGCGCGAGAAGCCATCAGAAATCGTCCCGTGCGGGCACTGCATTTCAAGCGCGACGGCAATCGCGGCCAGCGAGTTCTGCACGTTGTGGCGGCCCGCCATCGGCAGGTCGACGCCCTCGATCTTGTCGACATGGCCATCGCGGTGGCGGATCGACACGTCGAACCTGTTGCCACCGGGATAGGGCTGCACATTCTCGCCGCGCACGTCGGCCTGCGCGGAAAAGCCGTAAGTGACCACGCGCCGGTCGCGGATTTTTGGCAGGATCGCCTGAACCTCGGGATGGTCGATGCACAGCACCGCCGCGCCGTAGAAAGGCACGTTCTCGATGAATTCGACGAAGGCGTCCTTCACCGCATCGAAGCTGCCGTAATGGTCGAGATGTTCGGGATCGATATTGGTGACGACCGCGATCTGCCCGTCGAGACGCAGGAAGGACCCGTCGCTCTCGTCCGCTTCGACGACCATCCAGTCGCTCTCACCCACGCGCGCGTTCGAACCGTAGGAATTGATGATGCCGCCGTTGATGACCGTCGGATCGACCCCGCCCGCGTCAAGCAGCGCAGCGATCATCGAGGTTGTCGTCGTCTTGCCGTGCGTGCCCGCAACCGCGACCGTGCGTTTGAGGCGCATCAGTTCGGCCAGCATTTCCGCGCGGCGCACTACGGGGATGCGGTTTTCCAACGCATAAACCACTTCGGGATTGTCGCGCTTCACCGCGGTCGAGGTGACGAGGACGGCGACCCCTTCGAGGTTCTCGCCCTTCTGCCCGATCATCACCGGGATGCCCTTCTTGCGAAGCCCCTCCACGACGTAGCTTTCGTTGATGTCCGACCCCTGCACCGAATAGCCCAGGTTGTGCATCACTTCGGCAATGCCGGACATGCCGATGCCGCCGATGCCGGCGAAGTGGATCGTGCCGATGTCGGTCGAAACGCCCTTCATGCGCCTGCTCCTGCGGTCTGGGTGGAAGTTTCGGGCGCTGCCGACTTGCCGACGCGGATCACGTCCATCAGCGGCGCGCCGCCGAAGCTTTCCACCAGGTCGGCCAGGTCCTTTGCCGCATTTGGGCGGCCGCAGTTCCAGGCCATGTGCGCGGCATTGCCCAGCGTTTCGGGATCGGCTGCCATCGCCTCGATCTGGCGGGACAGTTCCTCGGGCGTGAACCTGTCCTGCCGGATGGATCGCGCGCCGCCCGCTTCTGCCATGTCGCGCGCATTGGCGGACTGGTGATCGTCCATGGCACTGGGCAGCGGGATCAGGATCGCGGGGCGGCCCACGGCGGTCAGTTCGGCAATGGTCGATGCGCCCGCGCGGCCGATGAACAGGTGCGCGTCGGCAAGGCGTTCGGCCATGTCCTCGAAATAAGTGCCCAGCTCGGCGGGAATTTCGTGACGCTGATAGGCCTCGCGCACCGTATCGATGTCAGCGGCGCGGCACTGCTGCGTCACCTGCAACCGGTGCCGAATGCTCTTGGGCAATTGCGCCAGGCCGTCGGGAACGACCTTGGACAGCACCGTCGCGCCCTGGCTACCGCCGGTGACGAGCACGCGCAGAAGGCCATTTTCGCTGAACGCCGGATAAGGGCGGTCGCGCAGCTTGAGCACTTCGGCACGGACGGGATTGCCGACGAGGTGGATCTTATCCGCCGTGCCCGCAGGCATTCGTTCGATCTTTTCGTAGGCTGTGGCGATCGCCGCGACGCTACGGGCAAGGAAACGGTTCACGCGGCCCAGCACCGCGTTCTGTTCGTGGATCACCGACGGCACTTTGGCGGCGCGCGCGGCAAGCAGCGTGGGAAGTGCGGGGTATCCGCCGAAACCGACGACGGCGCTCGGCTCGATCTCTTTCAGAAGGCGCAGCGCCATGCTCCGCCCATTCCAGATCGCGATCAGGGCCTTGACGCGGGCCAGCAGTCCGCCCTGCATCCGGCCCGCGGGCAGGACGTGGACCGACAGGCCGTCGGGCACGCCGGGTATCGCCTCGCCCCGGCTGTCGGTGACAAGCGCGACCTGGTGCCCGCGCGCGAGCAGCTCGCTCGCCAGCGCGAATGCGGGGATCATGTGCCCGCCGGTGCCCCCGGCGGCTAGTACGTAATGGCGCGTGACGCTCATCGCCTCAGCTATCGTCCTTCTATCGTCTCGGCCCCTTGGGGAGCCCATCGCGCGTCAGATACGGGTTGCGCCGCGTAACCGCCAGTAGCAGCCCGACGGTAAGGCACAGCGCGATCATCGAGGAACCGCCGTAGGAAATCAGCGGCAGGGTCATGCCCTTGGACGGGAACAGTTGCAGGTTCACCGCCATGTTGATGAAGGCCTGCCCGCCAAGCAGCGCCGCAAGACCCGTACCGGCCAAAAGGGTGAACAGGTCGTCCTCCCCCGCAAGCCGCCACAGGACGCGAACAACCAATGCGCAAAACAGCAGGGCGATCCCGGCAACCGCGATCAGGCCGAATTCCTCGCCGATGACCGACAGGATATAGTCGGTATGCGCCTCGGGCAGGGCGTTCTTGCGTTCGCCCATCCACAGCCCCCGTCCGAACCAGCCCCCGTTGGTCAGCGTCTTGTTGGCAAGGTCGACCTGGCTGTACGCCTCCGTCCCGCCGAGGAAGTCGTCGATACGGCGGCGCGCGTTGTCATAGAAGAAGTAGGCCGCCACGATCAGAGCGACGATCCCGCCCATCGCCCAGCCCACGCGCTGCAAAGGCAGGCCGACGGTGACGACCAGCACGAACCACACGCCGCACAGCAGCATCGCGGTGCCGAAGTCGGGCTGAAGCATCAGCAGGCCGACCGACACCGCAAGCACCGCGCCCGAAAGGACCATGACCGGAAGCTGCGGATCGCGCACGCGCCACGACAGGATCCACGCCATCATGATCGTGAAGGCGGGCTTGTAGAATTCGGACGGCTGGAAGGATGCACCCAGCCTGATCCAGCGGCGCGCGCCGTTGATTTCAGAACCTACGAAGGGCACCGCGATCAACAGGATGAACATTCCCGCCCCAAGCAGGATCGATAGCCTGCGCGCGGATTCGCGCGGCAGCAGGCTGGCCGCGAACATCGTGGCGATGCCCATGACCAGCCAGGTCAGGTGCATCCAGAAAAAGTGCAGGTCCGACAGTTTCGTTTCCGCCGTCGACAGGCGATGCGCGCTGGCCGCGCTGCCCGCGGCGACGCCGATGATACCCGCCGTCATCAACAGGGCGACGATGGACAGCAGGACCTTGTCGATCTCGCGCCACCAGACGGTGAGTTCGTGCCAGCGGCCATTGCGGCGGGTGGTCGAGCGGCGGGCGATATGGACGCCGCCCGCGCCGCTCTGGAAATTGCCGCCTTCGAATTGCGGAGCAAGGCTCACGATGCGTCTCCCCCCAATGACCGGACGATGCTGACAAAGGCCTCCCCGCGCTTTTCGTAGTCGCGGAACTGGTCGAAACTCGCACACGCGGGGCTGAGCAGGACGACATCGCCCTCACCCGCAGCGGCGGCAGCGGCGCACACCGCCTCTGCCATCAGTTCGGCACGTACGACTTTGGGCACGCGGCCGTCCAGAAGCTGCGCGAACATGGGCCCTGCCTCGCCAATGGTGTAGGCGGCCGCGACATTGCCAAGGTGCGGTTCGATTTCGGCAAGGCTGTCGCCTTTGGGCAAACCGCCGACGATCCAGTGCACGCGCGGCTTGCCGGCGATCGGCGGAAACGCGGCCAGCGCGGGGGCGGCGGAGGCGGGATTGGTCGCCTTGGAATCGTTGACGAACAGCGCGCCGCCGACAGTATCCACCCGCTCCATCCGGTGCGGGAGACCGGGGAAGCTTTTCAGCCCCGCCTCGATCTGGTTGTCGGTCAGCCCCATGCGCCGCGCGGCGGCGACGGCGGCGGCTGAATTGCCCATGTTGTGGGGGCCTTGCAGCGCGGGCCAGTCGGCCTGGTTGCCGGGGATCGTCACGTCCTCGATCACCACGGGCGCGCGGCCATCAAGCGCGCGGGCGACGGGGCGGATCTGTTTAAGCGAGTGCCGGTCGACGATGGCAAGCCCGCGCCCGTGCTGCATCTCGAACAAACGGGCCTTCGACGCGGCATAGCCGGGGAAGCCCTCGTCGTAGCGGTCGAGGTGATCGGGCGAAATATTCAGAAGGATCGCGATGTCGGCTTCAAGGCTGCGCGTCAGGTCGATCTGGTAGCTCGATAGTTCCAGCACATAGACCCCGCCCTCGGGCAGCGGCTCGGTACCCAGGATCGGAATACCGATGTTCCCGCCAAGCCGCGCCACGCGCCCCGCGTTTTCCAGCAGGTGGTGGATCAGCGCGGTCGTCGTCGACTTGCCGTTGGTGCCGGTGATGGCGACCACACCATGCGCGGGCAGCGCCTTGCGGGCCGCGGCGAACAGTTCGATGTCGCCGATCAGCGGTACGTTGGCGGTGCGCGCGATGTCGGCGATGGGGTGGCGGTTTATCGGCACGCCGGGCGATACGACGATGCCCTTGCAGCCCTTCACCGTTTCCGGCGTCAGTTCTGCGACGGTGCAGGCGCCGAGGGCATCGGCGAATATCGTCTCCGCCTCTTCGCGCGCGCTTTCGTTGCGGTCCCACGCCACGACGCTGGCGCCTGCGGCGCACAGCGCACGCACGGTGGCAAGCCCGCTGCGTGCCAGCCCGAGCACCGCGTAGCGCGATCCGTCGAAGATCGCGCGCGGCAGGATCGAGGCCGGCTGCCCGTTCACCGCAGTTTCAGCGTGGCAAGGCCGATCACCGCAAGCACGATGGCGACGATCCAGAAACGGATCACGACAGTGCTCTCGGCCCAGCCCTTCTGTTCATAGTGGTGGTGGATCGGCGCCATGCGGAAGATGCGCCTGCCCGTCCGCTTGAACCAGAAGACCTGCACGATGACCGACACGGCTTCCAGCACGAAAAGCCCGCCGACGATGGCGAGCACGACTTCGTGGTGCGCGGCGACGGCGATCACGCCCAGCGCGCCGCCAAGGGCCAGCGAACCGGTATCGCCCATGAAGACGGCGGCGGGAGGTGCATTGAACCACAGGAAGGCAAGCCCCGCCCCGATGATCGCGGCGCACAGGATCGCCAGTTCGCCCGCGCCCTCGACATAAGGAATGCCCAGGTATTCGGCAAAGTCTGTGCGACCGACCAGATAGGCGATGATCGCGAAAGTGCCCGATGCGATGATGACCGGCATGATCGCCAGCCCGTCGAGCCCGTCGGTCAGGTTCACGGCATTGCCCGCCCCTACGATCACGAAAGCGGCAAATACGTAATAGATTGGCCCCAGCGGGATGCCGAAAGTCATGAAGGGCAAATAGAGCGTGGTGTCATCGACCACGAGCCACGCGGCCAGCCCTGCAATCAGGAATTCGAAGAACAGGCGCACCTTGCCCGACAGGCCCTTGTGCGAACGCTTCGTCACCTTGTCGTAATCGTCCAGGAAACCGATCAGGCCGAAACCGACCGTCACCGCGATGCAGGCCCATACCATGAAGCTGGTAAGATCCATCCACAGCAGCATCGAGATCAACAGCGAGGTCATGATCAGCAAGCCCCCCATCGTGGGCGTACCGCGCTTGGCAAGGTGCGTCTGCGGGCCGTCGGCGCGGATCGGCTGGCCTTTGCCTTGGCTGACCCGAAGGTAACCGATGAAGCGAGGACCGATGATCATGCCGATGGTCAGCGCCGTCAGCAGGCAGGCGCCTGCGCGAAAGCTCTGGTAACGGACAAGGTTTGCCAGTCCCTCGAACTCGAAAAACTGGGCAAGCAGGTAAAGCATCGGCGCTCCTCAGCGGTGCTCTGGACAATGGCGGGCGGGCGCGAAGCCCGAACCGGAAAACGCGTAGTCCTGCCATGCGCGAAGCGGCCCGCCTTGTGAAGCGGGCCGCTGTTCATTTCCCCAGTGGGGCCGGGGAAACGGCGGCCTCAGACTGCGACCGTCCCGGGCAATGCACGGTCCGTCGAACCGGCGGATTGCAGCACGAGCGCGGCGCATCCCATCGAGGCCCCTGCGGCACGCATCGCGCCGAACACGGCAAGCGAGGCGCAGGCGTCGCCGAAATGCTGGCCGAGCGAGAAGCACATGCGCTGACCCATGATCTCTGCCGTTACCAGCCATCCACCGTCGAAACCGCCAACGGCATCGAGCAAGCAGATGTCGGCGCTGGCCTTGCGGCCATAGCCGAAAACCTGCGCGCCGGCATCGAGTGCTGCGGCGCGCCAGCAGGCGAAGTCGGGATGGTCGGCGGGAAGCACGGCGGCACCGCCCGACTGGAGCGCTGCGCCTGCGCGCATGCCCTCGGCCCGCGAAAGTTCGCGTCCGCCGACAAAGATATGCGGGCGAAGGCGTTCGATCGAGGCGCATTCGTCGATGTTGAAGACCGCGTGGCTGCGATCGGCGGCAAGGCCCGAAAGCGCGGCATCAAGGCCGTCTGCCATGTTAGCCTTCAGCGCAAGACCGCGGCTTGCCATGTTGAGCGCGGTGAAGATGGAGCGGCCGACCGGCGTTCCGGCCATACCGGCATGCGCGACGATCGTGGCGCGGGCGCGCGACCGGGCGGCGCGGGCAAGGCGGGCCAGCGCCTCGTCGATGTCGGCGACCAGGATATGGGGACCGCGCACCGGGCGCGTAGTGACGACGCCGACCGCGCCGCGCGCAAGGGCGGCAACCGCGTCGACTTCGCCGCGCGCGAAATAGAGCGCGCCGGGTTCGACTTTCGCGGGACTCATCGCGATGGAATGGGCCGCGAAGTCGCCATGCGCTTCGCCGCCTGTGGACAGGGCGACCGTGTGGGCGCGCCACAAGGTGCGATAGGCGGTGCCGTCGCTTTCCTCGATGATGGCGCGGCGGGTGGCGGTAGGTACTGGCTGAGCGCTCATGCTGCACATTCCCTGGCTACGGTTACGTCGTCGAAAGGATGGACCCGGGCATTTTCCCCGCGTCCGATGATCTGCCCCTGTTCATGCCCCTTGCCGGCGAGGAGGACGATGTCGCCCCGGCCCGCCTGCTTTATCGCGGCGGCGATAGCGTCACGCCGGCCCGCAATTTCCGTGATGTTGTCCGCGTCGCCTGCCCCGGCGACGATGGCTGCCCTGATGTCCGCAGGGTCTTCGCCGCGCGGGTTGTCGTCCGTCACGATGGCGACGTCCGAGTGGGCGGAAACGATCTCGCCCATGGGCGCGCGCTTGCCAGTGTCCCGGTCTCCGCCCGCGCCGAATACGGTGATGAGCCTGCCCTTCACATGCGGGCGCAACGCGAAGATCGCGGCCTCCAGCGCATCGGGCGTGTGGGCATAGTCGACATAGACCGGCGCGCCCGCGCGGTTGATCGCGGCACGTTCCAGACGCCCGCGCACCGGCTGAAGCCGGGAAAGCGCGTCGAACACCTCTTTGGCGCCCGGCCCGGCCTCTTCCGCCGTCGCCAGCACGAGACCCGCCGCGACAAGCGCGTTCGCGGCCTGATAGGCCCCGATCAGCGGCAAGGAGACCTTGTATTGCTCTCCCATGAAGGAAAGCTTCAGCACCTGACCCAGCTCGGTCGGTGTGCGTTCGAGCAGGCGGATCCCGTAATCCGCGGCATCCGCCTGCTCGCCCACTTCGAACACGCGAAGACCCCGCCGTTTCGCATGTTCGCAGGCCGCGCCGGAGCG
Organism: Croceicoccus pelagius; assembly: GCF_001661915.1. Lineage (GTDB taxonomy): Bacteria > Pseudomonadota > Alphaproteobacteria > Sphingomonadales > Sphingomonadaceae > Croceicoccus > Croceicoccus pelagius. The sequence goes on from NZ_LYWY01000040.1 coordinate 69,869, forward strand.
CGGATCATCCATCCAGATCACGGCCGATCCACCATCCGAGACGACCTCGTCGAAGAGGCGCATCTTGGCGGCGAAATAGGCCTCCATGTCGGCGTGATAATCCAGATGGTCGCGGGAAAGGTTGGTGAAGGCGCCGGCTGCGACCTGAAGGCCTTCGTTGCGATACTGGGAAAGACCGTGGCTCGACGCTTCGTAGGCGACGTGGGTCACGCCTTCGCGCGCCAGGCCGGTCATGTTCGAAAGGAACGTCACGATGTCGGGCGTGGTAAGTCCTGTCGAAACGCTCGCATCGGGCGTGGTGACGCCCAGCGTGCCGATGGACGCGGCGGAGTTGCCGCACATGCGCCAGATCTGACGGGTCATTTCGACCGTGCTGGTCTTGCCGTTGGTGCCGGTGACGGCCACCACGGTGCGCGGCGTGGGGGTGAAGAACTGTGCGGCCAGCTTGGCAAAGGCGCGGCGCGGATCGGCATCGGCGATGTGGATCGCGCCCTCGACCTTCGCTGCGGGGCGTGCGACGACGGCGATCGCGCCGTCCTTTATGGCGGCAGGAATGAAATCCTCACCGTTCACCGTGCTGCCCTGAAACGCGCCGAACACGGTGCCGGGCGCGACCTTGCGGTTGTCGATGGCAAAGCCGGTGACATCGGCATCGCCCGATACGGTCAGGCCAGCGCGCTGAGAGAGGGTGGAAAGCTTCATCAGTGCGCCCCACCCTTTTCGATCAGGGGGCGTACGTCGGACAGGTCGATCTCGCGGTTTTCGTCCGGATAGACACCCAGCATCGGGCCGATGCGCGGGACGATGCGGCCGACGGCGGCTGCCGCGTTCCATGCGGCGGTACGCTGATAGCTTGTGGCCGCGGTGCCCTTGGGCTCGTCATACATCGTGATGACGACATAGCGCGGATTGTCCATCGGGAAGGCCGATGCGAACGTGGTGACAAGCGAAGTGCGCCTGTAGCCGCCTTCGCCCGGCTTTTCGGCCGAACCGGTCTTGCCGCCAAGTCGGAAGCCCGGCGCGTCAGCCTTGCGGCCCGTGCCGTCGGTGACGATCAGGCGCAGCAGCTGGCGCATGCGGGCGCTGGTCGATTCCTTGAAAACGCGTCGGCCTTCGGGGACTTCGTTCGGAGCCAGCTTCTTCAGCGTTGCCGGACGCCACACCCCACCATTGACCATCGCGGCATAGGCGCTGGCAAGATGCAGCGGGGTCACCGCGATGCCGTGGCCATAGGACACCGTCATCGTCGTCAGGCGCGGCCATTCGCCGCTGCGCCAGATCGGGAAACCGCGGGCGGGCAGTTCGATATAGGGACGTTCGTTGAAGCCGAGCCGCTCCATCGTCGCCTTCATCCGCTTGCTGCCCAGTTCGTCGGCGATCTGCGCCGTGCCGATGTTGGACGAGTGAATCAGGATTTCGGGAACGTTGATGTTCTGGCCGATGGTGTGGCTGTCGCGAATGCGGAACCGACCCACCTGCAGCGGCTTGCCGGCGGGGTAGGTCTTGGCAAGGTTGGTCACCACGCCTGCATCGATCGCGGCGGCAACGGCCAGCGGCTTGAACGTCGAACCGAGTTCGTAGACCTGGTTGGTCACCCGGTTGAACATCAGCTCCATGCCCTTTTCGTCGATGTGATTGGGATCGAAGCTGGGCAGCGAGGCAAGCGCGACGACTTCGCCGGTATCGACATCGAGCACGATGCCGCCTGCGCCCTTGGCCTGCGAAAGGCCCATACCGCGCAGCAGTTCGTCTTCAAGCGCGGCCTGAACGCGCGAATCGATGGCAAGAACCTGTTCGGTGCCGCGGGTCGACGGGTCGGTGAGCGAGGTGTTGAACACCTCTTCCATGCCGACGCGGCCCTTCCCGTCCGCCCCGACATAACCGAGGACGTGGGCGGCAAGGTTGCCTTCGGGGTAATAGCGGCTGGGCTCGGCAGGGGGCGACAGGGCCGGTTCGCCGATCTCGAAGACGCGGTTCGCCTCTTCAGGTAGGATGCGGCGGCGCAAGTACTGGCCCTTGCCCGATGCAAGGCGTTTTTCCAGGTCCGCCTCGTCCATGTCGGGGAAGATCGCAACCAGCTTCTTCGCCACTTCGCGCGGAGACCGGGTCAGCGGGTCGCCGCCTTCCATCGCCTTGGGATTGAACCACAGGGCATAGGACTTGAAGTCGCGGGCCAGCGGCACGCCGTTGCGATCGACGATCATGCCGCGATCGGGCAGCAGCGCGTCACCAGCCGGCGTCAGCCCGCCCGAACCGCCGAAGACGCCCATCATCGCGACGCGCAGCACCAGGACGGCGGTCGCCAGCGCAAAGACGAAAGCGATCAGCGCGACGCGCTTGCGCGCCATCGTCAGGGTAGAAGCGCGAAGATCCGCACGGCGCCCGGGCGATGCCTGGGATGCCTGCGGAGTTGCCTGCCGTGCGCGGTGCCGGTGGGCGGGCCCGGTCAGGCCCTGGGCCGTTCCGAGCGGTATCGATGCCATTAGCGCTTTTCCCCGATCACGGAGTCGATATCGAACCGCTCTGCAAAGGAAGCGGCGCGTTCGGCCTTAACTTCCTTGGCGGCGGGTTTTGCTGTTTCCCGAGCCGTGTCGCGAGCGACGAGCTGGCGCATCATCCTGGGCGCTTCGGCAGCGGCAAGGCGGACAGGAAGATCTGCTTTCGCCTTTTCGGGATCACCCTTCAGCTTGACTGGCCCTGCAACCTCGGCGCTGGCCATGCGGACGGGAGCGGGTGCTTCCTCGCCCTCGGCCACGACTTCGGCGGCATCGGCCATGCGGATCGGCGCACTTTCGATGATGTCGACCGGCTTGCCCAACATGGCAAGCTGTGCCTGGCCGTCGAGGAACTGGCTGGCCTTGGGGGCAACATAGCCGAATTCGACCTCGTTCCAGCGGACCAGCTGCTGCTGACGCGCGCGGGTCTGGAATTCGGTTTCGAGCACCGCGATGCGCTGTTTCGTGGCAAGGATCGACTTCTCCGTCTCCGCGATCTGGCTGTTCACGGCCTTGACTTGCAGCGTCAGCGCCAGCGCGAGTGCAAGGGCAAACGCCACCGCACCTGTCCAGAGCAGGGAATGCAGGCGGGCGCGGTTGGTCATGCTGAGATCCTCTCGGCTTCAGGGCGGGCGGGTGCGGCGGTGCGGATGGCGGAGCGCAGCACGGCAGACCGTGCGCGCGGATTGCGGTCGAGTTCGGCCTTGCCGGCGCGGACCGCCTTGGCAGGCTTGCGGAAGACCGGCTGATGCGCGGTGCCGACATCGGGCATGTGGCGCGAGGGCGCCGCGCCCGAATTGGACGCATCGCGCAGGAACCGCTTCACGATGCGGTCTTCAAGACTGTGAAAGCTGACGACGGCAAGGTGGCCGCCGTCCTTCAGGAGCGCTTCGGACGCGGACAGCGCGGCTTCGAGTTCGTCGAGTTCGCCGTTCACGTGGATGCGGATTGCCTGAAAGCTGCGGGTCGCCGGATCCTTCGGCGCGCCGGGACGATAGCCGAGTGCCTTGCGAACGACATTTGCCAGCTGACCGGTCGTTTCCAGCGGCCGCGCGGCGACGATGGCGCGGGCGACGCGGCGCGACTGGCGTTCCTCGCCGTACTGGAACAGGACGTCGGCGATCGTTTCCTCTGCCGCCGAGTTCAGGAAATCGGCCGCGCTCTCGCCTTCCTGGCTCATCCGCATGTCGAGGGGGCCGTCGGACGAGAAGGCAAAGCCCCGTCCGGCCTGGTCAAGCTGCATTGAGGAGACGCCGATATCCATGACGACTCCATCCACTGCCGCCACACCAGATTCGTGCATTGCGTCCAGCATTTCGGAAAAGCGACGGGGATGGAGCACCAGACGCGGGTTATCCCCGGAGGTTTCTTCCCACTGGCGCGCGGCGGCGATCGCGTCGGGATCGCGGTCGAAGCCGTGGACGGTGGCCCCGGCATCCAGCAGCGCGCGGGTATAGCCGCCCGCACCGAATGTCGCGTCGATGATGACGCTGCCGGGTTTCGGATTGAGCGCCTCGACCACTTCGTCGAGAAGCACGGGAATGTGCGGCGCGCCGGTCACTTGCGGCCTCGCTTCGGCTTGTCGGCATCGGCCATCAGCGCCTTGCACGCAGCCTTTGCCGCCGCCCAGTCGTCGCCCATTTCCATGAGCTTTGCCGGGTTCCAGATTGTGAAGAACGCGCCGCCGCCCTGAAAAAAGACCTGCTCGTCCAGCGCACCAAGTTCGGCGAGGTATTCGGGCACGATGAAACGGCCCGAATCGTCGAACGGCACTTCCATGAAACCGTAAAGCTGGGCCGAACGGGTATCGCGGTCGAAGTCCTTGTCGAGGCGGATCGCGCGTTCCTCCTCGCGGTCGAGCTGTTCTTCAAGCTCGTCCATGCGGGACAGACCAAATCCGGTCAGGCAGTCCCAGCGTTCATGCTTGGCGATGCAGAGGATCTTGCTGTCGTGCGAGCTGTCGCGGACGACCTTGCGGAACGCGGGAGGCAGCACGAGACGACCCTTTTCGCCGCGAAGCGAAAAGCCCTGCCCCCGATAGCTGAATGGCCGTCCCGCCACGTGATCCCCAAAGGTCGAAGTTGGTCCCCGCGGAACACACGTCTCCCCCGCACCGGGCCGCGTTCCAGCGCTGCCCGGCACGCCCCCTGCGGGCGCGGCAAATCATGCGTTCCATGAATGATGGAAGTAATACCTCGGTCTTATCGGGGATGAAAGGGGAAATTACGGGAAAATGCGTTTCAACCTGTGGAACCGGTGGAAATCCGTAGTTCGCGTGCCCTTTTCATGACGGCAGAATCGCCCATCGAGGCCCCCGATTCAAGCGCAATCCCGTGTTTTCCCGTGAGAATCACCGCGCTTACCCGCTCTATTCCCGCATCGTCCCCGAATCGTGGGCCCCGGCCCGCGCATTCCCCGGATCAGGGTGCCTTGGGCGGCGTCGCGGCGGCTTCGATCAGGCCGAGAAGCAGCGCATCCCCGCCCTCTCCCGCATGATCCCCGTCGGCAAGGAAAGTCGCATCGGCCAGCAGCATAATCTTGCCTGTTCCGACATTGCACCTTGCGACCAGCCCTTCGCCATCGAGGTGGCAGCGGCTTTCGTGACCCGTATCGGTCAGTTCGAACAACCCGCCTTCCTCCACCGGGAAAGTGCGGCCTTTCCATTGGCCCGCGTAAGCCTCGCGCCCGTCATGGACCAGCTTCAGCCCCCAGCGACCAAGGATCGGCGACAGCATGGCAATCGCCTCGGGCCGCCGCCTGTCGCCAAAGCCGTAGGAGGAATGAACGTCCAGCATCGGATCGACGATCAGCACGACCCTGCCGCCGCCCCGCACGAAGTTGTCGAGCGCGACGTTTTCGTCACCCGACAGCGCGCGTGGCTGCGCCATCAGCAAGACGCCGCTTTCGGGAAGCGAAGTCAGCGTATCGAGCGGCTTGAGATCATACCGCGTTTCCAGCGCGGTCCGCGCCCAGTGCGTTTGCGCATTACCCGACAGCATGTCTCCCACGCCGCCTTCCGACCAGTAGATCGGCAGGCTGGTGAACAGCAGCAGCTCCTCACGCTCGGAAACCGGCGTGCTCGTTTCGCTCGCATTCGGGGACCGCGCGGGATCGTCCGGCTGGGCCGAACAGGCGACCAGCGCGAAAGCGGCGAGAACGGGCGTCAGCTTCACGTGTTGTAACCCGATTTCACTGGTCGGCTTCGGGCATGGTCTCGTCAATGGCCTCGGGCGGCATCTGCTCTGCCGGAAGGTCGGGGACGATGATCGGCTTGGCCTGATCGCCGGAAAGTTCGGGCGCGACACCGATATCGACCAGCGGATCCTTGGCCGGTTCGTTGCCTTCGTCCTGCGCCATCTGTCGGGCGGGATCGTCGGCCTGCTGCGCGGTCTGCAATATGGAACTGGCAATCGCGACGATCAGCAGCACGATCAGCAATCCGCCCACACCCACCTTGAGCCGGTACATCGCTTCTTCCCGCGTACCCATCAGGCCCGACGGCTGGGGAGTGGTAATGCGTGCCACGGTCCTTCCCCTTACGCCTTCAGCCAGGGAAATACGGGCAGGCCCTTCTTCTCCAGCCACTCGGCATTGTAGAGGCTCGACAGATAGCGGAAGCCGGTGTCGCACAGGATCGTGGCGACGCGCGCCGGGCGGCCATGCTTCTCGGTCAGCATGCGGCCCAGCATGACTGCGCCCGCGACGTTGATGCCGCTCGACAAACCGAGGCACAGACCTTCTTCGGACAGCAGGCGGCGGACCCACTCAAGCCCTTCCTCGTCCGAGATGCGGAACTGTGTGTCGACCGGCGCATCTTCGAGGTTCGCGGTGATGCGCCCCTGCCCGATGCCCTCGGCCACCGAAGACCCTTCGGACTTCAGTTCGCCATGCGCGTAATATTCATAGAGCGCCGCGCCGTGCGGGTCGGACAGGGCGATGGTGACGTTTTCGTCCTTTTCCTTCAGCCCCATGCCCACGCCCGCCAGCGTGCCACCCGTGCCGACCGCACAGGTAAAGCCGTCGATGAGGCCTTCCATCTGCTCCCAGATTTCGGGCGCGGTGGAATCGATGTGCGAACGGCGGTTGGCGATATTGTCGAACTGGTTGGCCCAGACCGCGTTCTCCGTTTCCTCGGCAATTCGGCGCGAGGTGTGGACGAAGTGGCCCGGATTGGAAAACGGCGCGGCTGGCACCGTGACGAGCTCCGCACCAAGGGCACGCAGCGTGTCCATCTTCTCGCGGCTTTGCGTTTCGGGCATGACGATGACCGTCTTGTAGCCCAATGCATTGGCGACGAGTGCGATGCCGATGCCGGTATTGCCGGCCGTGCCTTCGACGATAGTGCCGCCGGGCTTCAGCACGCCGCGCTTTTCCGCGTCGCGCACGATCCACAGCGCCGCACGATCCTTCACCGAAGCGCCGGGGTTAGCGAATTCGCACTTGCCGAAGATGTCGCAGCCGGCAGCTTCGCTAGGCCCTGCAAGACGGACGAGCGGCGTATTGCCGATAAGGGAAAGAGTATCAGGTAGCGTGTTCATTATGCCGCGAGAGGTAGGACGCCAAACCTGTCGGGGCAATGAAGAAAAGCTTGGGATGCCTATTCGGCGCTTACTCCCGGGCCGCGCGCAGCGCCGCGCCCGCGGCAAAGGGGCTCAATGCCACGAGCACGAGACTGGCCGCACCGGTGAGGGCAAGCCCGCCCTCACCACCCGTGGACAGGCTGCCCGCCCCGAAGATCAGCAGCGGCACGGCCAGCGGCAAAATGAGCAATCCCGCCAGCGCCGCCCCGCCGCGCAGGCCCGCGGTCACGGCCGCGACCGCCACGCCAAGCGCCGCCAGCCCCGGCGTGCCCGCCAGAAGGCCGAGTTCGAGCGTCAGCAGCTGCTCACCCGAAAGCCCCAGCAGAACCGCCGCGATGGGCGTCGCCAGCATCAGCGGCACGGCAAAGCACAGCCAATGCGCGAGGATGCGAATCGCGCAGATCCATTCCTCGGCCAAACCGCGCAAGGCCCACTGATCGAAGAACCCCGCCTCCAGATCAGGCTCCACCAGCCGGTCCAGCGGCAGGATCGCGGCCAGCAGCGCTGCCACCCAGACCACGCCGCCGCCCGTGCGCGCCAGCAATTGCGCATCCGGCCCCACGGCAAAGGGATAAAGCATGGCGACGGCAAGAAAGAACAGGATCGGCAAGAGCGCCCCGCCCCTGCGGCCACCTCCGAGCAGGAGCACTACGTCGCGTTTCAGGATCGCCCAGATCATACGACGAACTCGGCCAGTTCGAGCCTTTTGAGCCCCGGCACCGCGACCGGCTGGTGCGAGGCGAGCACGCAGACCCCACCATCGGCGCAGTGCTGCGCCACCAGCTTCTCCACCACGGCGACCGACGCGGTATCGAGCCCGTTCAGCGGTTCGTCCAGCAGCCAGATCGGCGAACCTTGCGCGATCGTGCGGGCCAGCGCCGCGCGCTTCCTCTGCCCCGTCGACAAATACCGCACCGGCACGTCGAGCAGGTCCTGCAGACCCACGGCGGCCAGAACCGTGTCCAGCCGCTCTGCCGGTGTCGCATCGACCTCTCGCCAGAAATCGAGAGCACGGCCAAGCGGCAGATGCGTGTCGAGCGCGGGCCTTTCGTCCAGCAACGCCATCGCGCCTTCGCGCTCCACCTCGCCTGAAAAGGGGCGCATCAGGCCGGCAAGGATGCGCATCAGGCTGGATTTGCCGATGCCGTTCGCGCCTGCAAGGTGCAGCACCTCGCCCGCCTCGACCGCCAGCGACAGGCGCGCGAACAGCAGCCTTTCGCCCCGGCGGCAGGCAATGTCGGTGGCCCGAAGATAGGCGTGGCTCGCATTCATCGAAACGCTGCCCTATGGGATCGCGCGAGGCCTGCCAAGTTGCAGGATGGAACAAGAAACAGCGGAGCAAGACCATGGTGGCACGGATCGAAGGCGAAGCACTGCACGCGGCAGTGGCGGACCTTGACGGCTGGGAACTGCGCGAAGACCTGCTGGCGATAGAGCGCAAGTTCAAATTCGCCGACTTCGTCGAGGCTTTCGGCTTCATGACCCGAGTCGCGATCCTGGCCGAAAAGGCGGACCATCATCCCGAATGGTTCAACGTCTACAACCGCGTCGAAATCACGCTCACCACGCACGATGCCGACGGCGTTTCGCAGCGCGACATCGACCTTGCCAACGCAATCGAGGGCCTGCTCTGATCGGGCGCGATTTGCGCGAAGGCCAGTAATCTGTTCCACTCACCCCTGAATAGGGGGGAAGTGGACCATGCATCGCATCATCATCGCATCGCTATTGGCGCTGTGCCTGGCCGCTTGCAGCGCGCCTGCGCCTGAGCAGGACGAGCCTGCACAGAACGTCCTTGAACTGGATGTAGAGGGGCTGAAGTTCGTCGGTCCCGACACGATCAAGTCTGGCTGGACGACGGTGCGGATCAACAACGGCGGCGGGATGACGCACCATGGGCTGGTCTATCGCCTGCCCGATGGCGTGACAGCGCAAATGTTGGACGAAGAGGTCGTGCGCCCGATCCAGGCCAGCCTGACCGCGATGATCGAAGGCGACGGCGAAAAGGCCGCGCAGATCGCCTCGACCTTCCCCGCGTGGCTGGGCGACATCAAGTACCTCGGCGGGCCGGGCATGATGTCCGACGGAGTGACCGGAGAGGCGACGATGTTCCTTGAGCCGGGCAACTACATCGTCGAATGCTACGTGAAGTCGAACGGGGTGCAGCACAATTTCAACCCCACGCCGGGCGAACTCGGCATGGTCCTGCCGTTGACGGTCCTTCCAGAAGACGGCGGCATGGCGGAGCCGCAAGCCAACGTGACGCTGGCGATTTCGAATCAGGGTTACGAGATTACCGACGGCGCTTTCGTACCGGGCAAAAACACGGTGCGCGCCGAATTCGTGCAGCAACAGCTTTACAACGACTTCGTCGGCCACGACGCGCACGTGTTTCGCATCGATGCCGACACCGATGTGGATGCCGCTGCGCGCTGGCCCGACTTCTTCCCCGTCGATGGCCAGCAGACGCCTGCGCCCGCGAAATTCGTGGGCGGCATTCACGACATGCCCGAAGGCTCGACCGCCTATTTCACCGTCGTTCTGGAAGAAGGCGAATACGGGATCACCGCCGAAGTACCGGATGCGCAGGCGAAGGGCCTGTTCACAAGGATAACGGTAGCTGGAAGCTGAGCGCGTGGCCGGGCCTTGCGGGATTCAGTTCCTGTGCACTCTCCCTGCGCACTCTCAAGGCGAGCGGAGTGACATGATGTAGGCCGTAGCAATCTCGGCCTCGTCCTCTTCAAGCAGGATCGTCATCGCAAACGGATCGTCGTGCCCGTCGAGAAAGAACTCGCGCAGCCTTTCGGGAGTGAAGTCCATCTCGTTTGCGACCGCCACGAAGCTGGGCGCCTGCGGATTGGGCGGTTCGATGCCCGGCTCTACCGCATGGCATCCGCTGCATTTCGCAGCAACAAACGCATGGCCACGCGCAATCTGTGTCTGTTCGGCCTTTGCAGGAGCGAGTTGCGAGTTTGCAGCAGGAGGATCGCTGACGGTGTGCCCGCACGCGCACAACAGGGCGGTGGTCAATGCAGCGATCGATCGGCAAAACGGCATGGCGGGCCTTTCTAAGGTCGAGGGCACCGAAGCCAGATTAACCTACATCCCGCATCAAGGCCAACCTTGCCGCGCCCGACCCTTTCGCCAATACCAAAAAAGGCGCCGCCCATGGGCAGCGCCTCTTTATTGCGTCGGTAACGCGGGTGCGGCTTAGCAGTTGCCTTCGACGCCGTCAGCGCATTCGCCGACCGATTCCACGTCTTCGCCAAGACCCTTGACGGTGTTGCAGGCCGAAAGGAGCACCATCGAGGTGCCGAGGGCCATGACGGTCAGAAGTTTCTTCATAGTCTTTCTCCGGTGCAGCGGCCTGAGAGGGAGCCCGCCAGGATGTTGATAATGAACGCAACGTTACCGGTCACAGTTGGTTCCGGAAGGCCCGCGCGGAACGCGACAAGACGAGGCTGGATGCCGAGCTTGTTCGCCACCATCACAACCGATGTTCTGGCGAAGGCCGGGCAGCGTCTCGCCCACACCCAGCGAACCGGCCCCGAATGCGAGGCGAGAGACGACAAGGCCGCTGTTGCCGAGGGTGGTGTACTGCAAGCGCGCTCTCCGAACCGGTTGATGGTGTCGGGGCCATGAGAACACAGGTTAACGCGCCCGTCGGATGCGAAGCGCGCAATGGCCGCTTGTCGGGGACAGAAGGAGCCGTAGAAAGCCCTGTCCTACATCGCGGCACGTCGTCATGGTGCGCGCCGCTGTTTCAGATCGTCGTTTCCCGCCGCAATGCGTCACCCTGACCGATGACTCGCGAATGGCTCAACTCTGCGCTTTTTCGGGAATAGCGCAGGGTGACAGGGTGTCACCTTTGTAACCCGCGGCAATATCAGATCCCTGTCAGGGTTCGCCGAAAAACGTGGCGCGATGAGACCCGGAGCGCAGCGTACTTCAGTACGTGAGCACCGGAAGCGCGCCGCGACGCGATTTGCAGGCCACCATGACGCGGATCAGAGATCAGAGCGCCGGGTTCTGGTAGTAGTGCCAGATGAACACCGCCGCCGCGCCGCGATGGGGGCGCCACGGTTCGGCCAGCTCGCGCGTTTCCTTTTCGCTCGGCCTGTCGGGAAGGTCCAGCAGTTTGCCCATGCCGACCTGCACGGCGAGGTCTCCGGCCGGCCAGATGTCCTCTCGCCCCTCGGCGAACAACAGGTAGATTTCGGCCGACCAGCGCCCGATGCCCTTGATGCGGGTCAGCGCAGCAATCGCTTCCTCGTCATCGGCGGGCAGGTTTTCGAAATCGACCTCGCCCGCCGTCACCAGCTCGCAGAGCGAACGCGCATAGCCCTGCTTCTGCCGCGACAGTCCGCAGGCGCGCAGGGCGTCGAATTCGCTGGCCAGAAGCTCCTCGGGCGGGATCGTCTCGCCCAGCAACGCTTCGAGTTTGCGCCATACCGAATCGGCTGCCGCGACCGACACCTGCTGGCCCACGATTGTGCGCAGCATGGTGCGATAGCCCCGGTCGCGGATGCGTTCGTCGGGATAGCCGACCGCCTCGATCGCCTGCGCCATCGCGGGTTCGTGTGCGGCAATCGCATCAAGGCCGGCCTTCAACTGCTTTCGAGATAATCCCAAGATCGCACCCTTTGCTTGCCGGATATTTCACTGACCACTTGCCAATTGCACTTCCAGCCAGTAGCAGCCCCGCCAGAGTTTAAACGGATATGCCCGCCAGGCGATCCGTAAGCGAAGGACAAGCGAGAACCAATGCCCAAGCTGATCGTCGTGAACCGCGAAGGAACCGAGTCCACCGTAGAGGCGGACGATGGCCTGACGGTCATGGAAGCGATCCGCGACAACGGTTTCGACGAACTCCTCGCGCTGTGCGGCGGCTGCTGTTCGTGTGCGACCTGCCACGTCTATGTCGACCCCGCATTCAAGGACAAGCTTCCGGAAGTGAGCGAGGACGAGGACGATCTGCTTGACAGTTCGGACCATCGCAACGAGAACTCGCGACTGTCCTGTCAGCTGCCGCTCAACGCGGAGACTGACGGCCTTAAAGTTACCATCGCGCCGGAAGACTGAGCGCGACGCGGCAAACTGGCCGCATACGAGTTCGGAGAGGAGAGAAGCCCCGGTGCCGCGCAGCGCCGGGGCAATCTCTTTTCTGGGGCCCGGAAAACGCCTTACCCGGCCCCATTTTCATCACATGTAGGGCGGGCTGTGCAGGCCCTTCGGACTCTCGGTAAAGATCTCGCAGCCGTCTTCGGTAATGCCGATCGAATGCTCGAACTGGGCCGAGAGCGAACGGTCCCGCGTCACGGCCGTCCAGCCGTCTTCCAGCAGCTTCACCGACGGCTTGCCGAGATTGATCATCGGCTCGATCGTGAAGAACATGCCGGGCTTCAGTTCGGGGCCGGTGCCGGGGCGCCCTGCGTGGATCACTTCGGGCGCGTCGTGAAACAGGCGGCCAAGGCCATGCCCGCAGAAATCGCGCACGACGCCATACCGGTGGCTTTCGGCGTACTTCTGGATAGCTGCACCGATATCGCCCAGCCGGTTGCCCGGCTTTGCCTTCTCGATGCCGATCATCAGGCATTCGTAAGTCACCTCGACAAGGCGCTTTGCCTTCAGCGGTGCCTCGCCCACGATGTACATCCGGCTCGAATCACCGTGCCAGCCATCCAGCATCGGGGTGACATCGATGTTGAGGATGTCCCCTTCCTTGAGCGTCTTGGCCCCCGGAATGCCGTGGCAGACCACGTGGTTGATCGAGATGCAGCACGAATGGGCATATCCGCGATAACCCATCGTTGCCGGCACCGCCCCGCCCTGAAGCGTCAGGCGGCGTACTTCGTCATCGATCTGCGCGGTGGTGACGCCCGGCTTGATCAGCGGGACCATCGCGTCGAGGATTTCGGCCGCAAGGCGCCCGGCCTTGCGCATCCCTTCAAAGCCCGCCGGGCCGTGCAGTTTGATCGTGCCGTCGCGCGGCAGCATGTCGTGTTCGTCGACTGTCATGTATTCGGTCATGACAGTGCATGTAGCGCCCCTTCCCCCGATTTACGAGGGGGAGCGAAGCATATCAGCGCAACTGGCCGAGCTTATCAGCGCACTTGGAATGCGCGGACATATTCGGGCTTCACCGTGTCGAGCAGCGCAGGCGTGACCGGCAGCGTCACTTCGTAGGTCCCTTCCGCATAGGGCCCCGCATTATAGGCCGGGATCAGGAAGCCCACGCGGTCGAACCCCTGCTTGCCGGCAGAGCCCAGAATGACGGTCGAATTGGCGACCGGCGCGATGCAGTCGTAGAAGGGATCGCCATTGCGCTTCACCGGCCCGCCACGCTTTCTTGCCCGCGCCTTGTCGAGATGGTCGCAAAAGTCGTCCTGCACCGCCGCATCCAGAACCTGCGTGTTGCGGAACATGTCGATCGGCTTGATCGCGACCTCTTTCTCGCGGTCCCAGACAAGCGCATCGTAAACGGTCATCCCATGCGCGCCGCCGGTATAGGAATAGACGCTGGCCGAAAGCGAGAGATAGCGCGGCAGGTCGGTCACGACGCTCCACTCCTTGTCATAGCCACGACTTCTGCACGATACGCAGTCGGCCATGACGGTGTCCTCCTGCGCCTCGTCCCATTCGCCCCGCCAATTGGCATAGGCGGCCGCGCGCTCGGCATCGAAGCGGGCGACAAGCGATGGAACGGCCGAGACTTGCGCGGGCCACGAATATTCGAACTGGAACCGGCCAGTCTCGCCGCCCGCGTTAACCTTCTGCGAAAAGCCTTTCGCGTCCGCGCTGTCAGCAGTCGCTTCTGCGGTCGGGCCGCCCTCGCCCGCATCGGCCATTGCGACCGCGCCGGCAGCAGGCTCCTCAGGCGGAGCCTCGGACGACGGGCCGCAGCCACCAAGGAACAGGAAGGGGGCCAGTGCCGTTCCGATGAGCACAGATTTCACTCGCATATCTCTTTCCCGAAAGGCTACTGCCACGGTCATGACCGACAAAGACGCACTTATTCAGCCCGATCGCGGGCAGGACGCAACCCCGATCCACCTCGTCGACACAGATGGCTTCGACGACTGGTCGAAAAAACTGACCGCTTCGCAGCGCGCAAACCTCGCCGCGCAGAAATTCACCGGCAAGGGATACCAGACGGCGGTCGTCCCCGATGGCGATGCATGGTTTGCGGTCGGCGGCGTTGCCGACACCGAAAAGCTTTCCGCCTGGTGCCTTGCCAAGCTGGCCGAAGTGCTGCCTGCCGGAACCTACCGCCTTGCCACTGGCGATGCGGGCGCGGCGCTTTTCGGCTGGCAGAGCGCGCAATATGCCTTCACCCGCTACAAGGACGACAAGGACGCCGAAGGCCCGCGCATGCTCCTTACCAAGGACGTCGCCGCGATCGACGGCATGATCGCCGAGGCCGAGGCGGTGAACTTCGTTCGCGACCTTGTGAACACCCCGTCCGAAGATATGGGGCCCGAAGCGCTTGAGGCCGAAGCCGCGCGCCTTGCCAAGAAGTTCGATGCCAAGCTGACCGTCACGCGCGGCGACGCTCTCGAAAAGGGTTATCCCATGGTCCACGCCGTGGGCCGCGCCGCTGCGCGCAGCCATGCCCCGCGCCTGATCGAGCTGGAATGGGGCCCTGCCGATGCGCCGCGCATCGCCATCGTCGGCAAGGGCGTCTGCTTCGATTCGGGCGGGCTCGACATCAAGCCGACCAGCGGAATGGCGCTGATGAAGAAGGACATGGGCGGTTCGGCCCATGCCTTGGCCCTCGCCTCGCTCATCATGGGTCAGCGGCTGAAGGTCCGCCTGCACCTGTTGGTCCCCGCTGTCGAGAACGCGATTTCGGGCAACGCCTTCCGGCCCGGCGACGTGCTGGCCACGCGCAAGGGTTTGACGGTCGAGGTGACAAACACCGACGCCGAAGGCCGCCTGGTGCTGGGCGACGCCCTGACGAAGGCGAGCGAGGACGGCGCAGGGCTCATCATCGATTTCGCGACGCTGACGGGTGCTGCTCGCGTTGCGCTGGGGCCCGACTTGCCCGCGCTGTTCACGCGGCAGGACGACACGGCAGATGCGCTTCTCGAAGCGGGCCTTGCGTATGACGATGCCTGCTGGCGCCTGCCGTTGCACGACGGGTACCGCGAGATGCTGAAGAGCGACATCGCCGACATGGTGAATTCTGCCAGCGGCGGTTTCGCCGGTGCAACGACGGCGGCCCTGTTCCTCGACCGATTTGTCGCAGAGGGCATAGAATGGGCCCATTTCGACACGTTTGCATGGCGTCCGGCGGCAAAGCCGGGCCGTCCCAAGGGCGGCGCGGCGCTTGGCCTGCGCGCGGCGTGGCAGATGCTGAAGAAGAGGTACAACGGTTAAGGCGTGCCAGTCGGCAGCTGCGGCCAACGCTAAAGCGCGACCCAACGGTCGAAGGTCGCGGCCTGCCCCATCCTCACGCCACCCTTATCCACAAGGTTCCAGACCGTCGCTGCCTCGATGCGGAAGCGCTGGCCGGTGGATGCGATGCGCACGCCTCTATAATCGTCGATGAAGCCCCGGTCGCGAACTTGTGCCAGCAAGCTCTCCCGCTCGCCCCTCTCCGGCATTTCGGCGGACAGGCGCGAAGGCATGTCCAGCAACTGTTCACCGGTCAGAGCGAACAGGTCGAGCGCGGCGCGATTGGCATAGAAGAACAACGGATCGTCCTCGGTCCCATGTGCCAGCACGACGGCAGGCAGATGCCACAGCGCATGGGCGAAGTCGGTGCCGTCCGGCACGAGCGGCTTTCCCGTCACGCGCAAGTGGCTCGCCGCGATCAGCGCGATGCGCGGCAGGCCCGCGTTCGCCTCGATCACGCGGCGATCCGCATCGCGGTCGTAATTGCACTCCATCGTGTTTCAATCGCCCCTTAAGCTATTTCTGCGACCATCTGCCGGGTTGCCCTTCCCGATCACGCGGTTTAAGCGCCGCGGTTCGAACCACACAAGAATTACCAGACCATTGTCCAGCCAGTATACCGATAGCCCCGCGATCCAGAGCTTCGCCCTTGCCGGTCCGTCGCGCCACGAGCGCGGCACGGTCCTGCCTGTGCGCGGCGATCTTGCGCATATCCGGCTGGCTGGCGAAGTCTTCGTGCCGCACTACGCGGTGCCGATGCCGCACAAACTGGCATCGGATTGCGCGCTGCTGTCGGCCGCGCGGGACGATGCCGAAGTGCTGGGTCAGCTTTTCGAAGGCAGTGCCTTCGACGTGCTGGACATGGCAGGCGGATGGGCCTGGGGCGTTGTCGATGGCGACGGCGCCGTGGGCTATGTCGCGCTCGATCAGCTGACGCAGGCCTGAGGTCATGGGCGCCCGCGTTTTCATCGACGGCGCTGCCGGTACGACCGGACTGGAAATCGCCGAACGGCTCGAAAGCCGCGACGACTTTTCTGTCATCATTCTTCCCGACGAACTACGCAAGGACGACAGTGCCCGCGCCGACGCGCTGAACGCGGCGGATTTCGCGATCCTGTGCCTGCCCGACGATGCCGCACGCGCCTCTGTCGATATGCTGCGCGACGACAGCACGCGCGTGATCGACGCATCGACCGCGCATCGCGTTGCGGAGGGATGGACTTACGGCTTCCCCGAAATCGTCGGCGCCGAGAATGTGCGTAATGCTCGCCTCGTCTCCAATCCGGGGTGCTACCCGACTGGCTTCATCAGCCTCGTCGCGCCGCTGGTGCGGGCAGGGCTGATCCCTGCCGACTGGCCCTATGGCTGCCACGCGGTCTCTGGCTATTCTGGCGGCGGCAAAGCCATGATCGCCAGGTACGAGGGTGAAGAACCGGCCCCGGCCTTCCTCGGCTATGCGCTGCACGGCGGGCACAAGCACTTGCCGGAAATGGCGGCGCACGCAGGGCTGGTACGCCCGCCGCTTTTCTCGCCTGCCGTCGTGCCGACGTTCCGCGGCATGATCGTCGAAGTCGCCCTGCCGGCGTCGGCCTTCCTCGGCTCGACGCCAGATGACCTGCGCGATGCGCTGGCCAGCTTCTACGAAAGCAGCGCGATCGTAACGGTAAAGCCCGAGATGGCAGAGATGACCGAGATCACCCTTGCCGGCGATACGCAGCCTTGGGACGGGCTCGACATCCATGTCTTCGGCGGCAAGCAGGGCGAACAGGCCCGGCTCGTCGCCGTGCTCGACAATCTCGGCAAGGGGGCAAGCGGTGCGGCGCTGCAGAACCTCAACGTCATGGCAGGCCTGCCGGGCGCGACCGGGCTTCGTCTCGACCGCTGAAAATCGTGCCTGATTTTTGGGCAAAGCCTCAATTTTGGGCACGAAGTTGCCGGTTTCGCGCAACTAGCTGACGGATCGTTTCGCACCAGCGGCAAAACGCGCAGCAAAAACCTTCGCAATCGCCGCAATACCCCTTTCGCCCCCCTATTCCATCGCCTAGGTTGCCGCACATCAGAGAGGTGGCACGATTCTTGTTTAACGGCTCGGTGCATGTTGCGCGCCGCTCCGTTCTGGCGGGAACGACCACCGGCGTACCGGATGGAATGAAAGTTACCGGTCGCGCCATGCACACGGATCGAAGCGCGGGGGCGTAAGAAGTACAGACGTGAAAAAGATCGAAGCGATCATCAAGCCGTTCAAGCTCGACGAGGTGAAGGAAGCGCTGCACGAAGTGGGCGTCACCGGCATCACCGTGACCGAGGCGAAGGGCTTTGGCCGTCAGAAGGGCCACACCGAACTCTACCGCGGCGCGGAATACGTCGTCGACTTCCTGCCGAAAGTGAAGCTTGAAGTCGTCGTCACGGCAGACCTTGCCGAACGCGTGATCGAAGCGATCGCTGGCGCTGCCCAGACGGGCCGCATCGGCGACGGCAAGATCTTCGTCTCCCCGATCGAGACCGCAATCCGCATCCGTACCGGCGAACGCGACGCCGACGCGGTCTGAGTTAACCCACGGGCCTGACAGGGCCCGATCCGTATAGTGCCATCCCCCGGAAATGACACCGGGACACACCAATCGAAAGGGATGAAAATGGCCTCTGCAAAGGACATCCTCAAAAGGATCAAGGACGAAGAGATCGAATGGGTCGATCTCCGCTTTACCGACCCCAAGGGCAAGTGGCAGCACCTCCAGATGTTGGCCGAGCCGCTTGGCGAGGACGAGCTGGAGCAGGGCCTGATGTTCGACGGTTCGTCGATCGAAGGCTGGAAGGCCATCAACGAATCGGACATGATCCTCAAGCCCGACCTTGACGCTGCCTACATCGATCCGTTCTCGGCAACGCCGATGATGGTTCTGTTCTGCGACATCGTCGAACCCTCGACGGGCGAGCTCTACTCGCGCGATCCGCGTTCGACCGCAAAGCGTGCAGAAGAATTCCTCAAGTCGACCGGCCTCGGTGACACCGTGTACGTCGGCCCCGAACCGGAATTCTTCATGTTCGACGACGTGAAGTTCTACGACGGCTACGACGGTTCGGGCTTCAAGATCGACGACATCGAACTGCCCGGCAACACCGGCAAGGACTACGAAGGCGGCAACCTCGGTCACCGTCCGCGCGCCAAGGGCGGCTACTTCCCCGTCCCGCCGGTCGACAGCTGCATGGACATCCGCGGCGAGATGGTTTCCACGCTGGTCGAAATGGGCCTGCCGATGGACAAGCACCACCACGAAGTGGCCGCTGCCCAGCACGAGCTTGGCATCACTTTCGGCACACTGACCACCACGGCCGATCGCGTGCAGATCTACAAGTACGTCGTGCAGATGGTCGCCCAGGCCTATGGCAAGACCGCGACCTTCATGCCCAAGCCGATCCGCATGGACAACGGTTCGGGCATGCACACGCACATGTCGATCTGGAATAACGGCAAGAACACGTTCGCGGGTAACGGCTATGCCGGCCTTTCGGACACCTGCCTCTACTACATCGGCGGCGTCATCAAGCACGCTAAGGCCATCAACGCCTTCACCAACCCGACGACGAACAGCTACAAGCGTCTCGTCCCGGGCTTCGAAGCGCCGGTTCTGCTGGCCTACTCGGCCCGCAACCGTTCGGCTTCGTGCCGCATTCCGTATGGTGCAGGCGAAAAGGCGAAGCGCGTCGAATTCCGCTTCCCCGATCCGCTGGCGAACCCCTACCTCGCTTCGGCTGCCCTGCTCATGGCAGGCATCGACGGGATCAAGAACAAGATCCACCCCGGCGACGCCATGGACAAGAACCTCTACGACCTTCCGCCGGAAGAGCTCGCCGAAGTTCCCACCGTCTGCGGCTCGCTGCGCGAGGCCCTGGAATCGCTGATGGCCGACCACGACTTCCTTCTCGAAGGCGGCGTGTTCACCAAGGATCAGATCGATGCCTACGTCGAACTGAAGTGGGAAGAAGTCTACCGCTTCGAACAGACGCCGAGCCCGGTCGAGTACGACATGTACTATTCGTCCTGATCCTTCGCGATCAGACGACAGCGAAAGGGCGTCCGGGAAACCGGGCGCCCTTTCTCTTTGGCGGTACGCAGGCGTGTGTTGCAATGCAGCATGAACGCGCCATATTGCAGGCATGGCAAAGGCTGAACCGAGCGCCGAAGAAAACGTCCTCGTCCTGCAGGGCGGCGGCGCACTCGGCTCCTACCAGGCGGGCGTTTACGAAGCACTGGCCGAATGCGGCACCACCCCGAACTGGGTCGCAGGGATATCGATCGGGGCGATCAACTCCGCGATCATCGCAGGCAACCCGCCAGAGCGCCGCGTGGAACGGTTGCGCGCCTTCTGGGACCTTGCATCCTCGCGGGTCACGTTCCCCTCCCCCAGCCGGGATGGCGAAGCTCGCCGCTGGTTCAACGAATTCTCCGCCGCAGTCGTCGCCGCAACCGGTATTCCCGGCTTCTTCCACCCGCGCCTGATCCCGCCCGGCGTGTTCTGGCCCGACGAGCCACAGTCGCTCAGCTATTATGACACCGCGCCGCTGAAAAAGACGCTGCTCGAACTCGTCGATTTCGACCTCATCAACGAGCCCAAGGGGCTGCGTCTCAGCGTCGGGGCGGTCAATGTGCTGACGGGCAACTTTGTCTATTTCGACAACCGCGAACGCACGATCGGGCCCGAACACATCATGGCCAGCGGCGCACTGCCGCCCGGTTTCCCGCCAGTCTTCATCGACGGAGAACCGTACTGGGACGGCGGCATCGTATCCAATACGCCGCTGCAATACGTGCTGGACACGACGCCTTGCGGCGGGCTCACCATCTTCCAGGTCGATCTGTTCAGCGCGCGCGGGCGGATGCCGGTCACGATGCCCGATGCGCTCCAGCGCGAGAAGGACATCCGCTTTTCCAGCAGGACGCGCCTCAACACCGATCTCAACAAGCATCTGGAGGAACTGCGCGACGCGGCCCGCCGCCTGATGGCGAAGCTCCCGCCAGAGCTTTGCTCCGATCCTGATGTGCAGATGCTGGCGCAGTTGCCCACGCATGGCGGGGTCTCGGTGATGCACCTCATCAACCGCAGCGAAATGAGCGAGAGCCATTCCAAGGACTACGAGTTCTCGCGCTACACGATCGACGAACACTGGCAGACCGGCCACCGCGATGCGCACCTTTCGCTGCACGATGATCGCTGGACGGGGCGTGAGCGTGGGGTCGGGGGTATCAACACTTTCGACCTGACCTCCGAACTCTACTGAACGGCAGCTAAACGGCCGGTTAAGGCCCCTCTGCCCGTCGTCTCAACTCTTCGCCCTGTCCCGCCTTGGTGCACCGCTTGCCGCGCGTCAGGAACGGCGCAGCGTCAGGGCCGTTGGTGGCGAAAGGAGTTTTGACATGCGAAATTTTGTGATGGGCGTTGCTGCTATCGCTCTCGCGGCCGGCGGGGCCTATGCCCAGCCCGGAAATGGCAATGGCGGCGGCAATGGTAATGGCAAGGGCGGCGGTAATTCCGCCGCTGCGGCCAAGAACAACGGCGGCGGTAATGGCAATGGCCAGGCGAACCGCGGCAACGGCAATTCCGGTGCCAAGGTCGCGCAGGCCAATGGCAATCGCGGTAACGGTAACGGCAACGCGAAAAACGTCGCCGTTCGCGGCAACGGTAACGGTAACGGTAACGGGAATGGCAACGGCAATGCCGGGAACGCCAACCGCGGTAACGGCAATTCGGCCGTCAAGATTACCGGCAACGGCAATGCCAAGGCTGTCGTGCGCGGTAACGGAAATGGCAATTCGGGCAACATCCGTATTGCCAACCGCGGGAAGGGTAACGGCAGCGATGGCTATGAAGTCATCCGCTATTCGTTCCGCGACAAGATCGCCCGCGATTACGGCCTGATCGATGGCTGCCCCCCGGGGCTGGCCAAGAAGAACAATGGCTGCAACCCGCCCGGCCTCGTAAAGCGCGACTATTACGATTACGACCGGGCCAACTGGTGGGGCCTCCCGGGCCTGATCGACGGTCGTTATCGCTATTATGACAATAATCTCGTTCGCCTGTCGAGCGCGGGCACGATCCTCGGCTACTATCCGCTTTTGGGCGGTGCGTTGTCGACGGGTAACGTCTGGCCCTCGTGGTTCGATTACCAGCCGGTGCCTTCGTACTACGAAAGCTACTATGGCCTCGGCCCCACGGGCAGCTATCGCTATGCCGACAATGCTCTCTACCGCGTCGATCCGGAAACGGCCGCGATCACTTCGGTCGCCGCACTGCTGACAGGTGACACCTTCACGGTCGGGCAGCGGATGCCGATGGGCTACGACGTCTACAACGTGCCCTACGGCTACCGCGACCGTTACGTCGACGGCCCGAACGCTATGTATCGCTACAGTGATGGCTACGTCTACGAAATCGACCCGACGACCCAGCTCGTCGCGGCCGCGATCGAACTGCTGATCTGAGGAGACTGACGTGAGCAAGTTCAACCGCAAGGGCGGTCTCCTGATCGCCGCATCACTCGCCTTCGCGCTTCCCCTCGCTGCCTGTTCGGGCAGCGAGGAAGCGGCGACCGGCGAAACCGTAAGCAACGACACCCTCGCCAGTCAGCTGGCCAGCGCAGACTCGCTGTCGAGCGCAAGCAGCGCACTCAACGAAAGCGGCCTCGCGCAAATCTTCGACGGCACGGCAAACTACACGCTTCTCGCGCCCGATGACGCCGCGTTCGAAGCGGCCTCGTCGCTCCAACTCGACGATCCGGCGAACCGCGCGCTTCTGGCCGAAGTGCTGCGCGATCACATCCTGCCCGGCGCGATGTCGGGCAACGATATCGGCAAGGCCATCGACGACACCGGCGGCCCGGTCGAAATGAAGACGATGGGCGACACGACGGTCACTTTCGCTAAGGCAGAGGACGGTTCGATCACCGTCACTTCGTCCGACGGCAGCGAAGCGCATTTCGCAGGTGACGCAGTGATGACGAGCAACGGCTCGGCCATTCCGATTGACACGATCCTTCGCAAGATCTGACCTTCAGAACTGGCGACGTTTGACGCCGGTCCCTTCGGGGGCCGGCGTTTTCGTTGCACACTCAGTAGTCCTTGGAAATCTCGGCCTCGATCCCGTTGCCGCCGATCGAGGATATCGTCGCCAGCAGCGAGAGCCATGCGGTAACGCGGTATTCGAGTTCCGTCGCGCTATAGCCCTGCCCGTCGGTGACAAGCTCGACATAGAGATCGCGGCCAAGGTATTCGCCCACCGCCACGCTGGTTCCGCGGCCCAGCGCCTCGTCCGCGCCGACGACGCGCAGGCGATCCAGCCCGATGGCGCTGCGTAGCTTGTTGATGGGGTCCAGCCCACCGCCGCCGCCGCCCTGAAGCGAGGCCAGCGCCGCCCCCAGCTGCAGCGCTTCGGGCGCAGAGATGTTCGAGATCGAATCGCCGAACAGCAGACGCGAAAGCACCTCTTCCTCGGGCAGCGCGGGGATCGAGCTGAATGCGATCTGCGGGGCGAGCGCGGTACCGGTGATCGAGATCGTCGCGTTGATATCCTCGATATCGGCCTGCGCGACGACATCAAGACGCGGCGCGGGCGGGCTTTCGCCCGAAAACCGGATGCGCCCGCGCGTCAGTTCGAAACGCTTGCCCGCAAATTCATAACCTCCGCGCACGAGGTTCGCCTCGCCCAGGATGCGCGGCGCGGCGGTCGTCCCGCGAACCTGGACGTCGGCGGACCATTCGCTGTCGAGCCCCATGCCGGTGACGGTGAAGCGGTTGTTGGCGTTGACGTTGATCAGGTAACGCCACGGCGCGGATGCTGCGGCACGTTCCTGCCTGTCGGGCGGGGTGTTGAGCTCTCGCTTGGCGACATTGGGCAGCGTCGCTTCGGCAGAGGCATTGTTGAGCTTCCACCGCCCGCTGATCACGTCGAGCCGTCCGGCGATCGTGCCGCGATTGTTCTTCGCCACAATACGCAGCGGACCGGTGACTGTTGCGGCCATGTCGTCGCGATTGAGCAAACGCGCGTCACGCGCGGCGACGCGGATGTCCATGCCGACGCCGTTCGTGGCGATGTCCGACATGTCGATCGACCCGCTGCCCGAAACCGAACCGCCGTTCGACGCCGTTCCGGAAAAACGCGAGAGGCGCAGGATCGAACCGTCGAAACTGCCGCGCGCTGAAATGCCGGTCACGTCCGTGCCCGTAAGCGTCGATTGCAGGCGCATGTCCTCTGCCTTCAGCGTGCCGCGCACTACCGGGTTGTCGAGCGTGCCGGTCACGTCGCCTGCGACCTCGATCGGGCCGGTAAGGTCGAAAACCTCGATGGCTGCAAGGCGCCAGAGCGAGTCCGCCGGACCGGCATACCGCATCTGCCCGAACAGCCGTCCTGCGCGCAGACGTTCGACCAGTCCCCCGCTCGGTGGGAGAGCGGAGATACGCGCCTGCAACCTGCCACTGCTGTTGCCGTCTTGCTTGAACAGGGCACGGGTCTGCAGGTCCGTAGCGCTAAGGTTCGCGGCCATGAGAATGTCGATGGGCCGCGAGGTCAGGACGAGGCCGGAGCGAGTCAGATCGTCGAACTTCAGCCGCGCATTGCCCGTCGCCAGACGACCTGGCGCATCGTCGAATTCGACCACGCCCGAAACCGAGCCGCCAAGGCCGAGGTCGGGCATGAACAGGTCCGCGATATTCAGGGGCATGTCGGCGACTTTGACGGTCATCGCGTTTGCATCCCCGAATTGCCCTTCGGCAAGGATCCCGCCGCCCGCGAAATTGAGCTGTGTGCGCTCGAGCGCCCAGCCGCCGTCGATCTTGTTGAGCACCGCACGGCGCGGCATCGTGATGCGTTCGCCCGCATAGCGCCCGCGCGCACCGACCGAAATGCGTTCGGGCGAGACATCGCCCACGACGCGCAAGTTGAACCGCTGTGTCCGGCGACCGGCAAGGCGGGCGTTGAAGCTGCCTATGCCGTCGCGCATTTCGCCTTCTGCCGCGAACCTGCCAATGAACAAATTGCCGCGGGAGATCCCTTGCGCGTTCACACCCGCCTTGATCGTGGTGGCATCGCCGATCGTGCCATTGGCAACAATATGCGCGGCACGCACTGTAATCGCGGGTTCGCCTTCGAATCGCGCATTGCGCAGGATGACGTCGGCGTTCACGCCCTGCCCCTCGGCATCGGGGGCAAGGCTAATGGTACCGTCCACACCACCGCCGGTCATGGCAAGGTCGCCGGTCGCCCCGCCTTCGCCAAGCGTGAGCGAGCCGGTCACGTCGGTATTGGTCACGGTCAGCCGGTCGATGTCGATCCTTGTCGGGCCGTCTGCGGGAATGACGACGAAAGCCGTGCCGTCGAACGGGCCAAGCATCGACTGACCCTCGGTATCGATTTCGAACCCGTCGTCGGTCGGATCGATCGCCACGCGCACATCGCGCAGCCCTGCGGAGGGCACCGGCTCTGCAAATACGAGAACGGCGTGCGGCCCCGCGCCGTCGATCGTGCTGTCGACAGTGAAGGCGCCGTAGCTCGCCTGTTCGCCGCTGCCGGTCAGCGTCACGGTGCCATCGACCGCCCGGCGGCCGGACACGTTGAGCTTGAGGTTCTTCGACGATACCCGCGCCGAGCGGACCAGCACCGGCGCATTGCCCGCCGCGCTGATGTCTGCCCGCACCGCGATGGCCGGACCGGCAAGGTTCGCAAGTGTCGCGTTGGTCACGTTGGTCAGCTTGCCGTCGAGGTCTGCGGTAACCGACCAGCCCTGCGGCCCGCCGATCACGGCGCGCAGGTCCGCGAGCACGTTGGCGCGGCCCATACCTTCAAGCTGCACGCCCTGCATCGCGATCGGTCCGGCGAGCGTGTAACGGCCCGCGTTCGTATTGCCGAGCAGGGTCATTTTCGCATCGACACCCGGCGCATCGAAGACCAGTTCGTCCGATGCCACACGACCATCGCCATAGGTGATCGTGCCCGTCAGCGCCGCACCTTCCAGCCTCGGGTCGAGCAGGGCGACACCCGTCGCGATGCGGTCCGCCCGTGCGTTCAGCGGCAGGGTCAGTGTCTTGCCGTCCCACTTCGCGTCACCGCTGGCGAGAAGCCCCGCGACTTGCGTTTCACCCGCCGCGATGCGGGTCGAACGGACGCGGTAGCCGATATCGAGATCGTCGAAATCACCGTCGAGGTCGAGGAATGCGCGCAAACCCTCGGCCCGCATGCCCAAAAGCATCGGGTCCTTCACGCGCGCCTGCACCGCCATTTGGTCGAACAGGTTGTCGGCAAGGTCGACGGTGCCGTCGGCCTGGACCCAGCCGCCTTGTCCGACCAACATAGCCTTGCCGTCGAAGACGCTCTCCTCGAACTTCGTCGCCAACCGAACCGACAGCTTTTCGCCCACGGCGCGCGCCGGAATGCCGGTCAAGTAGCCATCGGGCACGACTTGGCCGAGCGCGGTGTAGACATCGTCCTTCTTGCCCAGCTTGAAGGCCGCGAACGTGGCCCCGCCCTGACGGATGTGCAGCTTGCCATCCCAATCGGTCCAGGTGCCGTCGCCGAATATGATCGCGTCGACATCTTCCTCGGCACCGACCAGCCCCGCAAGGAACCCGCCCACTGGCGCGTTGTAGCGGGCCATCAGGTCGAGCCGATCGTCCTTTTCCGACGCATCGAGTCTCAGGAAAATGTCATCTTCTTCGCCAAGGTCGCTGATGACGTTGAGCTTGGCCCGACCGCTCGCAATGTCGGCGCTGGCCTTCAGGTCAACGTAGCGCCCGATGCCGGCAACCGCCTCGTCGACGTAAAGCCGGTCTATCTCCAGCCGGTCCACGCGTATCGGAAAGTCGGGCAGGAGCGGCGCGTCCGGATCGCCGGGATTGAGTGAGGGCAGGCGGCTCAGTGTGCCGCGATGCAAGACGAGCTTGCGCACGTCGAGCCCGCTGGTGAACCATTCGAGCGGGCGCCAGTCGAGCTCGACCTCGGGCACGGAGAGGAACTCGCCCTCAAGGTCATAGAACCGCACGTCGTGCAGCGTCGCCTGCGACAGGACCGAACCCTCGATCCGCCCGACCTTGATGCGAAGGCCCGATGCCGGCGCAAAGGATGCAAGGCTGTTGGTGATGAAGCGGTGGCCGATCGAACTGTCGAGAAGCAACGCGCCAGCCCCCAGCAACAGGACGAGACCGAGAAGCCCCGCGGCGATGCGCCTGCGCCAGTACTTGCCCCAGTCGCGCTTGGGCTTCGCGGGCGCAGCCTCTGGTGCCGGCGGTTGTTCGGGCACGGTCATGTCGGTCTCGTCCGCCATCAGAACGCCTGACCCAGCGCGACATAGACCGCGATGCGGCTGTCACCCGGACGCCGGTTGATGGGCGTTGCAAGATCGACGCGCAGCGGTCCGAAGTTGGTGTGATAGCGGATACCGATACCCGCCCCGAACTGCAGATCCCGCAGGCGCGGTGTCGTGGTCGTGTCGACCGCGCCTGCATCGACGAACGGTACCACGGAGATCGCACCGTCCATGAAACCGGTGCGCACGCGGGCTTCCATCGAAAGCTCGGTCAGCGAACGCCCGCCGCTCGGATCGCCGAGGCTGTCCTTGGGGCCGATCTGCTGGTAGCCGTAGCCGCGAACCGACCCGCCGCCACCGGCATATAGCCTGCGCGAAGGCGCGATATGATCGAGCGCGGTGCCCTGGATCGTGCCGACCTTGGCGCGCGCGGCCAGCACGATCGAATCGCTGACCGGCTGGTAATAGCGGCCCTCGACATAGCTGCGCGCATAGAGCGATTGCGTGCCGTTGTTGCGCGAAACTTCGGGCGAGACCCAGCCTTCGAGGCGCCAGCCATTCGTGGGATCGAGCAGGTCGTCGCTTTGGTCCAGCAGCACGCGGCCCGGCAGCGCGGCGACGAAATAGGTCTCGCGCGGGCCGACCTGTCCATCCAGCGTGCCTTCGCGTTCCTGCGTTGCGACCAGTTCGAGGCCGATCGAGTAGGACAGTTCCTTTTGGAAGATCAGCGTCGAGAGCCGTTCGTACTTCGCGATCGCCGAAAGGGTGCGCGCCTCATAGGCGTCGCGGTCGATCGTGTTGGCAAAGACGTCGAGCGAGATGACCTTGTCGCGCCCGTGCCAGTTGTTGCGGCGCACCGTCGCGCCCAGCAACTGCTCCTGCGTACCCGCGATGGCCCGGACGCGCAGCATTCCCTCGGGCGGGAAGAAATTGCGATGCTCCCAACTCGCCTCGGCGCGGAAACCGTCGGTGCTGGCATACCCCAGCGATCCGGCAATCGTGCGCAGCGGGCCTTCTGTCATGTCGACGTCGAGTTCGACGACGCCGGGTTCGCCATTGGCAGGTGCCTGCACTTCGCGCGGTTCGATCGAGAGCGTTGAGACCAGGCCCGTCGCAAGGATCGCGCGGCGCAGGTCCTCGACATCGCTTTCCTTGTAGACGTCGCCTGCGTCGAAACGCGAAATTTCGGCAAGGTGCTTGCCCGACAGGAATTTGGGCAGCGTACTGACAACCGAGCCGAATACGTACTTGCCGCCCGGTGTGACCGGCAGGGCAAGGTCGCCCTCGTCGCGCGCATGGTCGATGGTCAGTTCGGGCGCGCCGACTTCGGCAAAGGCGTAACCGTTTTCGCCCAGCGCCACATCGAGGTCGATACGTTCGAAGACGATCGTGTCTTCGTTGATATAATCGCCGGTGTCGATCTCGAAGGCCGAGCGCAACGTGTCGTAATCTGCGCCGACCGCGCCCAGTTCGCCAAGGTCGATTGCGCCGAACTTGTAGCGCGGCCCCGGATCGATGGTGAACGTGAAGCGCGCGTCGCTCGCCTGGATCGTGCCGTTTTCGCCGCTGCCCTCACCCTCGCGCGGGGTCTGCACGCGCTGCGTCACGCTGCCGTCGTAGTAGCCATAGACCGACAGCAGCGTCTGCAGCAGTTCCATGTCCGCCTTCGCGCGGTTGGCAAGCTGGGCAAGGTTGTCGTCCTTGTCGGCCAACAGGATGATGTCGGACAAGTCGCGGAAACGCTGTTCGAACTCGTCGATGTTCTCGAACTCGGCGAAGCTCGACGGATAGCGCAGCGTAATGCGTTTCGAGACTTCGTTGCTGACCCGTTCGGCCTCTTCCTCGCTCTCTTCCTCGGCCATTTCGGGAAGCGCGATATCGGCGGCAGGGCGCGGCGCGCGGCGGGACAACGCCTCGGTCAGCTCGGGGTCTTCTTCGAGCGGCTCGAAGGCGACGTCGAAATCGTCGTCGGGCCAAGGCAGTGTGAACTCGCCCTCACCGTCCAGCGGCGTGTCGGGATCGGGGCCGCTATCGTCGGGCGTTTGCGCGGCCTCGGTCTCCATCGCCCACCCCTCGGGGTCTGCGACGGCTGCATCGGGGATGAGATCCTCAAGCTCTGCATCGGCGGATTGCGCGAAAGCAGGGTTGATCGTCAGCGAGGAAAGGACAAGCGCCATTGCTCCGCCGACGAGGGCGGTCCGCGACGCGCGCGTGATGAAAAGCTCAGTCCTGCGGAACGGTGTCGGGATTTTTAAGCGACCGCTGATCGACGATACCGTCCTTAGACAGTCCTTCGCCTTCGCGGCTTTCGCCGGGGCTGGCGAAGACGCCGGCGATGAGGGAGCTCTGCCTTTCGGCGTCGAAACGCTCCCACCCGTCCGCACCGAGCCGTTCGAGCGGACGGAAGCGGATCTTGTACTGCATCCGGGACGATCCCTCGATCCAGTATCCGAGATAAACGTAGGCGAGCCCTGCCGCGGCAGAGCGCCTGATGTGGTCGAGGATGATGTAGTTTCCAAGCCCTGACCGGTTCTCGTGCTGCGGGTCGTAGAACGAATAGATCATTGAAAGACCATCGTTCTGTCGGTCCGTCAAGCATGCTCCGACGAGCCGACCGGGCTTATCGCCTTCGGACGGTTCGCGATATTCGACGATATAGCTGGTGACGGGCGTCTGCTCGACCATGTCGGCATAGTCCATCTCGTCCATTGCGGACATTCCGCCGCCGGGATGACGCGATGCCAGGTACTTCTGCAAAAGCTCGTACTGTTCGACCGTCGACCACGGCCGGCAGGCGGTGGCGACAAGGTCGGAATTGGCCTTCAACGTGCGGGCCTGCGACTTCGACGCCTTGAATTCGCTTGCCACGACTCGCACCGAAACGCAGGCATTACAGCCCGCGCAGGACGGGCGGTAGGCGACAGTCTGGCTGCGACGGAAACCGATTCGGCCAAGGGCATCGTTGAGCGCGTCCGCATCGGGGCCGCCAAGCTCGGTAAAGACCTTCCGTTCCTGTCTGCCCGCAAGGTACGGACACGGCGCGGGCGCGGTCACGTAGAAGCGGGGGAAACGAACCGGGGCGGTCACGAAGCTACCTTGTTACCTCTTGTTCTTCATAGGGAGGGGCCGACCCGGGGCACTGGGCCGGCCATCCTGCCGCTTGCGCCGGTGGGCGAACCAGGAAAGCCGCCGCCGAACGCGTGACCTCCTTATGCCTCACAAGGCGAAAGTGTTAAAGACCATTAACCACGATGAGGCCATTTGACACAAAACGGGCCAACCCGTTCCGGGCCATCCAGCACCACCGCAAGTTATACGCCTTCCCCCTCAGGCGAGTTCCGCCTCACGCACGGTATATCCCTGGCTGGTGAGCGAGGCGATGAGGGCCTCGATCTGCTTGCGGTCGCGCGCCTCGCACTCGATGTCAGTGATCAGACCCTTGGCCGGCAGCGTCGTGAAGATGCGCTGGTGATAGATCTCGATGATGTTGACGTTGTGCTGGTCGAAGGCGTGCATCACCTTGAACAGTGCGCCGGGACGATCCTGCAACGTGATCTGAAGCCTTGCGAGACGGCCCGACCGCGCCAGATCGCGCAGCAACACGTTGGCCAGCAGGCGCGTGTCGATATTCCCGCCGCACAGAACGAGGCCGATCTTGCGCCCGGCAAAACGGTCACGGTGGCTCAACACGGCAGCAAGCCCTGCCGCGCCCGCGCCCTCGACCACGGTCTTTTCGATCTGCAGCAGCAGCGAGACCGCGTTTTCCAGCGCGGCTTCGTCGACGAGCAGGATGTCGTCGACTAGCGCCTTGATGACCTGCGAGGTGATCTCGCCCGGTGCCTTCACGGCAATGCCCTCGGCCAGCGTGTCGCCGCCGCAGGGCAAGTCTCCGCCCTTGATGCGCGCGAACATCGACGGGTAGAGCTTGACCTGCACGCCGATGATCTCGATATCGGGATTGATCGATTTCGCGATCGTGGAAATGCCCGAGATCAATCCGCCGCCGCCGATCGGCACGACCAGCGTGTCGAGTTCGGGCACGTCGTCCAGCATCTCGAGGCCCACGGTCCCCTGCCCCGCCGCGACGACCGGATCGTCGAAGGGGTGCACGAACGTGAGGCCCAGTTCCTTTTCCAGTTTGCGAGCGTGGGCGTACGCCTCGTCGAAAGTTTCGCCTTCGAGTACGACCTTGCCGCCCACGCTCTCGGTCTGCATGACCTTCACCGTCGGCGTCGTGCGCGGCATGACGATGGTGACGGGCACGCCAAGGCGGGTGCCGTGATAGCTTAGCCCCTGCGAGTGATTGCCCGCCGATGCCGCGATCACGCCCTTGGCGCGCTGTTCGTCGTTCAGCTGCAGCAGCGCATTCAGTGCGCCGCGCTCCTTGTAGGCGGCAGTGAACTGCTGGTTTTCGAACTTCAGCCAGATGTCCGCGCCGGTAATCTTGGACAGCGTCTGCGAATGGAGAATGGGCGTGCGCACGACCTGGCCGGCAATATTCCTTGCCGCCTGCCGAACGTCATCCGCATTGAAAGGCAGGCCCGCCTGGGCTGCCAGGGTCGTCGCTGTGCTGTCCTGTGTCATATGATGCGGCCCCTATCGGATATGGCGCGCAATGGAAATGCCGTTTAAGCCGTGCGCCATGACTGGTCGCACCGTGAAATTCCGCCATCTCGTTCTCTCCACTGCCGCTCTTGCCGCGATTGCGGCGCCTGCGGCCCATGCCGATACGCTGGTCGACAACGTCGACGGTATCCGCGTCGATGCCGAAGGATCGGTTCAGCGATTCGGCGCGATGCTGATCGATGACGACGGGCGGGTGGAGAAACTCTACCGCCGCGGCGCAAAGCTGCCCAAGGATCCCGACTACCGCGTTGACGGCGAAGGCCGCGTTCTCCTCCCCAGCTTTATCGATGGGCACGTCCACGTCTCTCGCGTGGGGTTCAATGCCATCGGGCTGGACCTGTCGGGCGCGAACACGATGGCAGAGGCGCTGAACCGAATTGCCGACTATGCCCGCCGCAACCCGAACAAGCCGTGGATCGTCGGGCGCGGCTGGAACGAAGTCAGGTGGGGCCTTGGCCGCCTGCCCACCGCCGCCGAACTCGACGCCGCCGTGCCCGATCGCCCGGTCTGGCTCGTCCGCGCCGACGATCACGCGGGCTGGGCCAATAGCGCCGCGATGGAGCGGGCCGGTATCACGGCCGCGACCAAAGCGCCCGACGGCGGCCGGATCGAGCGTGGCAGCGGTGGCAAGCCCAGCGGTGTCTTCATCGATTCGGCACGCCAGCTGGTCGAGGCGAAACTGCCCGCTCCGCTGCCAGAGGAACGCGACGTCGCTTTCCTGCAGGCGCAGGACGTCTTTCTGAAACGAGGGATCACCGCCGTGGCCGACATGGGCACGACCCTGCTCGACTGGCAATCTATGCGCCGGCAGGCCGACATCGGCCGGATGCAACTTCGCGTCGTGTCCTACGCCCACGGCGTCGATGACATGGTGACGATCGCCGGTCCCGGCCCGACGCCGTGGCTCTATGGCGACCGGCTCAAGCTGACCGGCCTCAAGCTCTATCTCGATGGCGCGCTCGGTTCGCGCGGGGCGTGGCTGTCTGCGCCATATGCCGATGCGCCGGGTGACACGGGGCTGCAGATGCTTTCCGGCACGCAGCTGCGCAACCTGATGAGCCGCGCAGCGATGGACGACTTCCAGGTTGCCGTTCACGCCATCGGCGATGCCGCCAACGCGGAAGTTCTCGATGCGGTGCAGGAGATGAAGGACAATTACCCCGGCGACCGGCGTTGGCGGATCGAACACGCGCAGATCGTGCAACCTTCCGACTTGCCCCGTTTCGGCAGCCTTGGCGTCGTCGCCTCGATGCAGCCGCACCACCAGGTTTCAGACCGCGTCATGGCCGAAACACGCCTTTCGCCCGATGGGCTTGCCGGTGCCTACGCATGGCGCTCGATCCTCGTAGGCGGAGCGAGGCTTGCCTTCGGTTCGGACGCGCCGGTCGAGACTCCCGATGTGTTCGAGGGGCTGGCCGATGCCATCACGAGGCAGGACGCGAACGGCGAACCTTTCGGCGGTTGGCAGCCACAGGAAGCGATCAGCCGCGAACAGGCGCTGGCCGCCTATACTGCGGGCGCGGCTTACGCGATGGGCGCGGACGGGAAATTCGGCACGTTGGCGGAAGGCGAGTGGGCCGACTTCGTCTTCGTGACGGTGGACCCGCTGCTGGCTGCCCCGGCCGACCTTCGTCAAGGGCGCGTGCTGTCGACGTGGATCGCCGGGCGCAAGGTCTGGTCGGTGCAGGGCAACGTCGCTGCCCCTGCCTCGGAACGCTAGGCGTCCTCGACCACGGCGGGGACCTTCGGGTCCTCGTTCTTCTTCTTGCGGTCGCTGAACCACATCAGGATGAGCGAACCTTCGAAAAGCAGGATCAGCGGCGCTGCCAGCATCAGCTGCGAGACGACGTCGGGCGGCGTGATAATGGCGGCCACGGCGAAAATGCCCACGATCAGATAACGCCGCGCCTTTGTCATCTGCTCACGGCTGACGATGCCTGCGCGGTTGAGCAGCAGCAGCAGAACGGGAAGCTGGAAGCTGATCCCGAAGGCGAGGATGAACTGCATGACGAGGCCGAGATATTCGCCCATCGCCGGCAGCGCTTCCTGCTGCAGTCCGCCGGTCATGCCCTGAAAGCCGAGGAACCATTTGAACGCCGTCGGCATGACGACGAAATAAGCAAGCGATGCGCCCGCGATGAACAGGATCGGCGATGCGAAGAGGAAAGGCAGGAAAGCCTTCTTCTCTTTCGCGTAGAGCCCCGGCGCGACGAAGGCCCAGAGCTGGTTCGCGATGATCGGGAACGACAGGAAGAACGCCGCGAAGATGGCGACCTTGATCTCCACGAAGAACGCTTCGTAAAGCTTGGTATAGACCAGCCGACCCTGCCCTTCGGGAAAGGCCAGCGTAAGCGGACGGACGAGAAATCCGAAGATCGTGTCGGCCAGCGGCAGGCAGATCGCAAAGCATACGATCAGCGCGATCACCGCGCGGAAAAGCCGCGTGCGCAGCTCGATCAGGTGCTCGAGAAGCGGGGCCTCTGTCTCGTCGAGATCGGAAATCTTGAATGCCACCGGTTCAGTCCTTCGCCCGGTCGGCCATGTCTTCGAACAAAGGCAGCGTGTTGCCCTTGGGCGAGGGCTTCGGCTCTGCCGCGGCGTCGTTCACCAGCGACTTGGGCGCAGCGTCGGGTTCGACCGTCGCATCGGCCTTTTCCGCCGCGGGCGATGCTTCGTCAGCAGGCTTGTCCGCAGCAGGCGCTACTTCGGCAGAAGCGTCCGTCAGCTGTCCGGTCTCGGCGCTGGCATCAGGGTGCTTCTTCATGATCTCCGCGTTGCGGCGATCCCACTCCTTCTGCATGTCCTCCATCTCGGCCTCGCGCACCATGGCGTCCAGCCCTGCGCGGAAATGGCCGGAGACCTTGCGCAACTTGCCGATCCAGCGCCCAGCGGTGCGCAGGGCCATGGGCATGTCCTTGGGGCCGATGACGAGGACCGCCACGACGATGATGAGCAGGAGTTCGGTTGCGCCGATATCGAACATGGGCGGTTACGGCCGGTGCAGCGCGATGGCGCGCCGCGACGAGGCGATCAGGCCTTCTTTTCGCTTTCCTTGACCTCGGCGGTCTTGGTTTCGGTAGCGGCAGGGGCCGCGTCGGCGGACTGTTCAAGGCGCAGGTCCTTGGCCATGTCCTTGCCGCTTTCGTCGTTCATGCCCTGCTTGAAGCTCTTGATGCCCTTGCCGAAGTCACCCATCATTTCCGAAATCCGGCCGCGCCCGAAAAGCACGAGGATAACGAGGGCAATGATAATCAGCTGCCAGGGGCCAACGTTCACTTGGGATTCTCCTTGAAGGTCAGCCCCTCTCTAGGCGCTTTCGTCGCCCATATCCAGTGATCGTACGTCGTCGTCTGTCGCTTCTTCCTCGGTATGCTCGCCTGCATCGCCGCTATCGGCAGCATTTTCTGTCGCACGGCTGTCAAGCTCGCGCTCCATCGCCTCCTCCACCGGTTCCAGAAGGCCCGCTGCGCGCAGTTCGGCAAGGCCGGGCAGGTCGCGGCGGCTTTCAAGACCGAAGTGCGACAGGAAGTCGGCAGTGGTCGCGTAGATCACCGGCCTTCCGGGCACTTCGCGGCGCCCCGCGGCGCGGACCCAACCCGCTTCCATCAGCACGTCGAGCGTGCCCTTGGCGGTCTGCACTCCGCGAATCGATTCGATCTCCGCGCGGCTGACAGGTTCGTGATAGGCGATGATGGCAAGACACTCGGTCGCGGCGCGCGACAGGCGGCGCACTTCCTCGCGCTCGCGCCGCAAAAGGTTCGCCATGTCGGGCGCGGTCTGGAAATGCCAGAGCTTCCCCCGCTTCACGAGGTTCACGCCGCGCCCGTCGTAATGTTCGGAAAGGTCAGCAAGCGCATCGCGCACGTCCGCGCCGCCGAGATGCTCCGAAATCTCGTCTCGGGTCATCGGATTTTCGGCTGCGAACAGAACCGCTTCCACGGCGCGGGTGAGGTCGTCGGGCGCGCTCATTCACCCTCCCCCCGTTTCATCGAACGCAGGCGCAGCGGGCCGAATGTCTCTTCCTGAGCCAGTTCGGCCTTTCCCTGCTTGGCCAGTTCGAGCGCCGCCACGAAACTTGAGGCGAGCGCCGACTTCTTCAGCTTCGGATCGGCGTGGGGCGGCAGGAACTGCCTCAGCTCCATCCAGTCGATCGCGACGCCCAGCATGGATGACACGCGCGACAGCGCACTTTCCAGCGTCATCACCATACGCTCGCGCACCATGTGGACAACCGGCGCAGTGCGAGCCTTCACCTGTCCATAGGCCTGGACAAGGTCGAACCACTCGCACTCCCACGCGCGCTTCTTCAGCACGCGCAGGCCTTCCGGTGCGCCGCGCACGAAGACATCGCGTCCCAGCCTGTCGCGCGCCATGAGCCGCGCCGCAGCCTCGCGCATTGCGGCCAGCCGTTGCAGGCGCAGTTGCAGGCGCAGGGCCAGCTCCTCAGGGCTCGGGTCTTCCTGCTCTTCCTTGGGCAGTAGCAGCGCGGATTTGAGATAGGCCAGCCATGCCGCCATGACGAGATAGTCGGCGGCCAGTTCCAGCTTCATCTCGCCCGCGCGGTCGATGAATTCGAGATACTGGTCGACCAGTTCGAGGATCGAGATCTTGCGAAGGTCCACCTTCTGCCGCCGCGCAAGGTCGAGCAGGATGTCGAGCGGACCTTCGTAGCCGTCGACGTCGATGTAGAGCTTGGCCGGATCGTCGCGCGCATCCTCGACGTGGGCTTCCCATGCCTCCTCGTCGAACGGCAGGGTCGCGGGCGGCAGGTCGGGCACGTCGTCCGGCGCCCCTGTCGCGCCGTCGTCCCCGCCCCCGGCCATCACGCAATCGGCCCCGTCATGCAGTCACGCCCGCCGCGGCCAGAAGCTCGTCACGCTTGGCGATAACCGCCTCGCGCTCTTCCGCGCGTTCGAAGGGGCAGGCAACGTTCGCCCCTGCCATTGCGGTGTCCAGCCTTTCACGTGCTTTCGCGGTCATTTCGGGCAGCACTTCGGCGATGCCTTCCATGTCGTCCATCTTCGCCCAGCAATTGAGCACGACATCGCAGCCCGCGGCGATGGCGGCGGCCGAACGTTCCGGAATCGTGCCCGAAAGCGCTTCCATGTCGATATCGTCGGTCATCAGCAGGCCATCGAACCCGATGCGCCCGCGAATGATGTCCTCGATCACGGTGGGCGATTGGGTGGCGGGGTGTGCCGGATCCCATGCCTCGAACACGACATGCGCGCTCATCGCCATGGGCGCATTCCTCAGGGTCTCGAACGGGGCGAGATCGGTGGCGAGTTCTTCCTCGCACGCGCAAACCCTCGGCAGGTCCTTGTGGCTGTCGCACAGCGCCCGGCCATGGCCGGGCATGTGCTTGACGATGCCGACAACGCCCGCATCTGCTAGCCCCTGAAGGCATGAACGCCCCAATGCCGCGACGCGCGAGGGTTCGTGGCCATAGGCACGGTCGCCGATGACGTCGTGCGCCCCTTCCTGCCGCACGTCGAGCAGCGGAAGTGCGTCGGAGGACACGCCCGCCTCGGCAAGATCTAGCCCGATGGCGCGGGCGTTGCAGCGCACCGCCTCCATCGCCGAGATCGGGGCGACGTCGTAAAGCCGGTCGAACACGCCCTGCGGCGGGTATTTTGGCCAGACGGGCGGCTTCATGCGCGTGACGCGGCCGCCTTCCTGATCGATCAGGATCAGCAGGTCATCGCGCCCGTGCAACGCGCGCAGTTCGTCGGTCAGCGCGCGCATCTGCGCAGCGCTCTCGCAGTTGCGGCCGAACAGTATGTACCCCGCCGGATCGCTGGCGCAAAAGAAAGCGCGCTCCGCGTCGGTCAGGCTCAGGCCGGACATGCCGAAAATCGATGGCGTCATAGATTCGCAAGGTTTGGCCAACCAGTCGCCAAGCGCAAGGGGCAGAGCGCCATCATGCCCCGATTCAAAGCGCTAGTCTCAACTCAGACGAATTTGCTCCGGGTGGGTCGAGGATGGTGAGTTTCCGTGAATTAGAGCGCAGCGTACTTGCCGTACGTGAGCACCGGAAGTGCGGAAAATCGCCACTTGCAGGCCGCCCAAGGCAAAATCCCCGCAGGTCAGCGCTTCACTTGGCACTCGATGCCATTGCGGCGCATGTCGTCACACAGTGCGAACGCCCCTGCCGTGTTCGGCGCAACCGCCTGCAGGCGATAGACCGTCCCGATGTCGGCGCGGCCCTGCACGATGCGGCGGTCATAGTTCTTCAGCGGCTCGTAACGCTGACGGATGAGGTCCCAACCTTTGCGCGCGTCCGCTTCGGTCGAATAAGCGCCGACCTGTACGGCAACGCCTGTCAGCGGCGGCTCGGGCGTCGCGGTGGGCGTCGGCGTGGCCGATGCGGTGGGCGTCGGTTCGGGTGTGGCGGTCGGCTTGGGCTGGGCCAGGCTTGCCTCGTTGTCGACGCCTTCGCCCACCTTGTACGAGGTATCGCCCGTACCCGCGACCTTGGTGCCGCCCGGATCGGCGGGGCGCACCTTGTAAGGTTCGTCCGGTGCCTCGATCAGCGAGCCGTCGCCTTCGGGAGGTCGGTTCAGGTATTCGCGCCCGACGAAGATAGCCATCGCGGCCATGACCAGCAAAAGCGCGACCACGGCGGCGAACTTGCCGATGCGGGACCAGTCAAGCCCCTCGTCCAGATCCTCGTCCGCCGATTCGAGCCACGGCAGGCGCATTTCCGGCTCCTCCAAAGCGAGGCGGCCGTCCGCTTCTCCTGCCTGGCTGTTCACGTGCGCGATCCCTTTAAAGCTGCTCCGCAGCCTCGACACCAAGGATGGCGAGACCGTTGCGGATCACCTGTCCGATACGTTCGGCCAGATAGAGCCTTGCGCCGGAAAGGTCGGCATTGTCGGCCACGACGAAACGCTTGTCGAGACGGTCGTTGCCGATGTTCCAGTAGGCGTGGAAAGCTGCCGCCAGATCGCCGAGGAAAAAGGCAATGCGGTGCGGTTCGCGGGCCCGCGCCGCGGCCTCGACCTGGCGCGGAAACTGGGCCGCGACCTTGACGAGATCCATCTCTTCTTCGCCCAGCAGACCCAGATGTTCGGCGCTCGGCGTAAAGCCCGCGTCAGCGCCCTTCTTCAGGGTCGAACAGATGCGTGCGTGGGCGTACTGCACGTAGAAGACCGGATTGTCCTTCGACGCTTCGACGACTTTCACGAAGTCGAAGTCCATCTGCGCCTCGGGCTTGCGGGTCAGCATCGTGAAGCGCACGACGTCCTTGCCCACTTCCTCGACCATGTCGGCGATCGTGATGAAGTTGCCCGAACGCTTGGACATTTTCGCCGGTTCGCCATCGCGCAGCAGTTGCACCATCTGCACCAGCTTCACATCGAAGGGCTTGGCCCCGCCCTCATCGCCCTCGGTCAGGGCGGCGACGGCGGCCTTGATGCGCTTGACCGTGCCGGCATGGTCCGCACCCCAGATGTCGATCAGTGCGTCTGCCCCTTGCGCCTTCTGATAGTGATAGGCGAGGTCGGCACCGAAATAGGTCCAGCTGCCGTCTGACTTCTTGATCGGGCGGTCCTGATCGTCACCAAACTGCGTGGAACGGAACAGCGGCAGTTCGACCGGCTCCCAGTCCTCCGGCGTCTTGCCCTTGGGGGCTTCGAGAAGGCCGTCATAAACAAGACCCTTCTCGCGCAGGAACGCCTCTGCCGCCTCGGGCTTGCCCGCGGCCTGAAGCTCCGCCTCGGACGAAAACAGGTCGTGACGGATGCCGAGCGTGGCAAGGTCGTCGCGGATCATGTCCATCATCGCGGCAACCGCCTTGGTGCGGAACAGCGCGAGCCATTCGCTCTCGGGCTTGCCGACGTAGGCATCGCCGAATTCCTCGGCCAGCGCCTTGCCGATCGGGATCAGGTAGTCGCCGGGATAGAAGCCTTCGGGAATCTCGACCGTTTCGCCCAGCGCCTCGCGGTAACGCAAGTGGACCGAGCGGGCGAGCGTCTGGACTTGCGCGCCTGCGTCGTTGACGTAGTATTCCTTGACGACCGCGAACCCTGCGAACTCCAAGAGGCCCGCCAGCGCATCCCCGACGACCGCGCCGCGGCAGTGGCCCATGTGCATCGGGCCGGTCGGGTTGGCCGAGACATATTCGACGTTGACCGTCTGGCCCGCACCCATCGCGCTGCGGCCATAGGCATCGCCAAGTTCTGCAATGGCAGCAAGTTCATCGCGCCATGCACCGTCCGCCAGCCGCATGTTGATGAAGCCGGGGCCGGCAATCGTCGCCTCGCTAACCGCCGGGTGCGCCGAAAGCTCGGCCACAAGCGCTTCGGCAAGGGCGCGCGGATTGGTCTTTGCAGGCTTGGCAAGAACCATCGCCGCGTTCGTCGCAAGATCGCCATGCGAAGGATCGCGCGGCGGTTCGACCGCGACGTTGGCGCGATTGATACCGTCCGGCAGCGTGCCAGCGGAAACGAGCGCATCGAGCGCGCTGTCGACGGCACGCGTCATCGCGCCGTGGATGGTCTTGGTCTCGGACTTAACGATTTCGGTCATGGCCGCGCGCCTAGCCGAACACGGGGCCAAGTGGAAGGTGGGATTGTTTGTTGGGGGTGTCCGAATGCCAGAGCTGTGGCTCCGCGGTTTTTGTTTTAGCCCCTCAGACGCCGGGCGGGGTGCATCCGCACCCCTTGGCTTCGCCGCATAAGCGGCGGCGGCCGTTCGGCCTTGCGGGAGTCGCTGACGCGCCCCAGGTCTCTTTTTGATGGCTTGTGCCTTTCCGGGCGCGAAGCGACACCGGCAAGCGCGAACGCGCGCTCGAGCTTATGCGAGGCCAGCCAAGGGGCCGGATGGCCCCGCCGGCGCTTGAGGCTAAACAAATAATCCCCCGCCGGCGTTCGAGGGACTAAAAAATCAACGCGTCGCGTTATACGCCAGCTGGTCCTGCGTCAGCTGGAAGCCGATCAGCATCTCGAAAGTAGAGCGGGCGATCGCCGCTTTCACTTCGGGATCGGCCAGCGGGTCGAGCGCTGCGTCGATGTCGCCTGCCTTGCGCTTGCGCGTGATGCGTTCGCGCACGTCGGCGGGAAGCGTCGCAGCAGCCGCATCGACATAGGCACCAGCGCGGGCCGTGGTCGAAGCGCGGGTTTCACCGGCGGCAAAGTCGAGACGGACGGTGCCGACGCGCTTGGTAACGACGGCGGTGCCGCCCTGCAGGACGGTGACGAAATAGGGCAGTTCCACGCTACGCGCAGCGCCCGCATCGCGGCGGGTGCCGAGGACGTCGAAAGTCGCTTCGGAATAGACTTTCGCGCCGCTTTCGTCGCACGCGGGGCGTACGTTGGTGATGACCGCCGTCACGTCGAGCGCGGATTGCGTCTTCGCGCCTGCCTGCGTGAACGTGGTCACATCGCCAAGGTAGTCGGGCACGCCGACCGCGGGGCAGAGCGAGCGGATCGCGGTGATGCCAACGCCCTGGTTGACGACGATGTCGCCTTCCGACTTGCAGGCCCCCAGCGAGGCGGCAGCAAGGGCCAGCGTGATCGCGGCGGCGGGGCGGATACGGAAAGTCATCGTCGGCAAGAACCCATCGTTGTGCAAATCGCGCGCCAGCCCTAGCCCGCACGAGCCGGTTGGGCAATGCGCTGCGGCAATCTGGCCACGATTGAAGCCGCGAACCTTTCTCCAGCATTTACGGCGCCACCGAAATAGCCTTGCGCGCTTTACCTTGCCGCCCGTCGGGAGCTAAAGGGGCTCGCAATGCCGAACCGAACCGTGATCCAGTCCGCCCCGCCTGCCAGCGACAAGCCGCTGCGCCTGCTGATCGCTGCCCCGCGCGGCTTCTGCGCCGGGGTCGACCGCGCCATCGAGATCGTGGAAAGGGCGCTCGATCGCTATGGTGCGCCGGTCTACGTCCGGCACGAGATCGTCCACAACCGCTTCGTCGTCGATTCGCTGAAGGCCAAGGGTGCGGTCTTCGTCGAGGAACTGGACGAAGTGCCCGATGGCGTTCCCGTCGTCTTTTCCGCGCACGGCGTGCCGAAATCGGTCCCGGCAAATGCCGAGGAACGCGGCCTCGACTATCTGGATGCGACCTGCCCGCTGGTCAGCAAGGTCCACCGCCAGGCCGAACGGCAGGTGGAGCATAATCGCCACATCCTGTTCATCGGCCACAAGGGCCACCCCGAGGTCATCGGCACTTTCGGACAGGTGCCCGAAGGCCGCATGACGCTGGTCGAAACGGTCGAGGACGTGGCGAGGCTGGACTTCCCCGAAGGCACCGGCCTTGCCTACCTTTCGCAGACCACGCTCTCGGTCGACGACACCACGCAGATCATCGAGGCGTTGACACAGCGTTTCCCTGACATCGTAGCGCCCAAGGCAGAGGACATCTGCTACGCCACCAGTAACCGGCAGGCCGCGGTCAAGGCAATCGCGGGCGAGTGCCAGCTGCTGCTCGTCATCGGCGCGCCCAATTCCTCGAACTCGCTGCGGCTGGTCGAAGTGGCGGAGCGCATGGGCTGTGTGGCGAAACTGGTCCAGCGCGGGTCGGAAATTGATCCGGCATGGCTCGACGGGGTAGACACCATCGGTCTTACCGCAGGGGCATCCGCCCCCGAAGTGCTGGTCCGCGAAGTGGTCGACAGGCTCGCCTCGATGCGTCCGCTGACCGAGGAAGTGGTCCGCACTGCGCAGGAGAGGATCACGTTCAAGCTGCCCCGCCAGCTGCAGGACTGATCACAGGTGGCCGTCTATACCCGCATCGGGGCCGAGGCGATGGATGCGCTGATCGCGCGCTTCGACGTCGGCACGCTGACCAGTGCCAAGGGCATTGCCGAGGGCGTTTCCAACAGCAACTGGATCATCGAGACCACAGGCAAGAGCGGGGGCGGCGCGCGCTTCATCCTCACCGTCTATGAAGAGCGGACCGAGGTTGAGGAACTGCCCTTCTTCCTCAACCTGCTCGACCATCTTTCCGCCGCGGGCTGTCCGGTGCCGCGCACGATCCACGACGTGGACGGCGCCCCGTTCCGCGAATTCGTTACCGATGACGGCGAGACCAAGCATCTCGCCCTGATCGAATTCCTGCCCGGCGTGTCCGCCGACAACCCGACCCCAGGGCAGGCCGAGGCCGTGGGCCGCGCGCTGGCGGGCATTCATCTTGCCGCGCTGGACTATCCGGCGCAGCGCAAGAACACGATGGGCCATGCCGCATGGCGCGGGTTCGTCGCCGATTGCGAAGGCCGCTGGGGCGAGATCGATAGCGCGCTGGAAGTCGTGCCCACAGCGGTCGAGGACGTGATCGCCCGATGGCCGCGCGGCCTGCCGCAATCGGTGATCCATGCCGACCTGTTCCCCGACAACGTCCTACTTGTTGGCGACAGCGTTTCGGGCCTCATCGACTTCTATTTCGCCTGCACCGGGCCGATGGTCTACGACGTCGCCGTGACCCACGCGGCGTGGAGCTTTTCGGGTGACGGCAAGCGGCACGAC
Organism: Croceicoccus pelagius; assembly: GCF_001661915.1. GTDB lineage: Bacteria > Pseudomonadota > Alphaproteobacteria > Sphingomonadales > Sphingomonadaceae > Croceicoccus > Croceicoccus pelagius. The sequence goes on from NZ_LYWY01000040.1 coordinate 112,725, forward strand.
CGCGCCGTGGGCGATGCCATCCTGCGCGGCTACGAAGCGGTCCGCCCGCTTTCGTCCGAGGAACGCGCCGCCCTTCCCATCATGTCCGAAGGCGCATCGCTGCGCTTCCTTTTGACCCGCGCCTACGACTGGCTGTTCACGCCCGCCGGCGCGCTGGTGACGAAGAAGGACCCGCTGGCGTTCAAGCGCCGCTACGACTTCTACCAGCGCGAGGGTGCAGGGGCGTTCGCGTGACCCGCATCGAAATCTACACTGACGGGGCCTGCAAGGGGAATCCCGGCCCCGGCGGCTGGGGCGCGTTGCTGCGCATGGGCCAGACCGAGCGCGAGATTTCGGGGCGCGAAAAGCACACGACCAACAACCGTATGGAACTGATGGCCGTGATCGAGGCGCTGCGCGCGCTGAAGCGTCCGTGCGAGATCGACCTGTTCACCGACAGCAAGTACGTGATCGACGGAATTACCAACTGGGTACACAGCTGGATCAGGCGCGGCTGGAAAACGGCCGCGAAGAAGCCCGTCATCAACGACGACCTGTGGCGCGACCTGCTGGAAGCATCGGCCCCGCACACGATCCGCTGGCACTGGGTGAAGGGCCATGCCGGTCACCCCGAGAACGAGCGTGTGGACGCACTCGCCAGCGAGCAGGCCCTGCTGGCAAGCGCGTCCTGAAACTCGCTTATTCGACGGTAGTATCGACGACTTCGGCGTTAGGACCGTTTTTGAGGATCGATTCGATCGCGTTCTTGGCGCTGGCCTTCGAGGAATAACCCTCGGTCCAGAACATGGTCTCGCTGTTGTAGACGAAATAGGCGACAAACTCGCCCTTCTTGTTCTTACGAATCTCGAAACGATGCGCCATGTGCGGCCTCCCTTGTTGTGCGAGCACCGAACCTAACGCGCCGCCAAAAGGGCGCAACCCCGTAGCTTAGTCGAACCTTTCGGGCGCATAAGCCGCAGGATCGATGCCGTCGGCGATGGGTGAGACTGCACGGTCCAGCAAGAGCGAGGCGGCAAGCGCGGCTGCGGCAGGCGCGGTCTGGATGCCAAAACCGCCCTGCCCCGCGCACCAGAAGAAGCTATCGCGCGCCGTGTCGAAACCATAAACCGGCAGCCGGTCCGGCGCGAAACTGCGCAGCCCTGCCCACTTGCGCTCCACCGCCTCGACCTTCCAGTCGACCGCGTGTTCCATCCGGTCGATCGCGATCGCGACGTCGAGTTCTTCGGGCGCGGCGTCACAAGGCTCGCTCGGCGTCTCGTCATAAGGGGTCAGCCAGATGCGGCCGCTTTCGGGCTTGAAATAGAACTGCTCATTGATGTCGAGCACCAGCGGCATGTCCGCAGGCACGGCAGGCGAAGTGCGAAGCTGCGCGACCGTGCGGCGCAGCGGCGTGATGCCGAGCGGGCGGGCACCGGCGATCTGCGCGACCTCGTCGGCCCAGGCACCGGCGGCATTGACTAGCGTGTCGCAGACGAGCGTGCTGCCGTCCGCGAGGTTAAGCGTCCAGCGTCCTTCCCCCCGCTCTGCCGATTGCAGGCCCGCCCGCGTCAGGACTTCAGCCCCTGCCTTCGCCGCCAGCGAAAGGTAGTGCGCGTGCAGGCCCGCGACGTCGATGTCTGAGCAATCGGGCTCCCACGATGCACAGGTCCATCCAGGCAGAAGGCCGGGCACCATCCCGTCCATCGCTTCCCGTTCGAGCAGTTCGATACCCGCACCGAGATCGGCAAAGTTGCGGACGAAAGCCTCGACCTTGTGGCGATCATCCTCGCGGCCGATGTTGAGCGCGCCGCGCCGCGTCAGGAAACCGTGTTCGCGCAGATAGGGCCCTGAAGCCATCGTCAGCGGGAATACGCCGGGGCCGCCATAGGTCTCTTCCCAGAACGCCGCCGACCGGCCCGTCGCATGGTACCCGGGGCGTTCCTCTGCCTCCAGCAGGACAACCCGCGCGTGGGGCGCGACCATCGCGGCAAGGCTGGCTCCTGCCATCCCCGCGCCGACGATGGCGATATCGGCCCTGGCGGTCATCGAGACGGTCATCGGGCGTTCTCGTCAAAGAAGCGGGTGATCGCATCGAGCGCCCTGTCGCGCACCGGATCGGCCTCGCGCAGGATCTCGTGCGCCGATTCGGGGCCGAACTCCACAAGCTCGGCATCGGGCAGAAGTTTCGCCGCCTTGCGAATCGCGCTGGGCGACACCAGCCGGTCTGCAGAAGTCGAAAGCAGCAGCACCGGCAGCCTCACTTGTCCCAGCGCATCGGGTGCCATGACCTTGCGCATCGAGATCACCGACTGCTCCAGCCAGCCCCAGCTTGCCGGACCCATAACGAGCTCGGGCCGCTTTTCGCGCCACCAGCTTTCGTCGGCATAGCGCGTGTCGTCATGGGTCAGCAGCTGCTGCCTGCCCGCCGGAAGCGCGCCGGGCTTCTCGCTCCATTTCCAGGCCGGGCGGCGAGGATCGCCCAAGCTGGCGCGCAGCCGCCCGAAGGCGCGCAGCAGCCAATAGGGCAGCGGCACGCCCGCAAAGCCCAGCATCGGCGCGACCAGAACGGCGGCGGCAGGGTCAATTCTTTTCTCGGCCAGCGTGCGCAGGACAAGATGCCCGCCCATCGAGTGCCCGACGATGACGCGCGGCTTTTCGTGATCGCACTCCCACTCGGACCAGAAGGCTGCGAGATCGTCGACCCAGTGGGCAAAATCGTCGACATGGCCGGTCGTCTCGTCGAAACCCAGCCGCCCGGACCCGGCCTGCCCGCGCCAGTCGAGCGCGGTGACTTTCCAGCCCTGAAGATAGAAGTGGTGCAGCGTCTCGAGGTATTTCTCGTAGGCGTCGCCGCGGCCCGGCATGAACAGCATCGATCCGCGATTCCTGCCCCCGCCGCCTGCAGGCCAGTCGATCCGGCGCAGGACATGGCCGTCGGGCGCTTCCCATGTCGATTCGGTCGCGGCGTCGGGAATGGCGCGGCGCGCTTCGCCCGGAAGCTGGTGGGCAGACCTCTGATCGACAGGCGTGCCGGTCATCCCTGCGCGGCGACCTCAGGCGCAAGACCCTTCGGCTTGGTTACTGTTTGGTAAGCCATCCTGCCTAGACCGGCCCTCAGCAAGGTAAATATTTCTCAACGCAGCGAAGGGCCCGCAATGGACGCCGCACTGGTCACTTACGGACTGCTCGCCGGATTGGCAATCGCAGTGGTCTATGCCGCTTTCACCGACATCCGATCTCGCCGGATCGCGAACCGTCTGACGTTTACCGTCGCGGCCTTCGCACCCGTGTTCTGGTGGGCATCGGGCCTGTCGATCTGGCCCGGCGTCGCGGTGCAGATCGCGCTGGCGGTCGGCATGTTCTTCTTCGGCGCGCTGATGTTCCGTTTCGGCCAGATGGGCGGCGGCGACGTCAAGCTGCTCACCGCGATCGCGCTCTGGCTGCCGCCGACCGCATTTTTCGTACTGATGCTGATGATTTGCATCGTGAACGGCGTGCTTACCGTCTTCATGATCAAGCGTCATCGCAAGGCCCGGCGCGCAGGTAAGGCACCGGAAAAGCTGCAGATTCCCTACGGAGTCTCGGTCGCGCTGTGCATGCTTGCCCTGCTCGCCGTTCAGTACGGCGCGCAGGCTTCGGAAACGCTGGCCACGAATTCGATGTGGTCTTGACCTGATTTTAACCATTGCCCGCGAGTCTGGCGGGACAACGCGGGTGAGCCGAAAGAATCGCAAGGCCATCCATAGGGACATGACGAAGGGGCGACTTGAGCCATGGACAAGAAGAAGATGATATTGCTGGTTGTCGCGCTCGTCGTGGCGGTAGGTACCGCCCTGATGGCACGATCCATGTTCGCAGGCAGCGCCACTCCGAAGGTTGCCGCCGCCACTGCCGAGCCGGAAGGCCCGCGCGTGCTTGTCGCGACCCGCAAGCTTCCGATCGGCACGATCATCACGGCCGATGCGCTCCAGTTCAAGCTGTGGCCCAAGGAAATGGTCCAGGACGCCTACTTCGTCGAAGGCAGCGCCGACATGAACCAGCTGCTCGGCACGGTTTCGCGCTTCCCCATCACGGCAGGCCAGCCCGTTACGCAGGGCGCGCTCGTCATGCCCGGTGACCGCGGCTTCCTTGCAGCGGCGCTTGGCCCCGGTATGCGTGCCGTCACCATTCCGGTGTCGGCCAAGACCGGCGTTGCCGGCTTCATCTTCCCTGGTGACCGCGTCGACCTTCTCCTGACCCAGGCCGTCGGCGGCCGCGGCCAGGAAAGCTTCTCGGCCTCCGAAACGGTTCTGCGCAACCTGCGTGTTCTTGCCACCGACCAGCGCACCGACAGCAATGTCGTTGACGGCAAGACGACCGTTACGAAGACCAGCCTCGTCACGATCGAAGCCACCCCGCGCATCGCCGAAAAGATCGCCGTCGCCCAGAAGCTGGGTTCGCTGAGCCTCGCTCTGCGCCCGCTGGCCGACACCCGCGCCGAACTCGACCGTGCCATCGCCCGTGGCGAAGTGGTCGTCCCCGAAGGCGCGACGGCCGAGGAAGAGGAAGAAATCCTGCGCCTCGCCATGAACAAGCCGCAGGAAGGTCGCACGACCTACCAGACCGGCGGCGACGTCTCGCGCTTCCAGTCGCGCTTCAACGGCCCGGTTTCGAAGGCTCCGCCTGTCGCCATCGGCGGCGGGAAGTCCGACGGCCCGAGCAACATGCCCAGCGGTCCGGTAGTCCGGATCAGCCGCGGCAACGCCACCCAGGCCGTCACGGTCGCCCGCTAAGCCCTACCCGAGAAGGACAAGCGGACCATGATCAAGAGCAATCATTCCCAAGGGGGAACCAAGATGAAACGCATGCTCGCCAGCATCGCCTTCGCCGCCACCGCACTGGCGCCCGTAGGCCTGGCCGGAACGGCTACCACTGCCGCAGCGCAGGCTGCCCGCCCGGCCAACGACATCGTCATCTCGATCGGACGCGGCCAGCTGGTCAACGTCAGCGGCCGGATGACCGACATCTTCATCGCCGACGAAGCCGTCGCCGATGTCCAGGTGAAGGCCACCAACCAGATCTACCTGTTCGGCAAGAAGGCGGGCGAGACCACGGTCTATGCCAGCGATTCGGCAGGTAACATCGTCTGGTCGGCCAACGTCCGCGTCGGGAACAACATCGACAGCATCGACCAGATGCTGGGCCTGGCGATGCCGGAAGCGAACATCACCACCGCGACGATGAACAACACGGTCCTGCTGACCGGCACCGTCGCCGCCCCCGAAGACGCGGCAGAGGCAGAACGCCTCGTCTCCGCCTTCGTCGGCGAAGGGACCAACGTAATCAGCCGCCTGCGCCTGACGACGCCGCTGCAGGTCAACCTGCGCGTCCGCTTCGCCGAAGTGAGCCGCTCGCTCGTCCGCGTACTCAACGCCAGCGTCAACACCTACGACGGCACCGACGGCTTCAAGTTCGGCGTCGCGCAGGGCCGCGGCGATTTCCTGCCCGCATGGACGGTCGGAACCGGTCTGTTCACCGGCGGCACACAGGCCGGCGGCTCCACGCTGATCGGCCAGGGCGCTGCCACCACGCTTGGCGGCGTCGGCAAGTTCCTCGGTCTCGACCTGGCCGGCGCACTTGACGTCGGCGAGACCGAAGGCCTCGTCACCACGATCACCGAACCGAACCTGACCGCCCTTTCGGGCGAAACGGCCGACTTCCTGGCGGGCGGCGAATACCCGATCCCGATCAGCAGCGGCCTCGGCTCGACTGCGATCGAATACAAGAAGTACGGCGTCAGCCTGTCCTACACCCCGACGGTGCTCGCCAATGGCCGCATCTCGGTCCGTGTCCGTCCGGAAGTGTCGGAACTGTCGAGCTCGGGTGCGATCACGCTCGGCGACGTGCAGGTCCCGGCTCTCACCGTGCGCCGCGCGGAAACGACGATCGAACTCGGCTCCGGCCAGAGCTTCATGATCGCCGGCCTGCTGCAGAACTTCAACAACTCGACGATCGACAAGACCCCGGGCCTGGGTGACATTCCTATCCTGGGCAACCTGTTCCGCTCGAACTCGTTCCGCAAGGGCGAGACCGAGCTGGTCATCGTCGTGACGCCGTATCTGGTGAAGCCGGTCGACGCGAAGGACATCGTCCTGCCGACCGACGGCTACGCCACCCCCGGCGAGATCGAGCGCCTGCTGCTCAACAAGTGGAGCAAGGACACCGGGATCAAGCGCCCGATGCCCACCGCCGTCGACACGCAGGTAAGCCCCGGCATCAGCGCCGCTTCGCCCGCACAAGGCACCCCGTCGAGCCAGCCGGTTCGCAGCGCCGATGCGACCGGTTCGAACCCCGGGTTCTCGTTCTGATTTGCCGAGGAGCAAGGTAGATGACCATGAACACGAAACATAAGACCGCCCGGCTTCGGCAGATCCGCCCGGTCACGCTGGCTATCGTTGCCGCTCTCGGCCTGTCGGGCTGCGCCGGCGGGGTTGCGACCAACCAGTCGCTCTACTCGCTGAACCAGCCGGTCGTATCGCGCACCAACTACGTCTTCGACGTGCAGACGAACGCCTCGGGCGTCCCGTCGAGCGAGGAACGCCGCCTGACCGACTGGTTCGAGGCTCTCGATCTCGGATATGGCGACAAGGTCTCGCTGGACTCCAGCATGATCTCCATCGCGGCCCGCGACGACCTGAAGTCGATCGCCAGCCGTGAGGGCTTCATCATGACCGATGGCGCACCGGTTACCGAGGGCGCAGTCGGTGCGGGCATGGCCCGTGTCGTCGTGACCCGTTCGGTCGCATCGGTGCCGAACTGCCCGAACTGGTCGGCAAATTCGGACTCCAACCCCAACAACGCGACCAGCCCCGGTTACGGCTGCTCGATCAACGGCAACCTCGCGGCGATGATCGCCGATCCCGAGGACCTGCTGCGTGGTCAGCGCGGTTCCGGCGAGACGGTCGTGATGAGCTCGACCAAGGCGATCGAAGCTTATCGTGACGCCCCGACCACCGGCAAGGGCAACACGGTCAGCGAAGTCGCGTCCGACGAATAAGGCAGGAGGATAGAACGATGAATGCTCCCTGGAATCCCGGATCGGGCTCCGACCGCGACGCCTTCGCCGCCTTCGTTTGCGACGAGGCCACCATCGATGTCGTGCGCAACACCGCGTCCGAACTCGGCATGCCGCATGAAAAGTGCCACAAGGGCGGACTTCGCAACGCGGTCCAGACCCTGTCGGTCTCGGCAAGCCCGTCGATCCTTCTGGTCGATCTTTCGGAATGCGGCGACCCGCTGAGCGACATCAACGCGCTCGCCGAGGTTTGCGAACCGGGGACCGTCGTTCTCGCCGTTGGCCAGGTCAACGACGTACGCCTTTATCGCGACCTCGTCGCCAGCGGCATCCAGGACTACCTGATCAAGCCGCTGACCGAGGAAATGCTGCGCGATGCGCTAATCCAGGCGCAGACCACGTTCTCGGCGCCCCGCTCGTCGAGCGACAGCAAGGCCGCGCGCGATCACGTGATGACCGCTGTGGTGGGAACGCGCGGAGGCGTCGGCGCTTCGACCATCGCGACTTCGCTGGCATGGATGTTCTCGACCGAGCACAAATTGCCGACCGCCCTCCTGGACCTCGACGTCCATTTCGGCACCGGCGCGCTGACGATGGACCTTGAACCGGGCCGCGGCCTGACCGATGCCATCGACAACCCCAGCCGCATCGATGGCCTGTTCATCGAACGTGCCATGGTGCGTGCGAACGATCACCTCGCCGTCCTTTCGGCCGAAGCGCCGATCCACACGCCGCTGATGACCGACGGATCAGCCTTCGTGCAGCTTGAAGACGAGTTCCGCCAGGCCTTCGACATGACCGTCGTCGACCTGCCGCGCAACATGCTGATCAACTTCCCGCACATCCTGAACGGGGCGGACGTCTTCGTCCTCGCGACGGAACTGACGCTGGCCTCGGCCCGCGACGCGATCCGCATTCTGTCGTGGGTGTCGAGCCATGCCGAACACATGCGCCCGATCATCGTCGCCAACCGCGTCGCACAGGGCGCTGGTGAGATCAGCCGCGCAGACTTCGAAGCCTCGATCGAACGCAAGATCGACTACGTGATCCCGGCCGACGTGAAGGCCGCCGTTCACGCGGCCAAGCTCGGCCAGGTTTTCGTCGAAGCCAACCGTTCGAGCAAGGCCACTGCGGTCCTGCGCGATCTGGGCAAGTCCATCGCGGCACACGGCACCGATGCCCCGGTCGCAAAGGGCGAGGCGAAGGGTTCGCTGATGGACAAGTTCAACCTCGGCTCGATGCTTGGTTCCAAGCAGAAGGCGTAACGCCTTCGATCCGAAACTGAACGACGTAGATTAGACTTGTAAGGACCAGGACGATGGACATCGCGCAAATCGGCGTAATCACCCTTGGCTTGTTCGCGATCATGTTCATCGCCTACGTCCTGCTTTACGGGTCGGCTGCCAATCGCACGCAGAACCGCCGTCTTCAGCAGATGCGCCTGCGCCATTCGCAAAACGGCGAGGCCAAGGTAGAGGCGCAATTCAAAAAGGCGATCGCGGCCCGTCGCTTCAAGCCTCACACCGCGGCCGGTGCGGATTCGAAGATCGCGGCGCTTGCGCTGCGCCTGGAACGCACGGGCAAGGAATGGACGGTCCAGCAGTATTTTTACGCATCGGGCGGCATCGCGCTGGCCGTCGCGCTGCCGATCATACTCAAGTTCGGCGCGCCGCTGCTTGGCCTTGCCGTCGGCGCAGCACTGGGCGCAGGGATTCCGCATCTTGCCGTCAAATACCTCATCGGCAAGCGCACGAAAGCGTTCAACACGAAGTTTCCCGACGCCATCGAACTGCTGGTCCGCGGCCTGCGTTCTGGCCTTCCCGTGACCGAGACGCTTGGCGTCGTCGCCAAGGAAGTCCCCGGACCCGTGGGCGAGGAGTTCCAGGACGTCGTCGACAAGGTCAAGGTCGGCAAGACGCTGGACGATGCGCTGCAGGAAACGGCCGACAAGCTTGACCTTGCCGAATTCAAGTTCTTCTGCATCTCGCTCGCCATCCAGCGCGAGACTGGCGGTAACCTTGCCGAGACGCTGTCGAACCTTGCCGACGTGCTTCGCAAGCGCGCGCAGATGAAGCTCAAGATCAAGGCGATGAGCTCGGAAGCCAAGGCATCCGCCTATATCGTCGGTGCCCTGCCCTTCATCGTGTTCACGCTCGTCTACATGCTGAACCCGGAATACCTGGGCGGCTTCTTCACCGACGACCGCCTGATCGTGGCCGGCCTGGGCGCCATGGTGTGGATGAGCATCGGCGGCTTCATCATGTACAAAATGGTCAGCTTCGAGATCTGATCGGGAAAGGCACGAACAATGGTCAACAACCCCGCCGGTCCCACGCTTCTCGGTTTCGACGTCATCTTCGTCGGCACCGTCCTTGCAGGCGTCGCTGCCCTTGCCATGATGATGGCAGTCTATGCCGCGGTCACCGTCCGCGACCCGATGGCCAAGCGCGTAAAATCGCTCAACGCCCGCCGCGAAGACTTGAAGGCAGGCCTGATGGGCACGGTCAACGTGCGCCGCTCGATCCGCCGCAAGACCGATGTCACGAACAAGATCCGCGACGTCCTCGGCTCGCTCAAGATGCTGCAGGATTCGCAGATCAAGGACATCGAGCAGAAGCTGATGCAGGCCGGTATCCGCCGCAAGGAACTGGCATACGTCGTCGTCGCTGCGCGTCCCATCATGATGATCGTGTTCGGCCTTGCCGGCGCAATGGTCTGCTACTGGTCGAACATGTTTCCCGAATGGGGTTCGCTACGCCGCTTCATGACGTTCGCGGGTATCCTGATCTTCGGCTACAAGGCGCCGGACATCTACCTGAAGAACATCATCACCAAGCGCACCGACGCGATCCGCAAGGGCCTTCCCGACGCGCTCGATCTTCTGGTCATCTGCGCCGAGGCCGGTCTCACCGTCGACAGCGCCTTCGGCCGCGTCGCCAAGGAACTGGGCCGCGCCTATCCCGAACTGTCGGACGAATTCGCGCTGACCTCGATCGAGCTGTCGTTCCTGTCCGAACGCAAGATGGCCTTCGACAACCTGGCCTATCGCGTTAATCTGGAAGCGGTGAAGGGCGTGACCACCACGATGGTCCAGACCGAACGTTATGGTACCCCGCTGTCGAGCGCGCTGCGCGTCCTTTCGGCGGAATTCCGCAACGAACGCATGATGCGCGCCGAGGAAAAGGCCGCCCGCCTGCCCGCGATCATGACCGTTCCGCTGATCATGTTCATCCTGCCCGTTCTCTTCGTCGTGATCCTTGGGCCGGCGGCCTGCTCGATCTCCGATGCCTTGATGGGCGGCAACAACCCGGCCACCAAGTAAGGTCCAGAGTTTCGGAACCGACAACGGCGAAGGGCGCCGGGCTAGCGAAAGCCCGGCGCCCTTTCCTTTTCCCAGAAGCGATGTGCGAAAAGCGCCTTAGCTGATGTCGGTGTCGCGGACCTGTGCGAAAAGCTTGTCGAGGATTTTCCGCAAGTTGCGTTGCTCCGCCGCGGTCAGGCATTCGAGCAGGCGTTCCTCCATCCCCATCGCCAGCGGCATGATCTGACCATGCATCTCGCGGCCCGATGCGGTAAGTTCGAGAATATGCGAGCGTCCGTCGCTGTCGTTAGGCCGCCGTTCGACGAGGCCTCGGTCGACCAGCACCTTGCAGGCGCGGTTGACGGCAACCTTGTCCATGAACGTCGCACCGACGAGCTGTCGCTGCGTCAAAGAGCCGACGTCGCCCAGGACCGCCATGACCCGCCACTCGGGAACATTGACCCCGAACCGCGCGCGATACTCGACCGCGATGCGGTTGCTCACCGCGTTCGAAGTGACCGAAAGACGGTACGGAAGGAAGTCGGCAAGGCGTGCATTATCACGGGGCATGTGGAGCGTGATACGAAATGCGAAGTCGAGTGCCAACAAAAAGTAACAACCGAAATGCACTGTTGCATGTGGACAACATAAGATTCCAGTTTGACGGGCATCCGGCATAAAGTGGTTTCAAGCGTAAGGAGACATCACGAGGGCGCACCGCAAACGCCCTTGTCCTTCCGCTACGTTTTCCCAAGATTCCACCCGATCACAAGGCGTTGACAGATCGCTTGTGGGCAGGCCGTGACTCGCGATCGGAATCGTCCCGACCAGGGTTGCCGGCGCCCTTATTGTTGCGAAGGCGCAACACCCCCCGCTCAAATGTTCCAGATGCAACTATCGGGTTTTGCAAATGACACGCCGATGATGGATGTCCGGCAAATTCCCGTCGCGCGAGCAATTCGCGGTCGGGTACCGATCCCGACCTTTTTATCCGGTCGGGACACATTGCGAAGGGACTACATTCACAATGAAGACTAGCACGATCATGAAGCGCGCCCTTGTGGGCACCGCGCTGTCGGCGATCACGCTGACCACCATGGCTGCGCCTGCTTTCGCCCAGGACGACGAATCCGATGCACCGATGGCCAACACCATCGTCGTCACCGGTTCGCGTATCCAGAGCACGGATTTCGAAACCGTTGCTCCGGTCCAGGTCATCGATGAGCAGTCGATCGAAGCCACCGGTGCGGTGAACATCCAGGAAACGCTGCTCCGCAACCCGGTTTTCGGTACGCCGACCCTGTCGCGTACGAACACTTCGTTCTCCACCAGCGCAACGGGCATCTCGACCATCGACCTGCGTAACCTCGGTGTTAACCGCACCCTGGTCCTCGTCGACGGCCGCCGCTTCGTTTCGGGTCTCCCCGGTTCGTCCGCGGTCGACCTCAACGCCATCCCGACCGCGCTCATCGAACGCGTCGACATCCTGACCTCGGGTTCGGGTTCGGCAATTTACGGTTCGGACGCTGTCGCCGGTGTTGTCAACTTCATCACGAAGAAGGACTTCGAAGGCGTCCAGGCAGAAGCTTCGGCCGGTATCACCGAAGCGGGCGACTCGGAAGAGTACACCCTCGGCCTGCTGGTTGGCGGCAACTTCGCCGACGGCCGCGGTAACGCCACGGTTCACGCAGGTTACACGTACGAAGGCGAAGCCTTCCTGCGCAACCACAAGACCGAAGCCGGCCCGTCCGAGCAGGACAGCCTCTCGGAACTGTTCTTCGGCGGTGACTACCAGACCCCGGTCGAGCCGTTCCTGTCGAGCTACTCGCCGTTCGGCACCTACTTCACCGACAACTATGCGTTCACGTATGCGCCCGCCGGTGTCCTGCAGCCCTGCACGACCACCAACGGCACGTCGTGCTCGAGCGCACTTGGTACCGGTACGGGTCCGACGGGCTTCAACCGCACCTTCTATCGTTACCTCGCCGCCCCGACCGAACGTTTCTCGCTGTCGCTGAACGCGAACTACGAACTGTCGGAATCGGCCAACGTCTTCGTTCAGGGCACCTATGCCTCGACGAGCGTGAACTCGAACATCGAACCGTTCCCGCTTGCTTCGGAAGATATCTGGGGCGACGGCCAGATGCCGATCGAAACCTATCTTCCCGATGGTACGATCTTCCGCAACCCGTACGTTCCCGACGCGATCTACAACGACGCATCGGACACCAATGGCGACGGCCTGCGCGATCTGTTCTTCACGAAGCGTCTGACCGACTTCGGTCCGCGTGCTTCGTCGGCGGATCGTGACACCTTCCGCATCGTCACCGGTGTGAACGGCGAATTCGGTTCGGCGTGGAACTACGAAGTCTTCTTCAACTACGGACGCACCAAGCAGACCCAGCTGGGCAACGGCCAGATCAACACGCCGAATGCCCGTCTTGCTGCCCAGATCGTTCCGGACGGCAACGGCGGCTACATGTGCGCCGATCCCGACGCGGTTGCACAGGGCTGTGTTCCGACCAACTGGTTTGGCCAGAACTCGATCACCGGCGACTCGCTTGCATACCTCGCGGCTCCGACTACCTTCAACGCGAAGGTCAGCCAGATCCAGACCGGTGCATTCGTTGGCGGCGATCTGTTCTCGCTCTACGAAGGTGCCGACCCGATCCAGGTCACTGCCGGCGTCGAATACCGCAAGGAAAAGTCGTCCGACATCTGGGACGTCCTTTCGCAGCGCGGTCTGAACGCAGGTAACGCCCTTCCCCCGACGAGCGGTTCGTTCGACGTCAAGGAAATCTACGGTGAAATCAAGGTCCCGCTCGTGCAGGACAGCTTCATCTATGATGCCTCGGTTCGTGCGGCAGCCCGCTACTCGGACTACAGCACCGTTGGTGGCACCTTCAGCTGGAACGCTGGCGGTGAGATCGCTCCGGTTCGCGACATTCGCTTCCGTGCGATGTACGCCGAAACCGTCCGCGCTCCGAACATCAGCGAACTGTACTCGGGCCTGAGCCAGACCTTCCCGACGCTGACCGACCCCTGCTCCGCCGTGAGCCAGGACGGTTCGGCCCTCGCCCAGAACTGCTTCGCCGATCCTGGCGTCCAGGCGAACGCTGCGCTTAACGGCGGCGTGTTCACCCTGAACGGCACTTCGGACACGCAGGGCGTGACCGGCTTCGACGGTGGTAACCCGGATCTTTCGGAAGAAAAGGGCAAGACCTTCACTGCCGGTGTGGTCATCGCACCGACCTCGATCGATGCGCTCCGCAACATGAGCCTGTCGGTTGACTACTACAACGTGAAGATCAGCGACGCGATCGTTCTGACCCCGCGCCAGTTCATCCTGAACCAGTGCTATCAGAGCGGCCAGAACGACTTCTGTCAGTTCGTCACGCGTCGTCCGACCGCCATCGGTCCGTACTCGGCCGGTTCGCTTGATGAAGTGAACACCGGTCCGACGAACTCGGGTGGTTACAAGGCCGAAGGTATCGACGTGAAGTTCGCCTACCGCACCGACCTGCCGTTCCTCGGCGAAGATGCGGGCCTGAACTTCACGCTGAACTACTCGCACCTGCTCGACGGTTACCTGATCCCGCTGACGGCTCAGCCGGAAAGCAAGGACCCGTTCGTGGGTGAAGTCGGTGCTTCGAAGGATCGCTTCACGGCACAGGCATTCCTGGACTTCGGCAACGTCAGCTTCGCGGCAACCGGCACCTACTTTGGTCCGGCTTACCTCGATGACCAGCTGACCGGCGTTGGCAAGGGTGACGAAGGCTACGAAGACTACCGTTGGCACGACGAGTTCTATCTCGACCTGCAGACGCGCTTCAAGGTCGCCGATCGCTACGAGTTCTTCGTCGGCGTCGACAACGTCCTCGACAACGATCCCGTCTATGCCGGTGGTCTCGTGACCACGGGTATGGAAACCGACACCGGAACCTACGATCCGCTGGGTCGCCGGTTCTACGCAGGTGCCAAGTTCACCCTGTAAGATCGGTCACAACCGGAAAACGGAAAGGGCGGGGAGCAATCCCCGCCCTTTTCTTATGCACTTCGTCAGCGGCACAGCCCCCTGCCCCGCACGATGCGCACAAAATAGGGCGCCGGAAGCAGTTTGCGACGCCCTTCGTTCTGACTGGTCGGGAATCAACCCTCGGCGAGCGACCCCAGCGCCTCGCGCAGCGGATCGAGCCACTTCGAATAGGGCTTCCACACTGCCATGCCGTCGCGGTTCAGCGGGCGACGCACCTGCTCGCTACTAGGCGTGCGGACCGATCGTTCGAGCTTGTGATATTCGAGCACCGCAGGATCCCATTCGACGCCCACATGGTCCAGCGCAGCGCGCAAGATCGGCTCCGGCTCCTCGATCAAATGGGTATAATCGATGTGGTGGACCAGCCCCGGCGCGGCCTCGTCGAAGTGCGCCATGTAGTCGACGTAATCGACATAAGTGCGCCCGATATGCTCCAGCGCGAATGACGATGAGTGCGCGTCGGTGAACGACTGCGTGAAGTTGGCAAAACAGCAGTCCATCGCCGGGCGGCGGATGTCGATGATCTTCGCCTGCGGCAGGATGCGGCGGATCAGGAACACGTTGCTCCAGTTGTGGGGCAGCTTGTCGATGAAAAACGGATTCGCGCTCTGCCGGTGCAGGGCCGCGCGGCGCAGATAGTCCTGTCCCATCGCCTGCGCCTGGTGGTCCGTGAGCGAAGCGACGAGCTGCGGCACCGTCATCTTCTGCCGCATCGTCGCCGCCTCCAGCATTGCACGAAGGATCGCTGGCACGTACTGCAATTCGCCCACGGCCTCGATCTG
Organism: Croceicoccus pelagius; assembly: GCF_001661915.1. Classification (GTDB taxonomy): domain Bacteria; phylum Pseudomonadota; class Alphaproteobacteria; order Sphingomonadales; family Sphingomonadaceae; genus Croceicoccus; species Croceicoccus pelagius. The sequence goes on from NZ_LYWY01000040.1 coordinate 127,877, forward strand.
GTGGTGCGAGCCGAGCATCTGTTCGAGCAAGGTGGAACCCGAACGGGGCAGCGACACGATGAAGACCGGCGTCACGTCGCCAACCGGTGCATCGGGGAACGCGGCAATACACTGTGCCGTCGCGATCTGGCGGGTCTGGGCCACTTCCTCGCGCAATTCGGCCGCGTCATAACCGATGCTTTCCGCGCGCAGCCAGTTGCCCTTTTCGTAGTGGGCAAAGGCCCCTTCGTAGTCGCTTCGTTCGTGCAGTGCGCGAGCCAGCGCGAAATGGACCGAGGCGGCATTTCGATCCTCGCGCGCGTGGGCGACGAGGCGCTTTAGCTGCATGACCTCGTCGTCGGTCAGCACCTTCTTGCGGATCGAGGCCAGCGCCCACCACGCATCGCCAGCGCCTTCTGCCAGGGCTATGGCCTTGCGGAAAGTCTCCACTGCCTCGTCAACTCGCCCGGCGGCGCGCAAGTTGTGGCCCAGCGCGATCTGGTGCTGTGGATTCTTCGGATCTGCTGCCGCCAGTTCCTGCTGCAGTTCCAACGCTTCGTCGCTGCGGCCGATCTTGGTCAGCACGCCGCTGTAGAGCGTGCGGAAGTTGTCTTCCCCGCCCTGCTCGATCGCCTTTTCCAGAAGCGCCAGCGCCTCCGGCACCTTTTCGCGGCGCAGGAGCACGGTGATGAACGCACTGCGCAGTTCGGGCGTGTCGTACCCTGTCGCCAGCGCCTTGCGCATGAAATGTTCGGCCTGCCCCAGGGCGCCGATCATCGCGGCAGTCTGGCCCAGCATGGCCAGCCCGCGGGGTTCGTCCTTGTGCTGGCGCAGGTGCGCCATGATCGCCTGCGCGGCTTGTTCGGGGCGCTGTTCGTCCAGCAACGCCTGCGCCTGTGCAAGGCCGGGGAATGCGGCAACGCTTGCCATCATGCTTCTCCGTAACCGAGCAGGTGGCGAAGGCCGGGAACGTGGTAATCGACCAACGCCTTGTGACGCGCAGACAATTCATCAGGTAAATCGAGGCCGATACCTGTCAGGTTCTCGCGCGCGGTGCCACTGTTTTCAGGGGCCGAACCGACGGCGACACGTTCGCGCCAGTCTTCGGGCAGCGCCAGGCCGGAGGCGTCGAACAGACTTTCGAAGAAGCCTTCGGCCCGCTTGCTGGCAAGGTCGCCCACGGCCTCGCGCAAGTCCTCGAACCGGATGGGGTAGCAGCGCGCACCCAGCCAGGCGGCGGCGTTCATTTCGTAGATGTCGCGCAAGCTCGGCGCCTTTCCAGGCAGGCCGAAGATCATCATCGTGATCAGTTCGTCCGCGCTCAGCTTGCCGCCCTTGATATGGTCGAGATTGCCGGAAAACTGGTCCGACACGAAGAACCGCGCGCGGGCGAGCACCCAATCATAGGGGTCGCGGTAAAGCAGGATGCGGCGCGCCGGCGCGGTCTCTATCGCCGAGGCATCGGCGAGAAACAGGTGCCCCCAGCTCAGCATCGGGTTGGCCGGGTCGAAGGCCTTCAGGTGCTGCTGCATGTTGGCCCACTGGATGAAGTCGGCCTTGTACTGCTGCTCCACCGGAACGAACATCCGCATGATGTTGCGCAGCAGGTGGCTCCCGCTCTTGGGAACCGAATTGAGGAAGACCGGCACTTCCAGCCGGGTCTGTTCGAAGCGCCCGTTCGCCTCGTCGAGGTTGTCGGATTTCACCCAGATGCTGGCCATGGTCTCTCTTTGAAAAATGTTCGGGGGATTTGCCTGCCCCGGATAGCAAACCGGGCGACATGTCGCCATGCCGCCCGGTTCTTGTTCAGCAGTCGTGTTCTGACGCGAAGATCAGAACTTGGCCGCCACGTTGATGAACGCGCGGCGTCCGACCAAGCTGTATTGCGAGGCGGCGACGACCGGGCCGATCATCGATATCTGGCCACCGTTCAGCACCGACACGCGCGGCGGGCGGGTGTTGAACAGGTTGTTTACGCCCAGCGTGATGTCGAACGCATCGTCCACCGTCGCCGTTACAGAGGCGTTGTGATAGAACGTCGTCGGCGTCGTGAGATCCGGGCAGTAACGACCGTAGATCGTAGAATCGATACACGTGTCGCCACCGTAGTCGTCCTTAAAATCCGAGACGTTAGACGTGCTGCCGATCAGGTTGATACCATAGAAGAAGCTGAGATTCCCCGGCGTGTTCCAGTTCGCGCGGAAGTCGGCAACCCATTTGGGCGAGCCCGCCTCTCCGTTGTCCGACTGCAGGGGTGAACCCGGCAGAAGACGCGTATCGTCCTTGATCTGGTACGTTGCATCGGCGGTAAACGACAGGGTTCCGGCACTGCCGAGATCCTGGCGAACGTCGAGTGCGAAATCGAGGCCGGTGTTACGCTGCGTCGCGATGTTCACGAATTTGTCGTAGACGACCGAGATATTGTCCGCGTTTGCAGTCTGGCCGCGTTCGAACAGCGAGCAGAGCGGATCGTTCGGGAAGTTTTCCGAATCATAGCAGCCGAACAGGATGTTCGACGCACCCAGCTGCGCGATTTCGCCCTTAACCTTGATGTCGAAGTAGTCGACAGAAAGGCTGACACGCGTCCCGGCCGGCATCTGCGGGGTAAGAACACCGCCGACGACGAAGGCGCGTGACGTTTCCGATTCCAGCTGGCCGAGACCACCGCTCGACACGCCCGTTGCCGTAACGCCAGCACCCAGGTGCGTAGGCGGGACGCCGTCGGCCGCGCAGTTGTCTGCCACGCGCTGGGAGATCGCACCGGTGGCAAGGGCATTGCCCCATTGGCGGCACGGGTCGGCACGCTGGCTGACCGAGAAGGTCTCGTCCGCCAGGAACTGTTCGAACAGCGCCGGTGCACGGAACGAAGTGCCATAGGAACCGCGGAAGCGGAGCCAGTCGGTCGTCGCCCAATTGAGACCCAGCTTGTAGGTGAAGTTGCCGTTGTCGGAATCGCTCACGCCGTCCGATTTGCGGGTCGCCTTCACATTGGTCAGGCGGCCAGCAGCCGAAAGGGTCAGTTCCTCGAAGAACGGACGGTCGGCCAGGATCGGGACGTTGATTTCCGCAAAGGCTTCGGTCGTCAGCGACTTGCCCGCCGTGATACCCGAAGTGGAGGTACCCCATGCGTTACCCGAACGGGTGATCTCGCCCGGGATGTCATTGATCTTGTCTTCACGCGCGTTGACGCCGAACGCAACGCCCAGCGGGCCTGCAGGCAGATCGAACAGCTCGCCCGAAAGCGATGCTTCGACGGTCTTCTGCGTGTAGGTCGTCTGGCCTTCTTCCCAGTCGAACAGGAAGTCGATTTGTTCGGGGGTCAGCTGACCTGCAAGGAAATAAGGGTCGGTCCACGGAATATCGACGCAGTTCTTCCCGCCGACCGGAGTGACAGTACCAACGCACGAACCGAGCAGGCCAAAGCCCTGATAGTAACCGATGTCGTACGAATCCTGCAGGATCTGCTGAGTGCGGTACTTGCCCTTCGACCGCGAATACTGACCGTAGATTTCATAACGCCAGCGGTTATCGGCGAAATCGCCGCGCAGCCCCGCAACGCCGCGGTAGTAGTCGACCTTCTGGCTCGAATCCGACTGGTCGGTGATGGCGGTCGGGCTGATGTAATTGATACCCTGCCAGCCGTCGCCCCAGGTGTTCCAGTAGTTGCCTGCGCCCGTCGAATAGAGGTCGCCGGTGTAGCCAAAGTTCCAGAACTGGCGCCAACCGTTCTGATAGGTCTCGCGGCGGTTGAACAGGAACTCACCGAACAGTTCGACCGAATCCGAAATTTCATACGATGCGTCCGCATATGCGGTGTAGAGATCGGTTTCCGGAATGATCGTCTGCTGTTCGACGAACGGATGGTAGCTATTCAGGACGGCCTGCGAAGCAGTGTCATATCCAACCGGGTACCACCCTGCCGGAGTGCCGAAGTCACCGCTGCCAAAAGCGGGCGTGCCAAATCCCGGAACGCCCAGCGTCTCACCCGGATACTGGTACTGCATCAGCACGGTCGCGCCGTTGGGCGACGTGTTCGTGCCATCGGGCAGATAGAGGTTGTCGACGAGGTTGTAGGTCCACACGTGGCCCCAGGGAAGGTCTTCGCACTTGTAGTTGCCGGTGCGCGGATCGATAAGATCGGCACGGCTGCCGTCTTCGCGGAACGTGTAGGCTTCCGGACATGCCAGGTAACCGCGATCGCCGCGCTTCAACTCGTTGGTATGCGAATAGTCACCCGCGATCAGGATGTGGCCGCGATCGAAGGTTTTGCCGAAGATGCCGCTGAGGCGGTAGTCCTCACCACCGCCTTCGAGCGGGACCGACGAGCTGAAGTTCAGCTCGACACCGTCGGTGTCGGTCTTGGTGATGATGTTGACGACGCCGGCGACCGCATCCGAACCATAGACCGACGAAGCGCCCGTCTTGAGGATCTGCACGTTCTGGGCCAGCGACTGCGGCAGAACGTTGAGGTCGAAGGACGACACGCCGCCACGGGTACCGGCCGGACCGGCACGGCGGCCGTTCAGCAGGACGAGCGTACGGTTCGGGCCAAGGCCGCGAAGGTCGATCGTCTGGGCACCAGGACCGCCGCTCGTCACGAAGTTGGACGAGATCGCAGCGGTGATCTGGGTGGAGCCTGCCGCGATGGGCGAGCTCTGCAGAGTGGAGGCGAGGTCGAGCTTGCCTTCACGGCGTGCGACTTCCGGTTCGATCACGGTGATCGGATCCGGGCTGTTGAATTCGTTGATGCCGCCAATGCGCGAACCGGTCACGACAATGACCCCGTCGCTTGCCTGGGCGTCTTCGACAGTTTCTTCCACGTCTTGGGCAAGTGCTGCAGAGGGCAGGCCCATCGCGATACCTGCCATGGCCACAGGATATAGCGCGCTCGATCCGAGCAGGCTGAGTTTTTTCATTTTTCAGTCCCCGTTAGGTTCACGAAACAAACGCCATCGCAATCCCGTGCAAGACGAACGTTTCATTTCCAACTAAATCGTCGTGCAACACGCGTTGCAAGTGCGAATGGATAAAAAAGGGCCTCGGGCAATGACTTGTGCCCCATAGGCAACACCAACGAGGAGAATTGATGGCAAATTGCTGCGATTGCGCCAGTTGGATGTGATCGTTCCCACTGGAAATGGCGCGCCTGACGGCAAGCCGATTAACATATTTCAATCGTGTTGCGATTCGGACACGATCGTTAGGGAATATCGTTTGTAACGTAACTAGTTTCTCGCTTTCGGCCCGTTAAAGCGGAATACCTGCAACCAAGGTGCGCTCGTCATGTCGCTTGTGCCGGCGCGCTGTTGGGACCGGGGTGTGACCACCTCGCAAGCGTAGGGACTGAATTCCATGCTCAAGCACGATACGGCGCGGCGCGCCCTGTCCGCCACGACCGCTCTTACCGGCTTTGCCGCAATTTCACTGTCGATGATCGCCACCCCCGCCTTCGCCCAGGCCGAAGAGAGCGAAGAGGAAATCCTCGACATCACCACGCCGCAGGCTGCTGAAGAAGACGGCGCCATCGTCGTCGTCGGTTCGCGCCTTCGTCGTACCGAATTCAACAGCCCCGATCCGATCCAGATCATCTCTCCGGAACTGGGCATCAAGAAGGGTCAGGCCGACGCTGCCGACCTTCTGCAGAACTCGCCTCTGGCGGCCGGTTCGACCCAGATCACTTCGACGCTTTCGTCGAACTTCGTCACCGACGGCGGTGTCGGCGCACAGACGCTGTCGCTGCGCGGCCTCGGCGCCAACCGCACGCTCGTTCTGCTGAACGGCCGCCGTGCCGGTCCGGCCGGTACCCGCGGCGCGGTCTCCTCGTTCGACCTCAACGTCCTGCCGATCTCTATCATCTCGGACGTCGAAATCCTGAAGACCGGCGCATCGTCGATCTACGGATCGGACGCGGTTGCCGGCGTGGTGAACATCAAGACCCGCCAGGACCTCGACGGCTTCGACGTGTCGCTGTTCGCATCGCCCACCGAAGACGGCGGCGGCGAATCGTACCAGACCAGCCTTGCCTGGGGTAAGGTGTTCGACCGCGGCCACATCATGTTTGCCGGCGATTACTACCGCCGCAACGAACTGGAACGCCGCGACCGCGACTACCTGTCGTGCGACGAGGACTACATCGTCAACGAAGCTGGCCAGCGTGCCGACATCACCGATCCGCGCACCGGCCAGCCGTACTGCAACGGCACGATCGGCAACCTGATCTTCACCTACGACTACATCGGTCTGGTTGGGGGCGCGTTCGGTATCCCGACGCCGAGCAACCTGTTCACGCCGGGCGGTCAGGCCATCCAGATCATTCAGCCGGACCGTGGTGGCGATCGCCTGGGCGAATTCCTGCCCGCGCTTTCGCCTGCGACGCAGTTGTTCCAGTTCAGCGCGCCGTCGAACTACTTCCCCGTCAACTTCGACGGTCCGTCGACCGGCCTGCTGAACCTTTATCCCGAGGCTGAACAGAAGGAATCGGTCATCCCGAAGACCGACCGCTACACGCTCTATGCGAACGGCGCCTACGAGATCACCGACAACGTCGAGCTCTACGGCGAAGCGCTCTACAACAAGCGCAAGACCCACGTCGACGCATCGCGCCAACTCTTCCCGACGATGTACACCGGCTACTCGGCCCTTCCGTACTTCTTCGGTGACAGCGAAGCGCTCTTCTCGGGCGACCCGCTGAACGACGAATTCGAGGGCGAAGTCCTGCTGCAGCCGATTATCGTGACCGACAAGTTCGATCAGGACATCGAGGTCGACTACTATCGCGGCGTTCTCGGCGCGCGTGGCGACTACGGCAGCATGATCCCGAACTGGAGCTGGGACATTTATGGCCAGTTCAGCCGTTCGGACGGCAGCTATACCAGCGACATCATCTTCAACGATGCGTACGAAACGCTGAACTACCGCACGCAGTTGTGCGAAGGCACCGTGACTTCGGTTCGCGGCGTGCCCTGCGTCGACATCGATGTGACCAGCCCCGAAACGCTGGCCGGCAACTTCACGCCCGAAGAGGAAGCCTTCCTGTTCGGCCGCGACACCGGCACGACCCGCTACGACCAGTGGAGCACCGAGTTCTTTACCTCGGGCGACCTGTTCAAGCTTCCGGGCGGCATGTCGCAGCTTGGTGTCGGCGTCCAGTTCCGCCGAGACGAGATCACCGACACGCCCGGACCGGCAACGCTGGCCGGCAACTCGTGGGGCCTGACCAGCGCGGGCATCACCGCCGGCAAGTCGGACACCTACGAAGCGTTCGGCGAACTCGAACTGCCGATCTTCGGCGGCGTGCCCTTCGTGGAAGACTTCACGATCAACCTTGCAGGCCGCTTCACCCGCGTCGATGCCGAACGTTCGTCGGATGGCGCGAGCGACAGCGACGAGGACTTCACCTACAAGATCGGCGCCAATTGGCAGGTCACCGACTGGCTGCGTTTCCGCGGCTCGTACGGCACCTCATTCCGTACGCCGGCCCTGTACGAACAGTTCCTGCAGGACCAGACCGGCTTCCTCGACCAGCTTTCGGTCGACCCCTGCATCCGCTGGGGTACGGGCCTTGCCAACGGTGCGGTCACGCAGCGCCTGGCAGACAACTGCGCCGCAGCGGGCGTTCCGGCCGATTACAACGGCGTCGGGTCGAGCGCGCAGACGATCTCGGGCGGCGGTATCGGTGTCCTCGACTCCGAAACCTCGCGCGCATGGTCGGGTTCGGTCATCCTGACCCCGCAGCTGTGGAGCGGATCGGACTTCAGCCTTGCGGTCGACTACATCGACATCAAGGTTAAGGGCGAAGTCACCCAGCTGGGTGCCGGCAACATCGTGTCCTCGTGCTATAACTCGGAGTTCTACCCGAACGATCCGCTTTGCGACCAGTTCGTTCGCGACAGCGATCCGAACAGCACATCGTTCAACAACATCCTCACGATCCGCAACCCGTACCTGAACATCGACAGCCAGCGTAACCGCGCCGTCGACGTCACGCTCCAGTTCTCGCAGGACCTGGGCAACATGGGCGAACTGGGCCTCCTGGCGCAGATGACGTGGCAGCTTGAGGACAAGTTCGGCCTGTTCGACAACACGATCAGCGACGACAACGGCGAAGTGGGCGATCCGAAGTGGGTCGGCGACTTTGCAGTGTCGTGGGCCCGCAAGGCCGTGACCGTGCTGTGGAGCATGGACGTCATCGGCAAGACCTCGGACAAGGAAGACGTGCTCGACACTTACGGCACGCTCTGCCCGCGCAGCGGCTTCCGCGGCGGCAACGTATGCCCGGACTATACGCTGGGCACGACGTTCTACCACAATGCCTCGGTCAACCTCGAAGTCGCCAGCGACTTCGATCTGACGCTGGGCGTGGCCAACATCTTCGACACCGCACCGCCGCGTGCGTCGAGCGTGTTCTCCACGATCAGCCACATCGGTCAGGCACCGACCATCGGCACTTACTACGACTACCTCGGCCGCCGCGCGTTCGTTCGCGCCCGGGCGCGGTTCTGATCCTTCAAGATCAGGTAAGCCAAAAAGAAAGGGCCCCGGGAAACCGGGGCCCTTTTTCGTTGCAGGTTGAAAAGAGGGTTCAGGCGACCTGCATTTCCAATGCGCCGTCGCCCTCGTCGATCTTCACCGTGCTGCCGTCGGGTATTTCGCCTGCCAGCAGCATCTCGGCCAGCGGATCCTGCAGGTAACGCTGCACCGCGCGCTTCAGCGGCCTTGCGCCATAGACAGGATCGTAACCGACCCGGCCCAACCACTTCTTCGCACCGTCCGTTAGGTCGAGCACGATCTTGCGGTCCTTCAGCAGCTTTTGCACGCGGCCCACCTGGATCTCGACGATCGGGGCCATGTGCTCTGCCGCAAGGCGGTGGAACAGGATGATCTCGTCCAGACGGTTCAGGAACTCGGGCCGGAAATGCCCGCGCACGACTTCCATGACCTGCGGCTCGACATCCTCGACCTTCTGGCCATCGTCCATGTTGGCCAGATACTGGCTGCCAAGGTTCGAGGTCAGGATGATCAGCGTGTTCGAGAAATCGACCACTCGGCCCTGCCCGTCGGTCAGGCGGCCATCATCCAGCACCTGCAAAAGCACGTTGAACACGTCCTGATGCGCTTTCTCGACCTCGTCGAACAGCACGACCTGATAGGGCCTGCGCCGGACCGCCTCGGTCAGGACGCCGCCTTCCTCGTACCCGACATAGCCCGGAGGCGCGCCGATAAGGCGGGCGACGGCGTGCTTCTCCATGAACTCGCTCATGTCGATTCGCACCATCGCGCTGTCGTCGTCGAACAGGAATTCGGCGAGCGCCTTGGTGAGCTCGGTCTTGCCGACGCCCGTCGGGCCGAGGAACAGGAAGCTGCCCAGCGGCCGGTTCGGATCCTGCAACCCTGCCCGCGCACGGCGCACGGCCTTGGATACGGCGACGACGGCCTGTTCCTGGCCGATGACGCGCTTGCCGATCACGTCTTCCATGTTGAGGAGCTTCTCGCGCTCGCCTTCCATCATCTTGTCGACGGGAATGCCGGTCCACTTGGACACGACACCGGCGATGTCATCTTCGGTCACTTCCTCGCGCAGCAACGCGTTCTCGGCCTGCCCCTGCGCTTCTTCCAACTGCTTTTCGAGCTGCGGAATCTTGCCGTAGGAAAGCTCGCCCGCCTTGGCGAGGTCGCCTGCACGCTGCGCCTGTTCCAGCTCGATGCGCGCTGCATCAAGTTCTTCCTTGATCTTGCCCTCGGCGGCGATCTTGTCGCGCTCGTTCTGCCAGCGGGTCGTCAGTTCGGACGACTGCTGCTCAAGATTCGCCAGTTCCTCGCGCAGGTTCGCAAGGCGATCCTGCGAGGCGGTGTCGGTTTCCTTCTGGAGTGCCTGCTCCTCGATCTTGAGCTGGATGATGCGCCGGTCGAGGTTCTCGATCTCCTCGGGCTTGGATTCCACTTCCATGCGGATGCGCGAAGCCGCCTCATCCATCAGGTCGATGGCCTTGTCGGGCAGGAAACGGTCCGAGATGTAGCGGTTCGACAGCTGCGCGGCAGCAACGATCGCACCATCGGTGATGCGCACGCCGTGGTGAAGCTCGTACTTTTCCTTCAGGCCCCGCAGGATCGAGATCGTGTCCTCGACCGTCGGTTCGCCCACGAAGACAGGCTGGAACCGCCGCTGCAGCGCGGGGTCCTTCTCCACGTACTTCTGGTATTCGTCGAGGGTCGTCGCGCCGATGCAGTGCAGTTCGCCGCGGGCGAGCGCGGGCTTCAAAAGGTTGCCCGCATCCATGCTGCCCTCTGAGGCACCTGCCCCGATCAGGGTGTGCATCTCGTCGATGAACAGGATGATCTGCCCCTCGGCGCCCTTCACCTCGTCGAGGACGGCCTTCAACCGCTCCTCGAACTCGCCCCGGTACTTCGCGCCCGCGATGAGGCTGCCCATGTCGAGCGCCATGAGCGTGCGGTCCTTCAGGCTGTCGGGCACGTCGCCATTGGCGATGCGCAGGGCAAGCCCTTCGGCGATGGCGGTCTTGCCGACGCCGGGTTCGCCGATGAGAACGGGGTTGTTCTTGGTACGACGCGCAAGGATCTGCACGGTGCGGCGGATTTCCTCGTCACGGCCGATAACGGGGTCCAACTTGCCCTCAAGGGCTGCCGCCGTCAGGTCGCGCGCGTACTTCTGCATCGCCTCGTAGCTTTCCTCCGCGCTCGCGGTATCGGCGGTGCGACCGCCGCGTAAGGTCGTGATCGCGGCCTCAAGCGCCTGCGGCGTGAGGTTCGCAGCCTTCAGCGCCTGTCCGGCAGAAGTCGTCGTCGCCAGCGTAAGCGCGAGCAGGAGGCGCTCGACAGTAACGTAGGCATCGTTCGACTTGGTGGCGAGCTGTTCGGCCTGGTCCAGAACGCGCACGGCGTCATTATCCAGCCCCGGCGTCTGCTGCGCCCCGCCGCCCGACACCGCTGACACCTTGGCCAAGGCCTTGTCGACTTCGGCTTGCGCAAGTGCGGCATTGCCACCGGCGCGCTGGATCAGGCCCGATGCCATGCCTTCGCCGTCTTCCAGCAAGGCCTTCAGAATATGGTTGGGCGAAATACGCTGATGGTTCATGCGGATGGCCACGGTCTGCGCGGCCTGCAGGAAACCTTTCGCCCGGTCGGTGAACTTTTCGAGATTCATCGCTGATCCTTCCCTGAGTACCGACTTCAGATAGTGTTGCAATTTTACAACACAAGGACTGACCGCACGAAATTTTGCCTATTGATCGTGCGCCATCTTCACCCGTGCCCGAAACATAGGATCAAGCCGGCGCAATGCAATTGATGCAGAACAACCCGCGGGTTAGACCACGCAATACGCAGTCGAGAGGAGCGCGAGAATGTCGGTAGGCGGAACCTACGAAGTCACCACCAAGACCCCGATGGGCGACCAGTCGGGCACGTTCACGGTCGTTCCGGGCGATAACGGCAAGACCTTTGCCGGGAAGTTCACCGGCCCGATGGGCTCGATCGATATCGAGGACGGGGTGATCGACGGCAACGACCTGACATTCAAGGTCACGATGACCGCGCCCATGCCGATGACGATCGACGGCAAGGCGACCGTCGATGGCGAAGCGATCAATGGCGAGATGACCACACCCTTCGGCGCGATGGCGATGACCGGCAAGCGCATGGGCTAAGCCCGCGGACCATATGCAAAAAAGGGGCCGCAGGTTGAATGCCTGCGGCCCCTTTTTTGCGTGCCTTTCGGGCGAAGCGTCCGAATCAGCCCAGCTTCGCCTTCAGGATTTCGTTGACGACGGCCGGGTTACCCTGCCCCTTCATGGCCTTCATCGTCTGGCCGACGAAGAAGCCGAAGAGCTTGTCCTTGCCGCCGCGATATTCCTCGACCTTGTCGGCATTGCTCGCAAGAACCTCGTCCACCACCGCTTCGATCGCGCCGGTGTCGCTGTTCTGCTTGAGGCCTTCGGTCTCGGCGATTTCCTCCGGTTCGCGGCCGGTCTTGAGGACGATCTCGTAGATCTCCTTTGCCTGACCGCCCGAAACGGTACCCGCAGCCGAAAGGGCGATGATGCCCGCATTGGCAGCGGTCGTGTCGTTCGCCTCGTCCGCGTCCTCGGTCGCGTTCTTCACGCCTGGCGCGACCGAGAGAACCCAGTTCGCGACTTGCGTGGCAACATCGCTTTCGGACTTGCCGACTTTTGCAGCCGTCGCGGCAAGGATCGCCTCGTAACGCTGGTACACGTCAACGTCGGCGGTCAGCTGTCCGGCATTATAGGCTGAAAGGCCCAGCTCGTTCTCGTACCGGTGCCGCTTGGCATCGGGCAGTTCGGGCAAGGATTCTCGGCATTCGGCGATGAAGGCATCGTCGAGTTCGAGCGGCAGCAGGTCCGGATCGGGGAAGTAGCGATAGTCGTGCGCGTCTTCCTTCGAACGCATCGTGCGCGTCGTGCCGGTGTCGGGGTCGAACAAACGGGTTTCCTGGTCCACCGTGCCGCCGTTCTCGATCACGTCGACCTGGCGGTTCGCCTCGTACTCGATGACCTGCATGACGAAGCGGACCGAGTTCACGTTCTTCGTTTCGGTACGCGTGCCGAACTCGTCACCCGGCTTGCGCACGGACACGTTGACGTCGGCGCGCATGGAGCCTTCCTCCATGTTGCCGTCGCACGATCCGACATAGCGCAGGATCGAACGCAGCTTGCGCACATAGGCACCGGCCTCTGCTGGCGAACGCATGTCGGGCTTCGACACGATTTCCATCAGCGCTACGCCGGAACGGTTGAGATCGACGTAGCTCATCGTCGGGTGCTGATCGTGCATCAGCTTGCCCGCGTCCTGTTCGACGTGAATGCGTTCGACACCGATTCGCTTGGTGTTCTCGGGGTCCTTGTCGTCCAGCGCGATGTCCAGATACCCCTCACCCACCAGCGGGTGGTAGAGCTGGCTGATCTGGTAGCCCTGCGGAAGATCGGCGTAGAAGTAGTTCTTGCGGTCGAACCGGCTCCACTTGTTGATCTGCGCGTCGATGGCCATGCCGGTGCGGACGGCCTGACGGATGCACTCGCGGTTGGGCACGGGCAGCATGCCCGGCATCGCGGCGTCCACAAGGCTGACCTGCGTGTTCGGTTCGGCACCGAAAGCGGTGGCGGCGCCCGAAAACAGCTTGGCCTTCGAAGTGACCTGCGCGTGAACCTCGAGGCCGATCACGACCTCCCATTCGCCCGTCGCGCCCTGGATACGATATTCGCTCATCACTTCCACCATGCTTCGGGCTTGGCCGTGAACCCGGCGCGCTGTTCGATTGCGAGACCGGCGTTCAGAACGCCCTGCTCGTCAAAGGCCTTGCCGATGATCTGCAGGCCAAGCGGCAGGCCCTCGCTGTTGAGGCCCGCGGGCACGCTCATCGCCGGAAGGCCCGCCAGCGAGGCTGGCACGGCGAAGACGTCGTTGAGATACATCGACAGCGGATCGCTTGTCTTGTCGCCAAGCGCGAAGGCCGCGCTGGGGCACGTCGGGGCGAGGATCACATCGCACTGCGACCATGCCTGTTCGAAGTCGCGGGCGATCAGCGCGCGGACCTTCTGGGCCTGGTTGTAGTAGGCGTCGTAGAAACCGGCCGACAGCACGTAAGTGCCGATCATGATGCGGCGCTTCACCTCTGGTCCGAAGCCGTCGGCGCGGGTCGCGGCGTACATGTCCTGCAGGCCTGCCCCTTCGGGCAGGTCGCGAAGGCCGTAACGCACGCCGTCATAGCGCGCGAGGTTCGACGAAGCCTCGGCAGGCGCGATGATGTAGTAGGCGGGAAGCGCATACTTCGTATGCGGCAGCGAGATATCGACAACCTCTGCGCCTGCATCCTTCAGCCACGCGATACCGTCGTCCCACGACTTCAGGATTTCGGGGTCCATCCCGTCCATCCGGTATTCGCGCGGAATGCCGACCTTCTTGCCCTTCATGTCGGGGTTGAGGCCCGCTTCCCACTCGGGAACCGGCAGATTAAGCGAGGTCGAATCCTTCGGGTCGAAGCCCGCCATCGCTTCCAGCATGATCGCGCAGTCGGTGACGTCGCGCGCCATCGGGCCTGCCTGGTCGAGCGAGGAGGCGAAGGCCACCACCCCCCAGCGCGAGCAACGACCGTATGTCGGTTTGATGCCCGAAATGCCGGTAAAGGCCGCGGGCTGACGGATCGAGCCGCCGGTGTCTGTGCCGGTCGCTGCCGGGCACAGCCGCGCCGCCACGGCAGATGACGAACCACCCGACGAACCGCCGGGGGCAAGGTCCGCGTTGCCGCCATCCTTGCGGCGCCACGGGCTGATCACGTTGCCGAAATAGCTCGTCTCGTTCGACGAACCCATGGCGAACTGGTCGAGGTTCAGCTTGCCCAGCATGCCTGCTCCGGCATCCCACAGCTTCTGCGACACGGTCGATTCGTACTGCGGAACAAAGCCTTCCAGCATGTGGCTGGCCGCCGTGGTCTGCACGCCGTTGGTGGCGAACAGGTCCTTCATGCCGATCGGCACGCCGCCCATCTTGCCAAGGTCCTGGCCCTTGGCACGCTTGGCATCGACGGCCTGTGCGGCCTCGACCGCCTTTTCCGGCGTCGCGACGATGAAGGCGTTGAGCTGGCTGGCCGCGGCGACATTGGCGTTGAACGCTTCTGCCACTTCGACGGCGGTGAAATCGCCGCCTGCAACACCCGTGCGGATGGCAGCGACGGTGAGTTCGGTAAGTTCGGTCATTCTACGTCATTCCCGCGAATGCGGAAATCCAGAGCGGTAGGTCGCCCAGATTCCTGTTTCCGGATTCCCGATCGGTCGCTGCTGCGCAGATGTCGGGGATGATCGAATGTTGCACGCATCATTCGATCACCTTGGGCACGCCAAAGAAACCGTGTTCCGGCGCGGGAGCGTTGGCGAGGACCTTGTCGCGCACGCCGCCGCCAGTCAGCGGATCGGCATCGACGACATCATCTCGCAGGCGGAGCGTGTTGGGGATGACGGCCGTCATCGGCTCTACACCGGTGACGTCGACTTCACCCAGTTGCTCCACCCAGCCCAGGATCTGGTTGAGTTCAGGGACCATCGCGTCGCACGCCGCGTCATCCATCCGGATGCGTGCGAGCGAGGCGATCTTGGCGACCGTTGCTTTATCGACAGACATGGCGCGCGGGTTAGCGCGCGCCCGTGCCCTTGCCAAGCGGGAGAGTGGGCCTTCACCCCTCTCCCACGCAAATTTATTCGGCTTGGGCGCCTTCGGGGGCACCGGGCATGCCGGGCATGCCGCCGGGCATTCCGGGCATGCCGCCCATCTGCTGCATCTGGCGCTGCATTTCCTCAAGCTGCGCCTGGGTGCGGAAGTCGATCAGTTCGACCGTGAAATAAAGGTCGCTGTTCGGCGGGATCGTGCCGCGGGTCTGCGCGCCGTAGCCGAGCTGCGAGGGAATGAAGACCTCGTAGCGGCCGCCCTTCTGCATCTTGACCAGCGCTTCGGTGAAGCCGGGGACGACGCCGTTCACGGGGAAAGGCACGCGCTCACCCGAATCGAAGACCGTGCCGTCGGCAAGACGGCCTTCGTAGTTGACGAGGACGATGTCCTCTTCAGCCGGGCTGGGCCCTTCGCCGGCCGACAGGGTGTCGACGGTAACACCCTTGTAGCTGGTGGCCCAGGCGGCGCCGGCGGCCAGCAGGATCGCGACGATCACGCCCAGCCACAGCTTGCCGAGAATGCCCTTGCCGATCGGCTGCAGGGGAACGCGGGTGACTTCGGCCATGATCGTCCTCTTCGATTCGCCCCACGCGGGCGGTTAGGCAGGTATCGGGCAGCAAAAAGGGCGCCCGACAGGTGTCAGGCGCCCCTTTGGCTCAAGCAGAGGGGCGCGGCAAGTGCCTTTGCGCCCGCAAAGCTATCAACGACCGTTCTTAACGAACGCCGTCGCGTTCCATGCGCTTGCGCTCCAGCTTGCGAGCGCGACGAACGGCAGCGGCCTTTTCACGGGCGCGCTTCTCGCTCGGCTTCTCGTAGTGGCGGCGCAGCTTCATTTCGCGATACACACCTTCCCGCTGCAGCTTCTTCTTGAGAGCGCGGAGGGCTTGGTCGACATTGTTATCGCGAACCATGATCTGCATAAAAAGCTTCTACCTCAATTCGGTTGTGGCGGCGGCAGGCCGGACAGATGGCTGCCGCACGCAGTAAATAAAAATGCAAGAAGGCCGAATCCCCTCAACGTGAATCGGGGCGGAATCGGCCAGACCGGCGGCGCGGCTACCAGCGATAGCTGTGAAAAGCAAGCGCGCAGGCCCTTTCGAACGTTGCCTAGATACCACAGTAAGGTACCCTTTCGCAAATCGCACCGGCCTTGTAGGGAGCGCCGATGATCCTTCCCAATGCCCTGCCTGCATCTCTTATGGTCGCCCTTGGCGGCGGAACGGGTGCCCTGCTGCGCTTCCACCTCGGGCGCGTCGTGGGCAAGCTGTTCCCTGTTGCGGCCACTGCATTCCCGTGGGCGACACTGACCGCAAATGTCGTCGGTTCGCTGTGCATGGGCCTGCTGGCGGGGTGGCTGGCACGTCATGGCAGCGATGAAGGCATCGGGGCCGAAGGCTGGCGCCTGTTGCTTGGCGTGGGCCTTCTGGGCGGGTTCACGACGTTTTCGTCGTTCAGCCTCGAACTCGTGCTCCTTTGGGAGCGCGGGGCGCCGGGGCTTGCCTTTACCTATGCGCTTGTCTCGCTGGCCGCGGGCGTTGCCGGTCTTTTCCTCGGCCTTACAATTATGAGGATCGCGGCATGAGCGATAACGAATCCGAAGTCCGCCAGTTCATCGTGGGTCGCGACGACGACGGCGTGCGCCTCGACCGCTGGTTCAAGCGGCACCTGCCGCAAATCGGCTTTGCCACGATCAGCCGCTGGGCCCGTACCGGCCAGATTCGCGTCGACGGCAAGCGCGCCAAGCCCGAGGACCGGCTGGAACCGGGCCAGCAGATCCGCGTCCCGCCCGGCGGCGCGACGCCGCAGAACGCACCGCGCCAGCGCGTGCCGCTGACCGAGGAGGAGCTGGAACAGGCCGATGCCATGCTGCTCCACCGCGACCGTGCGGCGATCGTGCTCAACAAGCCTCCGGGTCTTGCGACACAGGGTGGCACCGGCACGAACGTCCATGTCGACCGCCTGCTCGACGCCTACGTCAATTCCGAACGCGACCCGCGCCCACGCCTCGTCCACCGGCTGGACAAGGACACCTCCGGCGTCCTGCTGACGGCGGCGACGCCGGGCAGCGCCGCGTTCTTCTCCAAGCGGTTCTCGGGCCGTTCGGCGAAGAAGATCTACTGGGCGCTGGTCGTCGGCGTTCCCGACATCGCGGCGGGCACGATCGACCTGCCGCTGGCGAAACAGCCGGGGACGGGCGGCGAGAAGATGATGCCGGACGACGAAGGGCAGCCCGCGAAGACCCGCTACCGTGTGGTCGACCGTGCAGGGAACCGGGCCGCATGGGTCGAACTGGAACCACTGACGGGCCGCACGCACCAGCTGCGCGTCCACCTTGCCGCGATCGGACACCCCATCGTGGGCGACGGCAAGTACGGCGGTCAGACAGCGTTCCTGACCGGTTCGATCAGTCGCAAGATGCACCTGCACGCGCGCCGCCTGATCATCGACCACCCCGATGGCGTGCCGCTGGACGTGACCGCGTCGCTGCCCGAACACTTCGCGGCAAGCATGGAGCAACTCGGCTTCGACGAGGGGATGAGCGATGCCGAGCCGGAAACCGGCCTGCCGCCGTTGACGCGCGAGGACAAGAAGCAGGCCGCCAAGCGCCATGCCAAGGACGTGCGCAAGGCCCGCCGTGGCGAGCGCCGGACCCGAACGACCTCTGCCCCGCGCAGCAAGAGTGGGGGAAAGTCGGCTGGCGGCAAGCCGGGCGGTGCAAAATCGGGTAAGGCAGGGGCCAAGGGCGGACAGCGCGGCAAACCGCGTGGCGCCGGACCAGCCGGCAAGGCGCCCGCGAAAAGGGGGCCTGCGAAAAACGGGCCTGCCAGCAAGGGACCGGGGAAAGGGCGTAAGTGAGGCGACTGGCGATCTTCGACTGTGACGGCACTCTCGTCGACGGGCAGGCCAATGTCTGCGTCGCGATGGAAGAGGCCTTCGAAGCGTCGGGTCGCACGCCCCCGCCCCGTCCGCTGATCCGCCGCGCGGTGGGCCTGTCGTTGCCACAGGCGATGGCGATGCTGCTGCCCGAAAGCACGGCGGAAGAGCAGGATGCGCTGGCTGAGCGCTATCGCCTCGCGTTTCGCAGCCACCGCGAGGCGGGCAAGGTCTACGAACCTCTGTTCGAGGGGATGGAAGAGCTGCTGCGCCACTTGCACGCAGCAGGCTGGACGCTGGCGGTGGCCACCGGCAAGTCGGACCGGGGGCTAGCTCACTGCCTTGCCGAACACGGCATCACCGAACTTTTCGCCAGTCTGCAGACCGCGGATCGGCATCCGTCGAAACCACACCCCTCGATGATCGAGCAGGTGCTGTTCGAAACCGACCATACGGCCGATCAGGCGGTGATGATCGGCGACACCACGTTCGACATGGTCATGGCCGAGGCGGCGAAAGTCCGCCCCATCGGCGTTGACTGGGGCTATCACGGCGCGGACGAACTGGTTGCCAGCGGCGCGATCGGCGTTGCCTGCGACATCGACGAACTGCGCCGGATGCTGGAAGCCGAATGAGCAAGACACGTGATCCTGCCGCCGCCAAGTGGGCCGCGATACAGGCGATCCGCGTTTCCGGCATCGTGATCTTCATCTACGGCGTGGCCGCGGCCGGCGGGAAAGCGCCGTGGTTCAGCGGCGCGCCGACCGAATGGGCCTGGGCCCTTGCCCTCGTCGGGGCAGCCGATGCCTTCCTGATGCCCCTCCTCCTCGCCCGCCTGTGGAGCAGCGACAGATAATGAAACGCTTCTACAAGGAAGTGACCACCGCCCCGGTTGAGGGTGGCTGGCAGGTCTTTCTCGATGGCCGCGCCATGAAAACGCAGGGCGGCAAGCCGCAGGTCTTGCCTGCCAAGGCGCTGGCCGAAGTGCTGGCCGCCGAATGGCGCGCTCAGGGCGAGGACCTGGACCCCGCCACTTTCCCGATGCGCGACATGGTCGACTATGGCCTCGACCGCGTCGCCGAAAACCCGGCCGAGGCGATCGACGCGATCGTCCCTTATGGCGACACCGACACGCTCTGCTACCGCGCCGACGAAGGCGATTCCCTGCGTCAGCGTCAGGACGAAGCGTGGGAACCCATGCTGGCCGCGGTCGAGGACGAACATGGCGTCACGTTCGCCCGTGCGGGCGGCGTGCTCCATGCCCCGCATCCCGAAGAGACGCTGCCGAAACTGCGCGCCCACCTCGAGACGATGGATCCGCTGACGCTGGTCGCGCTGCAGAACATGGCGGCGCTCGCCAGTTCGCTGTGCGTCGCGCTGGCCGCGCTCAAGCCCGATGCCGACATCGACGACCTGTTCGGTCGCGCCAATCTGGAAGAAGACTGGCAGGCCAAGCAGTGGGGCTGGGACAATGACGCCCTTGCCCGCCGCGATGCGCGGCTGGCAGGTTTCAGGCTGGCGGCGAAACTCGCGCAGCTGGTGCGCGAATAGAACCCTAGCCGGTTACCCAGGCGGCGACTTCGCCCGCCACGGCATTGGCGGCATCGTTCAGCGCAGGGGCCACGAACGCCGCCTCTGCCGGAAGCCCGTCCACCCGGTTCACGAACCGGCGCTGGCGCACTTTGCCGTCGGGCGAGACCGCGACCGCATCATAGATGATCGACACGGATGAAGAGCGCGCGTCATACCCTGCTTCGATGATACGGCCATAGAGCCGCGTACGCACGGCTACGCCCGGGTCCTCGCCGCTGATGACAAGGCGGCCGGTGCTGGCGCGGATCGTTTCGGCCAGGAGGTTCTGGAACAGGCGCGCCGGTCGGTCGACGTATGTCGCGTCCTTGAGGTAGGCGATGCCTGAATCGCTGACCTGAACCGGCACGCGATTGACGTCGAGACGGTCCTCGACCTCGGGCTCGAACACCATGATCGCATCGGTCACTTCGCCGGACGCACCCGTGCCGGCGGGGGCCATGGTGGTGGGGCTGAAGGTGATTAGCTGTTCGGGCACTTCGGTCTTGGGGCCGATGCTGACGCAGCCTGCCAGCAGCGCGAAAAGCGCCAGCGGGGCCATGATCTTGCGGGTCATCTGGTGGTCTCCGTTCACGGCTCGTAATCGGGCAAGGCCGGACCGCCGATCAAGCCGCCTGCGCCCTTGTCGTCGATCTGTTCGGTGATGTTGCGAAGCGCGCGCGTGGTGGTGCGCAGATCGCGGATCGCAGCTTCGGCGGCAGGGATCGTCGATTCCGACAGCTGCTGCGCCGCCGGACGCGCGTCCTTCAGCGTGCCTTCAAGCTCGTTCGCCGCGCGTTCCGCCGCGGTCAGCGTATCGCGCATCTGGTCGGCCAGCGAAGCGCCCTCGCCGTTGATCAGCTGGTCGGTCGACGCCGCGACCTTCTGGAATTCGGCAAGCGTCATGTTTGCCTGCCGCAGCGTTGCCTGAAGCTCGGCCATCGTCGCCTCGACCTTGGGGGTCGCGTCGGCAAGGTCGCGCGTCATGCGATTGGTGTTTGCGAGGATACCCTCGATCGATTCCTGGTTCTTGTCGGACAGCACCATGGTCAAACGCTCGGTCAGCGTTGCCAGCCGCTCCATCAAAAGCGGCGCATTGGCCAGCAGTTCGCCCAGCCCGCTTCGCTTGGTCGGGATGACGGGCACGCCTTCAGGCCCGATCTTGGTAAGCAGCGGCGCGTCCTTGTCGGTGCCTTCCAGCTGGATCGTCGACACGCCGGTGAAACTGCCCTGGATGTAGGCCGTGGTCAGCGTCGTCACGGGCACGTCGGACTCGATGGAAATGCGCACCCGCACGAATTGCGGATCCTTGGTCCACAGCTCGATCCTCTTCACCTGCCCCACCGGAACGCCGGTAAAGGCCACTTCGGATCCGCGGGCAAGGCCGCTGACCGACTGCTTGAAGAAGATGTCGTATTCCGACTGCGAACCTTCGTTGAGGCGCGCGATCCAGATGATGAATGCCGCCAGAATCGCCAGCAGCGCCAGCGTTACCGCACCCACCCAGAGATGATTTGCCCGCGTTTCCATGCGCCCCGTCTATGCCCCGCCCTTGCTGTCTTTGTCCATTGTGCCGCTCATCGAACGGGTATGGGTCGCCTCGGCCGCGCGTCCGCGCGGGCCGTTGAAGTATTCCTGTATCCACGGGTGATCGGTGGCCAGAAGCTCCGGTATCGTACCCACGGCAATCACCTTCTTGTCCGCCAGCACGGCCACCCGGTCGCAGATGGCGTGCAGCGTATCGAGATCGTGCGTGATCAGGAAAACGGTAAGTCCCAGCGTCTCGGCAAGTTCCCGCGTAAGGCGATCGAAGGCCGCCGCGCCGATCGGATCGAGGCCTGCGGTCGGCTCGTCCAGAAACAGGAGTTCGGGGTCGAGCGCCAATGCACGGGCAAGGCCTGCGCGCTTTTTCATGCCTCCCGAAAGCTCTGACGGATACTTGCTCGTCGCTTCCTCGGGCAGGCCTGACAGGCGCACCTTGTAGCGGGCGATTTCCTGCCGCAGTTCGTTCGACAGTTCGGGATAGAACTGTTTGAGCGGCACTTCGACGTTTTCCGCCACGGTCAGCGTGGAAAACAGCGCGCCGCCCTGAAACAAGACGCCCCAGCGCGAACGAATATCGATGTCGCCGTCTTCCTCGGCATCGGTGATCGACTGGCCGAGCACCTCGATGCTGCCCTCGGACGGGACTTGAAGACCGATGATCGAGCGCATCAGGACCGACTTGCCGGTGCCCGAACCGCCGACGACGCCCAGGATCTCGCCGCGCTTTACCTTGAGCGAGAGATTGTCGTGGACCACCTGTTCCCCGAAGCGGTTGGTGATCCCCTCGACCACGATGGGGTATTCGCCGGTGAATTCGGGAGGAGTCGACTGCGCCTCGCTCTCGGCCTGCTCGATCAGCTCTTCTGCGCGTTCCGATCCCATCAGGCCCACCCGATTTCGGTGAAGAACACGGCGAAGAAGGCGTCGAGCACGATGACCATGAAGATCGCCTGCACCACGGCCAGCGTCGTGCGAAGCCCCACTTCCTCGGCATTGCCGGATACCTGCATCCCCTGATAACACCCGCTCATCGCGACGATCAGGCCAAACACTGGCGCCTTGACGAGACCCACGTAAAGGTCGGTCATCGGAACGACTTCACGGATGCGCGACAGGAACGTCCAGAACGGAATGTCGAGCGCGAAATTGGCGATGAAGGCGCCGCCCACGATGGCGATGACGGCCGAGTAGAAACCGAGCAGCGGCATCATCAGCACCGCGGCCAGCACGCGCGGAACGACCAGCCGTTCCATGGGCGACACGCCGATGGTGCGCATCGCATCGACCTCTTCGGTCAGCTTCATCGTGCCGATCTGCGCGGCAAAGGCGCTGCCCGAACGGCCCGCGACCATGATCGCCGTCATCAGCACGCCCAGTTCGCGCATCGTCAGGCGGCCCGTCAGGTTGATCGTGTAGATCTCGGCCCCGAACTGCTGCAACTGCACCGCGCCCTGCTGCGCGACGACGATGCCGATGAGGAAGCTCATCAACCCGATAATGCCAAGCGAAGACACGCCGACAAGTTCGATCTGGCGGATCACCGCCAGCATCGGGAAACGGCGGGGATGACGGACCAGCGCGCCGAAGGCGGCGATGGTAAGCCCGAGAAATCCGACCATGTCCTTCATGCCGACCAGCATCCCGCTGACCTTGATGCCCACGGCCTCGGGCACGCGTTCGAGCAGGCGGGAACGGGGCGGCGTGATCGCGGCGGTGTTCTCCGCAGCCTTCACCGCCTCGATCAGGCGGGTCGCCTTGTCGCTGGCGCCACGAACCTCGGCATCCATTCGCATGGCAGAGCGCCAGACGGTCCACGCGCCGACGGTGTCGATCGCCGTGATCCCGGCAATGTCGATCGCGGCAATGTCGTCAAGTTCGCGAAGGCGCGTGTCCAGCGGGGCGATACCGGCCACGGTAAGCGGCCCGCTGACCCGCAGAACGGGGCCACCTTCCCCCTCAACCAGTTCAAAATCCGCCCATTCGCGCATGACAGGCCTCATGGGCGAAAAAGGCCCGCCCTACAAGCGCCTGTGCATGACCCTGTCCCGAGTGAGGGCAATTGCGGCGCGCAGCCTCTTGCCCATCACCTGTGGCGCTGGCAAAGGCCGAGCCATGAGCGAGACCAGCAATACGAATGCCGAAACCGGCAGCGATACGCAGATGGCCAAGACCTTCGACCCGGCCGGGATCGAGGCAAAGTGGTACGCCCATTGGGAAAGCGAAGGGCTGTTCCGCCCCGAACGTCCCGATGCAGCCCCCTTCACGATCGTGAACCCGCCGCCGAACGTCACCGGCAGCCTCCACATCGGCCACGCGCTGGACAACACGCTTCAGGACATCGTGATCCGTTATGAACGCATGCGCGGCAAGGACGCGCTGTGGGTCGTGGGGACCGACCATGCGGGCATCGCGACGCAGATGGTGGTGGAGCGCAACCTGAACTCGCAAGGGATCAAGCGCACCGACATGACGCGTGAGCAGTTCCTTGACCATGTCTGGGAATGGAAGGGCCAGTCGGGCGGTACGATCACGCGCCAGCTGCGACGTCTGGGCTGTTCGATGGACTGGAGCCGCGAACAGTTCACGATGGACCCGCACTTCACGAAGGCCGTGCTCAAGGTCTTCGTCGACCTCTACAACAAGGGCCTGATCTACCGCGACAAGCGGCTGGTGAACTGGGACCCTGCGCTCAAGACCGCGATCTCCGACCTCGAGGTCGAAACCCGCGAGGTCCAGGGCGGCTTCTGGCACTTCAAGTACCCGCTGGCCGATGGCGTGCGCCTAGATAACGGTCAGGACTACATCGAGGTCGCCACGACGCGTCCCGAGACGATGCTGGCCGACATGGCCGTGGCGGTTCACCCTGACGACGATCGCTACAAGTCGGTCATCGGCAAGGACATCCTCCAGCCGATCACGGGCCGCCGTTTCAAGGTCGTCGCCGACGAACACGCCGATCCCGAACTGGGTTCGGGCGCGGTGAAGATCACGCCGGGGCACGACTTCAACGACTTCGACGTGGGCAAGCGCGCCGGCATCGCGCCGGGCGAAATGCTCAACATGCTCGATGGCGATGCGCGCGTGGTGCAGACAGCAGACGGGCTGATCCCGGAAAACTACCTCGGCCAGGACCGGTTCGAGGCGCGCGACATGGTCGTGGCCGAAATGAAGGCGCTGGGCTTCCTAATCCCTCATGTCGTGAAGGACAAAGAGGGCAACGAGACCGAACACGACGCCGAACCGCGCACGATCCAGACGCCCTATGGCGACCGTGGCGGCGTGGTCATCGAACCGTGGCTGACCGACCAGTGGTACGTCGATGCAGAGACTCTGGCGCAGCCGCCGATGCAGGCGGTGCGCGACGGGCGTATCGAGATCGTGCCCAAGACCTGGGAGAAGACCTTCTTCAACTGGATGGAAAACATCCAGCCGTGGTGCGTCTCACGCCAGCTGTGGTGGGGCCACCAGATTCCGGCGTGGTATGCCGAAGACGGCGAAGTCTTCGTCGCCGAAAGCGAGGAAGAAGCGCAGGCGCTTGCCGGCAACAAGTCGCTGACCCGCGACCCCGACGTGCTCGACACGTGGTTCTCCTCCGCGCTCTGGCCTTTCGCCACGCTCGGCTGGCCCGACGATACGGCGCTTGTGAAAAAGCACTACCCGAACGACCTGCTCGTCTCCGGCTTCGACATACTGTTCTTCTGGGATGCGCGCATGGCGATGCAGGGGATGGAGTTCATGGGCAAGGTTCCGTGGAAAAAGCTCTATCTCCACGGCCTCGTCCGCGCGGCGGACGGCGCGAAGATGTCGAAGTCCAAGGGCAACGTCGTCGACCCGCTGGGCCTGATCGACCAGTACGGCGCGGATGCGCTGCGCTTCTTCATGGCCGCCATGGAAAGCCAGGGCCGCGACGTGAAGATGGATGAAAAGCGCGTCGAGGGTTACCGCAACTTCGCCACGAAGCTGTGGAACGCGGCTCGCTTCTGCCAGTCGAATGGCATCGGCGCGTCGGAAACGCTGGCCGCTCCTGCTGCGAACAGCGCGGTCAACAAGTGGATCGTTGGCGAAGTCGTCGAAACCGCGGCGGCGCTGGATCAGGCGATGGCCGACCTGCGCTTCGACGCGGCGGCGAACACGATCTACCACTTCGTCTGGGACCAGTTCTGCGACTGGTACATCGAACTGGTGAAGGGCAACTTCGACGACGAGACGAAGGCCGTCGCTGGCTGGGTGCTCGACCAGATCCTCGTCATGCTGCACCCGTTCATGCCGTTCATCACCGAAGAACTGTGGCACGCGCAGGCCGCCGCTTCGGGCACGCAGCGCCCCTACGAACTGATCGTCGCCAAGTGGCCTGAACCGGACGCCAGCATCGATGCGGACGCCAAGGCCGAGGTCGAGTGGCTGATCGCGCTGACCTCTGCGTTGCGCACCGCGAAGAACGAACTGGGCCTCGCGCCGGGCGCCAAGCTTGAGGCTTGGCTGACCAGCACGGCAGGACCGGCCCACGGCATCATCGAGCGCAACTTCCCCGCGATCGACCGCGTGGCGCGGCTTTCCGCCGTCCACTTCGGTGAAGCACCGGCAGGGGCCGCGATGCAGGTGAACGTGGGCAATGACATCTTTGTCGTCCCGCTCGAAGGCCTGATCGACGTGGAGGCCGAAAAGGCCCGCCTCACCAAGGCGCGCGAGACTTCGATGAAGGAGGCCAAGTCGCTCGAAGGTCGCCTTTCGAACCCCAAGTTCGTCGAAAAGGCCAAGCCCGAAGCGGTCGAAAAGGCCCGCGCCGACCACGCGCATCATGCCGCCGAAGTCGAACGGCTGGGCGCGGCGCTGGCACGGCTGGGTTAAAGGCAGATGTCTCTCACGCTCGCCACCGACGATACGGGCGGGCCGGAGATTTTCGCCTCGCTGCAAGGCGAAGGGCCGTCGGTCGGGCGGCCCGTCGCTTTCGTGCGGCTGTCGCGGTGCAACCTTGCCTGCCAGTGGTGCGACACGGCCTATACGTGGCGCTTCGAAGGCGACAATCGCCCGCACCGGGACCGTGTCGCGTTCGAGCGCAAGGCCAATCAGGTCACGCTGGACGAGGCCGAAGTGGCGGAACGCATCGCCGCGCTGGGGCAGGACCGGCTTGTCATCACCGGCGGTGAACCGCTGCTTCAGGGTTCGGCGCTGGCGAAGATGCTGGAATACCTGCCCGACATCCAGGTCGAGATCGAGACCAACGGCACGGTAAAGCCCCCTGCCCGCCTCGACGTGCGGGTGGACCAGTACAATGTCAGCCCCAAGCTGGCGCATAGCGGCAACCCTGCGGAACTGGCGCTCATCCCCGAGATGCTGAATTTCTGGGCCGACGACCCGCGCGCTTTCCTGAAGTTCGTGGTGGCCGAGCCGACCGACCTCGACGAAGTCATGGCGCTGATCGAAAGGCACCGCCACCCCAGGGCCCGCGTCTATGTCATGCCCGAAGGCACCGACAGCAAGACCCTGCGAGAGCGCGAGAAATGGCTGTCAGCCGCAGCGCTGGAGTGTGGTTTGAGGATGACGGACCGACTCCATATCCACCTTTATGGCGATACGCGGGGGACTTGATGGCGCCAACTGTCTGCTGACCATCCGATTGCGAAAATTCGACCAGAAGCGCCAACAGCGACCTGGGCCACATTAAAGGTCAGCCACTTTTATTGGGTGGAAATGGAATGAGCGCGGATTTTCTGATTGACAATTTGCGGGTAACGGACCTGCCGTCTGTGCTTTCGATCCAGTCCGAGAGTTATCCGGGATACCTTGTCGAGAGTCGGCAGGTTTTTCTCAGCCGTCTTTCGTTGAAAAACTCCTGCTGTCTGGCAGCAAGGGAAGGCGAGTTATTGCTTGGCTACATGATAGCCCATGGCTGGCAGGCAGATGATCCCCCTCCTTTGGGAATTGTGGTCGAGATGGCCGAGCAAAGCGATGTGCTGTTCATCCATGACCTTGCTGTCTCAAACTCTGGGCGAGGCAGGGGTATCGGCAAAAAGCTTGTAGAGCACGCGTTCGATTGCGCGCGCAGCAAGGGTATGACGGTCGCTCAACTAGTCGCCGTCGAGGGTGCGACTCGCTATTGGCGCGGCCTCGGCTTCACAGAGGCACAAACTGCAGGCAATTTACGCGCGAAAGTCCGGGAGTACGGTGCAGATGCCCGATGGATGTCGCGCCTAATCCCAGCCGGTAGCACCAACAGCTAGAAAGGTCAGGTCAGGTCCGCCTCCCGCCCCATAACAGGCAGCATTCAGCAACGCGAATTCAGCTCTCCTACACGCCCTGATGCCGCCACGATGCGCGCCGTTCTTTGCCATCGTCGGTCGAAGGCAACCTGTCATCCTGACCGGTCGCGCCGAACACCAGCATTTCCGGCGGTTTCACGCTGAGACGCAGGGTTACAGGGTGTCATCTTTGTCACCCATGCCCGTTGCCTCGCGATCATTAGAGACGTTTCAGCTTTGCTCACCCCTCGCAAAGAGGTATCGTTGGCCTAGCCCCTTCTGTGTAACCGGATGGAATTGCAGCAAATGAACGATACAGGTTCTTCGGCAGAAACGCGGACCCGCAAGTGGGTGCGGCCGAAGCTCAATCACGTGGGCACGCTGCGCGACGTGGGGTCTATCGTGAAACGACCCGGATTCGACACCCGGAACAATCACGGATCGTAACGACGCGCCCGTGACGGGCCTTGCCTGAATGATCGCGCTGCACCTTCGCTGGGGCGATGCCCCGCCGCCTCGCGACCGTTTCTCCCAGGCTCTATCATCAGCGCGCCATACGCTCGCCCGATCGGTGACGATCGGCAACGCCGTTCTTGCAATCTCGACGCTGGGCGACACACCGGCGGCGAGCGCCGTGAAGCTGCGTGATGGAAGCGTCCTGCTGTTCGACGGGCACCTCGACGACCGGGCGGCGTTGGCCCGTTCGCTCGGCGTCCATGCGGCGGACGATGCGACGCTCTATGGCGAGGCGTATCTCAAGCATCTGGACGAAGTCGACGCCCGTATCTGCGGCCAGTACGCAGCGCTTATCGTGGCGCCATCGGGCCAGATCGTGAGGCTGGCCAGAAGCCCGCTTCGCGCACCTCCGCTGCATTATTGGCAAAGCGATGACGAACTGATCGTCGGCTCGGCACCGCGCCTGCTTTTCGCCACGGGCCGGGTGCCGCGCGTGCTGGACGACCAGAAGATCGCCGACAGCCTGGTCCTCAACTACAACGAGGAACGGCGCAGCTGGTTCGCCGGCATCCGGCGCGTACCGATCGGCACGATCTGCCATTTCTCTCGCGGGTGGGAGCAAAGCCGCCGCTTCCACGATCTTGCCAGCCTTCCCCCGACGCTACTTGGATCGACCGGGGAATACGTCGGACAGGGACGGGCCATGCTGGAAGACGCGGTCAGATCCTCGCTGGGCGGTTTTGCAAGGCCAGCGATCAGCCTGTCGGGAGGGCTCGATTCGCAGGCTGTCGCCGCCTTCACGGCCGAAGCACTTCCCGTGGGAGGGCAGATAAAGGGCTTCACGAGCATCCCCGACAGCCCTGTTTCATCGGACGCTCTCACCAACGAACTGCCCTATGCGAAGGCACTTGGCCGAATGTATCCGCAACTGGACGTCGAGGGCGTCCTGTCGGGAGAGCTCTGGTTCGATTACCGGCTGGACGAAATCTTCGAATTTGCCGGCGTCGTGCCGCGCAATACCGCCAACCTGCACTGGAACCACCGCATCTGGGAAAAGGCCAGCACCGAGGGGCACGACGTGATCTTCACGGGAAGCGCGGGTAACTTGGGCTTCAGCCTCGACGGTCTCTGGGGCTTCGGCGAATGGGTGCGGACTGGCCAATGGGGCCGCTTGCTGCGCGAGACGAGGCTCGCCAAGGCGCCCGGACAGACTCTCCTGCGCGCGCTCTATGCTCGAGTCGTCGCGCCGCGCCTGCCGGAACCGGCGTGGTCCGCCATGCAGAAGCTGGCGGGGCGCCAGCACGCCGATCCTTTCGCCACGTGGTCGCCGATCGATCCCAAGTGGGCTAAGGAGATGGACGTGGCTGACCGCGCCGAGGCGATGGGGCACGACATGCTCTTCCGCTTCCCCTCAGAGGTTTCGGCCTACCGCCGCGATTTCGGCGGGGGCGAAGCTGGCGACATCGACCAGGCGTTCCTGCAGATCCACGGTATGCCCGAACGCGATCCGCTGGCCTACCGCCCCCTTGTAGAGTTCTGCCACTCGATCCCGGTGGAACAGTTTATCGAAGGCGGCGAAACGAGGCTGCTCGCCCGCCGCATTTTGACAGGTAAAGTGCCTGAGGAAGTCCGCACCGAGCAACGCCGCGGCGTGCAGGCCAGCGACTGGCGGCAGCGGCTTGCGCGCGCGAAGGCGGCCCTCTCCCGCGAACTCGCCGATCTTCAGCGGGACGAGGTGATCACAGGACGCATCGCCATCGCGGACCTGAAGCGCACGCTCGATAGCTGGGACGACAGCGCGCCTGCCGACCCCGTGGTCGACAGCCGCCTGTCACTCGCCATGCCGCGAGCGATCGCCACCGCCCGCTTCATCCGGTGGGCCGGGCGCAGCGAAGCACCCGGGCCCGCGGACTGACGCCACCGATCAGCGGTGCTGCGCGCGCCAGCGGGTGACGATGCGCTCGACAGCTTCTTCCTCGCCGCCGGTTTCGTTCCACAGCTCGCTGAAGCTCGGATCTTCGGATGCCGGGCGCTTGCGTTCTTCAAGGTCGTCGAAGGTCACGCGCATCGGGATCGCCGTACCCTCGCCGCAGACGATGCATTCGCGGTTGCGAAGCGCCGGGATCGTGTCGAGGAATCCGCGCGCGCCTTCGGGCATGGCAGCCTTCACGAAGTCCTGGTCGCGTTCGTTGTTGAGACGCATCGAAAGGATCGTGCCGCACTGGGAAAGCACGCCTTCGGCCAGGTCCGACGGACGCTGCGTGATGAGGCCCAGCGAGATACCGTACTTACGGCCTTCCTTGGCAATACGCGAAAGGATGCGGCCCACGCTCGACCTGTCGGCGTTCTTCTCGTTCGGCACGTAACGGTGCGCTTCTTCGCAGACCAGCAGGATCGGGCGCGTCTTTTCGTCACGGCCCCAGATCGCGAAGTCGAACACCATGCGCGACAGCAGAGCGACCACGGTGCTGGTGATTTCAGACGGCACGCCCGACACGTCGACGATCGAGATCGGCGAACCGTTGCCCGGCAGGCGGAACAGGCGCTGGATGACTTCCTGCATCGTGTCGGCGACCAGCATGCCGGAGAACATGAACTGGTAGCGCGGGTCGGCCTTGATCTCGTCGATCTTGGTCTTGACGCGAAGGAACGGCGCGGTGTTCGTCGCCTTGTCTAGCTTGCCCATCTCGTCCTGGATCGCACCGGTCAGGTCCGACAACAGATAGGGTATGGGCGAATCGACGGTGAGGCGGCTCATGCCTTCGGCCATGCGGTTCTTCGAACGCGCCTTCAGCAGACACTTCGACAGGATGTCCATGTCGGCCTGGCGGTCGGTGCCTTCGTTCGTGATGAAGACTTCGCAGTGTTCCTCGAAGTTCATCAGCCAGTACGGCACCTTGAGGTTGCCGACGTCGAAAATCTGGCCCGTTCCGCGGAAGGCGGCCGAATATTCGCCGTGAGGGTCGACCATCAGGATGTGACCCTCAGGCGCGGCTTCGCAGATGCGGTGCAGGATCAGCGCGGCGCTGGTCGACTTACCGGTACCGGTCGAACCCAGCAACGCGAAGTGCTTGCCCAGCATGGCATCGATGTAGAGTCCGGCGCGGATTTCCTTGGTCGGGAAGACCTTGCCGATCTGGATGTTGGAACGCCCGTCAGAGGCATAGACCTGCGCGAGGTCGGCGTTGGTCGCGGCAAATACTTCGGCGCCCGGCACCGGGTAGTGCGTGATACCGCGCGTGAAGTTGCGGATGCGGCCGGTCAGCTTCTCTTCCGAACCTTCGCCGAGAAAGTCGATTTCCGCGATGATCTCGCCGGTTGCGCGGTCCAGCGTCTGGGTGCGGACCGACGCGAGCAGCCAGACTTTGCCGACGCGGACCTTGATCTGCGAACCCACAAGGCCGGCAAGCTGCACCGACGGATCGGCATCCTGCTGACATTCGACAAGGCGCTGTGCGCTGAGGCGGGCCTGCGACGAAGAACCGGCGATCTGCAGCACTTCACCGATGGCCTTGTGCGATTCGGAACGGCGGCTTTCGGGCTCTTCCTCGTCGTGCGAGACGGCTTGCTCTTCAACCTCGGGCTCAGGTTCCGGAACGCGGGCGACAGGCGGAGATACGGGCGCTGCAGGCGGGTCAATCGGACGTCCGTCCATGGTGACATCGCGCGCAGGTACATCGCTGATGGGTGCGAACTCACTCGGCGGCGCGGGCGGCGCGACGGGGCGATCCACGGGCGCTTCGGCCCCGACCGGATCTGGCGCCGCTTCGGCAGCAGGTGCGGGGGTTTGCGGCGGGGCAGGCGGCGAGACGGGGCGACCGCCGCCGAAACCGGACGGCGGTGCGCCTGCGCCAAAGCCCGAAGGCGGCGCGCCTGCACCGAAATTATTGGCGCCAAACCCGCTCGGCGGTGCGGGCGGTTCGATGCTGGGCGGCGGCATGTCGGGCGGCGATGCGAAGCGGGCCTCGCCAACGGGCTTAGGAGCCTGTGCCTGCTGGGCGGCGTCCTTCTCGTCACTGATCGAACGACGTTCGCCGGGTCCTACCCGTTCGAACGGCTTGCGAAAGGGGTGACCACCCGGAAACCTGCTGCCCATATCGTTCATGAACGCGCCTCATATGCCATCGTGCGAGATTTATCCTCGCGCAGGCATCCTAGGGCGACAGGGTTAACAGGCCGCTAAATTCGCGCCCCGACTTGATAAGGCCGGATCAGCCGTTGGCGAACAGGCGGCCCGCGATCCAGCCCATCGAGACCGACAGGATCACCGCGATCAGCCCGTAGATCACTGGATCATCCTGGCTGTAGACTTCGACCGAGCGTTCGAAACCGCGCTTGGCGACGACGATGTCGCTGGTGGCAGATGCAACGACGCGGCCCTTTGCAAGCGCGAAAGTCTCCGCCGTGTAATTGCCGGTAATCACGCTCGACGGCAGGGGAATGCGCGCCTGGTAGAGCACGCCCTGGCTGATCGTGACGCCGCTTTCGTCCTGGCGATAAAGACCGCTCGACACGCGCTTGTCGACGAGGCCGCGCGCGAAATGGTCCTGCTGCTGCTGATCGATCCCGCCGATGGGCGACAATTGCAGCCAGTCGAGCCCCAGTTCGTAGATCGCGCGGGTCTTTTCATCGGTAATGTCGTCAAGCGGGCGCGAAGAAGCGAGAGCATAGAACGACGGCGCAGAGCGGAACGATGCGCTGTCAGCGTTGATCCACATGCCCAGCCGGCGACGCTTTTCGCGCAAGGTGATCGGCTGGCTCGGCCCCTTGAGCACGACGATGACGTCGTAGCTCGCACTCTCGCTCGCCCGAGTGCCGTCGGGCTGAAGCACCGCGCCGTAGAGCAGCAGGTCGGCCCCGGTGAAGCCCTGCCGCACGACGACTTCGTGCTGCGAAACTTCGGGCACGAGGATAGGATCGCGCTGCGCCGTTGTGCAGGCGAAGATGCCCAGAAGGGCCGAGATGCGAAGGACAAGGCGGCCGCGCCGCGTCATAGCGGGACTACCGTGAAGATTTCCTCCGGACGGTAGGTCAGCCCCACCGCCATGCGGATCGCGATCATGAGGACGAGCATGGCAAGGATGAAGCGCAGCAGTTCGGGCCGCACGTCCGAGGCAAAGCGCGCCCCGATCTGCGCGCCCGAAACCGAACCCAGAAGCAATAACGCGGCCAGCACGGCATCGACGGCATTGGTGGTCAGCGCGTGCATCATGGTCGTCGCGATCGTCGTGAACAGAATCTGGAACAGCGACGTGCCGACCACGACATTCGCGCTCATCCCCAAAACGTAGAGCATCGCTGGCACGAGCAGGAAGCCGCCGCCGATGCCCATCAGCATCGTCAGCGTGCCGACCGCCATGCCCAGAAGCAGCGGCGCGAGCGGCGAGATATAGAGACCCGAGCGATAGAACCGCCAGCGCAGCGGCAGGTTGGCGACAAGCGGGTGGTGGCGGCGCTTCACCGGCGTCTTGCCAAGCTTTGCCAGCCGCCCGCTGAACAATTCTGGTATCGCCTCGCGCGCCATGATCACGCCGACGCTGCCCAGCACGACGACATAGAGCACGCTGATCGCGACATCGATCTGGCCCAGGGCGGTCAGCAGCTTGAACAGCAGCGCGCCGATGCCGGTGCCGATGACCCCGCCCGCGACCATGACCGCACCGATCTGGAAATCGATGCCGCCGCGCTTGTGCTGGTAGATCGCGCCCGAAACGCTGGCACCCGTCACCTGCGTTGCAGCAGAAGCCGCGGCGACAGTTGGCGGGATGCCATAGAAGATCAGAAGCGGCGTCGTCAGGAACCCGCCGCCGACGCCGAACATGCCGGAGAGCAGACCCGTCACCCCGCCCAGAAGGACGATGACGAGGCCGTTGACCGAAAGGTTGGCGATGGGAAGGTAGACGTCCATGACTTCCCGGCGGTTAGGCTGATCGCACAGTAATGCAAGAATCTTGGGCCGCTGTCTGCCCATAGAGGCCGGTTCTGCCCCGATCGTTCGTGAAAAACCCGGTCAGAACCCTGCCGAAACGGTAAGGACCGGCCCCGAATCGGGTTCGGCGCGCCCGGCAATCCTCTGTCGCCAGTCGAGCCCTGCGCGCGCAAACAACCCACCGCCGAGCGGAAAGCGTGCCGCGACAGTCGGGCCGACGTCGAGCCGCTCCACGCCCTTCTGCGCCCCGCCCCATGAGCCAAGGCCAGCCTCGATACGAAAGTTTTCAGGCCCGCTTGCCTCGGCCACCACGCGAAGCTGGCCATCGGCGAAAGGGGTGTCCCCCTTCCCGCCGACATAGCCGACTTGCGCATATACCTCGGCCCGCGCGCCGAGCGGGAGCTGGATCGGAGGCGGCCCGATGACGGCCATCGCGGCAGGCCGGACGCGGGTCTCGCCGGTCCGCAAACGGGGATCGCCTTCGTAGCGCAGGACCCTCCCTTCGGCGAGGAGGTCCACTGGCAGGGTTCGTACCGGACGCACGGCAATGCCT
The DNA here is from genome assembly GCF_001661915.1 of Croceicoccus pelagius. Taxonomy (GTDB): domain Bacteria; phylum Pseudomonadota; class Alphaproteobacteria; order Sphingomonadales; family Sphingomonadaceae; genus Croceicoccus; species Croceicoccus pelagius. Next base: position 162,213 of record NZ_LYWY01000040.1, read on the forward strand.
GCCGCGGCCTCGTGTTCGGGATCGCCGGACAGGACCGTCGTGACGCGCAAGTAGGCGCGCGGATCGAAGCTGCTTTCGGGCGCGATGCGATAGCGCAGGATCGCACCCGCTTGGCTGCCGCCATATGTGCCCGACCCGACCAGCGCGGCGCTGGGCGATGCGCTGTCGCGCCAGAGCACCCATGTATCGGCGGACCAGCGCCGCGATGCACGCACCTGTGCCGGAACCGCGCCGAACGGCACCGGCGCGGGCGGCGGCGTGACTTCGCGAACGACAGCCGCAGGAGGCGCGGGCGGCAGGGGCGTGGATGGATCGGACATCGGAACTGGCCCGGCCATGCGCAGCGCGATCGGCGCAGGCGGGGCAGTGAATGCCGGCGCGGGGTGCAGTGGTTCGGGCGGAGCCCTCTTCTCGGTTACAGGTGCTGGCGCGGACTTAGGGGTAGCTTCGCTCGCCATCCTCGCGGGGGCAGGCTCCGGCTCGACGCGCCCGACTACGGTCGGCGGCAGGGGCAGCGGCGCTTCGAGCAGGGCATCGACCGGCCCGAACGCCCTTGCCGCGACCCAGAGCAACAATACGCCCGCCAAGGCGAAAAGCGGCTGTCCTCGTCGCGGCATCACGCTCATGCCGCCTGCGCCTCACCCTGCTGCACCCCGTCCTGCTGCGCATCTAGATGCGGGTGCCGGTCATGCTCGGTCTTGTCCCAACGCGCAGGTTCGCCCCGCAGCGTCCTGATGTAGCGGAATACCGCGATGCGCGTGGCGATGATGGCGATGACATTGCCTACGGGGATGCGCAGCACCGCGGGCAGGGCCTCGCCCCAGCCGTATTCGCGGCCCACGACGACGGCGCGGACAACGGATCTCCACGCGAAAGTCGCGGTCGTCGCGATCAGCACCCAGTAGACCAGGACCGGCAGGCGTCCGGCGGGATACCAGCCCATGGCGTCGGCCAGCCAGAGAATGCCGGAAATCACAACGAGCAGGTATGCGGCCGACAGCACCAGGGCGGCCAGCGGCCCACGCCGGTCGCGCAGCCGCATCCACAGTTCAACAGGCTTCGCGTTCCATCCCAGCTGGTCCCAGCCGTCGAAGGCAATGCCATGCACCCAGCGTGCTTTCTGACGCACCGCAGTTGACAGCGTGCCTGGAAAATAGGCCCGCGTCGCGACCAGCGACCCGTCGCGGGCCCGTACGCGCAGGAACTGTCCTCCCTTGCTCCCCAGCCAGTCGCCGCGTCGCCCGATCAGCATGCCAAGCTCGTAATCCTCGGTCATCGCCGCCGGATCGAACGGTTCGCCCAGCTGGTCTCCGCTGCGCTGCTTCGCCACGTATTCCAGCGCGTCGCGCCCGAAAGCGCAGCCGACTCCGGCAGCCGGCAGACCCGCGCCAAGACGGTCGCGCACGACCATCTCGCGTGCGTGAGCATCGGTGAACTCGTCGGCGTAGTGATTGCCGACCCAAGGAGAATCGGCCTGAAGTTCGGGACGAACCGGGACCTGCACGAAATCGGCGTCGTCCAGAGCGCGATCGATCAGCGTCAGCGCGTCGGGATGAACGAGATCTTCTGCATCGTGGAGCAAGACGGCACGGAACCGCGTGCCGGTTCGCGCCTCGTCCTCCTGCATCGCGCGGTAAAGGCGGTTGAGACACTGGCCCTTCGTCGTCGGACCCGGCACTTCGTTGACGACGATGGTGACACGCGGATCGCCGCCGCCGCCCGCTTCCATCGCGGCGCGGGTCTCGGGATCGTTGACGTAGCACCCGGCATAGACCCGCAGGTTCCGGTGCGGCCATCGCGCCAGTGTCGCGCGGAGCATCGGGGCGATCACTTTCGCCTCGCGCCATGCGGGGACGAAGAGCGCGATCGGCGCGCTCAGTTCCTCGCGAGCCGGTTCCCGAAGCCGCGGCGAGCGCGCCTTGCCGGTCAGGAGCAACCAGAACCAGACGAGATCGACCAGCAGTTCATCGAGCGCACCGAGCACGAACCAGAACCCTGCAAACAGCAACAGTTCAAGGCGCACGCCTTCCAGCAATGTGAAGAGCGGGACTACCAGTCCCTGGGCTGCGACCCCCATTTAACCCCCGTTATACGCACCGCGTTCCATTCGATGCGCGACTTAAGTCCATAAGGGGGGCCTGGGCGGCTTGCAACCGGTGGCAAATTGGGGAAAAGGGTGGCCCTATGACCGAGGCGAACCTTATCCCCATCCGCGTGACTGTTTCCGCCCTTCCGGCCAGCGCGGAGGCAAAGGCATGAAAACCGCGGCAAAATCGATTCACATGACCTTGAAGGCCTTCTTCGACAACGAGGCGGCCTCGGGCATCATCCTCATCTTCGTGGCCATCCTGGCGATGATCGTGGCCAATTCGGGCCTCGCGCACCAGTATCACGACCTGTTCCATGACCGCCTGCCCTGGACGCCGATCCCCAAGCTCTACAATCTGCACTTGTGGATCAACGACGGTCTGATGGCGATCTTCTTCTTCGTCGTCGGGCTTGAGATCAAGCGCGAGGTCGTGGACGGCGCCTTGTCCGATCCGCAGGCCCGCCGCCTTCCCGTCATCGCGGCAATCGCGGGCATGGCCGCACCGGCGCTGGTCTTCATGGCCATCGTCATGGGCGAGAACGCACCCGAACTGCACCGCGGCTGGGCCATTCCGGCCGCGACGGACATCGCGTTCGCGATGGGCGTGATGGGCCTTCTGGGCAACCGCGTCCCCGCCTCGCTGCGGCTGTTCCTGCTGACCGTCGCCATCGTCGACGACCTTGGCGCGGTGACGATCATCGCGCTGTTCTACACCGCCAATCTCAAGCTGATGTGGCTGATCGCATCGCTGGGCGTGCTGGCGGTCATGATCGGGCTCAACCGGTTCCGCGTCGACCGCTGGTGGGCCTATGCCCTGCTTTCACTGCTTCTGTGGTTCACCGTGCTCAATTCGGGCGTTCACGCGACCATCGCGGGCGTGCTGGCGGCCTTCACCATTCCGATGCGTCTCGACAGCCATGGCGACAGCCTGCTGCTGCGCTTCGAACATGCGCTGCTTCCGTGGAACGCCTATCTGGTCGTTCCCCTGTTCGGTTTTGCCAACGCGGGCGTCGCGCTTGCGGGCATCGGCCTTTCCGCCGTTCTCGATCCGCTGCCGCTGGCTATCGCGGGTGGTCTTGTCATCGGCAAGCAGGTGGGCATCTTCGCGGCCATCATGGGTGCCAACAAGCTGAAGCTGGCGCCCAAGCCGCCGGGCGCAACGTGGACCCAGATCTGGGGCGTAGCCATCCTGTGCGGCATCGGCTTCACGATGAGCCTTTTCATCGGCGCACTCGCCTTCCCGGGTTATCCGCTTCTGATCGAGGAAGCGAAGATAGGCGTGCTGCTCGGCTCGCTGATCTCGGCCCTGCTCGGCTTTGCGGTCCTGCGCTTTGCGAAGGGCAAGGACGACGAGGACGAGGCAGCGCCCGCCGCGGCCTGATCGCTCCTCAAGCCAATATAAAAAGGGCGCGCGTTCATCCCAACGCGCGCCCTTTTTCTTGGTGGTGCCGGGACTGCCTTACCAGCTGCCGGTGTTCTCCATGCTCGCCCACGGTTCCTGCGGCGGCAGGTGGCCGTCCTGCAGCAGTTCTACCGAAATGCCGTCAGGCGTCTTTACGAAGGCCATGTGCCCGTCGCGCGGCGGACGGTGGACGGTGTGTCCCGCATCCATGATCGCCTGGCACGTCGCGTAGATGTCGTCGACCCTGTAGGCGAGGTGCCCGAAATTGCGGCCGCCGTCGTATTTCTCTGGCGCGCTGCCGTCTTCGGCGGGCCAGTTGTAGGTCAGCTCGACCTCGGCGTCCTCCTGCCCCGGAGGGGCGAGGAAGATTAGCGTGAAGCGCCCTTTCTCACTTTCCATGCGGCGGGTTTCTTCCAGCCCGATGAGCTTGAAGAAGGCGATGGTGGCATCCGGGTCGGTGACGCGGATCATCGTGTGCAGATACTTGGTCATGCCCTCAAAGGTAGGCGGACCTTGGCGGGGCACAAGCGCCAAAACGCAAAACGGCCCGCACTCGGTGAAGAGTGCGGACCGCCCTGCGAAATCAGGCCGTCCGGCGCGGGTGCGCCGAACGCGTGAAATCAGAAGCTTGCCGAGAGGCTGGCGACGATGGTGTCGTCGATGCCGTGCACGTCGGGACCTTCGACGCCGATGTACGACAGGCCGAGGTCGAGACCCATGAAGCCGACCGAACCGCCGACCGACCAGTCGAAAGCCGTGCCGTCAGCCGACGGAGCGAGAACGCCGTCAGTGTAGCCGAGGTGGCCCGTGAACGAGACGGGGGTTTCGGGGATGCCGAAGCCGACGTCGGTGTACAGGTACAGGTTGTCCTGGTCGCCAAGAGCAGCCTGGTCGAAGGCGTAAGCGACGCCGACGGTCACTTCGGCCGGGCCGACAGCGCCGGTCACCGAGGCGTAGGGCTCAAGGTAGTCGCTGGCGAAGTCATCGACATCCGAAGCATTGGGGTAGATGTAGTAGAGCATGCCGACGTCGAACGACAGGCTGTCGGTCAGCGCGGCGCTGTAACCTGCATAGAGGTCAAGCTCGGTGCTGCCGAAGTCGCCGTCTTCAAGCGACGATGCCCACGCACCGACGTAAAAGCCGCTCGAGTGGCCGATGTCGACGCCGCCCTGCACTGCGAAATCCTCGTCCGAGAACGAGACGCCGCGGAAGCGGTAGTCGCTGACCATCGCGACGTTGGCCGAAACCGAGATGTCGCTCTCGTCCTGGGCCATCGCCGGAGCGGCGGTCAGAGCGGTACCAGCGAGAACGGTGGCAGCGAAAAGGCTGCGGAAAGAAACGGTCATAATATATCCCTCATTGTTTCAAGGACCCTCTCCCCTTGAAACACCTCCACCGAAACAACGTTCGTTGCGCGCTTCTGTGCAAGTGCGTAATAAAACTGCTTTGGATTGCTGCACCGCACAAGTCCAATCGTACCGTTCCGTGAATTCGGATGATATTGTGTTGATTTTCTGCAACGGTGTCGTTGCCGCATCGCAACCGCCGCTAGCGCTGCGATACGGCAAAACTTGAGATCGCACCTCGCCTGCCATAAGTGGCGGTTCCCCGCCCCAGGAAGTGATATTGCCCCGCGTGTTCAAATCGATCGGCAGCCTGCTCGGCCTGAAGCGTCCGGATGGCGGCGGCGCTTCGCTGCGTCCCCGGCTGCCAGAGGGCCGGCGCATCTATGCCATCGGCGACATCCATGGCCGGCTGGACCTTTTCGAGCAGATGGTCGCGCAAATCGAGGCTGACGACACAAATCGCGGCGATGCCGATACGCTTGTCATCCTGCTGGGTGATCTCGTCGATCGCGGGGCCGACAGCGCCGGCGTCATCGCCGCAGCGCGCGCCTGGCAGAAGACGCGACCGGTCAGGATGCTGATGGGCAATCACGAGGAAATGTTCCTGCGCTCGTTGAACGAGGAAGCGGCGATGCGCCAGTTCCTGCGCGTCGGCGGGCGGGAAACGGTGTTGAGCTTCGGCCTGACGCGCGAGGAATATCGCACCCTTTCGCATGATCATGTCATCGCCCGGATGCGCGAGCTCGTCCCCGCCGATGTCGTGGCATGGCTGCAATCGGCCGAGGACATCATCGCCGAGGGCGACTATGTCTTCGCCCATGCAGGGATCGACCCTGCCGCCGCGATCGACGCGCAATCGCCCTCCGATCTTCGCTGGATCCGCGAACCTTTCCTCAGCCACGGGGAGAAAATGGCCGTGTGCGTCGTTCACGGCCATACGATCCGCGATGAGGTGGAAATACGCCGTGTTTCGGGCTGGCCCAACCGCATCGGCATCGACACCGGCGCCTTCCGGACGGGGCGGCTGACCGCGCTCGGCTTGCAGGGAAGCGAGCGGTGGGTCATGGAAGCGTCGCAAGACTGACCTAATCCGCCCCCATTAGGGCGCAGACCAATCCTGCCGCGATCACAGCGCGGCCTCAGATATCCTTTGCGGAGGCAATTGCATGAAGATCGCGATGGTGGGCTCAGGCTATGTCGGCCTCGTGTCCGGCGCGTGTTTCGCGGATTTTGGTCACGATGTCGTGTGCATCGACAATGATCCGAAGAAGATCGAGGCGCTCGAAAAGGGGGTCATGCCGATCTACGAGCCCGGCCTTGCGGACCTTGTCGAGACGAACGTGCGTGGCGGGCGCCTGTCGTTCTCCAACGATCTCGGCTCCGCGATCGAAGGCGCGCAGGCGATCTTCATCGCCGTCGGAACGCCCAGCCGCCGCGGCGACGGCCATGCCGACCTCACCTATGTCTACCAGGTCGCAAAGGAAATCGGCGAGAAGCTGTCCGGCCCCGCGGTGATCGTCACCAAGTCGACCGTACCCGTCGGCACCGGCGACGAGGTCGAGCGCATCCTGTCGGAAAGCGGCACGCCGCACAAATTTGCCGTCGTCTCGAACCCGGAATTCCTGCGCGAAGGCGCAGCCATCGGCGATTTCAAGCGCCCCGACCGCATCGTCATCGGCGCCGAGGACGACTTTGGCCGCGAAGTCATGAGCGAGGTCTATCGTCCGCTGTTCCTGAACCGTGCGCCGATCCTGTTCACCGGCCGCCGGACAAGCGAACTGATCAAGTACGCGGGCAACGCCTTCCTCGCCACCAAGATCACCTTCATCAACGAAATGGCGGACCTTTGCGAAAAGGTCGGTGCCGACGTCCAGGACGTGGCGCGTGGCATCGGGCTCGACAACCGCATCGGCGCGAAGTTTCTGCACGCAGGGCCCGGCTATGGCGGCTCATGCTTTCCCAAGGACACGCTTGCCCTCTTGAAGACGGCGGAGGACTTCGACAGCCCGGTCCGCATTGTCGAGGCCGTGGTCAAGGTGAACGAGGCCCGCAAGCGTGCGATGGGCCGCAAGGTCATCGAGGCGCTGGGCGGTTCGGCCGAGGCGCGCGGCAGGAAAGTCGCGATGCTGGGCCTGACCTTCAAGCCGAACACCGACGACATGCGTGATTCGCCCGCGATTGCCGTGGCGCAGGCGCTGGACGATGCCGGTGCTATCGTGGCGGCCTACGACCCCGAGGGCATGGAACTGGCCAAGCCGCTGATGCCCTGGGTCGAGATGAAGGCAAACGCATACGAAGCGATCGACGGGGCCGACGCCATCGTCATCGTGACCGAGTGGGACGCATTCCGCGCGCTTGACCTGAATCGCGTGAAATCGATCGCCAACACCCCGCTGATGGTGGACCTGCGTAACGTCTACGATCCGGCGGACATGGCCGAAAAGGGCTTCACCTACATCGGCGTCGGGCGCGGCTGACCGCGCGCCGAACTAGTCGACAAGCCCGGAGCGCACGTTCGCCTTGCCGAACCGCTGGGCCGTGACCGGTCCGGCGGCATCGACCAGCTTGCGCGCGCCGCCCTGCCCTTCGACCGCGTCGTCGCCGATGCCGGTCAGGCCGAACGAACTGTCGGACGTTGCCGCGTCGAGCGATACGCCCGCGTTCCAGGCACCTTTCGGGCCAGAAACCATCGGGGCCACCGTGCTTTGCGCCACGCCCTTCAGTTCGACCGCGCTGCGCCCACCGCCGCCGCTGCGTCGCACGAGCGGGGTGAGGTGCAGGAGCTTCGAATTTTCCGCGCTGACGCCGACGTCGAAGTCGCGGCAGGCAAGTCCGCGTACCTGCACGCCGGACGACCGCGTAATCCGTATCCCCCGCGTTCCGCCCCGCTTGCTGGAAATGAAATCGCCGCCGTCGATTGTCACCATGCCGGCGCAGTTTTCGACCACGATACCGTCACCGCCGCCCGCCATCGCGCCATAGTTGCCACGCGCCTGAATGCCAGCGCCCTCGTTCAGATTGCGAAAGGTGAGGCAAGCGGTCCTCACAGCATCGAGGATGCAGTCGTTCACCCGCACGTCCTGATGCGCGGAATAGGCACCGATCGTGTGGCCCTGCCGGTCGGCCCCGTCGACGTAAATGCCAAACTCGAGCTGGCTCATCTCGAACTTCTCGACCCAGGTGTCGCCGATATAGCCATACAGATACATGCCCACCCGGCTGGCATCGCCCGCGCTGCCCCCTGCGGTGGAGCAGTGTTCGACAGATAGGCTGGCGTTCGCTCCGATGAAGCCGAAACTTGGCGAATGGCCACCGATGCAGAACGCGGTGTAGAAATCGGGTGCGCCGCCCCCGCCCGCCTTGGGCCGGACACCTCCGCACCGCAGCAGCGTGCAGGCAACCGTCGCATCGACCTTGTAGTGGATCGGGCTGCCGAAATCGAAGCAGTCCTCGATCCGGCTTTCGTACCAGCCCGCAATGTTCCAACCGGGCACCGCGTCTTCACGCCTGCCGCTGGATGCCGTGCGGATCGCCCCATCGCGCACCGTGTTGATGCCCGATACATTCAGCCTGCGCGCACAGGACAGCACCTTGGACCGTTCGCCCGTGCCAAGCTGCACGACCGGACTGCTGGCCGTGGCAGGCCCTGCAAGGATGATCCGCGTGCCGCCCGCCCCTTCCGCGCTTCCGCGAGAGCCGACGACCATGCGGTGCGACCGGTCGAGCATGACCGTTCGCGAAACGGTATAGTCGCGCGGGCCCAGCCGGGCGACGTGGAAGATGCGATGGCAGGTCTCGATCGCATCGGCATCGGTGCCGAACCAGTCGACCCAGCCTTCGGGCGTCGCCTTGGGGTCGATGGCGATCGAGGCGCTGTCATAGCCGAAGAACACCTGCCGTCCGGGCGCAGCGTCGATGCCGGCTGCAAATTCGATCCTTCCGCCAGAACGCTCGATCCGTGCGCCGGGCATGAAGCGCACCGGCTGTGTAAAGCGAACGTCGCCGCCAAGCCGGTAGGTGCCCGCAGGCACGACCATCGGCAGGTCGGACGCGGCGGCGGCGCGGAAAAAGGCGGACAGATCGATCTGCGATTCTCCCTCGCGCACTTTCGCCCGTTCGGCAAAGGGGACAAAGTCCATGACCGTCGGTGTGTCGTCGAGAACGTCGGCAACCGTGCGCGCCATGGCGCCCGCCTTCCCGCGCACCCACGCGACCAGGCCTGCGCCGCGGCCCGGCCCGGGCTGGGCCAGCGCCTGCGACAATTCGCTTTCGTTGATCGGCGTCACCGGGCTGGCCTGTGTGCCGGCGACCATGCTGCTGCTCTGCGCAAGCGCGGCGGGGATGCCCGCGGCACCGGCAGAGGCGAGGAAGGATCTGCGTTTCATGATGGCCATCCGGTTGCTTTGCGTGAAGGCCGGCGTCGGTCCGGCAACTAGGACAAGGGCTGACAGAGATGGGCCCAGCTGCCAACCCTGGCGCACGCGAACAGACGCCGCGCGGAACCGGGCCATCCTAGGCGCGGAACCTTGCGCTGGCCCGAACGGGCGGATCCGACAGGGTTCAGGTAATGGATAATCGCACCGAGGGGCCTGTAAGCCGGGTTCTGTGACGTGGACGGTATGCCATTACGGCACCGTATCCCCGCCGGCAGCCATTCCTCTCGGCCCTGCGTTGCCGCAGGGCTCCAGCAGCCAACCCGGACGATCACGGGGCGAAACACCCCTGCCCTGCACCTTACGGTCGGGCGCGCCGTCCCTATTCGGCCTTGCTCCGGGTGGGGTTTGCCATGCAGCTTCCGTTGCCGGTCGCCCGGTGCGCTTTTACCGCACCCTTTCACCCTTGCCTGTGACCGCCATGCTCCGAAGAGATGGGGTCCATCGGCGGTCTGCTCTCTGTGGCACTGTCCCTTGACGGTCCGAAAACCGCCCGGCGGGCGTTACCCGCCACCCTTGTTTCGTGGAGCCCGGACTTTCCTCGGCACCCCCGTGGGAGGATGACGCGGCTGCCCGGCCCCCCGGTGCGATGTCCTATCTAGCGAGACCCCGGTCGCGTTCCAAGAGCAATCCGAACAGGATGGCGCGAACTTCGCCATCGACCTCGCCGTCGATGCGCACGGGGCGGAAGCGGCGCTGGAATGCCTTTACCGCCGCATGGCCATCGGAAATGTCGTATCCGAAGCGTTCGAGCGCGAGGTAGAACGACCCGTCGTTGTCGAACGGGTCGCCCAGTTCCAGCTTTTCGGGACGGGCCAGTGCCAGCCGGTGTTCGGCCAGCCGCTCCCAGTCGAATTTCTCGCCCGGATCGTCCTTACGCTGCGGGGCGACGTCGGAATGGCCGACGACATTGGCGCGCGGGATGTCGTGACGCTTCACGATGTCGTTGAGGAGGCGCAGGAGGACCTGCATCTGCTCCTCGGGGAAGTCCTCGTAGCCATGGGTGTGGCCCGGATTGTCCAGCTCGATCCCGATGCTGGCCGAGTTCACGTCGGTATGCCCGCGCCAGTAGGAGCGCCCTGCGTGCCAGGCGCGTTTCTCTTCCTCGACCATCTGCACGACCTTGCCCTCGCGGGTGATGCAGTAATGCGCGCTGACCTTGCTGTCGGGGTTGCACATCTTGTCGATGGCTTCGCGCACGTCCGGCATGTCGGTGTAGTGCAGCACGACCATTGTGATCGGCAGGTTGCGTTCGTCGAAATTGGGTGACGGGCAGGCCCAGTCGACGTCTACGCGCGGGCGGAACCGACGCCGTTCGGCCATGGGATCAGGCATGAGGCAGAACCGCACCAAGGACGAGGGCATTATCGCTTTTCGCGTGCTGCACCCCTCCGCCGCAATCGGTTGCGACCAGCCGAACCAGTTCGGCAGGCGCGGTATGCGCATTGAGATCATTCATAGCGATGTCCCCATCCAGTGCCCGACCCACGTCCGCATCGAAGGCGATCCGCGTGCCTTCGGATCGGATGGCGATTTCGTGCGCGCTGCCGCTGTCCTCGACCGCGATGGTCACCGTGCCGCCGCGCGGCAGCGCCTCGATCGCGAGCAGCGCGAAATTGAGCAGGACCTTGACCGCCGCCTTGGGCAGCCCTTCGACCCCGATGGTCCACTTCACCTCGATGTCGCGGCCTTCCGCGGCCAGCGCATCGACCAGTTCGGTAAGGTCGTTGATGGGAAGCTGGGCATCGAACCCGCCGGCCGCGCCGAACGCGAGGCGGAAGAACCGCAGCTTCGTCGCGGTGCGCCGTGCGCCCTGGGCCAGCAGTTCGATGCACTGTTCGCGCATCGCCGGATCGGTTTCGTCGGCCAGAAGCTCGATCCCGTTCGACATGCCGCCAACGGGCGACAGCAGGTCGTGGCAAAGGCGCGAACACATCAGGTTGGCCAGCTGGACCGGATCGCTCATCGCGCGATGCCCCCGTCGTCGGGATACCGAAAGCGATTGGGGTTGCGGCGCGAGGCGGATCGGATCGATGTCGTAATCATGTGGCGATATTCCATAGCGCCGCCATCGAGGCTAGGAAAGCCGGGTAAGGAAAGCCTTTTACCGGCTCTCAACCATGTCCTGTGTACTATTGCCAGACAGGATCGCGGAACTTTCGGGGGGAAGATTTCGATGCGCTTCAAGATTGCACTGGCGACTACGGCAGCCGCGTTCCTGCTTTCCGCATGTGGCGACAGCGCAGGGATGGAGAGCGAACGGCTCGACAACATGAACCTCACGCCCGAGCAGCGCGAAGTGGCGCAGGCCTTCGTCATCGGCATGAAGAAGGACACAGGGATGCCCATGCTGTGCGGACGGGACTACGGGTTTGCGGGGTGTTACGCCAAGCGGGTGCAAATGCCCGTCAACCTCAAGCGCGCGCACATCGCCTACCTCTCCGATTATGCGGCGGCCGATAAGGATTACTACGCCTTCTTCGCGCGCATGAATGTCGGCGAGGAAGCGGCCTGGGACCTGTTTCAAAGGTACGAGGCGGCGGAACAGCAGTGCTCTGCAGGGGCGATGGTGAAGCAGCTGCTCGACTAGGCACAGCGGCAAGCGGTGCGCTGCTTGCGCCCAACCGAAAGTTTCCACTCTATATCAGATAGTTGTGCCTGAAATACCGCGCGACGAAGCGACGCAGCAATGCGCCCGGCAGTGGACCGATTTGCCTGCCCGTCCGTTAATTGGATGTACACGCCCCGCAGGGGGCAACGGGCCCGGCAAACGCTGTCTGCCGCGCCCGATGAATTTCGAAAGGCAGCTTTCGAGGAGAACTACCATGGCAGACCGTTATGAACGTCGCCCCCAGTACAATGACTATGAAACCCGTCAGGCCCAGCAGTTCGATGAACGCCCGATGAGCCAGGCAGGCGAAACCGCCACTTACGATCGCGACGACTATCGCGGGCAGTATGGCGGTTCCGATTACCGCAATGATGACCGCCGCACCGAAATGCGTCGCCAACGCGCCCGTGACGATTACCGGACGGATATTCGCGATTCCGACACCCAGACCGTCGGCTACACCGGCGACAGGTATCGCAATCGCGGTTCGGAATATGGCCGCTTCACCAGCGAGAGTTACGGCGGACGCGATTACGCCTATTCGACCGACCCATACTATGCCGCAGGCTCGACCATGGGCTATCCGGGCGCAGCCGCAGGGTCCGGTTATGGACACGACTACCGCGATCATGGCTACGGCAACGAACGCGGCTTCTTCGAAAAGGCCGGTGACGAGATCGCGAGCTGGTTTGGCGATGACGATGCTGCCCGCCGCCGAGAGATGGACCACAGGGGCGTCGGCCCGCAAGGTTATACTCGCTCGGACGAGCGCATTCTGGAAGATGTCTGCGACCACCTGACGCAGGACCGCTATATCGACGCAAGCGACATCACCGTGACGGTCAAGGACCGCGAAGTCACGCTTGACGGCACTGTTGACAGCAAGGGCGCCAAGCGCCGCGCAGAAGACCGCGCCGATTACGTGACCGGCGTCGGCCATGTGCAAAACAACCTGCGCGTGTCGAGCCGTGCGACGTACGAAACCACCGAACGCCAGGAAATGAACTCGTAATTCGCGAGACATGACCAAGAACGAGAAGAGGTCCCTTTCGGGGCCTCTTTTCTTATGGGCAGAGCGGTTTGAACCCGTCCGCGCAGGCGCGCCACCACCCGATGCGCCCACCCGCAGCGATGGCCCAGACCCGCCCGTCGCCTGCTGCCATCGCGCGATCGGTCGCAGACGGTTCGGCATAGCCGGTGGGATGCGAATGGTAATAGCCGAGAACCTGCAGCCCGCCCGCCCGCGCTGCCTTGTGCGCGGCGATGAGCGCAGAAGGATCGATCTCGAAATGACGCGCCGGTTCTGGGTGGACGTTGGCGCAGGGAACCGCATTCTCGATCCGCCCATCAATGCCCAGCAGGATGCCGCAGCACTCGTGCGGGTGCGCAGCTGCCGCTTCGGCCAGAATGAGGTCGATCACCTCGCTTGCGACTTCGATGCCCATTACCCATCTAGCTAGCCATGGGGGACGACAATGTCATTCGCGGCGTTATCGAGGACGGAGGGCAGCGGCTGGACAAGGCGCTGGCGGACCTGACCGACCTCTCGCGCGAACGCATCAAGGCACTGATCGGTGAAGGCCGTGTAACCGTCGGCAAGTCGCTGGCGAAAAGCACTTCGATGAAACCTGCTGCCGGAACCTCCTTCAAGATCGACGTGCCCGAGGCCGCGCCTGCCGAGGCAGTGGCGCAGGATATCCCGCTGAACGTCGTATACGAGGATGACGACCTGATCGTCATCGACAAGCCCGCAGGCATGGTCGTCCACCCCGCTGCCGGCAACCCCAACGGCACGCTGGTCAACGCCCTGCTCCACCACTGCGCGGGGCAGCTCTCGGGCATCGGCGGCGTCGCGAGGCCCGGTATCGTACACCGCATCGACAAGGATACCTCGGGGCTTCTGGTGGTGGCCAAGAGCGATGTCGCCCACGAAGGGCTGGCGAAACAGTTTGCCGAACACTCTCTCGAACGCGCCTACAAGGCGGTGGTGAAAGGCCATCCATCGCCGGCTTCAGGCACGATCGCGGGGATGATCGGGCGCAGCGATCGCGACCGCAAGAAGATGGCGGTGCTGGACGACAATTCGAATCGGGGTAAGCGCGCGGTCACGCATTTTTCGACGCTCGCCCGTCTCGACGGGGCGGCGCTGGTCGAATGCAGACTGGAAACCGGCAGAACCCACCAGATCCGCGTTCACATGTCATCAATCGGCCATGCGCTAATCGGGGACCCTGTCTATGGACGACCCGATTCGCGCCTTCGCCCGCTTCTCCAGCGGCTTTCCTTTACCCGACAGGCGCTTCACGCGGCCATTCTTGGCTTCATTCATCCCGTGTCTGGCGATCGATTGCATTTTTCCAGCGACATACCGCCAGACATGCGGGAACTGATCGACGCTCTCGGTTTTAGAGATTGAGAGAATGATCAACACTTCACATGCAAACGGGTCTATAAGGAAAAAACGTGACCTGCACGTGCGGATGCCCAGCAGGGGTCGGCAAAACGTAGGTCGACGGTAGAAAGGTTCGGTAAGAGAAGTGAGCACGACAACCAAGACCACCATCCCGGCACTCGGCGGAGAGCAGAGCCTCAACCGCTACCTGGCCGAGATCAAGAAATTCCCGGTGCTTAAGCCCGAGCAGGAATACATGCTCGCCAAGCGCTATCAGGAACACGAGGATCCCGAGGCCGCGGCCCAGCTCGTGACGAGCCACCTGCGTCTCGTCGCCAAGATCGCCATGGGCTATCGCGGCTACGGCCTTCCCGTGTCCGACCTCATCTCCGAAGGCAATGTCGGCCTGATGCAGGGCGTGAAGAAGTTCGAGCCCGATCGCGGCTTCCGCCTCGCGACTTACGCGATGTGGTGGATCAAGGCTTCGATTCAGGAATACATCCTGCGTACGTGGAGCCTCGTGAAGATGGGCACTACTGCTGCCCAGAAGAAGCTGTTTTTCAACCTGCGCCGCATGAAAAAGAACCTCGAGGCTTTCGAGGACACCGACCTGCACCCTGACGACGTCGCCAAGATCGCGACCGACCTCGGCGTGCCCGAGCAGGAGGTGGTCAACATGAACCGCCGCATGCTCATGGGCGGCGATGCCTCGCTCAACGTGTCGATGCGCAGCGACGAGGAAGGTTCGGGCCAGTGGCAGGACTGGCTGACCGACGATCGCCCGCTGCAGGACGAAACCGTCGCCGATGCCGAGGAAAAGCAGGTCCGCCACGACATGCTGGTTGAAGCGATGGACGTCCTGAACGACCGCGAAAAGCACATTCTGGCCGAGCGTCGCCTCAGCGAGAACCCGCAGACGCTGGAAGAGCTTTCGCAGGTTTACGACGTTAGCCGCGAACGCATCCGCCAGATCGAGGTGCGCGCCTTCGAAAAGGTGCAGAAGGCGATGCAGCGTATCGTCGGCGAAAGGCTGATGCCCGCAAGCGCCTGATCGGCATGGCAAACGCAAAATCGGGGCGGCGGCGATGGATGATCGCTGCCGCCCTTGTTGCGTCTGCCTTCTGGCCGCGCCTTTTCGATTTCGACAGACTGCCGTCAGAGGCGCCATCCGGCTTTCGCCAAGAGGCCCTGACGACCTTCTGGCTGATGCACGACAATCCCGTCGAACAGGCCTGGTTCGGCTTGGCGGCGCAGAATTTCGTGCTCCACGACTGGCGGATCGAACCGGGCAGCTGCGAGGGGGGAAGCACGACCTGGCCGGCCTTGCGCGATGCACGCGTCACGCTGACCGTGCTGGGCCCGTGGGGCATACCCATCGCCCGCGATGCGATCACTTGCGGCGGCGCGGGATGGCACCGCGACGCCGATTTCGTTGTCGAACCGCCCCCCTTGCCATCATCCCGACATGGCAATGGCGAAGAGACATCGGATCCGCCCACGCCACCGCCCTTGCCCCCTCCGCCACCAGCAGGCTGATGCAGGCCGGGAACCAGAGCGCGGTTGGCCGGTAAGACGTCTCATGGACGGTTCTCTTTTTGGCATTTCCCCATACCACGTTCTTCTCGCCGGTTGCGGGATCGTCATCATCCTTGCCTTCTGGATCCCGCGCTTTCTGCGGGATCGCGAACCATCTTCGTCAGGCCTGCTCATTCTCGGCGGGTTGGCCGTGTTCGGAATTCTGCCGGGCGTGCCCGAAGTGTTTTCTCCCATGGAAAGAACCGGCTTCTGGGAACTTGCGTCGGAATTTGCCGTCATTGCGGCGCTGTTCGGCACGGGGATGCGGCTCGACCGGGTGATCGGCAAGGGCCTGTGGTCTCCGACGATAAGGCTTCTCGTGATCGCGATGCCGCTTTGCATCGCCGCGGTCTTCACGCTTGGCTATATGCTCGGCCTCACGGCGGCTGGCGCGATCCTGCTCGCCGCGGTGCTCGCCCCGACCGACCCGGTCCTAGCCGCCGACGTACAGGTAGGCCCGCCGGGCGAGGGCGGCGAACATCCCATCCGATTTGCACTGACGACCGAGGCGGGCCTCAACGACGGCCTGGCCTTTCCTTTCGTCTACCTCGCGCTGTTCGTCGGGACGATGGGGCTCGACGTTGCCAGCTGGGGCTGGGAATGGTTCGGGTTCTACTTCGTTTACAAGATCGTAGTCGGCGTGCTCGCAGGGATCGGAGCGGGCTGGCTTCTGGGCAAGGTCATCTTCTCGTTCCCGAACCACAATCCGCTGTCGAGTTCGGGCAGCGGCGTCATCGCGCTGGCCGGCCTGCTGTTCACTTACGGGATCACCGAACTGATCGAAGGCTATGGCTTTATCGCGGCCTTCATCATGGGACTGACGCTTCGACGGGTAGAGGCGGAACATGAATATCATTCGCGCCTCCACGCCTTTTCCGTGGCGCTGGAAGACGGCGTCACCGCCATTCTTCTCGTCCTTTTCGGCGGGGCGCTGCCGGTTCTCCTTCCCTACCTGTCATGGCAACACGCGCTGATCGGCGTTGCGCTGGTGTTCCTGATCCGACCTGCGTTCGGGATGCTGTCGCTGATCGGAACGGAAATGCCGTTGAAACACCGGGGCGTCGTGGCGTTTTACGGCGTACGCGGCATGGGTTCGATATATTACCTCGCCTATGCCGCCGGGACGCTGCAGTTCGTGAACGAAGGGGATCTTTGGGCCGCGATCGCCTTCACCATCCTGCTGTCCACGCTGGTCCACGGGTTCAGTGCAGGATCCGTCGTCCACGCCGCGACGCGCGGCGAAGAGGCCGCGAAGGAGGCGAACTGACCGTGCCGAAGGATGCCCGGCGACGCGTGCGGCTTTGCATGAGGACAGCTGTTGGCTAGTAAGCCCCGCATGGCCAAGGCAAAATCGCGCGGGCTGGGTGCGCGGCTCTTCATTTTTCTCGTAAAACTCTCCCTCGCGCTTGTCGTGTTCAGTGCAGCGTGGGTCCTGCTCTATCGCATCGTGCCGGTTCCGGTGACGGCGACGATGCTGATGGACGAGAACGGCATCACCAAGGACTGGGAGCCGCTTTCCGACATAGACCGCAACATGGTCCGCGCCGCCATCGCGGCAGAGGACGGCAAGTTCTGCGAACACGCGGGCTTCGACCGCGAGGCGATCGAAAAGGCGATGCAGCGGAACGCTGAAGGCGGACGCATCCGCGGCGGATCGACGATCAGTCAGCAGACGGCAAAGAACGTCTTCCTGTGGCAGGACGGCGGCTATTTCCGCAAAGGGCTGGAGGCATGGTTCACTTTCCTGATCGAGAACCTTTGGGGTAAGCGGCGGATCATGGAAGTCTATCTCAACGTAGCCGAAACCGGCATCGGCACTTACGGGGTCGAGGCAGGGGCGATGCGGTATTTCAACCATTCCGCCGACCGTCTGACGACGACCGAGGCGGCGCGCATGGCCGCCGCGCTACCGCTGCCCAAGAAACGGTCGGTCAAGAACCCATCGGGCTGGCTTGCCCGCCACGGCGACACGATTCGCGCGCGGATCGGCGTCGTCGCACGTGACGGCCTCGATTCCTGTGTCTACGAGTGACACCATGGGCGCAGGACATCACCATTCGCACGGGCATGGGCATTCGCACGGGCACGATCACGGGCCGGCCGACTACGGCAAGGCCTTCGCGATCGGCGTTGCGCTCAACACCGGCTTCGTCGTCATCGAGGCGCTGGCAGGTTTTCTCTACGGCTCGATGGCGCTGGTCGCCGATGCCGGGCACAACCTGTCCGATGTCCTCTCCCTGCTCATCGCCTGGGGCGCGAGCGCGCTGGCCAAGCGGCCGCCTTCGGCTCGGTTCACGTATGGCCTGAAGTCCAGCTCGATCCTTGCCGCGATGGCAAATGCCGCACTGCTGCTGGTCGCGCTGGGCGCGATCACGGTGGAAACGCTGCGCCGCCTGTTCGATCCCGCACCGGTAGAACCCGGCCCGATCATGATCGTGGCGGCCATCGGCATCGTTATCAACACGGTCACCGCGCTGATGTTCATGCGCGGGCGCAAGGGCGATCTCAACATCCGCGGCGCCTACCTGCACATGGTGGCCGATGCTGCCGTTTCGGCGGGCGTCGTCGTGGCCGGCCTGCTGATCTGGTTGACCGGCATGGCCTGGATCGATCCCGTCACCTCGCTCGTCATCGTCGCGATCATCGCGGTGGGTACTTGGGGCCTTCTGAAGGACAGTGTGAAGATGGGGCTCCACGCCGTTCCCGACGGGATCAACGAGAATGCCGTGCGCGACGAACTGGCCGGAATGCCCGGCGTTGCCAGCGTCCACGATCTCCACATCTGGCCGATGAGCACAACCGAGACCGCGCTGACCGCGCATCTTGTCATGCCCGCGGGTCATCCGGGTGATGCGTTCCTGCACGAAGTGGCAGAGCGGCTGCACGACCGGTTCGGGATCGAACACGCAACAATCCAGCTCGAAATCGACGAGGAAGCCTGCGCGCTGCACCACGATCACGTGGTCTAGTATTTAACGGTCATGACAAATCCTGCCATCATCTTGCGGCAGGTTTGCCACTAACGTAAGTTAATCCCCGTTCCGGCAGGCTTTTCCCGGAACAAGGGGGGATATGAAAAGCGACCGAATAAAAGACATCGCTATGCGTGTGGCTGTTGTCATGGGCATTATCGCATTGCTGCTCACGATTCTGGTGAATCTCGCATCGCTGCGCTGTTTCAATGCCATCTTCGATTCCGTCTGCCACGTATCCACCACGCGCAACGTCGTCGCCCTCACGTTTTCCGACGGTCCTGACGACGCCACCGTGAATGCCGTGCTGCCCGTTCTGGCCAGCCGCGATGCAAAGGCGACATTCTTCCTGTCGGGCCAGAAGATCGAAAACGCGATGCCCGCGACGAAACAGATCGTTGCCGCAGGGCACGAGTTGGGCAACCTCGCCTATTCGAACCAGGTGATGGAAGACCGCCCGCAAGAATTCCACAGGGCGGAAATCGCACAGACCGACAAACTACTGCGCGATGCCGGCGCTGAAAACCCGAACCTGTTCCGCCCGCCATTCGGCATACGGTCAGTGGGCCTGCTGTGGGAACTGCACTCGGCCGGTTACAAGCTGGTGATGTGGGACGTGTCGGATAACGGCAAGCGCGAGGCGCCGCCCGAATCGCTGGCCAACGCAATCGTGGCGCAGGCAGCGCCGGGATCGATCATCATGCTCCACGCGCTCGACGCAGGCGACGACAACACGCGGGCAGCCCTGCCGCTCATTCTCGACGGCCTTGCCGAAAAGGGGCTGAAGGTCGTGACGGTCAGCGAGCTGTTGGAAGCCAAGGGCAAGTAGACCCTTTTTCCGGACTTCCAAATGCAAACGGCGCGCCCCGATGGGACGCGCCGTTCGTGTTTCAATAGATAGCGCCAGCGCTTAGGCGGCGGCTTCCTTGCCCTTGTGAACCTGTACGGGTTCCTTGCGGCCTTCAACCACGTCCTTGTCGACGACGACTTCGGTAACGCCTTCCAGCGTCGGCAGGTCGAACATCGTGTCGAGCAGGATAGCCTCGACGATGGAACGCAATCCGCGTGCACCGGTCTTGCGCTTGATCGCCTTCTGGGCAACCGCTTCGAGCGCGTCGTCGGTGAAAGTCAGGACGACGTCCTCAAGCTCGAACAGCTTCTGGTACTGCTTGACCAGCGCGTTCTTCGGCTCGCTCAGGATCTTCACCAGAGCCGCGACGTCAAGGTCTTCCAGCGTGGCGATGACCGGCAGACGGCCGACGAATTCGGGGATCAGGCCGAACTTCAGAAGGTCCTCCGGCTCTGCCTTGACCAGCAATTCGCCGATCTGGCGCTTTTCGGGATCGGCGACATGCGCACCGAAACCGATCGAACGCTTCTGCAGACGATCGGAGATCAGCTTTTCCAGCCCTGCGAACGCACCGCCGCAGATGAAAAGGATGTTCGTCGTATCGACCTGCAGGAATTCCTGCTGCGGATGCTTGCGCCCGCCCTGCGGTGGAACCGAGGCGGTGGTGCCTTCCATCAGCTTCAGCAGGGCCTGCTGCACGCCCTCGCCCGATACGTCGCGCGTGATCGAGGGATTTTCCGCCTTGCGCGTGATCTTGTCGATCTCGTCGATATAGACGATGCCGTGCTGCGCCTTCTCGACGTTATAGTCGGATGCCTGAAGCAGCTTCAGGATGATGTTCTCGACGTCCTCGCCCACGTAACCGGCTTCGGTCAGGGTCGTGGCGTCCGCCATCGTGAAGGGCACGTCGAAGGTGCGCGCCAGCGTCTGGGCCAGCAGCGTCTTGCCCGAACCGGTCGGACCGACGAGCAGGATGTTCGACTTCGCCAGTTCGACGTCGTTCGACTTTCCCGAGTGCTTAAGCCGCTTGTAGTGGTTGTGCACCGCGACCGAGAGCACGCGCTTCGCGCGGTCCTGGCCGATGACATAGTCGTTCAAGGTCGCGAAGATTTCCGACGGAGGCGGCACGCCGCCATCCTTCTTGCCGGCGATACCGGCCTTGGTTTCCTCGCGGATGATGTCGTTGCAAAGCTCGACGCATTCATCACAGATGAAGACGGTCGGCCCCGCGATCAGCTTGCGCACCTCGTGCTGCGACTTGCCGCAGAAGCTGCAATAGAGAGTGCTCTTGCTGTCAGTTCCACTGACTTTGGTCATATTCCATCCTGAAGCGCCCGGACTCGGGCGACTTTATCGAATTTACGCGCGCAGGGTCGAGAATCAACCACTACGCAAAAGTGCTCCGACACACGGTGCATAACTGCAACGTCCTGTCGAAGCGGTTAATCATGTGAGGCGGCGCCCCTGCCCCATACGGGACAGATGGCGCAGCACTGCCATGCCGGAAGGTTAAGGCCGCTCAGCCTTCGCCGCTTTCGGCGTCGGTCCGGCTCACGAAGACCTTGTCGACCAGGCCGAATTCCTTGGCTTCGTCCGCTTCGAGGAACGTGTCGCGGTCCATGGCCTTCTCGATCGTGTCGAGGTCCTTGCCGGTGTACTTCACGTAAAGGTCGTTCATCCGGCGACGGATGCGCAGGATTTCGCGGGCCTGGATTTCGATGTCCGACGCCATGCCGCGTGCACCGCCCGAGGGCTGGTGAATCATGATGCGCGCATTGGGAAGCGCGATGCGCATGCCCGGTTCGCCCGCGGCGAGAAGGAAGCTGCCCATCGATGCAGCCTGACCGATGCAAACGGTGGAAACGCGCGGCTTGATGTACTGCATGGTGTCATGGATCGCCATGCCCGCCGTGACGACGCCGCCCGGCGAGTTGATGTACATCGAGATGTCCTTGGTGCTGTCCTCGGATTCGAGGAACAGCAGCTGCGCGACGATGAGCGAGGCCATGTTGTCTTCGACCTGGCCGGTCACGAACACGATGCGTTCGCGCAGCAGGCGCGAGAAGATGTCGAAGCTGCGTTCGCCGCGGCTCGTCTGCTCGACGACGACGGGCACGAGAGCACCGGTTGCGGGATCGATTTCGAATTTGCCCTGGGCGGATTCGGAGCGGGTGCCAAACAGGTCGAGCATGGAGGTCCTCATGATGTTGCCAGCCCTATGTCGCCACTCACCCCTGCTTGTTCAAGGGCATTAATCCTTGTCTGGATAAGTCGTATCAGGGCAGAAGGTTACACATGAAAGCATCCCCTTTTCGCACTGCGCTGCCGCTTACCCTCGCCCTCCTCGCCGCCAGCCCCGCCGGCGCGCAGGAGCAGGCCCAGCCGGTCGTCGACCTCACGCCGACGCTGCGCGAAACCGCGGCGAAGTTGCAGGTACAGCGGATCGCGGCCTTCGATGATCGCGGGCCGCGTATCGGGGCGGTGATGATCCATGCCGACGATGTGGAAGCGCAAGTCGAAAAAGCTGCGCGCAGCGGTCTGCCGCTGGCCGGATACACGGTCATGGTGAAGGACAATATCGAGACCCGCGAATGGCCAACCACTGCGGGTAGCCTTGCACTCGCCGAAAACATGACCGGGCGCGATGCCCCCATCGTCGCCCGCCTGCGCGCGGCAGGGGCCGTGATCGCGGGCAAGGCCAACTTGTCCGAATGGGCGAATTTCCGCTCCTCGAACTCGACCAGCGGGTGGAGCGCGGTGGGCGGGCAGACGCGCAATCCGCATATCCCATTCCGCAACCCCTGCGGCTCGTCATCGGGCAGCGCGGCGGCAGTGGCAGCTTTAATGACCTCGGTCGCACTCGGCACCGAAACCGACGGGTCGATTACCTGCCCCGCGAGCGTCAACGGCGTGGTCGGCTTCAAGCCCACGCTCGGCCTCGTCAGTCGCACGTATATCGTACCACTTTCGCATTCGCAGGATACCGCCGGACCGATCACGCAGACCGTAAGCGAGGCGGCCAGGGTCTTGACCGCGATTGCCGGTACCGACCCGCTGGATTCCGCAACGGCCGAGGCCGATTCGCGCAAAGTCGACTACGCCAGGGGCCTCGCCAGCGCCTCTCTCAAAGGCCTGCGCATCGGTGTCATGCGCAAGCAGGTGGGTGGGCGCGAGGACGTGGCCGAACTGTTCGAGGCCGCGCTGGTCGATATGGCAAAGGCCGGAGCCGTGCTGGTCGAAGTCGACTACGAACCGCAGGACGAGATGTTCGAGGACGAGTTTACTGTCCTGCTCTTCGAATTCCGCGAGGATCTGGACGCATACTTGCGCGCCTCACCCGCCGATATCCCGGTTCGCAGCCTTGCCGACGTGATTCGCTTCAACAAGGCGCACGCGGACACCGAACTGCGCTGGTTCGGCCAGGATCTGATGGAACAGGCGCAAGGCACCGTCGACCGGCAGGCTTACGAAGAGGCGCGCGCCGATTCGCTGCGCATGGCCAAGGACGAAGGGGTCGACCGGCTCCTCGCCGAATACGAGGTCGACATTCTCGTCGCGCCGACGATGGGCCCGGCCTGGTCGACCGACATCATCTATGGCGACAATTTCTCGGGCGATATCGGCATCGGCTCGATCGCCGCGATCGGCGGGACGCCGCACCTTACCGTGCCGATGGGCGCGATAGAAAAGCTGCCCGTCGGCCTGTCGTTCATGGGCGCGAAGTGGGACGATCTCGGCGTGCTGAAGGCAGGTGCGGCCTATGAGAAGGTGCGCAGTGCCGACCTCGCGACGGTGCGCTTCGCATCCGATCCGCGGTTCCTTGAAAAAGTTATGCGCCCGGCGGGGGACTAAGCCGCCGGGCGCATACGCAAGGGTCGGTGATCATTGGGGTATCCCCAAAGATCAGGTCGCGACTCCGACCGTTGCGACAGCTGTATATCCTGCGCTTGCCGATTTCGTGGCAGTCACCGTCATCGCTTCCTGCTGGGCGGCGATGCCCGGCGGCGATCTACCGCGATACGCTCCATCGTGGCTAGGTCGCGGACAAGCTGTTGTCCGTCGTGGTCGTGTGTGCCGGCAAGTGCCATGTGGGGGTGCAGTCCCTAGAATTCGTGGAGTTCGGTTCGTCTGTGAACCACGGAAAACCACGACTTTGCGGGCCGCGCAATTGGCCGGCGGGCGCTTGAGACACTCTGCGACAAAGCTCTACATCGCGCTTACGCCGGGGGGATTCCTGATACTCCGGCAGGGCATTTCCGCGTGTCCGGACTGCACAAAAAGATAGGGCCGGGGAGAGCCTTGCGCTCTCCCCGGCCCTGTCGGCCTGTCGCGAATCGCGTGCCCGATCAGTCGGCCTTGGCGGCCTTCTTGGCGGGAGCCTTCTTCGCAGCGGCCTTCTTTGCCGGTGCCTTCTTGGCAGGAGCCTTTTCGCCCTCTTCCTTGTCGGCGGCAGCCTTCTTGGCCGGAGCCTTCTTCGCCGGAGCCTTCTTGGCAGCGGGCTTTTCCTCCGCTGCGTCGTCGGTCTTGGCGTCGGCCTTCTTGGCGGCAGCCTTCTTCTTGGCCGGGGCCTTCTTGGCGGGCTTTGCTTCGGCCTCGGCGCCTTCTTCGGCTTCGATTGCGGCCTGCAGCTCTTCCTTGGTCACTTCACGTTCGGTCACTTCGGCCTTGTCGAACAGGAAGTCGACGACCTTGTCCTCGTAAAGCGGGGCCCGCAGCTGGGCAGCGGCCATCGGCTCGTTGCGGACATATTCCATGAACCGCTCACGGTCTTCCGGGCGATACTGCTGGGCAGCCTGCATCATCAGCATCTGCATTTCCTGGTTGGAAACCTCGACGCCGTTCTTCTGGCCGATTTCCGAAAGCAGCAGGCCAAGGCGCACGCGGCGCTCTGCAATGCGCTTGTAGTCGTCCTTCTCGGCCTCGATTTCCTTCATCGCGGCTTCGGGATCTTCCTCGCGGGCAGCTTCCTGCTCCAGCTGGGCCCAGATCTGCTGGAATTCGGCGTCCACCATGCTCGGCGGGACGGCGAAGTCGTGACCGTCGGCCAGGACGTCGAGTAGCGAGCGCTTCATCTGGGTGCGGGTAAGACCGGCGGTCTCCTGCTCCAGCTGGCCCTTCAGAAGCTCCTTGAGCTTGTCGAGGCTGTCGAGCCCGAGGTTGGTGGCGAATTCCTCGTCGACCTTGGTTTCGGTCGGCGACTTCACTTCCTTGACGGCGATGTCGAAGGTCGCTTCCTTGCCCTTCAGGTTCTCGGCCGGATAGTCTTCGGGGAAGGTCACGGTGATGGTCTTTTCATCGCCGGTCTTCGCACCGACGAGCTGTTCCTCGAAGCCCGGGATGAAACGGCCCGAACCGATTTCCAGCGCCGCGTCCTCGGCCTTGCCGCCGTCGAATTCGACGCCGTCGAGCTTGCCGACGAAATCGATGATCAGCTGGTCGCCTTCGGCGGCCTTCTTGGTCTTTGCAGCCTTCTTGAAGGACTTCTGCTGACCGGCCAGCTGTTCCAGCGCCTCGTCGACCTGTGCGTCAGTGACGGGAACGACCAGCTTTTCAAGCTTCAGACCGTCAAGCTCGGGCGCCTCGATTTCGGGCAGCACTTCGAGTTCGACGGTGACTTCGGCGTCCTTGCCCTGCTCGTAACTTTCGCCGAGCGTGACCGACGGCTGCATTGCGGGGCGCAGCTTGTTCTCGGTCATGACCTTGTCGACGCTTTCGCGGACGGCCTTCTGGAGAGCGTCGGCGTGGATCGCCTCGCCGTGCATCTTCTTTACGAGATTCGCGGGAACCTTGCCCGGACGGAAGCCCGGCATGCGGACCTGCGGTGCGATACGCTTGATCTCGTCAGCGACGCGCGAATCGATCTCGGAAGCGGGAATGGTTACGGCGTAGGCACGGGCCAGGCCGTCGTTCTTGGTTTCGGAAATCTGCATTGGTATCCCTTCTAAGGGTATCTCTCTCGTCTGGCGGTAGTCGGATCTGCCGCGTGGCTGGTCCGGGTCTACCGCCGTTTCGGTCTGGTGCGGGCGAAGGGACTCGAACCCCCACATCTTGCGATACCAGAACCTAAATCTGGCGCGTCTACCAGTTCCGCCACGCCCGCGGCGACCTTCACCTGCCATATGGCATGAAAAATCGGCTCGCGCGCCTCTATCGAAGCCCTGCCAAAAGCGCAAGCGCCACGGGATACTGCGGCCTCGATGTGCGTTTTATCGACATGGCCAGCAATCCAGACCCCAAGCCCGACACGATCGAACCCGCCGCGCCGCCAGAGACGCCGCCGGTGATCACCCCTGACGAACAGCCCCAGATCGATCCTACGCCGGGCCCCGGCGAAGTGACCGAACCTGCGCCCGACATCGCCGACCCCGGCGGCAATCCCATGGAAACGCCGCCGCCGGATTGACCTGAGGCCGAGATCTGACGGTCAGTTCGCGAAAAGCATTTCCGCCGCGCGCAGCCAGCGCGGCGCGTCCGCCTGCACCGACAGGAGCCGCGCCGGAACCGGACATGTCGTGCAACGCGCCTGTATGGTCGGGCGGGCGATCATGCTCTCCACGTCCTCCACGACCGAGGAAAGCCGCGCATTGCGATGCGCGACCAGCAGTTCAGGAAGCCCGACCCGCACAGTTTCCTCCTTTGGCGCGGTCAGGTCTTGCACGAACATCGTGAAGGGGTCGGGCTTTTCCTTAAGATAGCTTGCATGCCACTCGCCATCGTCCAGACCCGCCTCCTTGGCCGCATAGGCCAGCGCGTCGTCGAGACCGCCCAGCCGATCGACAAGCCCGACCTGCCGCGCGGCCCCGCCGGTCCAGGTCCGCCCTTCGGCCAGCGTCAGCGCCTTGGCGCGGTCGATCTTGCGCGATTCCTGCACCAATTCGAGGAACGTGTCGTAGGAATGCGTGACTTGCGCCTGCAGCACCGCGTCCATCTGTTCGGAGAAACCGCCGAACACGTCGGGCTGGCCCGATAGCGGGGTCGTACCCAGCGAATCGGTGCGTACCGAGAATCGGCCGAGCGTGTTCTCGAACGAGGGGATCGTCGCGAAGACGCCGATGGAGCCGGTGATCGTCGAGGGTTCGGCAAAGATCGCATCGCCGGGCGTTGCCACCCAGTAGCCGCCGCTTGCCGCGATATTGCCCATCGACACGACGACCGGGATGCCCGCTTCCTTGTGGCGCAGGATCGACTGGCGGATGACTTCCGATGCCGTGACCGACCCGCCGGGCGAATCTACGCGCACGACAAGAGCGGCCAGATCGTCGTCCAGCGCATCGTCGAGGATTTCAGCGATACGATCGCCGCCTGCCGTGCCGGGGCCTGCATCGCCGTCGACGATAGTGCCGGCGATGGTGACGACGCCAATCGACTTACCCGGCTTTTTCGCGGGGCTGGCGCGTAGCCACGTTTCATAGCTCGTATGCGCGAAGGCCGCCGGATCGCCGGGCAGGTCATCGTCCTCGCCCACGATGGAGGCGACGTGCGCGCCAAAGTCCTTGCGGCTGCCCAGCTTGTCGACCAGCCCGCTCTTCAGCGCGGCCTTCGCCGGATCGCCGCCCGCATCGGCAATCGCGCCTGCAGGGTCGGAGATCAGCTTGTCGAGCTTGGCCTTGGGCCGCACGCGGGCGACTTCGCCGCGCCACTGCTCCCACAAGGAATCGAGCGCGCCGCCGATGTCGCTGCGCGCGTCGTCGGAAAAGGAACTGCGCGAATAGGTTTCGACCGCGCTCTTGTACCGCCCTGCACGGTAGATGTGGACGTTGACCCCGTACTTGTCGGCCGCCTCGCCCCAGAACAGGTAAGTCCCGCCCGGCCCTGCCAATAGAGCGCCGCCCATCGGGTCCATCCAGACCTCGCTTGCATGGGCAGCAAGCTGCGCGCTGTCAGCGGAATAGGCGATGGCGTGGACCAGCACCGGCTTCTTTGCGGCACGGACCTTGTCCATCGCGCGGCCGATGTCGGACAGCGTAACCTGCCCCGCGCCCAGGAAATAATCGAGATCGAGCGCCACGGCCTTGATCTTGTCATCGCTCGCCGCACCCTCGATCGCGCGGATCACGTCGGCGGCTCTGTGTTCGCGGGTCGCGGCCTGCATCGGCACGATGAGAGAGAGCGGGTCAATCGCCTGCGGCTCTTCCACGACGACGCCGTCCAGCGTGACCAGCAGCGCGCCTTCGGTGACCGAGGCGGGCGTCGGGCGATAGCTGAGCGCGGCATAGAGCAGGCCGAAGAACATGAGCAGCATGAGAAGGACGAGCCCGTCCTTCACGGCGACGAGGAATTTCCAGACCTTGCGGGCGAACGACATCGGGTATCCTGAAACTTGAGGGATTAGCGGCCAAGCTAGTGGCCCGCCCGCCAAAGGGCAAAGGACAAAAACCGTGAGGCTTTGGCTGGCGCACGCTTGCCCTATGACGCGAAGGTGAATAGGGCACAGTCCCTAAGATGAGCGACACGCCCCCTTCCCCCTCCACCCGATACCCCGCCGGTGGCCAGGCGTTTCCCCACAAGGACCTCACCGGCATTTCCGATCTGCCCCCCTGGCAGATCCTCTACCTGCTGGACGAGGCGGAGCAATGGGTCGCCCTGAACCGCCAGCGGAACAAGCACGTCGATGTTCTGGCGGGTCTTACCATCATCAACGCCTTCTTCGAAAACTCGACCCGGACGCTTTTGTCGTTTGAGATCGCTGGCAAGCGGCTGGGCGCGGACGTCGTCAATATGCACGCCGCGCAGTCGAGCGTGAAGAAGGGCGAGACGCTTATCGATACGGCCACCACGCTGAACGCGATGCGCGCCGATGCCATCGTGATCCGGCACGCTAGTTCGGGCGCGGTCCGGCTGATCGCGGACAAGGTCGACTGCCCGGTGCTGAACGCCGGTGACGGTCGGCACGAACACCCGACACAGGCACTGCTCGACGCGCTGACCATGCGGCAGTGGATGCGTTCGCGCGGGAGCGAGGAGTTTACAGGGCTCAAGGTCGCGATCTGCGGCGACATCCTGCACAGCCGCGTGGCGCGTTCGAACGTGCTGCTGCTGACCGCGCTGGGCGCGGATGTTCGGGTCTGCGCGCCGCCCGCGCTTATGCCCGCCGCCATCGAACAGATGCGCGTGTCCGCCTACACCAATTTTGACGAGGCAATCGACGACGTCGACGTCGTCATGATGCTGCGCCTCCAGAACGAGCGGATGAGCGGGCCTTTCATCCCCTCGGCGCGCGAGTATCGCCACCTTTATGGCCTTACCCAGACGCGGCTGAAACGCGCCGCGCCCCATGCGCTCGTCATGCATCCCGGCCCGATGAACCGCGGCGTGGAAATCGATAGCGACGTTGCGGACCATTTAGAGCGCAGCGCCATCACCACGCAGGTGGAAATGGGCGTCGCGATCCGCATGGCCTGTCTCGACGTGCTGACCCGCCGCGCCCGCGGGATCGAAGGATGGGAGGCGCTCTCGTGAAGCCGATGGCTCCTCTTACGATCACCGGCGGAAAGCTGCTGACCGGATCCGGCGAACCGACTGCGGGTGCGATCCGCTGCGAAGGCGACCATATCACGGCAGTCGGCGACGTCGCCGCGCAGGACGGCGACCGTACGGTCGATGCCAAGGGCAAAATCGTGATGCCGGGGATCATCGACCTCGGCGTGTTCGAAATCGACAAGCCTGCATTCCATTTCGGCGGAGTGACGCGCGCCGCGCTCATGCCCGATCAGCCGCCGCCGCTCGACTATCCAGCGCGCGTCCGCTTTGCGGCAAGCTTCGGCAAGCCCGATTTCTGGGTCCACCCCATCGCCGCGGCAACGCGCGGGCTGGAAGGCAACGAACTGCCCGAACTGGGCCTGATGAAAGATGCAGGCGCCAAGGCCGTGTCGTCGGGCCGCAAGTGGATCACCGATTCAGGCGTCATGCTGCGCGTCCTGCAATATGCCGCGATGCTGGGCCTGCCCTTCATCTCGCACGCCGAGGACGCAGGGATCGCAGGCGGCGCGGTCGCCACCGATGGTGAAACCGCGACCCGGCTTGGCCTTGCCAGCGCTCCGGCTGAGGCAGAGGCTCTCGCCGTCATGCGCGACGTGACGCTGGCCGAGATGGCGGGCGCACATCTGCATATCCGGCAGGTCACGACTGCCGCCGCGCTCGACATCGTGCGCAAAGCCAAGGATCGCGGCGTGCGCGTGACTTGCGGGGTTACGCCTGCGCACTTCATGCTGTCCGACATCGCGGTGAACGGCTTCCTGACGTTCGCCCGCCTCTCCCCGCCACTGCGCGCCGAAAGCGACCGTCGGGCCGTGTTGGCGGCTCTTGCAGACGGCACCATCGACGTGGTCGCGAGCGGGCACGACCCGCGCGGGCCCGAGGACAAGCGCCTGCCGTTTGCCGATGCCGCACCGGGCATGGCAGGCGCCGAAACGCTGCTCCCGCTGACGCTGCAACTGGTGCGCGACGGCGTGATCGACATGACGCGCATGGCGCAGCTACTCTGCGTCAATCCGGCGAAGATTCTGGGCGTTCCGGCGGGGCGTCTGGAAGCAGGTCTCGAGGCCGACATCGCGATCGTCGATCCCGACCGTCCGTGGATCGTCGATTCGGACCGTATGGAAGCGCAGGCGGGCAACACGCCTTTCGACAAGCAGCCGGTACAAGGCCGCGCGCTGGCCCTCTTCAAGGGCGGGATGGACGTTAAGGTCTAGTTCCGCGCCTCTTCGGCCAGCGTCGTATCCGACGGGCCGGGGATCGTCCATATCCCGACGTTGAGCGCCATGATCACGGCGAGCACGAGCATCAGCCCGGCGCGCTTGCGATCGCCCTTATTCCAGGCAAGCCACGCTCCCACGCACATCGCGATGGCGCCAAGGACGAGGAGGGAGAGGGCAATGTCGCTCACGTCGCGATCCTTAGCTCCCTGTTCGCGGCGCGCCTAGTCCCCGCCCGCACGCTGCCCACCACTTGCCGCTTTTGCCGGAACCGTTCGCGCTTTCGACCGCTGACCCTGCAACGACGCGCCCGCCGCTGCGGGCCGAGCGAGACAGGAACCAGTTTCATGAGCATTTTCGGCAAGATCAAGGATGCCATCTTCGGCAAGAAGAAAGCCGACCACGACGTGCAGATCAGCGTCGACGGCAAGACCGTCAGCCCGGATGGCAATCTTCGCCCGACACCTCCGGGCGGCATGCCTTCGCCTACGGCGACGACCAGCAATGGCGGCGTGATGTCCGACGTCGATGTCGAGAAGCAACTCGCATCAATGGACGGAGCAGACCGGCTTAACTGGCGAACCTCGATCGTCGACCTGATGAAGCTGGTCGGCATCGATCCCAGCTACGAGAACCGCAAGGAACTGGCCCACGAACTGGGCGACACCGACTATTCGGGGAACGCCGAAGAGAACATCGCCCTGCACAAGGCGGTGATGAACGGCCTTGCCAGGAACGGCGGCAAGGTGCCCGCATCGATGCGAGACTGATCCAGCGGCCAGAATGCGAAAAGCCCGCCGGCTCCATCATGGAACCGGCGGGCTTTTTCGTACCCGAAAGTGCTTTCAGCCGATCAGGCCGAAAGAACCTTCTTGGGATTGACCCGATTAAGCAGGCAGAGCCTGCTTGGCCTGGGCGATGATCGCACCGAAAGCGGCGCTTTCGTTCATCGCGAGGTCGGCCATGACCTTGCGGTCCAGTTCGATGCCGGCGAGCTTCGCGCCGTGCATGAACTGCGAGTAGGTCAGGCCTTCGGCGCGGACAGCGGCGTTGATGCGCTGGATCCACAGGGCGCGGAAGTTCCGCTTCTTAACCTTGCGGTCGCGATACGCGTACTGACCGGCCTTTTCGACGGCCTGGCGAGCGACGCGGATCGTGTTCTTGCGGCGGCCGCGGTAACCCTTGGCCTGATCCAGAAGACGCTTGTGCTTGGTGCGGGTGGTAACACCCCTCTTGATGCGTGCCATGTGTCGCTACTCCTCAGTTCAGCCCGTAGGGCGCCCACTTCTTGATCGTCTTCGCGTCTGCGTCGCTGATCACGGTGGTGCCGCGGTTCTGGCGGATGTACTTGCCGTTGTGGCTGATGAGGCGGTGGCGCTTGCCGGCGACGCCGTGCTTGACCTTGCCGTTGGCGGTGATCTTGAAGCGCTTCTTCACACCGCTCTTCGTCTTGAGCTTGGGCATTTTCATCTCCTTGTCAGAAGACACGTCCGAACCAGCCCTGGCAGCCCTATTAGCCAGGCCGGCGGTTGAATCACGTGTCGTTGAAGTGCGCGCGCCTACAGAACGCGGCGCGGTTTGGCAAGCGCTGTGTGGGTAGCGCGCCCTAATCCATCGAATAGAGGATGAACCACGCAAGCCCCGTGCCGCCGATGAACAGCATCCACGAAAAAGGGAACGCAACCGAATATACGGTGAGACGATGCACGTAGAGTGCACCGCCGGTCGTGCCGCCGTTCATGAGCACCATCGACACGATCCACGAAAAGAGCGCGCCCGGCACAAGAGATTTATAGAACGATACCATCATGCGACTTCGACCCCATGCCCTCCTTGCAGGTCGAAATCACCTTGCGCGCGCAGGGTTAAGTTTCGCCTAACGCGTGCTGCATCTGCGCAAATAAATCAGGCATCGTACTGCATGAGCCGGGTCATCCCGCCATCGACGACAAGCTGCTGGCCCGTCACGAAACCCGATTTCTCGCCTGCGAGCCAGTCGATCGCCTCGGCAATATCCTCGACACGGCCGATTCGGCCCACGAGGTGCTGTTCCTTCGCGCGCTTCGAATGGTCGGGGTCGGTGCGATCCGCTTCCTTCTGCCAAGGTCCGGTCTCGATCCATCCGGGCGCGACGGCGTTGACGCGGATATCGGGGCCAAGCGTCACCGCCATCGCATGGGTCAGCGCGAAGAGCCCGCCCTTGGCCGCGGCATAGCCGTAAGTCTCCGGCTCGGACTGAAGCGCGCGGCTGGACGTGACGTTGACGATAGCGGCAGGCGCGCGCTTCCTCAGCATGGCGACAGCGGCGCGGCTGCACAGGAAAGCCGACGTCAGGCTGGCGTCGATCCAGCCCTGCCACGCCTCCAGCGTCAGGTCTTCCAGCGGGCCGGATTTCGGGTTCGCGATCCCTGCATTGTTGACGAGGAGGTCGAGACCGTCGGTCCAATCCGCGATGCTCTCGAACGCGTCCCTCACCGGGTCCTCCTTGCCGACATCGCACTCGATCGCAAGCAGCCGGCCTTTGGGCAGCAGCGCCAAGAGTTCGGCCAGCGCCTTTGCGTCCTTGTCTAGCGCGGCGACTTTCCAGCCCCTGCCCGCGAAATGCAGCGCAGTGCCGCGGCCTATGCCTGCCCCGCCACCGGTGATGACGACGGCGGGCGTGTTCTTTTCGGTCTTGTCGGTCATGCCCCCATAACGCGGGGAACGCGATCAGGTGCCGTTGCGCTGGGAAAGGATCGGCAGGCCGGTCTTCTTCAGCCATGCCATGAAGTCGTCGCCTTCGATCAGCACCGATTCCTCAGACGGCGGAACGGTCCAGACCCATCCTTGCGCCGAAGACATCCCTTCCGAAGTCCGCACGCGCAGGACGATGCGGCGATATTCGCGGCCTTCGTACCGGTCGAGCTTCATGAGATCGGCCCGCGTCAGTTCAAGGTCGGCGAGCACGCCCTTCACCCGCCCCTGCCCCGGAACGAGCGCGGGGAACCAGCCCCTTGCCGAGGGAATGGCGAGCAGCTTCCCCGGCGCATCGGCCTCCAGCGAGGACACGACGCGTTCCTGAACGAAGTGCGCCATCGGCGTGTCGGCATGGCCCATCAGCGTGCCGTAGAGGAAGAGCTTTTTACGCATTCGGAAGGCTCAGTGATGACAGGCCAGCGCCTCGACCACGTCGTCGAGCCGTGCCGGATCGCCAAGCGCGATGACGTGGCCATCGCTTCCTGCGTGAAGCGGTTCGCCGTTCCAGTCGGCCATAGTTCCGCCCGCGCCTTCGACCACGGGGATCAGCGCGGCATAGTCATACAGCTTCAGCCCCGCTTCGCACACGATGTCGAGCTGGCCCGAGGCGAGCATGGCATAGTTATAGCAGTCGCCGCCCATGACCATGCGGCGATGGTCGGTCTTGGCTGCAAGGCCCATGAAATGTTCGCCTTGGTGATCGTCGAAGTAGTGGGGGCCGGTCGTGGCAAGCGTCGCGTCGGAGAGTTCGCGGCACGGGCGGCAGCGCACTTCCTCTCCATTCAGCAGCGTCGGCAGCCCCGCGGCGCCGACCCAGCGTTCGCCGGCGATCGGCTGGTCGATCACGCCCAGCACCGGCCAACCGTCGACCATAAGCGCGATCAGCGTGCCAAAGATCGGGCGGCCCGCAAGGAAACCCGCCGTCCCGTCGATGGGATCGAGGACCCACTGGCGGCGCGCTTCGCCGCGCTCGTTTCCGTATTCCTCGCCGATGATGCCGTCTTCGGGCCGCGCCGTGCCAAGAATCGCGCGCATCGCCTTTTCCGCCTCGCGGTCGGCGACCGTTACGGGCGAGGCATCGCCCTTGCGTTCGGGGCCGACGATCTTGCGAAAGTGCGGACGGATGGCATTGCCAGCCGCATCGGCGAGGCGCTGCGCGAGTGCGATGTCGTCTTTCAGATCCATGTCGTCCGCACTTGCCGCAGCGCGCGCGCCGGTCAAGCGAATTGCGGCGCTATTCGGCGGGCACGCTCGCTTCCTCGCGCGGGACTAGCACGCGTTCGGGCTGGTCCTTCACGTGGACGCGGAAGACGATGGCCCGCGCGCCCTCCGGCCCGCCAATCGGTTCGTGGATGCGGCGCGGGGCGATGACGTAGCTGTCGCCCACGTTCAAAGGGCGGTCCGGCTGGCCTTCCTCGACATGGGTCGCGCTCCCCTCGATCACGTAGAGGAACTCCTCGCCGGGGTGATAATGGCGCGGCACCTGCGCGCCAGCGGGGATCACCACGTCCGAGATGATGACTTCGAGATCGGGCGCGCCCGACAGCGGGGCGCGCAGCATCTCGTTCGAACCGGCGGGCATTTCGTGGTCACCCCCCGTCAAATCATCATGCGCCAGAGCGGGCGACGCGCAAAGCGCCGCCGCGGCAAGGCAGACCTGCCCGATTGCCTTTTTCATGGAACTCTCCCCTTCCCAAGGAAAGGGAGAGGCTATCCTCAATCGAAGAGCGAGGAAACCGAGCTTTCGTCGGCAATACGGCGAATGGCTTCGCCAATCAGCGTCGCGATCGAAAGGACGCGGATCTTGTCCGATTCCTTGGCCGCCTCGGTCGGCTGGATCGTGTCGGTGATGACCAGTTCGGTCAGCGCCGAGTTCGACACCTTGGCCACCGCGCCGCCCGAAAGCACGCCGTGGGTGATGTAGGCGACAACCGACTTGGCACCCTGGTCCAGAAGGGCCTGCGCCGCGTTGCACAGCGTGCCGCCCGAATCGATGATGTCGTCGATCAGGATGCAGTGACGGCCTGATACGTCGCCAATAATGTTCATGACTTCCGATTCGCCGGGACGGTCGCGGCGCTTGTCGACGATGGCCAGCGGCGCATTGTCGAGACGCTTGGCCAGCGCGCGGGCGCGGACGACACCGCCGACGTCGGGCGAGACGACCATCAGTTCCTGATCGCCGTAGCGGGCCTGGATGTCGGCCGCCATCGCGGGCGCGGCGTAAAGGTTGTCGGTCGGGATGTCGAAAAAGCCCTGGATCTGCCCTGCGTGCAGGTCGACGGCCAGAACACGGTCGGCACCGGCGCGGGTGATGATGTCGGCGACCAGCTTGGCCGAAATCGGCGTGCGCGGACCGGGCTTACGGTCCTGGCGGGCGTAACCGAAGTAGGGAACGACGGCCGTGATGCGCTTGGCAGACGCGCGCTTCAGCGCATCGATGCCGATCAGCAGTTCCATCAGATTGTCGTTGGCCGGAAAGCTCGTCGACTGGACGATGAAAACGTCCTCGCCGCGCACGTTCTCGTGGATCTCGATGAAGATTTCCTCGTCCGCGAAGCGGCGCACCGATGCGTCCGTCAGCGGAATTTCAAGGTAGGCTGCAATGGCGCGTGCCAGCGGCAGGTTGGCATTGCCCGACATGATCTTCATCAAACGACTCCCGAAATGTCCCGATTCCCGTCGCGACGGGCCTTAGCGGGGAGTCCCGCAAATGCAACAATGCCAAGGGCCCAACCGGTGGACGAAGGCGGCATTTTGCCCACCTAGCGGCCTGCCCGCGCCAAGACGTAGTCGGCAAAGTCAGCCTTGGCAGCGCGGTATGCCTCCATGTCCTTGCCGTCGAATCGGCGCTTGATCGCGTTGTATTCGCCGACCAGGACATCATCGGCGCAAAGCGCGTCGCGGAATGCGGTGAACACGTCCCACTTGCCGCCCGCAATGGTCAGCTGCACACCCAGCGGCGGATCGCAGGTGCCGTCCTCGAACGATGCCATGTCCTCAAGCGAGGCATTGTCGTCGTTACGGGGATAGAGCGCGGCCAGCGTGGCTTCGGCCCCGGCGTAATCGGCGCGGGGCGCGCGCACATTGATGTCAAGATCGCCCTTGCCGAGACAGCCGGGCACCGAAGTCGCGCCGACGTGGTGGATCTCACACGTAACGGGCAGGACCGCGCGCAAGTGCGCGGCGATCGTCTCGAACGCCGCGTCGGCGCGGTGCCGCGCCACTTCGGCATCGGGGACAAGCGTGAGGATCTCCTCGCTCACGCCCGCTTCCCGATAATGCCTTCAGTCGCCGGTGTGGTGCTCGCCGCGGACCCAGCGGACCGTGCCCGAGGAGGCGCGCATCACGACGCTCTCGGTCGTGAACTTGCCGCCCTTCAGATGCTTCACGCCGTCGAGCAGCGAACCGTCGGTCACGCCGGTCGCGGCAAAGATGCAGTCGCCCTTGGCCAGATCGCTGAGATTGTAGATCCGATCGAGATCCTCGATGCCCCACTTGCGCGCACGGGCGCGTTCATCGTCGTTGCGGAACAGCAGCTTGCCCTGGAACTGGCCGCCGACACAGCGCAGCGCCGCGCAGGCCAGAACGCCTTCCGGCGCACCGCCCGAACCCATGTAGATGTCGATCGTCGTTTCGGGATCGGTGGTGGCGATAACGCCCGCAACGTCGCCGTCGGGGATCAGCACGATGCCGCAGCCCAGTTCGCGCAGTTCGGCGATCATTTCGGCATGGCGCGGACGATCCAGCACGCAAGCGATGATCTGGTGCGGTTCGACACCCTTGGCCGCGGCCAGCGAACGCACGTTGTCACTGGCGCTCTTGGTCAGGTCGATCGTGCCTTCGGGATAGCCGGGGCCGATCGCGATCTTCTGCATGTAGACGTCGGGCGCATTCAGCAGGCACCCTTCTTCGGCGGCGGCCAGAACGGCCAGCGCATTGGGGCCGGCCTTGGCGGTGATCGTCGTGCCTTCCAGCGGGTCGAGCGCGATGTCGATCTTCGGGCCCTTGCCGATCGCGCCGCCGACCTTTTCGCCGATGTAGAGCATCGGGGCCTCGTCACGCTCGCCCTCGCCGATGACGACAGTGCCGTCCATGTAAAGTTCGTCGAATGCCTTGCGCATCGCTTCGACGGCGGCAGCGTCTGCCGCCTTCTCGTCGCCGCGACCGATGAGGTAGGAGGCCGCGATGGCCGCCGCTTCGGTCACGCGGACCATTTCGAGGACGAGGACGCGATCGAGGACGTCACTGGCTTTAGGCAATTCTTTTCCCCCGGAAGGATCGTTGGCAATTTTGCAGTTGCGAAGGGACTAGCCGCAGCCCCCCGCAATGTCGAGACGATCGCGTCGCTGCATCGCCGCCGCGGATAGGTGCGGTGTGTTGCAGCCTCGCGGCAATACGGTACCTACTGGCGAAGGATGTGCATCACCAGCGGCTCTGCCGTGATGCTGTCGCTGTCGGCCAGAAGTTCCAGCGCGCGGGTGACGCAGCCCTCCTCGCCTTCGTGCGTGACCATGGCGACCATGACCGACCCGTCGTCGGAGCCCGAATCCTTGGCGCCCTTCTGGATCAGGCTCTCGATCGAGACATTGGCATCGCGCATCGCGGCGGTCAGTTCGGCCAGCACGCCCGGACGATCGTTGACCATGAAGCGCAAGTAGGCCTTGCCCCTGTGGTTGCCGGTTTCGGCAGGGACATTGGCGTCCAGTTCGCTGACGGGGATCGAGAACGGCGGATCGATTTCGTTCTCGCTCTCCCACAGACGCGCAATGTCGATGATGTCGGCAACGACCGCGCTGGCCGTGGGTCCGTCACCGGCGCCCGCCCCCTGGAACAGAAGCCGGCCCACGAAATTGCCTTCGGCGACGACCGCGTTCGTCGCGCCATCGACATGGGCAAGCGGGTGGTCCTTGGGCACGAGATAGGGGTGTACGCGCTGGAACAAGTGCTTCACGCCGTCGGCGCTCGGCTCTACCCGCGCCATGCCGAGCAGGCGGATGACATAGCCCAGCGAATCGGCCTGTGCGATGTCAGAAGCCAGAACGCGGCGGATGCCGTCGGTGGTTACAGCCGCGAAATCGAGTTCGGTTCCGAACGCGATGGAGGCAAGGATCGACAGCTTGTGCGCGGCATCGATACCGTCGATGTCGAACGTGGGGTCCGCCTCCGCATATCCCATGGCCTGCGCCTCGGCGAGGACCTTGGAGAAGTCGGCGCCCGTGTCCTCCATGGTGGAGAGGATGTAATTGCAGGTGCCGTTGAGGATGCCGTAGACGCGCTCGATCTCGTTCGCGGCCGCGCCTTCGCGCAGGCCCTTGATGACGGGAATGCCGCCCGCGACCGCCGCCTCGAAACGTACCGGCACGCCAGCGCTTTCCGCATCGCGCGCAAGACCCAGACCATGATGCGCGATCATCGCCTTGTTGGCAGTAACGAAGGCCTTGCCATTGGCGACCGCCTTGCGCGCCAGGGTCAGCGCCGGACCGTCCGACCCGCCGACCAGTTCGACAATAACGTCGACATCGTCACGCTCGGGCAGCGCGGTCATGTCGTCTTCCCAGGCATAGCCAGACAAGTCGACGCCGCGATCCTTGCCGCGGTCGCGCGCGCTGACGGCGACGATTCGCAAGGGACGCCCGCAGCGCCGCTCGATCAGGTCGGCATTGGTCTCGATGAGGCGGATCACGCCTGCACCGACGGTTCCAAGGCCCGCCAGGGCCAGGCGCAGGGGCTCGGTCTTCATCGCTTCGCTCACGGTCTCGTCTTTCGCTGTTCGCCGCGCCCGTTAAGCGACAGCGACGCGATTGGCCAGAGGCTAGCGCAACTAAATGGTCACGAACCGGCTCTCACGCGCAACGAAATGGCGCGGGTTTCGGCGCAGGGGTGGGGTTTGGCGCAGGCAAGGTCAGAAGACGCGCTTGCGCCCGCAGTTGCCCAGTTGTTCGATGACGACGGCGTAGTCCTGCGCGGCCGCACGGCGCAGCGACGGATCGGTCGCGATCTGGGCCGATGCCGGAAGCTGTGCCGGAAGCGCGCAGGCCAGACGATACCACGCCAGCGTACCCTTCGCAGGCGGGCGGGCATCGGGATTGACCAGTTCGCCCGTCGACAAACCCCAGCGGACGGGGTGGTTGGGGCTGCGGATTACGGCGATCGAGGCAGGCGAGTCGTCCTCTGTCTTCAGAAAGATCTGCGTCTCTCCCTCACCGGCAAGGTTGCCCGGCGTATGCAGCGCGTCGCGAACACCCGTCACGACAGGCGCGCCATCGGGGGTGACAAGCTCGCCCAGAAGCGTACGCAGGCGGGTATCACCGACGATCTCGATCGGCACTTGCGCGTCAGGCGCGACCAGCTGGACCTCGCCGGGCTTGCCCGCGACGGGGCGGGCGAACAGCACCATGTCGCGCTTCTTGATCTTCGCCATGCGGCCCTTTGCGTCCAGGGGAATGTCGGCGAGGTACTTCACCTTGGCCCCGATCGGAGCATTCCCCGAAAGCAGGCTTTTCGTGTCGGCCTCGACATAGGCGCGGGTCCAGCCGTTGCGGACAGGTCCGGTGCGGTCGGCGTCGAGCTCGACCGCCTTCTTGACGGTGACGACGGCAACCAGCTGCGCCGCATCGGCCAGATCGGCGAGGTCGGCATAAGGCATCAGCGCCTGCGAATCGACAGTCCCTTGCGCACTTGCCGCCACCGGCACGAAGGCGCCCGCACCTGCCCCTGCCAGCATCGCGGCGGCCAGAACCGGAACCAGTTTGCGTGCCTTCACCATCGAATTCTTACCTCGCCATTGTCATAGGTCGGCCGCATGCATTCCTTCGGGAGACTGCGGCGCGCTGCAAATTGCACAACCAATTCCATGAAACGAGAAAGTTCGTGAATCGGTCCTTAATCGACAAAGCAATTGCACGTAGGGCCCAAGCCCGCTAACAATCCAAAAAAAAGAGGCTGGGCACTGACCCGGCCACATTCGAATGCGCGTTCAACGGTGAGTTTTTTCGCTATGCGGTCAAAAAACCTTACCGGCAGTGTGCAATCCGGAACTTCCGGCAGGGTGGAAAAAAATTGGGGCGATACGGTTCGGCATCGGCTGTGCCGGATCGTGCGTTTGTGAGGGTGCGCCTGCAAGGGCAAGCCTGTAAGTTTATTGGAGTGATCCGTCTGAATGGCCTACGCTGACCAACAGATGAGCGGTAGCAAGGTTACCGCGATTATCATCGTTGCGCTGATTCACATCGCGGTTCTCTATGCTCTTGTCACCGGACTCGCCTACGAGGCGATCGAGAAGGTGAAAGAGACAGTGACTGCGGTTAACATTTCCGAGCCGCCGCCGCCGCCGCCACCGCCGCCGCCGCCGCCGCCCGACAATGTGCCAGTGCAGCCGCCGCCGCCCGTGGCTCCGCCGCCGGCCGTCTCGATCACGCGGCCTGCTCCGCAGATCCAGACGATCCCCAACATCCCGCCGCCGGCTCCGCCCGTGCTGCAGGTCCCGCCGCCGGCTCCGCCGCCGCCGCCCGCGCAGCCTTCGAAGGCCCGTGGCGTGTCGCCTGACGGTCAGTCCCGCTGGGCCCGCCGTATTCAGGAAGCATACCCGAGCCGTGCGCTTCGCAATGACGAGGAAGGCCGCGTCGGCGTCCGCGTCACCATCGGCACCGACGGCCGCGTAAGCGGTTGCTCGATCACCAGCTCCAGCGGCTCCAGCTCGCTCGACGAAGGCGCCTGTGACGGTATGCGTCGCTACGCCCGGTTCAACCCGGCTCTCAACGACGCCGGCAACCCGATCACGTCGCAGTGGAGCACTACGATCGTCTACCAGCTCAACTGATAACGGTGCGGGCCCAATCCCTCGGGCCCGCCACCACCCCACGAATTTAAAGCTATCAAGCCAATTTTGTTGAAGGATATCCCGTAATGCTCATCGAAATCATGGCCGCGGCCGCCGAGGCCCCGCAGAACAAATTCGGTTTCGCCGAAGCTCTGGAACAGGGCGGTTTCATCGCCTACGCCACTGTTGCCATCCTTGGCGTCATGTCGTTCGGCTCGTTCTACATCCTCTTCGTCAAGTGGATCGAACAGAACAAGATCCTGCGTCAGGGCAACGAAGTCCGCACTTCGTTCTGGCGTGCAGGTTCGCTGCGTGAAGGCGCAACGAAGCTCGAAAAGAACTCGGCCTATCGCCAGATCGTCGACGACGGCATCGCCGCCGAAGAACAGCACGCCAAGATGACCGACAGCCTCGAAGCCCACGACTGGCTCCACGGCTCGCTCGCTCGTTCGGAAGCTGCCATTAACGCCAAGCTCGCTGGCGGTCTGCCGTTCCTTGCAACCGTCGGTGCGACGTCGCCGTTCATCGGTCTGTTCGGTACGGTTGTCGGTATCTACCGCGCACTGATCGCCATCGGCATCGCCGGTTCGGCCTCGATCGACAAGGTCGCAGGTCCGGTCGGTGAAGCACTGATCATGACCGCGCTTGGCCTGCTCGTCGCAGTTCCGGCCGTGCTTGCCTACAACTACCTGCAGGCTCGCAACAAGAAGATCGCTGCGCAGCTCTCGGGCTTCTCGACTGACGTTCTCGCGAACATCAACTCGAAGGGCGCCGTGAAGCCGGCCGTTGCTGCTGCTCCTGCCAAGAAGCCTGCTCCGGCGACCACCGCTGCCGGCGCACAGGTCAAGAAGTAAGCATCCGTTCCGCCTGGCGGGGTTCGCCTCGCCAGGCACGGATTTCCCGCCCCGCGGGAAGTCGGCCCGGAATGCTCCGGGCAGTCGCAAGAGCAATTACGAGATAGGATGAGAATATGGCGATAGCGATGGGATCCGGTGGCGACGAAGCCCCGATGTCCGACATCAACACCACGCCGCTCGTCGACGTGATGCTGGTGCTGCTCATCATCTTCCTGATCGCGGTTCCGGTCGCGATCCAGTCGATCGAGCAGATGAAGATGCCCGTGTTCGCGTCCGAGGAATCCAAGGACAAGGTCGAGAACCTGGTTGTGTCGATCAGCGCCACGGATGCCAATGGCATCAGCCCCGGCGAACCGGGTTATTCCGGTGCCAGCCGCGATGGCCAGTGCCGCATCTACCTGGGCGCAACTCCGGTGAGTTCGGAAGAACTCTATGACCGTTCGTTCAATCGCCTTGACGCGATCATCGAACGTGCAGGCGGCCCCGATGCTTTGGTCGACGATCCGGACAAGATTCCGCAGGTTCACATCCGCGGCGACGTCAACACGCCGTGGAAGTGTGTTGCCGGCACGATCTATCAGATCCAGTCCGCGGGCTACCCGACGGTGGGCTTCATTTCGACCCCGGTCGATCCGAACGCCTGATCGCGGCAAGCAAGATAAAGGAGACATTCAATGGCAATGTCAGGCGGCAGCGATGATGGCTCGCCGATGATGGAAATGAACACGACGCCGCTTATCGACGTCATGCTCGTTCTCCTCATCATGTTCATCATCACGATCCCGGTCGCGACTCACGCGGTCAACATCGATCTCCCGGCTCCCAGCGACGTTCCCTCGAACGTCGATGTGAACCCGATCAAGAACAAGGTCGTGCTCACGCAGGACGGCCAGATCCTCTGGAACGGCACTCCGCTGAACGAAGGCCAGTTCGTCGCAACGCTTCAGCAGTCGCTGGCGCTTCCGGTCGAACCGGAACTCCAGTTCCAGCCGGAAGAATTCGCGAGCTATGACCTCTCGGCTTCGGTCCTGCGGATCATCAAGAGCTCGGGCGCTACCAAGTTCGGATTCGTCGGTAACGAACAGTTCCGTGAATTCGAAGCAGGCCCCAAGGGCGTGAACCCCACGACAAGCACCCGGTAAGGGAAGCACAAGGGGAAACCAGATCAGGGGCGGGCCGCAAGGTCCGCCCTTTTTCGTTTCATAACAGGTGTTTTTCACAGATCGGCAATTCGGTGGTACGATTCCCGTCCAGCAAGAGTGGGAGTGAGACCATGGCCCTGAGCCTGAATGCCGACTCGCAACCGATGATGGAAATGAACACGACGCCTCTTATCGACGTCATGCTCGTCCTCCTCATCATGTTCATCATCACGATTCCCATCGCGACACACCAGGTACCGATCGACCTGCCGGGGAAGAGCGCCCCCGTTATCGGTCCCTTGTCACCGGTAAAGAACAAGGTCGTGCTGACCAGTGACGACCGGATCCTGTGGAACGGCACCGAAGTAACCCGCGAGGGTCTTGCCGCGACGATCGACCAGTCGCTCCTGCTCAACCCCGAACCCGAACTTCAGTTCGA
Source organism: Croceicoccus pelagius (assembly GCF_001661915.1). GTDB lineage: Bacteria > Pseudomonadota > Alphaproteobacteria > Sphingomonadales > Sphingomonadaceae > Croceicoccus > Croceicoccus pelagius. Next base: position 205,573 of record NZ_LYWY01000040.1, read on the forward strand.
ACCGGCCGAGGCCGCAAGCTATGACGCGTCGGCCAAGGTGCTGCGCACCATACGACAGTCGGGCGCGACGAAATTCGGCTTTGTCGGCAATGAACGCTTTCGTGAGTTCGAAAGCGGACCCAAGGGCGTCAACGCAATGGTGAGCGCCAACTAGCCTCGAAGGCTATCCGCGGACCGGATCGTCGGGACGCATGGCGACACCGCCAAGCGTCTCGGCCTCCAGCAACAGTTCGTCATCGGCAGAGCCTGCGGGAAGAGTCTCGCGACCGATGACGACCATGACCGGTACGGCCAAGGGACTCACCCGTTCAAGCTGCACGTGGACGGTCTGCTCCGCCGCGCGGTCGAGCACGCCCGCCAGCCTGCCGATATCGGTCATCCGCGTCCGCGCTTCGGCCCAGGCGGCTTCGATCAGGACATGGTTCGGTTCGTACTTCTTCAGCACATCGTAGATCAGGTCGGTCGAAAAAGTGACCTGCTTGCCGGTCTTGCGCTTTCCCGGCTGCTGGCGTTCGACCAGCCCGCCGATCACGGCGGCTTCCCTGAATGCGCGGCGCAGCAGGTGCGATTCCTGAACCCAGTCGACGAATTCGTGGGCAAGGATGTCGGGCGATAGAATCGACGCCGGGTCCTCGATCGGTTTCAGCCCCCAGACCGCGAGCGAATAGTCGTTCGCCACGAAGCCCAACGGCGACAGCCCCCTGTCCTCCATCCGCCGCGTGATGAGCATACCCAGCGACTGATTCGCGTTCCAGCCCTCGAACGTATAGAACACGCTGTACTCGCGCTTGGCGTGGGGGAAGCTTTCGACCAGCAGCTCGTCCGGCTCCGGCAGGTGCGAACGCCAGTCCTGCACTTCCAGCCACTCGCGCACGTCATCCGGGAACCGCGACCACCCCGGCCGGTCGACCAGCATTTCGCGCACGCGATCCGCGAGATGGGTCGTAAGCGGCATGCGTGCACCGCCATAGGACGGGATCATCACCGACTTCTTGGAGCCGCGAACGATCACTTCGCTCTCCTTCAGGCTTTCGACCTCAAGGCTTATGCCCGCGAACTGGAACGTGTCGCCGGGGCGAAGGGCGGCGGCAAAGCGTTCCTCAACCTTGCCTAGAGAGCGCCCGTTGCGAAACCGCACGGTCAGCATCTCGCCATCGATAATGATACCCGCATTCAGCCGGTGCCGCGCGGCCTGTTCGGGGTGCGTCAGGCGCCAGACGAAACCGCCTTCCCCGTCTGGCTCACGCGTGATGCGTTTGAACCGATCATAGGCGCGCAGGGCATAACCGCCGTCGGCCACGAAATTGACGACGCGGTCGAACAGAGTTTCGTCCACCCAGGCATAGGGGTGGCACGAGCGTATCTCGCGCAGCAGGTCCGTTTCACGAAACGGCGCCGCACAGGCGCAGCCCATCACGTGCTGGGCGAGGACATCGAGGCTGCCGGGGCGGAAATCCTCACCATCGCGCACGCCTTCCTCGACCGCGTCCTTGGCCGCCTGCGCCTCGAGGAACTCGAACCGGTTGCCGGGGACGAGAATCGCGCGGCTCGGCTGGTCGAGCCGGTGATTGGCGCGCCCCACGCGCTGCAACAGGCGCGAGGAGCCTTTGGGTGCGCCCATCTGGACAACGCAGTCAATATCGCCCCAGTCCACTCCAAGATCGAGACTGGCCGTCGCGACAAGCGCGCGCAGCTCACCGCGCGCCATGGCCCCCTCGACCTTGCGGCGTGCCTCTACCGAAAGCGAGCCGTGGTGAATGCCGATCGGAAGGACATCCTCATTCACGTCCCAAAGCAGCTGGAAGATGTATTCGGCCAGAAAGCGCGTGTTGGTGAAGATCAGCGTGGTCCGGTTACGGCGGATCTCTTCGTAAAGTTGCGGCACGGCCCAAGCCGCCGCGTGCCCACCCCAGGGAATGCGCTCTCCCTCGGGCAGAAGGATCTCGATCACAGGCTCCGCGCCAGGCTCGCCGATCACTTGGCTGACAGCGTCGATGTCGCCCCAAGGGGCCAGCCATTCGCGATATTGCTCGGGATCGGAGACCGTCGCAGAGAGCCCGATACGGCGCATGTCCGGTGCGATCGCTTCCAGTCTTGCGAGCGCCAGCGCAAGCAGGTCTCCGCGTTTGCCGGTGGCAAAGGCGTGAATCTCGTCGATGACGATGCGCTTCAGCCCCGCGAACATTACGAAGCTTTCAGGATAGGACAGGAGCAGCGACAGGGATTCCGGTGTCGTCAACAGGACGTGCGGCGGCTTGGCCCGCTGGCGCGCCTTGCGCTGCGATGGCGTGTCGCCGGTCCGGCTCTCTACCCGGATGGGTAGTTCCATCTCCTCGATCGGGACAAGCAGGTTGCGACGAACGTCGGTGGCAAGCGCCTTGAGCGGCGAGACGTAAAGCGTATGCAGCCCGTCATCGGGCGCGGCGCCATCCAGCCTTTCGGGCGTGAAGGCTGCCAGCGTCGGCAGAAAACCCGCCAACGTCTTGCCCGCGCCGGTATCGGCGGTCAGCAGCGCGCTCTGCCCCGCATCGTCGGCATCGAGCATTTCGGCTTGGTGCCGGCGGATACGCCAGCCACGGCCTTCGAACCATGCTTCTATGCTTTCGGGAATCGCCATCGTCCCACCTTAACGAACGAAGGGGGAAATCAGTGCCGCAAAGGTTTGCAGGCAAAGAAAAAGGCCCGGTGGACAAGCCGACCGGGCCATGAAGTTTTGGGAGAGGATGCCTGAAAGGCAGGATCTTTGTGCACTGCAGCGAGCCTTCTCGCAACTGCAAAAATAGCTACCGGACTTTCGTTTTTTGCAACGATGTCAATAAGCGTTCCCGATCAGTCACTTAGAACATGAATCATTTTTCATCTTGTTCCAACATACTGACTTTTTGGGCTTTGAATCGCCCCTGTCCTGTCAAGCGAGACCGCCACAAGCCCGAATCACCATTCAGGCCCCCTGATTTGTGAACGATATCAGTGAGAGGCCTGCGGGCCGCGTTTCAGGCCCGAAAGCGCCAGCTGATCGTCGATCTGCGCCATCAGGCGTTCAAGCCCCGCCTCACTGTCGCTTTCCGCGCGGGCGACCAGAACGTCCTGCGTGTTCGATGCGCGCAGCAGCCACCAGCCGTCGTCGTTCGTAACGCGAACGCCGTCAGTGTCGTTGACGTCGTCGGGGCTATCGGCCAGTCGCTCCTTCACCTCGTCGATTACCGCGAACTTGCGGCTCTCGTCCACCTGGAAGCGCATTTCCGGCGTGTTGATCATGTCGGGCATGTCGCCGCGCAGCTGCGTCACCGACTTGCCCAGCCGCGCGCTCGCCACGAGCAGGCGCACGCCTGCGTAGAGCGCATCGTCGAAACCGTAGTATTCGTGCTTGAAGAATACGTGCCCGCTCATCTCTCCGGCCAGCGGCGCACCCGTCTCCTTCATTTTGGACTTAATCAGCGAGTGGCCGGTCTTCCACATTAGCGGCTTGCCGCCATGCTCGGCAATCTGGTCGTAGAGCGCCCGGCTGGCCTTGACGTCCGCTATGATGGTGGAGCCGGGGACGAGTTTGAGGAGATCCTCGGCGTAAATCATCAGGAGCTGGTCGCCCCAAATGACGCGCCCTTTCCCGTCGATCGCACCGATACGGTCGCCGTCGCCGTCGAAAGCCAGTCCGAAGTCGAGATGCTTCTCCGCGACAAGGGCCCTGAGATCGGCGAGATTCTTCTCCTCGGTTGGGTCAGGATGATGATTAGGAAAATTCCCGTCGACATCGGTGAAGAGGGTAAAGTGCTCCCCTGGGAGCTTGGGGACCAGCCGTTCGATTGCCGGCCCCGCCGCGCCGTTCCCCGCGTCCCAACCGATCCGAAGAGTGGACAGCCGATCCTTCCCGGCAGCGTCCAGCCCGGCGATGGGTTCGAGGAGTCTCTCGATATATTCGGCCATGATCTCCCGGGTCTCGACCGAACCGGACCCGTCAAGCCAGTCACCGGCCGCGGCCATTGTCCCGATCTCGAGGATGTCGGCCCCAAAGAACGGCCGACCCTGAAATACCATTTTGAAACCGTTGTAATTGGGGGGATTGTGGCTGCCAGTTATCTGAATGCCGCCATCCACATCTTCGGCTGAGGCTTCGGCGTAATAGAGCATGGGCGTCGGCCCCATGCCGACGCGCACGACGTCGCACCCAGTAGAGGTCAGCCCCTCGCACAGCGCATGCTCCAGCATGGGCGAGGAGACGCGCCCGTCATACCCGATCGCGACCTTCTTGCCCCCTGCCCGGCGCAGCAGCGTTCCGAAGCTGCGCCCGATTGCGCGTGCGTCGTCGGGGCCGAGAGTCTCTCCGATGATACCCCGAATGTCGTATTCGCGCAGGACGGTCGGATCGAAGGTGTGGTTCATGGATGGCCTTTCGGTCGTGATGGTCGCGGGTTCGCGCCGGGGCAGCAGGACACTGCACCCTATGCTTCTGCCCTATAAGTCGTTTTTGCGCCGACTTTGTTCCAGCAGCAAGTCACGCGCATTGTCGATCGCGTGAACGGCATCGCTCGATCCGCCGCGATCGGGGTGCGCGTCCTTGATCGCGCGGCGATGCGCGGCAAGGATATCCTCCGCGCTCGCATCGCGCGAAACACCCAGCAAAGTGCGGGCCTGCGCGCGTTTCTGGCTCTTTTCGGACTCGGCCCACATCTGCCAGGGCCAGATTCCGAAAAGCATCCGGAAGGCAATCCCCGCCACCACGACGAGGATGACGAATTTCATCATGCGGCCTGATCCACCGCATCGCCCTTGGCCTGCGCGTTTGCGGTTTCCGGCATCGGCAGGTTCAGCCCCTTCACCAGCGCACGCAGTTCCTGCCGCGCGACGAGGTGGCTGGTGGCCAGATCGCCCAGGTGCCCCTTGTCGAGCAGCGTCAGCCCCGAAGGAAACAGTTCGCGATAGATGACGCGTTCGGACAGGCCCGGCGCAACGCGGAAACCGACCCGGCGCGACAATTCGGTCAGGGCCTCGTCGATACGGCGCATGTTGCGCGCCTCGACGTGCTGTACGCGGTTGCGCAGCACGATCCAGTCCATCTCGCGCTTGCCTTCAGTGACCGTGGCCATCCCGCGTTTCTTGCGGGTTTCCCAGATCAATTCGGCATAGAACGACAGCTTCTTCACCTTGAACGTTTCCGCATCGACCTGCCCGATAAGGTCGAAGTCGACGAAACTGTCGTTCAAAGGCGTGACCAGCGTATCGGCCTGCGTCGCGACGTGACGCGCATATTTGTCGTCGCGGCCCGGCGTGTCGAAGATGAGGAAATCGAGCCCTTCGCTGATTTCCGCGACCATTTCGTCGAGAGCCTCGACGCTCGGCCCGCCAAACACGCCTACGGCAGCGCCGGGCAGTTCAATGTCGCGGCGTTTCTCGGTGTCCAGCCGGTTCTCGAAATAGCGGTAGAAGGTACGTTGGCGCGGATCGAGATCGATCGCGCCGACTTTTGCGCCCTGATAGGCAAGGGCGACCGCGACGTGGACGGCGGTGGTCGATTTACCGGTTCCGCCCTTTTCGTTCGCGAACACGATCTTGTGAGGTGTGGTCATCTGTCCTCGCAGTGATTGATGCGCCGCCGGGTTTGCCGGGTTGCCCAACGGCGGGCGGACGCTACAGCTTGCGCAGCAGTTTACCGGAAGGGCTGAAGTTCATGCAAACGATCCGCGCGCTCAATCCACTACGGGAGACGACCGCCGCCCTTCGCCGCGCCGCGGGCAAGGGGGCAAGGCTGGCATTGGTGCCGACCATGGGGGCGCTTCACGACGGCCATCTGACGCTGGTGCGCCGTGCCCGCGAACTGGCGGACATCGTCGCGGTGTCGATTTTCGTGAATCCGAAACAGTTCGGCCCGAACGAGGATCTGGACGCCTATCCCCGCCAGTTGGAGCGGGACAGCGAGCTTCTGATCTCCGAAGGCGTGGACCTGCTCTGGGCGCCTGAAGTGGGCGAGATGTATCCCGAAGGCTTCGCCTCGAACATTTCGGTCGAGGATGTAAGCGCGGGTCTTTGCGGCGCGGACCGGCCCGGCCATTTCGACGGCGTGGCGACCGTGGTGTGCAAGCTGTTCAACCAGGTTGCGCCCGATATCGCGCTGTTCGGGGAAAAGGACTGGCAGCAGCTTGCCGTCATTCGCCGCATGGCCCGCGATCTCGATCTCTACGCCCCGATGCCAGAGGCGATCATCGGCGTACCCATCGTGCGCGAAAAGGACGGCCTCGCCATGTCCTCGCGCAATGCCTACCTCTCGGCGCAGCAGCGCGCTGCGGCGGTTACTTTGCCGAACGCGATGCGCGATGCGATCGAACGGCTGGAAAACGGCGACGCGGCCGCGCAAGTGCTGGACGACTTACGCGCCGCCTTGCTGGCGGGCGGCTTCGACAGCGTCGACTATGCCGAACTGCGCGATGCGGCCTCGATCGAGCTGCTGGACGAACCGAACGAAAACGCCCGCCTTTTCGTCGCGGCGCGCATCGGCGGGACGCGGCTGATCGACAACATGGCGGTGTAAGCCGCCTCAGTCGTGGTGCAGGATGCGCTGTTTCATCGACCGGATCGCCAGCCACATCGCAGCGACGACAAACGGGGTCAGCACCGCGATGATCACGCCCGACGAGATGTCGTGGTCGAACTTCTCCGCGCCTTTCAGCATGTAGCCGATGAGGCTGATCGCGTAGTAGCTGAGCGCCACGACCGACAGCCCTTCGACAAGGTGCTGCATCCGTAGCTGGGTCGAGATCGATTTCTCCATCGAGTGGAGCAGCCGCCCGTTCTGGTTCTCGATCCGCGTTTCGACCCGCGTGCGGAACAGCGACACGAACTGCGCCGTGCGCGCGGCCAGCGTCTCGGCCCGCCGTCGGTGCGCGGCGCAAGTGCGGATCGCGGGCAGAAAGCGGCGCTGGGTGAAATCGGCAAGCGACTGGAAGCCGGGCACGGGTTCGATGCACAAGTCCTCAAGCCGCTCCTCGACAAGAACGGCATAGGCCTCGGTCGCGCTCAGCCGGAAATCGGAGGACGCGGTCTGCGTCATCAGCTGCATCGACAGGTCCGTCACTTGCTTCAACAGCTCGTCGTCGGACACGTCGCTGCGCGCAACGCGGGTGCCGAGGGTGGCCAGTTCCGCCTCGATCCCGTCGAGTACTTTCCACCCGGCCTGCGCCACCGGCAGGCCGAGCAGCGCGAGGTTGCGGTAATTGCCCAGTTCCTGAAGCCGCTGGACCGTGCGCGACAGGTCGCCGGGCGGAAGCCCGTTCGCGGCGACCAGCACCGCGCCGAAACCATCCTCGCGCAGGCGGAAGTCCGACCAGATCCGCGCCCCGCCCGCGATGTCGCAACTGACGAGGTCGAGCGGCTCGAACGCAAAACGCGGAAGCAGGGCAGCGGCCTCGGTCATATCGGCCACGATCGCGATTCGGGTCGCGCGCACGATCTTGCCCGGCAGGCTGTCCGCCCAGTCGAGCGCGCGGGACACCGCCTCGTCCCCTTGCGGGTCGAGCGCGATGCCTGCTCCGCGTGAGATGAACAGCGTGGTCGCACTCGCCTCGCTGTGCCGTTCCCAGCCGAAATCGATCCCTTCGCCAAAGCTCCCCTGAACGTGGCGCGGGTTGGGCGAGGGTTCTACCGCGCCGCCTTCGGGCAGGCGGGCGAGCGATTCCTGCTCTATCTCGCGCTCCTCGTCCGCGACTTGCCGCAGGACCTGGATCACCGTCATCCCCGGCTGCAACTGCGGCCAGCGCCGCAAGTGCATTTCGGCGACGACCGATTTCCGCAGTTCGTGTTCGTTACGCATCATCGCGTCTTGTCCCGTCCGAGAACCTGCGCCGCCGTGACCGCCGGAACCAGTCTGTGATTCACCGGCTCCAGACCTGCGGCGCGCCGTTGCCTCGACAGGTTGTGCCTCAGAACACGGGTCTGAAGCACCCCACCTGAAAGGATGACGCCCGGCTATTTCTGCGCGGCAAGATCGGCCGCAGTCTCCCGCCACACGCATTGTGACGCAGCGCAGTATGGGGAAACATGGGGGCGGCGGGCGACTGCAAAAGGTCGTCCGCCGCCGCGTCCACGTGGCAATAACGCGCGATGCCAGAGACCGTCCTGGCCATGAGCGCAAACGGCATGGCATCGCGCGCCTTGCGACGACGCAGTTCGTGAACGGCCTCCGCGTTCCGCGCGTCACAAGAGAGGTAAGAAACCTCCAAGCCCTTGATTGCGGTTATCTTTCCATTCCGCAACAGCCGCGCGGTTTCAGCCACAGGTTCGTTTGCATCGGCACCCAGTCTTTGAACTCACAGGCGCGGCCCGCAATGGGCGCGGTGGCCGAATGCATATCGTTGCCGGCAATCCGAAAATAATCCTGCCATTGGCCCCGCGCAGCCAGTGGCCGAGCGGCCAGTGATCGGTGGAGGCCGCCAAAGTGTCGATGGCGGCCAGCCAGCGCTCCATCGCCGGAACGACAAGCGCAAGTTCGAGCATACCGGCGGCGATCCGCGCCTCCACACTCACCCCGCCGAGCCGCACGATGTCGCGAAGAAACGGATGACCCGCAACAAGCTGGCGTGAAATCCGATGTGTGCGGGGCAAACTTACCGGCAGATGCGCGATCAGAATGCGGAAGCGCGCTTTCCGGTCATTCGGCAACCTACAAGGGGCCGAAGCCCCCGCCCAGCGCCACGAACAGCGACGCTCGGTTCTGCAATTCGGCCCGGCGCGTCGCGATCAGCAGTTGGCGCGCCTCGAACAGGTTGCGCTCGGCGTCCAGCACTTCGAGATAGTCGGCCACGCCCTCGCGGTACCGCAGGCGGGCGATGCGGGCGATCTTTTCCTGCGCGGTCACGGCGCGGTCCAGCGTCGCGACCTGTTCAGCTAGGTAACGCCGCGCGGCCAGCGCGTCGGCGACTTCGCGGAAGGCGGTCTGCACGGCGAGGTCGTAGTTCGCCACTTCCTCGACCTCCATCGCCTTGGCCAGATCGAGGTTCGCCTCGCGCGCGCCGAAGTCGAAGATCGGCAGCGAAATGCTGGGGCCGAAGCTCCAGCCAAGGCTGTCGGACGAAAATAGGTCGCTGAGGTCGTTCGAAGTGAAGCCCGCGCTGCCGGTCAGCGAGATTGTCGGAAAGAACGCCGCCCGCGCCGCGCCGATATTGGCCCGCGCGGCACGAAGCTGTTCTTCCGCCGCGACGATGTCGGGACGAGCCAGCAGCAGGTCGGATGGCAGGCCCGCATCGAGGCGGCGCGCATCGAACTGTTGGGTCAGCGGCTGGCCCGCAGGCAGATCGACGGGAATGGTCCCGCCGACCAGCACGGCAAGCTGGTTACGCAGCTGTGCCCCTGCCAGCTTCTCGCTCGCCAGTTGCTGTTCGGCCTGCGTCAGCAGGGTTTCTGCCTGCCGGAAGGGCAGCGCGGACGTGACGCCCGCATCCAGACGGCGCTGCGCGATGCGAAGGCCTTCGCGGCGGCTCTGCGCAGTCGCTTCGGCAAGGGCAATCTGTTCCTCGGTCTCGAGAATCTCGAAATAAGTCGTCGCCGTATCGCGCACGAGCGAGAGGTAGAACGAACGCTGCGCCGCGACGGTCGCGAGGTATTGCGCCCGTGCCGCTTCCGACAGGTTCGCAACGCGGCCCCAGAAGTCGAGTTCGAACCCTGTCACGCCAACGCCGACGTCATAGCGATCAAGCGTGAACGGATCGGTCTGCATTCCGCTGATGTTCGACACGCCGGTGCGCGTGCGCGTCGCGCTGCCATCGGCGGCCACGGTCGGCAGCCGGTCGCTGCGCTGGATACGGTACTGCGCGCGGGCCTGTTCGATCCGTGCCGTGGCGGCGACGAGATCGCGGTTGTTGGCCAGCGCACTGGCGATCAGCGCATCGAGGCGCGGGTCGGTGAACCAGTCCCTATACGAAAGCTGCGATGCCGTAACCGTGCCGTCGGGCGCCATTTCCGCATCGTAGGCAGGCGCGCTGGACAGTTCGGGACGCACGTGATCGGGCGCGAAGTTCGCGCAGCCCGAAAGGGCAAGGGTGGCAGCGGCCAGAAGCAAGCCGAATTGCAGGCGGATCATCATGCCGGTTCCTTTCCGGCTGCATCGTGGGGTTCGATGTGCCCTGCGGCATGCGGCATACCGCGGCTCAACTTGCGGCGGACCAGCAGGTAAAGAACCGGGATGATGAAGATGCCGATGGCTGTCGCCGCGATCATGCCGCCCATCACGCCGGTGCCCACCGCGATGCGGCTGGCAGCACCCGCGCCGCTGGCGAAGACCAGCGGGACCATGCCCATCGTAAAGGCGAGCGAGGTCATGATGATCGGGCGCAGGCGCAGGCGCGCGGCCGACTTCACGGCATCGATGCGCCGCTTGCCCGCAGCCTCTTCCTCGATCGCGAATTCCACGATCAGGATCGCATTTTTCGCCGCCAGACCGATGATCGTGATCAGGCCGACATTGAAATAAACGTCCGCCGAAAGGCCGCGCAGCATGGAAAACAACACTCCGCCAAGTACGCCCATCGGCACGATCAGAAGAACCGCAAGCGGCACCGACCAGCTTTCGTAAAGCGCGGCCAGCAGCAGGAAGACCACCACGACCGACAGGCCGAGCAGCAGGCCGATCTGGCCGCCGGCCTGCTTCTCTTCATAGGACACGCCGGTCCATTCGAACGCGATGCCTTGCGGCAGCTGCGACGCAAGCTGCTCCATCTCGTCCAGCGCGGCGCCCGAACTTTCGCCCGGTGCGGCCATGCCCGACAGGGTCATCGCCGGATAGCCGTTGTAACGTGCCAGACTGACGGGCGCTGCGGACCATTCGACCGTGGCAAAGGCGCCGAAGGGCACCGGTTCGCCCGATGCGTTAGGGATACGCAGCGCCAGCACGTCTTCGGGCGTCATGCGGTGCGGCGCATCGGCCTGTACGAGCACGCGCAACACGCGGCCGTTGTAGTTGAAGTCGTTGGCATAGGCCGACCCGAAGTTGATCGAGAGCGCGTTGTTGATGTCGGTCATCGAAAGGCCGACGGCACGTGCCTGAAGCCGGTCGATGTCGATATCGATCGTCGGGCTGTCGCCCTGTTCTTCCGGTCGCAGGTTCACGATCAGCGGGCTTTGCGATGCCATGCCCATCAACTGGTTGCGCGCATCGAGCAGCGCCTCGCGGCCTAGGCCCGCACGGTCTTCGATCTTCATCGTGAAACCGCTGGCCTGACCCAGCGACTGGATCGGCGGCGGCTGGATGACGAAGGCGATGCCGTTTTCAAGCTGGGAGAACACACCGCTCGCCTTGGCGAGAAGCGATTCCGCGCTGCTTTCGCTGGACGTGCGCTCGCTCCAGTCCTTGAAGGAGGTGAACATCATCGCGTTGCTCTGGCCCTGGCCGAAGAAGCTACGGCCGCGCACGACGACGATGTCTTCGACTTCTTCCTGCGAAGTCCAGAATTCCTTCATCGGTTCAACCGATTCGTTCACGCGGTCACGCGTCGAACCGGGTGCCGACTGCACCATCGAAATCAGGTAGCCCTGGTCCTCGTTCGGCAGGAACGCGGTCGGCAGGCGCATGAACAGCAGCAGGGTCACCGCGCCCAGTGCGATGAAGACCGCAAAGGCCCGCATCGGCGCGGCGAGGATCCTGTCGTTCGCGCGTCCGTATTTTCCGGTCATCTTGTCGAACCACTGGTTGAACCGGCCGAACAGGCGCTTGGCGCGCCATTGCAGGACAGCCAGCCTTCCGCGCCATCCCTCGCCCTCGGGAGGAGTGTCGGACAGGTGTTCGCCTTCGTGCTCCTCCGCCTTCAGGAACGTCGCGCACAATGCGGGCGTCAGCGACAGCGCGAGCACGGCGGAGAAGAAGATCGAGATCGCCAGCGTGACCGAGAACTGACGGTAGATGCCGCCGGTCGACCCCGGGAAGAACGCCATCGGCAGGAACACCGCGACGAGCACCAGCGTGATGCCGATGATTGCGCCGGTGATCTGATCCATCGCCTTGCGCGTCGCCTCCAGCGGGCCAAGGCCTTCTTCGCGCATGATGCGTTCGACGTTCTCGATCACGACGATCGCGTCGTCGACAAGAATGCCGATCGCCAGCACCATGCCGAACAGAGACAGCACGTTGATCGAAAACCCGAAGAGCCAGAGGCCAAGGCAGGCGCCCGCCAGCGCGATAGGCACGACGAGCGCGGGAATGATCGTTGCGCGCCATGACTGCAGGAAGAGGTACATGACGAGGAAGACGAGGATCATCGCCTCGACCAGCGTCTTGATGACTTCCTCGATCGAGGCCTGCACGAAGGGCGTGGTGTCATAGGGGACAGCCCAGTTCACACCTGCGGGAAGCGAGCTTTCCAGTTCGGCAAGGCGCGTCTTAACGCCTTCCGCAGCGTCCAGAGCATTGGCCCCTGTCGCAAGCTGGATCGCCATGCCGGCCATCGGCTTGCCGTTCCATTCGGTCGTGACCGAATAGTCCTGCGCGCCCAGTTCGACGCGCGCGACATCGGCAAGGCGTACGACCGCACCGCCCGTATTTGCGCGAAGGATGATGTTTTCAAACTCCTCGACCGTGGTGAAGCGGCCTTGCGAGGAAATGGTCGCGGTGATCTGCTGGCCTTCCACGGTCGGCAATTCGCCGATCGCGCCGCTGGCATTCTGGGAGTTCTGTTCCTGCACCGCGGCAAGGACCTGTGCCGGCGACAGGTCGTAGGACGCCAGCGCCTGCGGATCGAGCCAGATACGCATGGCATATTGCGAACCGAACAGCAGGACGTCGCCAACGCCGTTCACGCGGCGCAGTTCATCGACCACACGCTCGGCGGCGATGTTGCCGAGATCGGTCGTCGTCATGTTCGGATCGTCCGAGGACAGCGCGACGATCATCAGAAAGCTGGAATTGGCCTGGCGGACACTGATGCCCTGTTGCCGCACGGATTCGGGCAGGCGCGCCTCTACTGTGGAGAGGCGGTTCTGCACCTCGGTCTGGGCGATATCGATGTCGGTGCCCGATTCGAAGGTCAGCGTAATGCTTGCCGTGCCGTTCGAAAGGCTGGACGAGGCCATGTAGAGGAAACCCTCCACCCCGTTCAGCTGCTGCTCGATCACCTGGGTGACGTTGCTTTCCAGAGTTTGGGCATCGGCACCGGGATAGACGACCGAGATCGTCAGCGACGGCGGGGCGACTTGCGGATACTGTTCGACCGGCAGCGTTCGCAGCGCAAGAACGCCGGCGAGCAGGATACCGAGCGAGACGACCCATGCGAAGATGGGCCGGTCGATAAAGAAACGGGCCATGGCTTATTCGGCCCCTGCCTGTGCAGCGGCCTTTTCGGGCTTCGTCGCGGCGGTTGCGGGCGCCTTGTTGCCGACCGGCGTCTCAACCGGCTTGACCGGCGCGCCGGGGCGGATCTTCTGCAGGTTCGACACGATGACCTTGTCGCCAACCTTCAGCCCGCTCTTCACGATCCACTGTTCGCCCAGCATCGCGCCCAGCTTCACCGGGCGCATCTGGGCAAGCCCGTCCACATCGACCACGTAGACCGAGCCGCCGTTCTGGTTCACCGTCACCGCGCGCTGGGGAACGGCGATGCCGTTGCTGATCGTCCCCACGGAAATTTTTGCGCGCACGAATTCACCGGGAAGCAACACGCCATTGCTGTTCGGGAATTCGGCGCGGACTTCGACTGTGCCCGTTTCTTCGTCGACCGAAAAAGCAAGGAAGTCGAGACGGCCAGGTACGTCGTAGTCCGTCCCGTCAGCGAAAGTAAGACGCACTTCAGCGGTCTCGCGACCGGCGTAGTCGATTTCGCCTGAATTGATCCTGTCGCGAACGGCCAGAAGTTCGCTCGCCGACTGGTTGAACGTGACATAGACCGACGACGTCTGCTCGATCTTCGTCAGCAGCGTGCCTTCGCTCTGGCTGACCAACGCACCTTCAGTGACCTGTGCACGCCCTGCCCGACCGGAGATCGGCGCGCGAACGGTCGTATAGCCTAGTTGAAGCCCGGCTGCATCGAGCTGGGCGCGGATCTCGGCGACACTGGCATCGGCCTGTCGCGCGGCGGCAACGGCGGCGTCGTATTCCTGCGCGCTGATTGCGTTCTCCTCAACCAGCGGACGATAGCGGTCGACAACCGCGCGGGCGTTGGCGGCGGTTGAACGGGCGCGTTCGAGGCTGGCCTGCGTCTGCGCATAGCTGGCGCGCAATTCGCGCGGATCGATGCGGAAAAGCGGCTGTCCGGCGCTGACGTAGGTGCCTTCCTCGTAAAGCCGCTGCTGAACGATACCGGTCACGCGTGCGCGCACTTCGGCCGTCCGCACCGGCTCGACCCGTCCGGGCAGTTCGATCACGTTGGGCAGGGTGGATTCCGCGACCGTAATCGTGCGAACAGGGACTGCAGCGGGAGCCGCAGCCTCGTCAGCGGGGGAACAGGCTGCGAGAAGCAGGGCGATGGACCCGGCCAGCAAGGCTCTCATCAAGAAGGGGCTTTCAATTCCATTGTGCAAGTGCGAAGGTGTAATAGTCATTACACGTTGCATCGGCAAGACGCTTTCGAAGAAGATTTCCTATCGATGAACAAGATTTCCGAATGCTGCAGGCTCGACCGGCGCCGCCAGGCTATCCTTGAAGCTGCCCGCGAGCTCTTCATTTCAAAGGGATACGAGCAGACGACGCTGGGCGATGTGGTCAAGGCCGCAGGCGGCTCGCTGTCGACGATCTACAAGCTTTTCGGCAACAAGGACGGCCTCCTCGATGCGGTCGTGTTCGCCAAGGTGGTGTCGGGCGCCGAGATGATTCGTCAGGTTGTCGACACCGAACCCGATCCGGTGAAGGCCTTGTCGCGTATCGCGCGCGAGCTTTATCACACCCATCTCGAAGCCGAGGCCGTGGCGCTTGTGCGCGTCGTCATCGCCCATTCCATCCGCGACAAGAGCTTTGCCGAACGCTTCTTCACCACGACCGCAATGCGCAGCCGCGACGCGGTAGAAGCCGCCTTGCACAAGTGGCGCGCGGAAGGGTTGAAGTTCGTCGGCTCACCTTCGGAACTGGCCGACATGTTGCTGGGCCTGATGGTGGTGGACATGCAAACCCAGGCGATCAGCCACGGCCTGAAGGGCGTCGTCGACGATGCCGACATTGACTATCGCATCACGTTCTTCCTGCGCGGCGCAGGGCTTTTGCAGGCCGACTCGGCGGGCTGACTTGTCCGGGTGTATCGCGGGGAGAGTTTGGAGCGGGTAAGGGGAATCGAACCCCTCTAGCTAGCTTGGAAGGCTAGAGCATTACCACTATGCTATACCCGCTCACCAGGTGCGGATTTGCGCTTGCCACCGCTCGGGCCGTCTCGTCAACGCCTTCTTGCATGGCACCCTTCCCTTTCCGCCAGTTTTCATCGCCACCTGCACGGGGTTAGCCATGCCGCTCAAGAAATCGAACGGGAGTGGAGAGATGCAGGTAATTGTCGCAGGTTGGATCCGGATGGAGGGCGAGGCCGCTCCCACGTTGTTGAGCGCGCAAGGGCATATTGATGCAGCGCTCGCCGAGAAAGGGTGCATCGCCTACGAATGGGCGGTCTATCCCGGTAAGACCGACACGATTTTCGTGTTCGAGCAGTGGGAGACGATCGACGACCTTATCGCCCATCTCAACGCCGAACCCTATTTCGCGATGGGCGGACACCTGGAGAATGCCGGAATCGCCGGGGCTGAGGTGCTCTGCCACTCGGTAAATAAAAGTCAGAACATCTACGGCAACGACGGGCTGATCGCGGAAGAGATCTTCGGTATCCGCACCCGCTGACTTACGCGGCCAAGGGTTAAACGGGCAAACGCGCAAAGAAAAAGGGCCGCCGGTTCGATCCGGCGGCCCTTTTCGTATTCGGTTATCGAAAACCTCAGTGCTTCTCGTTCCGCCAGACGTTGCGGTAGGCAAGGTATGCCAGGACCGTCGCGATCAGCAGGAAGAGCACCACCGGCCAGCCCGTTGCGTGGCGCTTGGCGAGCGTGGGCTCTGCCGTCCACACGAGGAACGCGGCAACGTCCTGCGACATCGAATCGAGATCGTTGGGCGAACCATCGTCGAAGTCCACTTGGCCGTCCACCAGAGGCTGCGCCATGGCGAGGTTCAGGTTCGGGAAGTACGGGTTGTAGTGCAGCCCGTCTGGGGTCTTCGCCTCGGGGAATTCGGCCAGCAGTTCCGCAGGCTGATCCTGATAACCGGTCAGCAGCGAATAGACATAGGCGTCGCCGTTGTGTCGGGCCTTGGCCATCAGCGAAAGATCAGGCGGAATCGCGTTGTTGTTGGCAGCGCGAGCGGCGACATCGTTCGGATAGGGCTTGGGGAAGTAGTCGGTAGGCAGGGCGGCACGCATGGTGTCTTCGCCCGTAACCGGATCGATGCCCGGAACCATCCAGGTCGCGGCTTCGGCCTTAACCTGCGCTTCGGTGTAGCCCAGCTGTTCCAGGTCGCGGAAAGCGACGTGGCGCAGCGAGTGACAGGCCGAGCAGACTTCCTTGTAGACCTTGTAGCCACGCTGGACCTGCTGAAGGTCGAAGTGGCCGAAGGGGCCGTCGCTGGCAAGGTGCAGCGCCTTGGGGTGTTCGTGGAACACGTGCTCGGCCGTTTCGACCTTGGGCTCGCTGGCCCAGGTGAAGAAGCCGACCGCGAGGGTCACGAGAAGCCAGCCGCTGAAGAAGATGCCGACGAGGATGCCGATTAGACGGACCATTTGTCTGTTTCCCTATTCCGGCCGGTTATTCGGCTGCCGCTGCGCCGTTCTTGGCGAGCACAGCTTCAGTGATGGAGTTCGGCAGAGGCTTGGTCTTCTCGATCATCGACACAATGGGCAGGATGATCAGGAAGTGCGCGAAGTAGTACGCGGCGGCCAGCTGGCTGAACATGACGTAGGGTTCTTCAGCCGGTGCGCCGCCCAGGTAGAACAGCGCGGCCATGCAGGGCACGAAACCGAACCAGATGAACTTGCGCAGCATCGGGCGGTAGCGGGCCGAGCGAACCGGCGACGTGTCGAGCCAGGGCAGGAAGAACCAGACCAGGATGGCTGCGAACATCGCGAGCACGCCGAGCAGCTTGGCGGGCACGAAGAAGAAGTCGAACGTGAAGGCACGCAGGATCGCGTAGAACGGCCAGAAATACCATTCCGGAACGATGTGCGCCGGCGTCGAGAGCGGGTTTGCCGGGATGTAGTTGTCCGGGTGACCCAGAGCGTTCGGCATGAAGAACACGAACGCGGTGTAGATCACGAGGAACGCGGCAAGCCCGAAGCCGTCCTTCGCGGTGTAGTAGGGGTGGAACGGAACCGTGTCCGATTCCTGCTTCACTTCGACGCCCGTCGGGTTCGACGAACCCGGGATGTGCAGCGCCCAGATGTGGAGGATGACCACGCCCAGGATCACGAAGGGCAGCAGGAAGTGCAGCGAGAAGAAGCGGTTCAGGGCGGCGTTATCGGGGGCAAAACCGCCGAGAAGCCAGATCTGAAGCGGTTCGCCGACCAGCGGGATCGCGCCGAACAGGCCGGTGATGACCTTGGCGCCCCAGAAGGACATCTGGCCCCACGGCAGGACGTAGCCCATGAAGGCGGTTGCCATCATGAGAAGGAAGATCACGACGCCCAGCAGCCAGATCATTTCGCGCGGCGCCTTGTAAGACGAGAACAGGAAGCCGCGGAAGATGTGGGTGTAGACCACGACGAAGAACGCGGACGCGCCGTTCGCGTGGGCGTAACGCAGCATCCAGCCCCAGTTGACGTCGCGCATGATGTGCTCGGTCGAATCGAATGCGACCAGCGCGTTGGGCGCGTAGTGCATCGCGAGGATAATGCCGGTGACGATCTGGATCATCAGGCAGAAGCCGGCAAGAACGCCGAAGTTCCACCAGTAGTTCAGGTTACGCGGGACCGGATAACCGGCGCCGATCGCGTTGTAGACGAAACGGGGAAGCGGCAGCTTCTCGTCCATCCACCGCATGAACGGGTTGGTCGGCTGGTAGTGGTTCGCCCAGGGGAAGCTCATCGTCTCTTATCCTCAGCCGACTTTTACGGTGGTTTCGGAGGTGTACTCGTATTCCGGAACCTGCAGGTTCAACGGAGCGGGCCCCTTCCGGATGCGTGCGGCGGTATCGTAGTGCGAGCCGTGGCACGGGCAGAAATAGCCGCCGAATTCGCCCTTCACCTCGCCTTCGCCCGCGCCCAGCGGGACGCAGCCGAGGTGGGTGCACACGCCCATGGTGATGAGCATGTCTTCATGCCCTTCCTTGGTCATTTCAGTGAGCGTCGCCGGATCGCGCAGCGTCGATACGTCGACGGCGTTGGCTTCGGCGATTTCCTTTTCCGTCAGGCGGCGCACGAAAAGCGGCTGCTTGCGGAAGACGGCCTTCACGGCCTGGCCCGGCTGGATCGCGGAGATATCGACTTCGGTCGAGCTTTCGGCGAGCACGTCCTTGGACGGCGCCATCTGGCTGATCAGCGGGTAGAGGGTCGCAAGCGCACCCACGCCGCCGAAGCTTACCGCAGCGATTTCGATGAAGTCGCGGCGACGAACGCCACCTTCATCGCCATCCGCAACCGCGGTGTTGTCGATCGTAGCCTCTGCCATGCGTGGCCATCCCTGATCTGGCCGCCCGGCTGATTACCGGGCAGGAAGGTTTTCAGACTTTCCGGAAAGCTGCCCGCCTCCGGACCCGAACGGAATCGTGACAGCACGAGGCAATTCGCCCCGCACAGGACCCGTCTTGGCGCGCCTCATAGACACGGTGCGCGAAATTTCCAACAGGCATTTTACGCTGTTTCCGCAACTGCGAAGCCTGCACCTTCGGGCCATGCCGAACTGCGAAGGGCGATAACCTTGAACAGATCGCCCATCTGATCGGGGTCGACGAGGCGTTTCAGCGCCTCCAGAACGTCACCCGCATTCGCCGGATTCGCCCGTGCCAGCGCGCCTGCACGCTGCCCGATGCCCAGCGCCATCAGGAACGCACCCTGCGGGCTCATGCCGGTGACGGCCAGTCCTCCGTCTCGCGCAGCCTCTGCCAAAGCGGTAAAATCGACGTGGGCAGTAAGGTCCGCCGTACCGGGTGCTTCGAACGGATCGGCGCGTTCGTGGCGGGCGACGGCTTGGAAGGTCGATCCGGTGCGCGGCGCAAGGTGGCCGTAATCAATCGCGAGAATCGCCCCGCCTTGCCGCGCGACGCGTTCGGACAACTCGCGCATAATCGCGGATGCGGCAGGGCAGGTTTCGACGACCGTGCCTTCCGCCTTGTCCCGCAAATGCGCCGGAACAGCCGCATCCATCGGCTTGTCGCCCGGTGCCGGAACGAATCGGTCACCGGCGAGCGCCACGGTCATTTCGCGCCAGCCGCTTTCCGTTCGAACCAGTTGCCGGATTGGCAGCGCGTCGAAGAATTCGTTGGCGACGACCAGCAGCGGACGGTCGTCAGGCAGGGTCGAGACATCGTCGTGGAACTGCGCGCCCGCCAGCAAGTCGCCCTGCGCCCCGCGCAAGGCGGGCGATCCTTCGACAAGGTGCGCGCGCGGCACGCCGCCCGTCATGCCCAGCACGCGTAGCGCATCGCGCGCCAGCGTCCCGCGCCCGGGCCCAAGCTCGACATAAGCCGCAGCCGAAGCATCGGGCAGGCCCGCAGCCACCGCCCTTGCGCGCGTGTCGGCAAGCCAGCCGCCGATCATCTCGCCGAACATCTGGCTGATCTCGGGCGCGGTGATGAAATCGCCCGCCGCGCCCAGCGGATCACGCGGGCTGTAATAGTGCGCGTTCGCCTCTGCCATGTACTGCGCGAGCGATATCGGCCCGAAATTGCGAATCAGGTCGGCGAAATGGTCCGAAAGGTCGCGCCGCGCCATGAACGCCCGCTCAGGCCGGATCGGCGACCGGAGCTTTCGCCTGCTGCCCGATGGCGGGCCGCGTCAGCGACCAGATCACGATGCCGACACCCACCGCGATCATCGGCAGGGTCAGCCACTGACCCATCGACAGGCCGGTGCTGGCCGCGAATTCGGCCAGCTGCTCGTCCGGTTCGCGGAAGAACTCGACCGTGAAGCGGGCCAGGGCGATACCTGCGGTGAACACGCCGACAAGAAAACCGGGGCGATAGCGCGCCCGCGTCAACCAGAAGAGCGAGAGCATGATGACAATCATCGCAAGGCCTTCCAGCCCTGCTTCGTAAAGCTGGCTGGGATGACGCGGCAGCGGTCCTGCGCGCGGGAAGACCATGCCCCATGCGACGTCGGTGGGGCGGCCCCACAGCTCTCCGTTGATGAAGTTCGCGATGCGACCGAGGAACATCCCGAAAGCGACGTTGACCGAGATGTAATCGCACATGCGGATGAAGTTGAGGTTGTTGCGCCACGCCACCCACGCGATCGCCAGCAACACGCCCATCACGCCGCCGTGAAAACTCATCCCCCCGTTCCACAACTGCACCAGCTGGTCCGGATTCGCCCAGAGCGAGGGTTCGTAGAAGGTCGCATAACCGATGCGCCCGCCAAGGATGATGCCCAGCGTGCACCAGAAGAACAGGTCCTCTGCATGACGCTGTGCCATCGGGGCGCCGGGCTGCTTCAGCATCTTGATGAGGTGGAAATACCCCAGCACGATGCCCGCCAGATAGGCCAGCGAGTAGAACCGCAGCGTGAAGAAGCCGAGGTCGATTCCCGGTCTCAGGCCAAGGTCCGCCCAGTGGATCGGGGCGTTCGCCGTCTCGGCGGCGGCAGCAAGCATCTCAAGCAATCGACAAAACTTTCCGTCTGGGCCGGGGGAACCCCGGCATGTCGGGCGCGCTTTTGGCACAGGCGGCGATGCGATGGTAGGGGGCTGGATAAAGGTCGCCGCGTTATGCCAACTGCCGGTTCCCCCGCTCTGTTCTGGGGCGCTGTTCACTTGTTTGGTCGCGCCGCCCATATAAGAGTTTGATTGATGCGCGTGTGCATACCGCGCGCGAAGGAAGGACCGGACTTGCCCGCACCCCGTATTGCGAACCAGCGTGCCATCATCGACCGCCGCCGCGTCGTCGCAAAACTCGACGCGCTGGTCGAAGGCATGGACAGCTTCGACCGCAAGCCGATCGTGAAACTCCTGCGCGGCGCGCTCGACAAGGGCCGCGCGGAAATCGCGGACCGGCTGGTGGAAGAACCTGCCGCCGGGCACAAGGCAGCCGCGGCGCAATCGTTCCTGATCGACCAGCTGGTCCGCATCATCCACGACCACGTGATTACCCACGTCTATCCGCTCGCCAACCGTTCACGCGGGGAGCGGTTGGCGATCCTTGCCGTGGGCGGCTACGGGCGCGGCGAGATGGCGCCGCAGTCCGACGTCGACATCGGATTCGTCACGCCGATGAAGAACACGGCGTGGTGCGAACAGGTGGCAGAGGCCATGCTCTACTACCTGTGGGACCTTGGCCTGAAAGTCGGCCATTCCAGCCGCACGCTGGACGACATGGTCCGCATGGCAAAACAGGATCTGACGATCCGCACTGCCCTTCTGGAGGCGCGCTTCCTTTGGGGCGACCAGGACCTT
Source organism: Croceicoccus pelagius (assembly GCF_001661915.1). Taxonomy (GTDB): domain Bacteria; phylum Pseudomonadota; class Alphaproteobacteria; order Sphingomonadales; family Sphingomonadaceae; genus Croceicoccus; species Croceicoccus pelagius. The sequence continues at coordinate 227,104 of NZ_LYWY01000040.1, forward strand.
TACGACGAGGCGCGCGAACGGTTCTGGAAGGAAGTGGTCAAGGGGACCGAGCGCCAGTTCGTGGCCGACAAGCTGGAAGAACGCGACGCGCGCCACAAGCGCATGGGCGATTCGCGCTATGTCGTCGAACCCAACGTGAAAGAGGGCAAGGGCGGCCTTCGCGACCTCCACACGCTCTACTGGATCGGCAAGTACATCCACCGCGTGCAAAGCGCGTCGGAACTGGTGGGCGCAGGGCTGCTGTCGCAATCCGAATACCGCGCCTTCCGCCGGGCGGAAAACTTCTTCCTCGCCGTGCGCTGCCACATGCACATGATCACAGGGCGCGAGGAAGACCGCCTGACATTCGACCTGCAGCGCGAAGTGTCGGAACGGATGAACTTCGTAGACCGTCCGGGCAAGAGCGCGGTCGAACGCTTTATGCGGTTCTATTTCCTCCAGGCGAAGCGCGTCGGATCGCTGACTGGCGTCTTCCTTGCCGAGTTGGACGAACAATTCGCCAAGCGCGCCAACCGGAACCTGCTGTCACGCCTGCGCGACCGGAAGCGCACGATCAGGGGTTTTGAGATCGCGGGCGGGAAGATCAACATTCCCAGCGACACTTTCTTCCAGAAAGACCCGAAACGGCTGGTGGAGATCTTTACGCTGGCCAACACCGAAGGAGTCGAGGTCCACCCCGCCGCAATGCGCGCCGCCGACCGCGATGCCGTGCTGATCGACCGGTCGGTCCGCAACGATCCCAAGGCGAACGCATTGTTCCTCGACTTGCTGGCAAGCGAGGACAACCCCGAACTGGCGCTGCGCTGGATGAACGAGGCGGGCGTTTTCGGTCGCATCATGCCGGAATTCGGCCGTGTCGTCGCGCAGATGCAGTTCGACATGTACCACCACTACACGGTGGACGAGCACACGATCCGTGCCATCGGCACGCTCGCCCGGATCGAGAGCGGGGAGATGAACGACACCCACCCGCTTTCGACCGAACTCTTGCCCAAGCTGAAGTACCGCCGCGCGCTCTATGTCGCGACGCTGATGCACGATATCGCCAAGGGCCGCGGTGGCGACCACTCGGTGCTCGGCGCGGACCTCGCTGAAAAGGTCTGCCCACGCCTTGGCCTGGACGAGACGGAGACCGAACTGGTCGCGTGGTTGGTCCGCCACCACCTGCTGATGAGCGCGACGGCGTTCAAGCGCGACCTTGCCGACCACAAGACGATCATCGATTTCGTCGAGGTCGTCCAGTCGATGGAGCGTCTGCGCCAGCTTCTCATCCTGACCGTGGTCGACATCGGCGCGGTCGGCCCCGGCACCTGGAACAGCTGGAAAGCGCAGTTGCTGTCCGATCTCTATTACGCGGCGGAAGAACGCATCCGCCTTGGCCACAAGGTCCACGGCCGGGACAAGCGGATCGAGATCAAGAAGGAGCGCGTGAACGCCCTGCTCGACGATGGCGGCGCGCTGGTCGACAAGTTCGGCAAGGCGATGCAGCCGTCCTACTGGATCGCGGAGGCGGAGGACGTGATCGCATCGAACCTTCGCCAGATGGAGGTGATGGGCAAGCAGCCCCTTTCCATCGACACGCAGTATTACGCCGAACGCGGCGCGACGCTGGTGACGGCGATGGCCGCCGACCATCCGGGCCTGTTCTCCCGCATCTGCGGCGCGATCCATCTTGCCGGCGGCAACATCATCGACGCGCGCATCCACACGACGCGAAACGGCCTCGCGGTCGACAACTTCCTCGTGCAGGACCCGCTGGGCCGGCCCTTTGCCGAAGACAGCCAGATGCAGCGGCTGGTCAAGGGGATCGAGGACGCGCTGGCGAACAAGGTGAAGCTGGTGCCGCAACTGGCCGCCCGCCCCACTGCACGCACCCGCGCCCATGCCTTCGACGTCCGCCCGCGCGTCAACTTCGACAACGAGGCGTCGAACAAGTTCACCGTGGTGGAGGTCAACGCCCGCGACCGGCCGGCTCTGCTGAACCGCCTGTCACGCGCGCTGTTCGAGGCCAAGACGATCGTGAATTCGGCCCACATCACGCATTACGGCGAACGCGCGGCCGACACGTTTTACGTAACCGATCTCCTGGGCGACAAGATCGCCAGCGAGAGCAGGCTGAAAGCGCTTGAGAAACGGTTGCTCGAAGCGGTCGAGGCCACGGAAGAAGCGGCGAGCTGAACCGCGCCGGCAGAACGAACGGAAACGGGGCGGGACCGACAGGCAAAAACCTGTCGTACCCGCCCCGTTTCTGTTTTGGCGTCAGGCCGTAGGGCAGACGCATGGGGCAGGCAAATGGGGCCAGCCCCCGCAATCATCAAAGGCCGTCGAGACCCTTGCTGACCAGAACATTGACCGCCACGCGGCGGTTCTGCGCCTTGCCGTATTCGGTTTCGTTGTCGGCGGCCGGATCGGCTTCGGACATGCCGGTCGGCGTCAGCATGCGATAGGGCTTCCAGCCGCAAGCCTGCTGCAGGTAGTTCACCACGCGGCCGGCCCGCTTCTCGCTCAGCTCCTGGTTGTAATCCTGGCTACCGTCGGCATCGGTGTAACCGACGACGAGCAGCAGGGCATTGTCCATGCTTTCGGCCTGCGAAGCGGCGCTGCAAAGCTCGTTCTGGGCTTCGGGCGACAGGTTCCAGCGACCGGTGTCGAAGTAGACGTTGGTCGTCGACTTGATGTTGTACTGGTCGATGTCACCCATGCGGCCGCGCAGGGCTTCGGTCGCGGCTTCGTTCTGGGCAAAGCGCTGGTCGGTGCCGTTGAAGATCATCGCGGCGGTTTCGAGATCGTCGTTGCTGAAACGGATCTCGTCGGCGACGAGCACGTTGGCGTACTGCATCGTCTTCACCTTGACCGGCAGGCCGTTGAACAGCGACGACGCTGCACGGTCCTTGCTCGACAGGCCGAGGAAGCCGCCCTTGCTCTTGATTTCGGTCTCGTCGTCGATGGTGACGACGGTGCGGGTGCCGTCGGACGCGGTAACCTGCATGCGGTCACCGGCGCGGGCCGAAATGATGCCTTCGACCTCGGGTCCGGCAGTCATCTGGTCGCGGCTGGGAAGGCGGTCGGCCTGGACGAGAACGCTCTCGCTCGGGCGGTCGTTGACCTGCGCGAATGCGCCGGTGGCCGGAACGGCCAGCGTGGCTGCAAGCAGCAAGGCCTTCGAAGTCATGGAAACCGATTTCATCAACATACTCCTTGAATTGTTCGGCCCGATCCTCGCATCCGCACGGCGACATGGCGCCACCGTCCCCCTGATGACTGTCGGGCTTTCGAAACTTTCACCCCTCTTCAAACTGGTGTGCGGCGGCGGGCCACACGTGAACGCGGGACGATGCCTGTTCACCCCGCCCTTGCTGGCGCATTAACAATTCCCGTTAGCCATGCGTTTTAGCTGCTAACGGGAGCGCATTGTGCGACGAACCGTTTAAGCTGTCGCCACAAAAAAGCCACTTTCCACCGGCGGTTTGCCACATTTCCCGCCATTGCGAGGTTGGCAGCAGGGGGATTCCCTGCCCAGATTCAGCGCGCGGAGATCAGGAATAGCGCGCGAGATGCTCTACGGCCGCGAAAGCGCCATCGGGATCGGGCAAATGGTCGAGATAGACATGACGCACATCGCCCGGCTCTCCGGTGACGAGCGTGATCGACCCGCGCTCACCGCTGTCCGCATTCCGCCAAGCATCGACGATCCGGTCGCCCGCGACCTCGCGGTAGACCGCCCGCCTCAGGGGCGAGATCCAGACCACGCGCGACCGCGTGACCGAGCCATGGCCGAACATGTCGCGCAGCCACGTCCGGACAAGCGGGAGCCCCATCACCAGCACCGGCACCGCGTAACAGAGCGTCACCATCAGCGGGAAGAACATCCGCCGCAGCCCCTCGCCAAAGCCGGTCGCGCCTGTTGCCGATGATTGCAGCCACATCCCCAGCAGGATCAAAAGTCCAAGCGCGATCGGCAGGACGACAGCGCGCGGCCCGCGAAACGTACGCCAGCCAGGCCTGCCGATCCAGCGTAGGGTCTCTCCCGCGGGCAGCGTGTCTTCCGCCTCGGCCACGGGCAAAGCGCGCAGCGTACGAACCATCCGGCAGGCGACAACGGTGGCCGCCAATGCGAAACTGCCCAGAATGACGGCAAAGACCGTCTGTCCGGTTCCGCGGTCGATAGCGACGCGGCGGTGCTGCGGGTCGCGTAGATAGAAAGTGCTGTCCGGGTGCAGGACCGCGAAAGCCGCGACCGCGAAGAAAACGATCATCGCCAGCGCCACCGAAATGGCGATGGCTGTCATCTGTCCGCGGCCCGGCCTGTCTGGATTATCGTCCTGCATCCCGCCGCGTCTTGTGGCGGGAAAGGCGCGGGCGGGAAAGCGCTTTCCTACTGCCGGCCCGCTCGTCATGATGCGGGTGGCTCTTTGGTTTTGTTGTATTTTTGGCGTTCGGCGCGCAAAGTGTCACCCTGTCTGGTGGCGCTTCCAGCGGCGGATTTCCGGCCTTTCCTGCAGGCGGCGGCAAGGTGACAGGGTGTCACCTTTGTCACCCGCGGCATGTTTGCCGTCAGACAGCGGCGCGCAGCCTTGCGATAGCCCGATCCTTGCCGATCAGCGGCAACAGCGCGTTCATGTCCGGCCCGTGGTCCATGCCGGTCAGCGCCTGTCGCAGCGGCAGGAACAGCGCCTTGCCCTTGCGGCCCGTGCTCTCCTTGAGCGCGCCCGTCAGCGTCTTCCACGCCGCCTCGTCCCACGTCATCTTGTCGGCAGCGGCGGCGGCCTCGGCGATGAAGGCGCGGTCGTCGTCGGTCATTTCGGGCCGGGGCACATCGCCTGCGATGACCTGCCACCACTCGTGCGCCTCGCTTGCCTTTTCGAGGTTCGGGCGCACTGCCAGCCACGCGGCCTCGTCCATGGCTTCGGGCAGCAGCCCTGCAACTTGCTTATAGTCCATCTGGTGCACGATCTGCGCGTTCAGCCGCAGCAGTTCCGCTTCGTCGAAACGCGCCGGTGCGCGGCCGAAGGTGGCAAGGTCGAACCCTGCGGCAAGCGAGTCCATCGACGGTTCGGCAACGATGGGCTGCGACGTGCCGATGCGGGCGAGCAGCGAGTCGATCGCCATCGGCTCAAGCCCCTGTTCGCGAAAAGTGTCGACCCCGATCGAGCCGAGACGCTTCGACAGCTTCCCCTCGCTCCCGGTCAAGAGCGCCTCGTGCGCAAAGCGTGGCGGGGTTGCGCCTAGTGCGGTGAACATCTGCAATTGGACGGCCGTATTCGAGACGTGGTCCTCACCGCGCAGCACGTCGGTCACGCCCATGGCAATGTCGTCGACCGCGCTAGGCAACATGTAGAGCCACGACCCGTCGGCGCGGCGGATTACGGGGTCGGACATGCGATCCCCCTCGAACTTCTGGGGGCCGCGAATGCCATCGTCCCAGACGATGGGTTCGTCGCGGTCGATCAGGAAGCGCCAGTGCGGGGCGATGCCCGCAGCTTCTTTCGCGGCATGGTCGGCTTCGGTCAGGTCCAGCGCTGCGCGGTCGTAGATCGGCGGCAGGCCCCGTCCCAGCAGGACCTTGCGGCGCAGTTCCAGTTCCTGCGAGGTTTCGTAGCAGCGATAGACCCGGCCCGCCGCTTTCAGCCTCTCGAATGCTTCTTCGTAATGGGACAGGCGCTGCGACTGACGCTCCTCGCCATCGACGGCAAGACCCAGCCAGGCCAGGTCCTTGCGGATCGCCTCGACATATTCCTCTTTCGAACGTTCGGCGTCGGTATCGTCGACGCGCAGCAGGAATCGCCCGCCCGCGGCCTTGGCGAGCAAGAAGTTGTGTAGCGCCGTGCGGATATTGCCGACGTGAAGGAGCCCGGTAGGCGAAGGAGCGAAGCGCGTGATCGTCATGGACCCGCTATAGTGTCCGAAACCGAGGGGAAAAGGCCCGAGTTATCAGCGGGCGGCGATAGGAAAGGTTAATTCCGGATGAATGCGACTTGCCGAGGTCGATGCTGCGCAGCATAATCCCGCGCCAAGGCAGGCCGGAACACCTGTCTTCGGACATGATAAATATAAGAGGCTTGGATGGTTGGAACGACACAGGTCCGGTGGTGCCCCCGCTGCAGGACATGGGGCAAGGCAACGCGAACCATGCGCGATCCCTCACGCGCTTTCGTCGCCAATTTCGAAACGGGCGCGATTCCTTTTGAATACGTGCGCGAAGGCTATCGGTGCCAGACATGCGAAGAATTGCACACGACCACGCGGATCACGAACTGCAAGCCGGAATACGTCTGGTCGGCCCGCAGCGTTCTCGCCAAGCTCTACACGCTTGACGAGGACATGCGCCGCAAGCGCGCGATCCCGATGTCGTGGGAAGGTCATCCAGAACTGTCGGACTGGTCGGAAGCAATGACCCCGCGTGCCGCCGTACGGCATTGACGAACTTACTGGCTGAACAGCGTTACCGAGTGACTGCCACCCGATAGTTGGATGCCGTTTTCGGGTGTCCGGCGCACTTCGCTTGCCGCATCGATGGCTGCGACCATCGACGCGATTTCGGGTTCGAGCGGCGCTGCGCACGGCAGCGGCTTCGGCTTGATGTCGATGGTGATCGCAGGGGTGCGCCGCGTCGTGACCTTTTCGGCTTTGTGGGTATAGTTCCACGCGATCTGCTGGCAGTTGTCGAATTCGATCCGATCCTGCCCGATATGAATGGCAACGCCGTAATCGGCCTCGAACGGTTCGCCATCGATGCCCGCAAGCCGCCAATCACCGCGAATGGTTTCGGGCCAGGGGTTGGCAGGTTCCGGGAACTCCTCGACGATCCGCCCTTCCATCGCCGCGCGGGGATCGCCCATCGGATGCTCGCGCTCTTCCGGTTCGGGAAGCGCGGGGCCGCAGGCCGCAAGTCCCGCGAAGGCAAGGGCGGCGAGCGCCCTCACCCCGAACGGAACCGGTGGGTAATCGGATAACGCCGGTCACGCCCGAAGTTGCGCGCGCCCAGCTTCACGCCCGGAGGGGCCTGCCGCCGTTTGTATTCGGCGACGTGGAGCAGGCGTTCGATGCGGGTCACGGTGTGGCGGTCGAAACCCTCGCCGACCAACTGGTCGACGCTCTTTTCGTGCTCCACCAGCCCCAGCAGGATGCCGTCGAGGACATCGTAGGGCGGCAACGAATCGCTGTCCTTCTGGTCGGGGCGAAGTTCCGCACTGGGCGGCTTGTCGATGATGTTCTGCGGGATGACGGGGCCGGACGGACCAAGTCCGATCTTCGGCTTGTGGTGATTGCGCCATTCCGAAATGCGGAACACCGTCGTCTTGTAGGCATCCTTCAGCGGATTGTACCCGCCCGACATGTCGCCGTAGATCGTGGCATACCCGACGCTCATCTCGCTCTTGTTGCCGGTGGTGACCAGCATCGGGCCGAACTTGTTCGACAAAGCCATCAGCGTCACGCCGCGAATACGCGACTGGATGTTTTCCTCGGTGATGTCGACGCTCATGTCCGCGAAATCGTCTGCAAGCATCTCGTCGAAACCGGCGACGGCCGGCTGGATCGGGATGGTGGACAGGCGGCACCCGATCATCTTCGCGCACTCGGCCGCATCGTCCAGGCTTTCCTGGCTGGTGAATCGGCTGGGCAGCATGACGCACCAGACGCGATCGGGGCCCAATGCATCGGCAGCGATCGCGGCGCAGATCGCGCTGTCGATACCGCCAGACAGGCCCAGCACGATGCCGGGAAATCCGTTCTTGTCGACATAGTCGCGCAGGCCGACGACCATCGCGCAGTAGATATCCTCGGGGTGGTCGGCCAGCCGGTGCAGCGCGCCGGGCACGCAGGACCAGCCGTTCTTGCCCTTGATCCAGCGGGTCGTGACCTCGACCTCTTCCCAGTCGGGAAGCTGCGCGGCGAGCGTACCGTCACCGTTGATCACGAAGCTCGCCCCGTCGAACGCCAGTTCGTCCTGGCCGCCGACGCGGTTGAGGTAGGCCATCGGCACGCCGGTATCGATCGCGCGGCGCTTGGCCACGCCTTCGATGCGAAGCACGTCCTTCTCGATCTCGTAGGGGCTGCCGTTGACGCAGACGAAGATCTGCGCGCCCTGTTCGGCAAGGTGGCGGCAGACGGCGGGGTGCCAGATATCCTCGCAGATCGGCAGGCCGAGCATCACACCGCGGAACAGGACCGGATCGGGCAGGTCGCCCGGGCTGAACAGGCGGGCCTCGTCGAAAGTGCCGTAATTCGGCAGTTCGTGCTTGAACCGCGTCGCGGTAATCCGCCCGCCGTCGAGCAGCGCGACACCGTTATGTAGTGCCCCGTCGCGCACGAAGACCGAACCGACCAGCATCGCGGGCCCGTCCTTCTCGGTTGCCTTGGCGAGCCGGTCCAGCTCTTCTGCCGCGCGTTCGATCAGGGCAGGCTTTTGCACCAGGTCTTCGGGCGGATAGCCGATGAGGTTCATTTCGGGAAAGACGACGAGATCGCTTTCCATCTTCGCCGCCCGGTCGCGCGCGGCCAGCATGGCTTCGGCGTTGGCAGTGATGTCCCCGACCAGCTGGTTGCACTGGACAAGCGTGATTGCGAGCGTTTCGGTCATGGAGTGGCGAACGATTTTCCGTTGCGGGGCGCGATGGCCGGACAAGTGATTGCAACGGCTGGGCTAGCGCAAATCTCGCGGATGCAACAGGGGGTTCGGCACTGCCCGCGTTAAAGCTGCGATCCGCGATCCATCAGCCGGGCCATCCGCTCATGCAACGGTTTGTCGATTTCCTTGCGCAAATGGTCGAAGACCATGGGGCGCAGCGGCGCGCGGAACGATACGCCGACGAACGCGCCATTCTTCCAGCGCACGTCGACGACCAGTGGGCCGACGTCTTCCAGAATCATGTGGAACACGTCACCCGGCTCGCATGTGATCGCGTGATCGCGGATGCGGCAGCCGGTTTCGGAAACCTCAACGATGGAGATGACGCGCCCGACGAAAGGGCCGGACTGGATGCGACCGAAGGCCATGCCGCGCCAGCGTTCCTGCGAACGCACATCGTGCGCCGAAAGACGCTCGTATGCCATGCCCCTGATCCCTTGGAAAAAGCCCCTCGGCGCGACGTTATACGCAAATTACTTAAAAGCGAGCGCTTTTCGCAGACGCACAATTGTTGACCGCACTTGTCACCGGCCTAGTGCCGAATTCTCGACCTAAGTCGCAGTGGCACCGTGCTTTGCGCAGGAGTAGCATCGGAACCGGATTTGCCATGCAGGATGCGCCCGAAACTCTCGAGATCGCCGAATTCCTTCGGCAGCACCCGCCCTTCGGCGGACTGTCTGACGCAGAGCTGGCTGCGCTGATCCGCGCACTGGAAGTGCGATACTACCGGCGCGGATCGACGATCATTTCGGCAGGCGACGAGAACGATTGGTTTTCGATGGTGCGTTCCGGCGCGGTCGAACTGCGGCTGGGTGGAAGCGATCTTAATGCGCGGCTGGGTGAAGGCGGGTGCTTCGGTTACCCCTCTCTGCTGCGTGACGGGCGCGCCCAGAACGAGGCGGTCGCGCTCGAGGATTCGCTCGTCTATCGCATCGCCAAGCCCGCGTTTCTCGCCACGATCCGCAGCCACCCCGAATTCCGCGCCTTCTTCGAAATCGACGAAGCCGTCCGCCTGCGCCGCGCGGTGGACAGGATGCGGCAGGTCGCGTCGGCCAGCGAAGGCTCGGCTGACACCCTGGGCGCCCACGCCTCTATCGGATCGCTTGTCCGGCGCACCGGGATCGTCACCGGCGATCCGGGCATGGCCGTGTACGAAGCCGCGCGCCTCATGACGCGCGAGGATGTCTCCACCCTCCCTATCTGCCGCGACGGCAGGCTGATCGGCATCGTCACCGACAAGGACTTGCGCCGCCGCGTTCTGGGAGTCGGGCTGAACCTGTCGAGCCCGGTCAGCGCGATCATGACCAAAGAGCCGGTGACCGCCGTACCCGATACGCCGATCCTGACCGCGCTGATCACGATGGCCGAACGGCACATCCACCACTTGCCGATCCTCGATCCGGCGGGCGAAGTGATCGCCATTGTCTCTTCCAACGACATCCTGTCCCAGCTCGGCTCGAACGCGCTGCATATCGCCAAGGCCATTTCGGCCTCGGCGGATTCGGGACAGGTCGCCGACGCGACTTCGCAGCTTCCGCAGGCGCTGACCGGGCTGGTCGCGGCGGGCGTCGATGCCGATCACGTCTCGCGCTATGTCTCGACAATCGGTGAAGGCGCGCATCGCCATCTCCTGAAACTGGGCGAAGAGAAACTCGGCCCGCCGCCGGTGCCATACGCGCTGGCCTGCTTCGGCTCTCTCGCAAGGGCGGAACAGGCGCTGGGCTCGGACCAGGACAACGGGTTCGTCTTTGGTGAAGGATACGATACTGCGCAGCATGATGCCTATTTCGCCGAGCTTGCCCGCCACTTGTGCGACGGGCTGAACGCGGCGGGTTATCGCTATTGCCCCGGCAACATCATGGCGACCAACCCGACCTATCGCCGGACGGCGGAGGAATGGGCCGATATCTTTCGCAGCTGGATCGAGAGCCCAGATCCGCAAGCGGTTCTGGAAAGCACGATCTTCTTCGACATGCGCGCATTGGCGGGCGAGAAATCGCTGGTCGAAGGGCTGCGGCGGGAAGTCTTCGCCGAGGCCGCCAAGAACGGCATATTCCTGTCTTTCATCGCGCGCGCCGCCGCGACGACGCGCGTGCCGCTGGGCTTTTTCCGCAACTTCCTGCTGCAGGACGATGCGGACGAAGGGCGCGTGCTCGACCTCAAGACACAGGCCATAGCGCCCATCGTCGACATTGCGCGCACACATGCGCTGGCGAAGAAGCTGGTCGCGACCAACACGATGGAGCGCCTTTCGGGCGCAGCCGACAGCGAATCGCTGCCGCGCGATGCGGCGCGCGATCTTGCCGCCTGTTTCGAATTCGTGCGCGACGTGCGCTTCCGCCATCAAGCAGAACAGATCGTACGCGGGGAGCCGCCTTCGAACAAGCTCGATCCCGCGAGCCTGTCTCGCTTCGACCGGGAGCACTTGCGCGATGCCTTCAAGCTGATCCGCGATCAGCTTGAAAAACTGCGCAGTCAGTTCGCAGGCGGGGTCACATGATGCTGCCGCCCTTCAATGCGTGGCGCTTTTCACGCCGTTTCGATGCCGCCCGCAAGGCCGCACCCGAAGGGCCCTTGCGCGACTTCTACGAAGCCGGACACCCGGGCTTCGCGACGCCGGTCGAAGATCTTGAAATGATCGCGATCGACCTGGAGACCGACGGCCTCGACTTCGATCACAGCGCCTTGCTTGAGGCAGGGCTGGTCGCGATGCGCCACGACCGCGTCTTTGCCGGCACGGGCAAGCGCATCCGCATCCGGCCACCGGCAGCCCTGTCGGAAGCCAGCGTCGTCATCCATCGCATCACCGACGAAGCGCTGAAGGATGCGCTGGACGAGGAAGCGGCGCTGGCGAAATTGCTACCGATGCTGGCAGGCAAAGTCCTTGTCGCGCACTTTGCCGAGATCGAGACCGGCTTTCTCGATGCGGCGTGCAGGCGGGTTTACGATGCGCCCTTCATCGCGCCCTTCGTGTGCACGATGGCGCTCGAGAATCGCTGGTTCCCGCGGCCGCGCGCGGCAGACGGTCTGCGCCTTGCGAAGTTACGCGCGCAGTACGGGTTGCCTGCCTACCGCGGGCACGACGGTCTGGTCGATGCACTGGCCTGCGCGGAGCTGCTGATTGCCCAGCTCGCGGTCCGGAACAGTGGGCCGACACTGGGCGATATCCTGCGCCGTTAGGACGCCTTCAGGCCGCTTCAACACCCTACGACTAATGTCGCGCGTGTGCGCTCTGCCGCCCCTCTATAACGTTTCAACGTCCGCATAGACGGTTTTGCGGTCTTACAACGACCACAGGAGGGGAGGACAGCCATGTCCGATGAAACACCCGATACGTCCGCATCGGCGGGGGCGTACTGGAAAAAGAATATCCGCCTGCTCATCACGCTGATGGCCATCTGGTTCATCGTGTCGTTCGGTTTCGGCATCCTGCTGCGTGATTTCCTAGACCAGTTCATGCTCGGCGGCTTCCCGCTCGGTTTCTGGTTTGCGCAACAGGGTTCGATCTACGTCTTCATTCTCCTCGTGTTCTACTACGCGTGGAAAGTGAAGAAGATCGAACGCGAATACGATCTCGACGATTGAGGAGGGGCAGATGTCTACACAGAACCTGATCTATCTCTTCGTCGGCATCAGCTTCGCGCTGTACATCGGCATCGCCATCTGGACGCGTGCCGGTTCGACGAAGGAATTCTACGTGGCGGGTGGCGGTGTCCATCCGATCGTCAACGGCATGGCAACGGCCGCCGACTGGATGAGCGCCGCATCGTTCATTTCCATGGCCGGTCTCATCGCCTTCATGGGCTATGACGGCTCGGTCTATCTGATGGGCTGGACCGGCGGTTACGTCGTGCTTGCCCTTTTGCTTGCGCCATACCTGCGCAAGTTCGGCCAGTTCACGGTGCCCGACTTCATCGGCACGCGCTACTATTCCAAGGTCGCGCGCACGGTGGCGGTGATCTGCCTGATCTTCATCAGCTTCACATACATCGCCGGGCAGATGCGCGGCGTGGGTATCGTCTTTTCCCGCTTCCTCGATGTCGACGTCAACATGGGCGTCATCATCGGCATGTGCATCGTGTTCGTCTATGCGGTGCTCGGCGGCATGAAGGGCATTACCTATACCCAGGTGGCGCAGTACTGCGTGCTGATCTTTGCCTACATGGTTCCGGCCTTCTTCATCTCGATGCTGGTGACCGGCAACCCCATCCCGCAGCTTGGCCTCGGCTCCACCGTCAATGACGGGTCGGGGATGTACGTGCTGCAGAAGCTCGACGAATCGCTCCAGATGATGGGCTTCGGCCCTTATACGGACGGTTCGAAGTCGATGATCGACGTCTTCTGCATCACCGCCGCCCTGATGATCGGTACGGCAGGCCTGCCGCACGTCATCGTCCGCTTCTTCACCGTTCCCAAGGCTTCGGACGCGCGTCGTTCGGCAGGCTGGGCCCTGATCTTCATCGCGTTGCTCTACACCACGGCCCCCGCGGTCGCGGCGTTCGCTCGCCTGAACTTCAACAGCACGGTGAACGAGCAGTCGTATGCCGAAGCTCCCGGCTGGTTCAAGAACTGGGAAAAGAACAACCTCATCGCCTGGACCGACAAGAACGGCGACGGCGTGATGCAGGTGGCAAAGGGCGACGCGTTCAAGGGCGCTCCGGAATTTGCCGAAGGCACCGGACCCAACGGCGAACGCCTCGTCTCGAACGAAGTGCTCACCGACAATGCGAACGAGGTCTACGTCGACAAGGACATCATGGTCCTTGCCAACCCCGAAATTGCGAACCTGCCTGGCTGGGTCATCGCTCTCGTCGCTGCCGGTGGTCTTGCCGCCGCGCTCTCGACGGCAGCAGGCCTGCTGCTGGTGATTTCGACGGCGGTCAGCCATGACCTCCTGAAGTCCACCTTCAAGCCGAGCATCTCGGAAAAGGGCGAGCTGCTTGCAGCCCGCGTCGCGGCAACCTGCGCCATCGTGGTCGCCGGTATCCTCGGCATCTATCCTCCGGGCTGGGTGGCGCAGGTCGTGGCCTTCGCCTTCGGTCTTGCTGCGGCATCGCTGTTCCCGGCGATCTTCATGGGCATCTTCTCCAAGACGATGAACAAGGAAGGCGCAATCGCGGGGATGGTCACCGGTCTCGTGTTCACGTTCGTCTATATCGCCTACTTCAAGCTGGTGAACCCGGACGCGAACGTCGCCGAAAACTGGCTGCTGGGCATCTCGCCCGAAGGCATCGGCGTGATCGGCATGGTGCTGAACTTCATCGTCGCCCTGGTGGTGATGAAGATGACGGCACCTGCCCCGGCAGAGATCGGTCGCCTGGTCGAATCGATCCGCGTGCCGCGCGGTGCAGGAGAAGCGCGCGCCCACTAAGGCCAAGGCGCCAACCGGCTCCCCCCTCCTGGGGGTCCCTCGGCGGGGGCGGCAGCACAAGCTGTCGTCCCCGTCATCATTTGGCCCGTGCTATTTGTACGCGGCGAACTTTGCCCTAGAACTCAGGACTTCGGATCGAGAGGACCTGCCGGAAAGCCCATGTCGCTGCTTGTCATGCCCATGCTCGCGGTCCTCTACGGGGCGCTGCTGTTCCTTGTCGCGCATCTGGGCGACGACGACCGCATGGCCGAATTTGCAGGCCGCCACAAACGTACGATCTTCGGGCTGAGCCTTGCGGTCTATTGCACCAGCTGGACCTTCTACGGTGCGGTCGGCACCGCAGCCACGAGCGGCTGGCAGTTCGTGCCGATCTACCTCGGCCCGGTCCTGATGTTCACCGTGTTCGGCGGCTTCGTCGCGCGCGTGCTGCAGACCGGCAAGGCGCAGCATTCGACCTCGATCGCCGACTTCCTTTCGGCCCGATACGGCAAGAGTGCATGGGTCGCGGCGATGGTCACAATCATCGCCCTGTTCGGCGCCCTGCCCTACATGGCGTTGCAGCTCAAATCAGTGAGCCAGACCATGACCGCGCTCTCGCCCGAACTGATGGGCCTGCTGCGGGGAGAGGAAGTCGCGCTCACCGTCGCTGCCGCCATGGCTGCTTTCGCCATGCTGTTCGGCACCGGCCGGATCGATCTTACGCAGCAGAACCGCGGCGTCGTCATCGCCATCGCGTTCGAGGCGGTGGTAAAGCTCGTCGCGCTTGTCACGATGGCGGCCTTCGCCTTCTTCCTGCTGACTCAGCGTGTCCCCGACGACGGCGTAACGCAGGCTCTCGAAGCCTCGTTCTCGACCACACAGATCGATTCGCGTTTCATCGTCATGACTTTCCTCGGCGCGATGGCGATACTCTGTCTGCCGCGCCAGTTCCACATGCTGGTGGTCGAGGCACGCGAAAGCCGCCTTGTCGGCACCGCACGCTGGTTGTTCCCGGCATACCTCGTCATCGTATGCCTGTGCGTCCTTCCGGTAATGCTCGCCGGCAAGGCGCTTCTTCCGGCAAGCGCCCCTGCCGACATGCACATGCTGCAACTTCCGATCAGCTTCGGGGCGGACTGGCTGGCGCTGCTTGCCTTCATCGGCGGGTTCTCGGCGGCGACCGGCATGATCATCGTCACCAGCATCGCGCTGTCGAGCATGATCACCAACGACCTCATCGTGCCCGTCTTTTTCCGCAGCCAGATCCGGCGGCGGGGCGAGACTCAGATGATCGGCAACGCACTGATCAACGTGCGCCGCCTGGTCATCGCTGTGCTGCTGGCGCTGGCTTACGCCTATCACCGCTCGGTCGGAAGCGAGGCGACGCTGGCAGGGCTTGGCGAGATCGCCTTTGCGAGCGCGGCCCAGTTCGCGCCGGGGCTGCTGCTCGGCTTCTTCTGGCGCAAGGCCAATCGTTCAGGGATGATCGCCGGGCTGACCGGCGGTTTCGCGATGTGGCTGATGCTGCTGGCGATGCCGGTCTTCGGACCGGAAATCGTGCCGCCCGTCGTCGGCTCCGATCCGCTCGTTTCAGGCGTCGTCCTGTCGCTGTCTGCGAACATGCTGCTTTTCGTGGTGTTCAGCGTAGCGGCAGAGCCGAACCTGCTGGACCGCGTGCAGTCGGTCGCCTTCATCGACCAGTCCGAGGCCGACCTTGGCCGCTCTCGCATCGCCACCAACACCCGGGTTGCGGACTTTCGACTGCTGCTCGAACAGTTCATGGGCGCCAGCAACGCGCGCGATGCGCTCAACCGCCTGCGCCTCGTCACCGCGCGCCCCTACCACGACGCGGACGAGCCTGACGACCCGCTGATCGACATGGCCGAACGCATGATCAGCTCGATCATCGGCAGCTCGTCCGCCCGCGCGCTGATCCAGTCGACGCTGGAGGGAGAGCCGGTCAGTATCGAGCACGTCGTCGCCATGTTCGACGAAACGAGCCAGCGACTGCAATTCGGCTCCGACCTCCTCCAGATCGCGATCGAGAACATCGACCAGGGCATTTCGGTGGTCGATGCCGAACAGCGGCTTGTCGCGTGGAACAACCGATATCGCATGATGTTCGACCTCCCGACCGAACTGGTCGAAGTGGGCCGCCCGATTGCCGAGATGATCCGCTTCAACATGCGGCAGATGGGCCACGACGAAGCCGCGACCGAGCACGAAGTGAACAAGCGCCTGCACCACTTGCGCGCAGGTCGCCGCCATTCCACCGAACGCGAACTGCCCGACGGACGCGTACTGCGCATCCTCGGCAACGCCGCACCCGGCGGCGGATATGTCACCAGCTACACCGACATCACCGCCGACCGCGAGGCCGAGGCCGCGCTGGAGGCCAAGGTACGCCAACGCACACAGCAGCTGGTGGAAGCAAACCGCGCGCTGGAAGCGGCGACCAGGTCCAAGACCCGCTTCCTTGCCGCGGCCAGCCACGACCTCGTCCAGCCGATGAACGCCGCCCGCCTTTTCGCCAGCGCCTTGGCCGAGGAGATCGGTCCCAAACGCGCTCAGGAATCTGCGCTGCTGGCCCAGATCGACCGTTCGATCGAAACGGCTGACCGCCTGCTGCGCGCGCTGCTCGACATTTCGCGCCTTGATGGCGGCAAGGCACAAGTGGAGCCCGAACGCTTCTCGCTCGATACCGTCTTTGCCGAGATCGAGAACGAGTTCGCGCTGCAAGCCGAGGCCAAGGGACTGGGCCTTGTCGTGCGGCGCTCCGGCCTCTGGGTCAGGACCGACCGGGGGCTGTTCATCTCGGTGCTTCAGAACCTCGTCACCAACGCCGTGCGCTATACCGACGAAGGCCGCATCCTCGTCGCCGCCCGCAAGCGCGGCGACATGGCGGAGATCGTTGTTGCCGACCAGGGCCGCGGCATCGCGGAGGAAGACCTCCCTCGCATCTTCGAGGAATTCACCCGCCTCGGCGAACGCAACAGCGACGAGGGGTTGGGCCTCGGCCTCGCCATCGTGCGCCGCATCGCCGCCATGCTGGGTACCGAGGTAGAAACACGCTCCGTCGTCGGTCGCGGCACCTCGTTCCGGTTCCGCCTGCCGCTGGTCGAACCCGGTACACCCGCAGCACCGGTCGGCAAGCTGCGCACGCCCGCCCCTGCCCCAAACCGGCGCGAAGTCGTGTGCATCGATAACGACACCGGCGGCCTCGGCGCGGTCACCGCATTGCTCGAACGCTGGGGCTTCGACGTTCACGCCGCGACCGGACCGGAGGGCATCGACCTTGCCAGCGCGCCGGACCTTTTGCTGCTCGATTACCGCCTCGACGACGATCTGACCGGCGATGTCGCCTATGACCGGCTCTGCGAAAAGTGGGGAACGAGCCCGCCCGCGATCCTGCTGACGGCGGAAGACACGGCGGAAACGAAGGCTGCGGCAGAGCGCATCGGGGCCAGCCGCCTGATCAAGCCGCCCTCGCCGCCCGCGCTACGTTCTCTGATGAACGCGCTGCTCTCGCAGCCCGGCTAGAGCCCTTCGGCGCAGGCAACCGCGCTCGCCCAGGCCCATTGGAAGTTGTAACCGCCAAGCCAGCCCGTCACGTCCACGGCCTCGCCGATGAAGTGGAGGCCGGGGACTTTCTTCGCTTCCATCGTCTTCGACGAAAGCTCGCCCGTTGCAACGCCGCCGACGGTTACTTCGGCCTTGGCGAAACCCTCCGTACCGTTGGGATGGAAGGTCCAGCGCTTCAACCGCTCACCTGCTGCGCGCAAGGCTTTATCCTTGCAATCGGAGAGCGGGACCGGGATGCCGATCCTTTCCGCCAGTTCGCCCGCCAGTCTTTCGGGCATCAGCCCAGCGAGCGTCGAGCGGACGGTCGCCTTGGGGTTTTGGGCCTTCGCCGCGATGAAGACCTGCGCATCGGCATCGGGCAGGAAATCCACGGTAACGGGCGCACCCGGCTCCCAGTAGGACGAGACCTGCAGGATCGCCGGACCCGACAATCCGCGATGGGTGAACAGGGCCGCTTCACGGAACTTCGCCTTGCCCGCGCCTGCCACGACCTCGGTCGACACGCCCGACAATTCCCGGAACAGCAAATCCTCACCGCCCAGCGTCAGCGGCACGAGCGCTGGGCGCGGTTGCACGACCTTCAGTCCGAACTGGCGCGCAAGGTCATAGGCGAAACCGGTCGCCCCCATCTTGGGGATCGACGGGCCGCCCGTGGCCACCACCAGTGACGGAGCCGAATAGCTGCCCGCAGAAGTCTCTACCGTGAAAGCACCGTCAGTGTGACCGACGCTGCCGATGCTCTCGCCGCAGCGCAATTCGACATCGCCTTTCGCGCATTGATCCAGCAACAGATCGACGATCTGCCGCGCCGAGCCATTGCAGAACAATTGGCCGAGCGTCTTCTCATGCCAGGCGATGCCATAGCTTTCGACCAGCGCGAGAAAATCGCGCGCGGTATAGCGGGCCAGCGCCGACTTCGCGAAATGCGGGTTCGATGAAAGGTAGCGATCGGGCGCAACGTCGAGATTGGTAAAATTGCACCGCCCGCCGCCTGAAATCAGGATTTTCTTTCCCGGCGCATCGGCGTGTTCGATCAGCATGACCCTTTTGCCGCGCTGCCCCGCACGGGCAGCGCACATCAGGCCCGCCGCCCCTGCGCCGAGCACGATGACGTCGTGCGTCACCGGATCAATTCTTTGCGAAGGGGTTCTTGGGCGTACGCATCATCAGGCGCACCGGTACCGATCCGAAACCGAGATCGCGGCGCAGCCCGTTGACGAGATAACGGCGATAGGATTCGGGCAGATGATCAAGACGTGTACCGAACACCACGAAACGCGGCGGACGTGCGCCGGTCTGCGTGATGTAGCGCAGCTTGATCCGCTTGCCACCCGGAGCCGGCGGCGGATTGGCGGCGAGCGCATCGTCGAACCAGCGATTGAGCGCGGCGGTCGGTACGCGCTTGTTCCAGATCTCGCGCGTTTCGAACGCGGCGTTGAGCAGGTTGTCCAGCCCCTTGCCGGTCCGCGCCGACACGGCGACCAGCGGCACACCGCGGGCCTGTGCCAGACCTTCGTCCAGCGCGGCGCGGATGCCGTTGAACAGACCACTCGGGTCTTCGGCCACGTCCCACTTGTTGATCGCGATGATCAGCGCGCGGCCTTCCTCGATCGCGTGGCTCGCGATCTTGAGGTCCTGGACCTCGAGACCCTTTGTCGCATCGAGCAGGAGCACGACGACTTCGGCATAGTCGACCGCGTGGCGCGCATCGGCGACGGCCAGCTTTTCCAGCTTGTCCGTCACCTTGGCACGCTTGCGCATACCGGCCGTGTCGATCAGCTTCACTGCGCGGTCCTCGCCCGACTTCGGATCATGCCAAGTCCAGTCGATGGCGATCGAATCGCGCGTGATCCCCGCCTCGGGCCCGGTCAGCAGGCGATCTTCCTGAAGGAACTGGTTGATCAGAGTCGACTTGCCCGCGTTCGGACGACCGACGATTGCCAACTGCAACGGACCGAGCGGTTTTTCCTCATCGTCCTCGAACGGCTCAAACTCGGGCTTTTCGGGCTGCAGCGGTTCGAGCGTCGGCAACAGTGCCTCGAACAGATCGGCCACGCCTTCGCCATGCTCCGCGCTCATCGCAACGGGATCGCCGAAGCCGAGCGAGAACGCCTCGTAGATGCCTGCGTCGCCCGCCTTGCCCTCGGCCTTGTTCGCGACGACCGTGATCGGAACCGACGAACGCTGCAGATAGCGGGCGATTTCCTCGTCCAGCGGGGTCAGGCCGGTGCGGCTGTCAATTACGAACAGCGCAGCAGCAGCGCCGACCAGTGCGGCCTCGGTCTGCTGGCGCATACGGCCGGGCAGCGAA
The DNA here is from genome assembly GCF_001661915.1 of Croceicoccus pelagius. GTDB lineage: Bacteria > Pseudomonadota > Alphaproteobacteria > Sphingomonadales > Sphingomonadaceae > Croceicoccus > Croceicoccus pelagius. Next base: position 246,976 of record NZ_LYWY01000040.1, read on the forward strand.
TGCGCGTCCTCGTCCTCCCAGCCCGCCGTATCGACGATCTGGAACTTCAGGCCGAGCAGCTCGACATCGCCGAATCGACGGTCACGCGTGACACCCGGCTGATCGTCGACCAGCGCGAGTTTCTTGCCGACCAACCTGTTGAACAGGGTCGACTTGCCCACGTTGGGGCGACCGATGATGACGACTTGTGGAAGCATTATGCGCGCCAAGTGGCGACTTGGCGCGCATTTCGCAAGGAAATTAGAGATTCGTGTGAGCGGGGCGGCCGCTTACAGCGTCGTGAAGATCGAACCGAAGTCCTTGCCGCCCAGACCGGCCTTGTCGGCTTCCTCGTAGATCTCGGTCGCCTTACGGCCCAGCGGGACCTTTGCATCGCTCGCATCGGCAGCCGCCATGGCGAGGCGCAGGTCCTTCAGCATCAGCGCGACGGCGAAACCGCCGGCATAGTCATTGTCGGCAGGGCTGGCTGCGCCGACATTCGGAACCGGGGTGTAGTCGTTCAGCGACCAGCAGTAGCCGGTCGACTTCGAGCTGATGTCGTAAAACGTCTGCGGGTCGAGGCCGTTGCGTTCGGCCAGCTTCATCGCCTCGCAAGTGCCGACCATATGGGCGGCGAGCAGCATGTTGTTACACATCTTGGCAACCTGCCCCGCCCCCGCACCGCCAGCGCGGATCACGGCCTTGGCCATCGGTTCGAGAACGGTTTCCGCCTTGGCGACTGCGCTGTCGGTGCCGCCCACCATGAAAGTGAGGTTGCCGCCGTTGGCCGCGGCGATGCCGCCCGAAACCGGCGCGTCGACCATTTCATAGCCTGCGGCAGTCGCGGTCTCGATCATCTCGCGCGCGGTGGCGACGTCGATGGTCGAACAATCGATCAGCAGCGCGCCTGCGGGCGCATGGCCGATCACGTCGCTGGTCAGCACAGACTTCACGATGCCGCCGTTGGGCAGCATGGTGACGACCGCTTCGGCCCCTGCAACGGCTTCGCGAACGTTGGTGAACGTGGCGCAGCCGTTTTCCTTTGCGCGGGCGAGCGCGTCTTCGGACAAGTCGAAGGCGGAAACCTCGTGGCCGGCTTTTGCAAGGTTCGCGGCCATGCCGCCGCCCATGTTGCCAAGGCCGATGAATGCGATTTTCATGTCTTATTCCCTCTCGAGGTCTGCGCCTTAGCGCCCCTTCCAGTTCCCTGCGCGCTTTTCGACGAACGCGGCCATGCCTTCGGCCTTGTCCTCGGTAGCGGTGAGCACCTGGAACATGCGGCGTTCGGCAATCAGGCCCTGATCGAGCGTGGTTTCAAACGCCGTGTTGACCATTTCCTTGTTCATCATCGCGGCCAGCGGCGGCATCGAGGCGATGGTCGCGGCGGTCTTCATCGCGTCCTCAACCAGATCAGCCAGCGGCACGATGCGGGTGACGAGGCCCGAACGTTCGGCTTCCTCGGCGTCCATCATGCGGCCCGTCAGGCACATTTCCATGGCCTTCGCCTTGCCGACCGCGCGGGTCAGGCGCTGCGAACCGCCCATGCCGGGCGCTACGCCAAGCTTGATCTCGGGCTGGCCGAACTTGGCCGTATCGGCAGCGATGATGAAGTCGGCCATCATCGCAAGCTCGCACCCGCCGCCCAGCGCAAAACCGTTCACGGCAGCGATCCACGGCTTGCGAACCTTCTTCACGATGTCGGCGGTCCAGCCGGCGAAGAAATCCTCGATGTAGAAGTCGGCGGCAGGCTTGTCCGACATTTCCTTGATGTCGGCGCCCGCGGCAAAAGCCTTCTCGCCGCTGCCGGTGAGCACCGCGCAAAGCTGCGAGCTGTCAGCCTGAAACTTGGCGAAGGCGTCGGTCAGTTCGGCCAGCACGGTCGAATTGAGCGCGTTCAGCGACTTGGGCCGGTTGAGCGTGATCAGCGTGACCGCGCCGCGCGTTTCGGTGAGGATCGTCTCGTAGGTGGTCTCGGAGCTCATAGCGGTTTCCATTCCTGGTCTGCGGGCAGCGGCGCGTAGAGGCTTTCGACCATTTCTTCGGTCACTTCCTCGGGCGTGGCGGGCTGCCACTGCGGATTGTTGTCCTTGTCGACAAGCAGGGCGCGAACACCTTCGGCAAAGTCGTGGCGCGTGATCGCGCGCGATGCGCCGCGCAGTTCCATCGCCATGTTCTCGGCAAAAGTCTCGCAAGCAGCGCCGAGTTCGAGCTGCTTCAGCACGTTCTTGCAGGCCGACGGGCTTTTCGTGCGTAGCGTTTTCAGTTCCTTGGCCGCCCAATCGCCACCATCCGCCTCAAGCGCGGCGATGATATCTTCAAGGCTGTTCGAAGCGAAAAGGCGGTCGATCAGGTCTAGATTGCCGCTGATCCGCGCAGGCGGCGGAGCGAAGGACTGGCCTTCCAGCGTGCCCTCGATATCTTCCGGGTGCGAGATGATGCGCGCCTTCGCCTCGGAAAGGCGTTCATGCGGCAGGTAGTGCGTCGCAAGGCCTACCGCGAGGCATTCCGCCCCATCCAGCCGCGCGCCCGTAAGGCCGAGGAACTGCCCAAGCCGACCGCGAAGGCGCGACAGGTACCAGCCGCCGCCGACATCGCAGATTAGGCCGATGCCGGTTTCCGGCATGGCGAACTTTGTGTTCTCGGTCGCGACGCGATACTTCGCAGGCTGCGAAATGCCGACGCCGCCGCCCATCGTGATGCCGTCCATGAAGGCGACGATCGGCTTCGGATACGTGAACATCAGGTGGTTCAGCTTGTACTCGACGTCGAAGAAGTGACGCCCGCTGGCACCTTCGTCTTCCAGCGCCGACTTGCGGAGCAGGGTGACGTCGCCGCCGGCGCAGAAACCGCGTCCCTCGGCATGGTCGACGATCACCGCCCTGATGCTGTCATCGTCCTTCCATTCGACCAGCGCGGCGATCATCGCCTCGCACATGTCGAGTGTCAGCGAGTGGATCGCCTTGGGGCGATTGAGCGAAAGGTGGCCCACCGCGCCATGGCGGTGAACGTGAACGTTTTGGGTACTTTCGGTCATTACTTCACGAGGTCCCTGCCGACGATCATGCGCATGATCTGGTTGGTGCCTTCCAGGATCGAATGGACGCGCAAGTCGCGCAGCAGCTTTTCGATCGGGTATTCCTGGAGATAGCCGTAGCCGCCGAACAACTGTAGCGCGCGGTCGACCACTTTCGATCCGGTCTCGGTCGCGATCATCTTGGCCATCGCGGCAAAGCGCGTCTTGTCGGGCGCGCCCTCGGTGACCTTTACCGCCGCCATGTAGAGCAGCGCGCGGGCGGCCTCCAGTTCGGCGGCCATTTCGGCCAGCGTGAACTGCGTATTCTGGAAGTCGGCAATCGCCTTGCCGAACTGCTTGCGGTCCTTCGTATAGGCAATCGCCTCGTCCAGCGCGCGCTGCGCGCCGCCCAGAGAGCAGGCACCGATGTTGAGACGCCCACCGTCAAGGCCCGACATCGCGATGGAGAAGCCCTGCCCCTCCGCGCCGACGAGATTAGCCTTGGGCACCTTGACGTTGTCGAGGTTCAAAGCGGCAGTCGGCTGCGAATTCCAGCCCATCTTCTTTTCCTGCGCGCCGAAGGAAACGCCTTCCATGTCCTTTTCGATCACGACGCAGGAAATGCCCTTCGGCCCATCCTCACCGGTGCGGACCATGGTGACGTAAACCTCGTTCTGGCCGCCGCCGGAGATGAACTGTTTCGAGCCCGAAATTTCCCAGTGGTCGCCCTTGTCGACCGCCTTGGTGCGAAGTGCCGCAGCGTCCGAACCCGACGACGGCTCGGTCAGGCAGTACGAGGCCATGCGGTCCATCGTGATGAGGTCGGGAAGGTAGCGTTCCTTTAGGTCCTGCGACCCGTAAGTGTCGATCATCCACGCGGACATATTGTGGATCGAGATGAAGGCGCTGGTCGAAGGACAGCCATAGGCCATCGCTTCCATGATGAGCGCCGCGTCCAGCCGGCCCAGACCGATACCGCCCGATTCCTCGGAAACGTAGATCGATGCAAAGCCCAGTTCAGCGGCCTGCTTGATCGTGTCGCGCGGGAAGATGTGCTCCTCGTCCCATTCGGCAGCGTGGGGGGTGATGTTGTCGGCGGTGAAACGCTGCGCCATCTCCTGGATGGCGAGCTGGTCCTCGGTAAGGCCGAACTGATCGCTCATGCTATTCCTCTTCTCTCTCCCCCGACAGGTTCAGCCGCAGCTGATCCGATCGATCGTCATATTGTCATCGTAGGACACGGTCAGGCGGTCGGGCCTGAAGTCCATCGTCATCGCGGAACGCGGCGGCGCCCAGCGAAGGATGCGCGCCCCCGTGCTCTCCAGAAGCTGCGCGCCGATTTCGGCCGTCGCAGTCATGCCCAGCATGGCCTGCGCATCGGTCGCATCGCAGGCGCCGTCAGCCCCGACGCGAACGGGTTCCGCCGCTTCGTTCGTGGTGGTCACACATCCCGCCAGAAGGACGGGAGCGGCAAGAAAGGCCAGACGCATCATCAGCCACACCTCTGGTAAGTAAAGGGACCTTGGGCATCACCCGCATCGGTCGAGCGGGTCAATGTCGCACCGTCGAGTGTGAGCGTCTCGGTCCGCGACCACTCCATTCCTTCACCGGTATAGGCGAACTTCGCGACCACGTGGTTCGCGTCACGCTCGGTAACCTGCTCCAGCTTGCCCACACTTTCATAAAAGCGCAGCGAGTTTGAGCTGACTTTCATCAGCCCCTTGGCGTCGCCCGCCTGCGAAGTGCAGTCGGCATCGACCATGCCCCAGCGCCCGCGCAAGGGGGCCGGGATGGTCTGCTCCATTTCGTCGGTCGCGTCCGCGACCGCCGGTTCGGCGGTGTCGGGCGCAGCATTGGCGTCTTGCGTGTTCACGCCCTCGGGCGCGCTCGTATCACCGCAGGCGGTGAGGCCGAGCGCCATCAAACTGATGAGAAGAGCTGTTTTCTTCATGGCAACCTTTCAACGCGTGAACGGCCTGCCCACCCGGATTGCCTGGTGGGCAGGCCGTTTATGTGACTGCGCGCGACGTATCAGATTGCAGCCATGATGTCCTTACCGAACAGTTCTTCATCGCTCGGCAGGGTCTTGGGCGTGGCAAGCGGCTTGGAGACCCACGTTTCGTTGATCAGGTCGCGCCACGTGATGTTGTTGTTTGTGCCGTTACCGCCCCATGATCCGCAGCCCAGCGAGAACGTCTGGCGCATGCCGTTCCACAGGTTGCCCGAGTTGGAGGGCGACTGCGGCTGGTTCACCATGACGCGGCTGGTGCGGGTGCCCTCGGCCAGCTTCATGATGTTCTCGTCCGAGTTGGAATAGATACCGCAGCTGTGGCCCTGGCCCTGATAGGCCTGGATCCGATTGGTCAGCGCGATCGCTTCCTCGATGTCCTTCGCGCGGTAAAGCGCCATCGTCACGGTCATCTTCTCGCCCGAAAACTTGTGCTCGGGGCCGGCGCCGGTTTCGGGGACGATGAAGAACAGCGTACCTTCCGGAATTTCGAAGCCGGCATAGCTGGCGATGAACTCAGCCGGCTGTGCGACGACCTTGGCGTTGATGTGCTCACCGTCTTCCCAGATCGCGTTTTCGAGCTTCTTCTTCTGCTCGTTGTCGAGGACGAGGCCGCCCTGCGCCTTCAGCTTTTCGAGCATTTCGTCGTAGATCGCATCGAACAGGATGACCGAGTTGTCCGAGGAACAGGATGCGGCATTGTCCAGCGTCTTGGAAATGCGGATCTTCTCGGCCGCATCATCCAGATCGGCGGTATCGTCGACGGTGATCACGGCATTGCCGACACCGACGCCCAGCGCGGGGGTTCCGCTCGAATAGGCGGCCGTCACCATCGGCGCACCACCGGTGGCGAGCACGCGGTCGCACTGCTTCATCAGTTCGTTGGTCTTGTTTACCGAGGGAACCTCAATCGCCTGCACCAGATCGGCGGGCGCGCCCATCTTGACGATCGCTTCACGCATTAGATCAACGATCTTCTTGTTCGTCAGCTTGGCGCGCGGGTGCGGCGCGATGATGATCGAGTTGCGGCCCTTGATCGCGCTGATCGACTTGATCACCGGAGTCGCTTCGGGATTGGTCGACGGCGAAAGCGCGCCGATCACGCCAACGGGCTTGGCGATCTTGACGATGCCGCGCTCGGGCATTTCCTCGATGATGCCGACCGACTTGTCGTGGATGATGTCCTGCAGGGTCGCGCGGGTCTTCTTGGCGATCTTGAGGAACTTGCCCTCGTAATTACCAAGCTGCGTTTCATCGACGGTGAACTGCGCGATCTCTTCGGCAACGCCGGGCTTGCAGACGGCCCACACCATGGCGGTGATCAGCTTGTCGACCTGCTCCTGCGTGTAATCGGCGATCTGCTCCTGCGCGATGCGCGAGCGTTCGATCATCGCAGCGATTTCGGCGGCGTCGTCGGTGGGTTCGGTCAGAGTTGCGGTAGCCATGGCAGTATCCTCGGGAAAACTTCAGGTCGTGCTTGCGCGCCCCGGCTTGTTCGGTCGGTGTCTGCGAAGGTGGCAAAATCGCGCCTGCGCGAACATGCGCCGCCAAATCCGGCAACGGTACGAAAGCCAGATGGCATTCGTAATCGTTGCAGACAAGGTTAGATCGTGCAACCTCTACCTGCATTTTTGCAGCCAAGAAGAGAGACGGGTTCTTTCAATGCAACCGATCAACTGGAACGACCTGCAGGATTTCCTCGCAATCGCACGTACCGGGCAGCTGAGCCGTGCTGCAGCTGCGGTCGGCGTCGACGCGACGACGATGGGCAGGCGTCTGCGGCGGCTGGAATCGCGGCTGGGGCGTACCCTCTTTGAACAGACGCGTCAGGGACAGGTTCTGACTGAGGCTGGCGAAGCGATCCTCGCCGAAGTCGAAGGGATGGAGCGTGCGGCGGGCCGCATCGGCGAAGGCGCAGGGGCGGGCGAAGGACCGGTGGGCACGCTGCGGGTTTCGATGTCCGAAGGGTTCGGATCATGGTTCATCGCCGACAACCTCACCGACTTTACCGAGAGTCACCCGCGCCTCATCATCGACCTCGCGATGTCGAGCGGCTTCCTGAGCCCGTCCAAGCGCGAGGCGGACGTCGCCATCGTCCTTTCCCGCCCGCGCGCAGGGCCACTGATGGCGGGCAAGCTGTCGGATTACGCGCTGCGGCTTTACGCATCGCCCGCCTATCTCGCGTCGCACGGGCGTCCGGAGAAAATCGAGGACTTGGCGCGCCACCGCAGGCTGGTCGGCTATGTCCCTGACCTGCTGTTTGCGCCTGAGCTACGCTACCTGAGCCGCCTGCACCCCGATCTGGAGCCGAGCCTCAGGTCCACCAGCATCAACGCGCAGCACCGCCTGATCGCGGCGGGCGCGGGGATGGGCGTGCTGCCTTGCTTTATCGGGGATCAGGACCCCGCGCTCGAACCGGTGCTGCCCGATAATCGCATTACCGGCAGCTTCTGGCTGGTGACGCACAAGGACACACACCAGCTGGCGCGCGTGCAGGCTTTTCGGAATTGGCTGACCCGGATCGTGCGCCGCAAGCGCAACCAGTTGCTTCCAGCCTGATGGCGACCACCTGCGCGATTGCAGGCGGCACGCCGTTTCGTCAGGCCTTGGCGATGGGCGCTTCGTCGCCGAGGTCTTCGTACCACGCCTCGACCGGGCCGTTCAGCTTGATGGTCAGCGGGTTGCCCTTGCGGTCCATAGACTTGCCAGCCTGGACGCGAACCCAACCTTCGGAAATGCAGTATTCCTCGATGTTAGTGCGGACCGTGCCCTTGAAGCGGATGCCGACGCCGCGGCGCAGCTTATCGGCATCGAAATGCGCGCTGCGCGGGTTGATGGCCAACCGATCGGGGGGCACGTCGTTCGCGGCGGGCGCGACTTCGGCTGCGGTTTCGGCGTTCTCTACGGGCGTGTTTTCGTCTTCGCTCATGGTCTGCGGCCTCTAATCTCAAGCACGCGCTTGTCAATCGCTGCGCGCTCTGGCAAAGGCGCGCCTCTGTTGGCGGACGGGGGCGATTCACTCCCCGCGAGATACCCGCGAACGGGCGCGTAGCTCAGTGGTAGAGCACACCCTTCACACGGGTGGGGTCGCAAGTTCAATCCTTGCCGCGCCCACCATTCCCGCCGGGAATGCCCTTCACCCACATTGCCATCATACCGGGTCGGGCAAGCCCGCGAGGATGTCTTCAACCACCATCGGTACCTTGCGCAGGCGATGGCCGGTGGCGTTATAGACAGCATTCGCGATCGCGCCGCCAACACCGCACAGGCCCAGTTCGCCCACGCCGTGCGCCTTCATCGGATTGCCGTGCGGATCGACGTCGTCCAGGAACACGCAGTCCTGGTGCGGGATATCGGCATGGACCGGCACTTCATAAAACGCGAGGTCGTGGTTGATGAAACAGCCATAGCGTTCGTCGACCACCAGCTTTTCCGACAGCGCAGCGCCAACACCCATCGTCATCGCGCCGATGACTTGCGAGCGCGCGGAAACGGGATTGAGGATGCGCCCTGCCGAACATACCGCCAGCATCCGGCGCACGCGGACTTCGCCGGTGTAGCTGTCCACGCCCACTTCCACGAAATGCGCGCCGAACGTGCCGAAGGCATGAGTATCGCTTTGCCCGAAGTCGATCTTGCCTTCGGCCGATACCGGCCCGTCCGCCACCGCGTCGAGCAGCGAACAGACGCGGTTGCCCGACCGGACTTCGCCGTCCTCGAACTCGGCCCGCTCCTCATCAAGCGAGAGACGCTGCGCGATCTCGCGGCGCAAGTTGACGCAGGCGACATAGAGGCCCGAAGTCGAACTGGAGGCACCCCACTGGCCGCCCGAACCTGCCGATTTCGGAAATGCGGAATCGCCAAGGCGAACGTCCACGCGGTCGACCGGGACGCCCAGCATTTCACCTGCCGTCTGGGCAAGGATCGTGTAGCTGCCGGTACCGATGTCGGTCATATCGGTTTCGACCGTAATGCGCCCGTTGGTCTCCAACCGGACCGCCGCGCCCGATGCACTGCGCAGGGCCGCGCGGTAGGCGGTGGCGACGCCCATGCCCACGAGCCACTTGCCCTCGCGCCGCGTGCCCGGCGCCTGCCGCCCGCTCCAGCCGAACCGTTCGGCCCCGTCCTGCAGGCAACGTACGAGATGGCGGTTCGAGAACGTCTTTTTCGGCTGGCTGGGATCGACCTGACTGTCGTTCATGACGCGCAATTCAATGGGGTCGAGCCCGAGTTTTTCGGCCAGTTCGTCCATCGCGATCTCGACCGCGATCGAACCGACCGCATCACCGGGCGCCCGCATCGCATTGCCTTCGGGCAAGTCGAGGTGGCCCATGTGATCGGCCATCAAACGGTTCGGTCCCGCATAGACCGATCGGCTGGACAGCACGGTCGATTCGGGATTGCCGCCCTCGACATTGCCGCTCCACCCTTCATGACCGAACGCCTCGATCTTACCGTCGGCGCGCGTGCCGATGCGCAGCCGCTGGATCGTTTCGGGCCGGTTGATCGTGTTGTTGAAGATGAGCCCGCGCGGCATCACGACTTTCACCGGACGCCCCGTCTTGCGCGCAGCAAGAGCGGCAAGGATCGCGTCGGCATGCGCCCAGAGCTTCGCCCCGAAACCACCGCCGATATAGGGCGAGAGGACGCGGACCCGGCTCTCGTCGATTTGCAGCATCGAGGCCATGCTGCTGCGCGTTGTCGCGATCATCTGGTTCGCGGTCCAGAGCGTCAGACCATCTCCTTCCCACTGCGCGATGCTGGCAAAAGGCTCGATCATCGCGGGCGAGTGGGCCGCCGTGCGGTATTCCTGGTCGAACTGCACTTCGGCAGCTTCGAAAGCCGCTTCGAAATCGCCAACCCGCGTTTCGCCCGGGCCGCCGAACGCACCGCAGACTTTTGCATCGGCGCGCACGCCGTCGAGGCTGAACGCGCCGGCCTCGGCCTCGTAATCCACTTCCACCAGAGCGGCAGCGCCACGCGCTGCCTCGAACGTCTCGGCGATCACGACGCCGAGCGCCTGGTGGTAGTGCTGAACCTGCGGCCCGCCGACGAGCTTCACGGTCTTGCCGTTGGCCGTGCCGTTGATGTCGAAATTCTCGAACGTCAGGACATCTACGACGCCAGCCGCGCTCTTTGCCTTTGCGGTGTCGATTGCGGTCACCGTGCCCTTGGCGATGGTAGCCGGGATAATGAACCCGTGCAGCAGGCCGGGGAGGCCGTCGTGCCATTCGGCGGCATAAGTCGCCCGGCCCGTGGTCTTCAGCGGACCGTCGACGCGGGCGTGAGGTCGACCGACGACGCGGCCGGTGTCGATGGGCGTGTCGCCCATGGGTGCATCGAACTTCATGCGCGGGCCTCCTTCGCTTCGGCGAGCACGGCGGCAATGGTCCGCGTGGCGAGATCGATCTTGAACGCGTTATCCTCCTGCGGACGCGCGCCTTCGAACAGGGCGGCGGCAACGGCCTTTGCGCCGTGCGGAATGGCCGCATCGGCACCTTCGCTCGCCCAAGGACGCGGCGCGACGCCGCCCAGCGCGATGCGACCCGTTCCGTCGGGCTGGATCACGGCGGCGACCGAAACCAGTGCGAAGGCATAGGACGAACGGTCGCGCACCTTGCGGTAATAGTGCGTACCGCCCGCAGGCGGCGGCAGGACGACCGCGATGATCAGTTCACCCGGCTCTAAAGCGAATTCCCTGACGGGTAGCGTATCACCGGGGAGCTGGTGGAACTCCGCAATCGGTATGGTGCGCGTCCCGCCGCCGGGTGCTGCGACTTCGACCCCTGCGTCCAGAACGCGCAGCGCCACGGCCATGTCGCCGGGGTTCTGGCACAGGCACAGATCGCTCGTCCCGATGACGGCAAGCGTGCGGCTGTGCCCGTCCTGCGCGGAGCAGCCCGACCCCGGATCGCGCTTGTTGCAGGCGAGCGCGGTGTCGTAAAAATAGGGGCAACGCGTGCGCTGCATGAGGTTGCCGGCAGTCGTGGCGCGGTTGCGGATCTGGCCCGATGCGCCGGCAAGGATTGCGCGGGCGAGCACGGCATAATCGGCGATGATCCGGCTGTCAGCGGCAAGATCGGAATTGCGCACCAGCGCCCCGATCCTCAGCCCGCCTTGAGCCGTCGGCTCGATCGTATCCATCCCCGCACGATTCAGGTCGACCAGCCGGTCCGGCGTCACGATCTGCAGTTTCATGTGGTCAAGCAGGTTGGTCCCGCCCGCCACGAAACTCGCGCCCGCACCGGCGGCCAGCGCTTCATCCGCGCTCGTCACGCGGTCGTAAGTGAAAGCCTTCATGCGCTCTCTCCCGCGACTTCGCAGATGGCGTCGATAATGTTGGGATAGGCAGCGCAGCGGCAAAGATTCCCGCTCATCCGCTCGCGCAGTTCCATGTCGGTCAGCGCCGGGGCAGAAAGGTCATCGGTAACGTGGCTGGCACGGCCTTCGGACAGTTCGGCCAGCACCGCGACGGCCGAACAGATCTGGCCCGGTGTGCAATAGCCGCACTGCATCCCGTCGTGTTTAACGAAAGCGGCCTGCATCGGGTGCATGTCCTCGGGCGAGCCGAGACCCTCGATGGTCGTCACCTCGTCCCCGTCGTGCATCGCGGCAAGCGAGAGACAGGAATTGACCCGCCGACCGTTCACCAGGACCGTGCAGGCGCCGCACTGCCCATGATCGCAGCCCTTCTTGGTACCGGTGAGATGGAGGTGTTCGCGCAACGCATCAAGAAGGCTGGTCCGCGTGTCGAGGATCAGCGTCTGCTGCTCGCCATTGACGGTAAAGCTGACATCGACGGTCGGGATGCTCGCTGTGGGGCCTGTCATGTCAATCGTCTCCCAGGGAGGGCTTTGCTTTTAAGGATGTGGTCCGCAGGGTTTCCAGATCTGCCGGAGTGTCCACATCGAACGCTTCAGCGGCGGAAAGTTCCAGAGCTCTTGCATGGCGCAGCAAGGATTGCGCACCGCGATCGCCTGACAGTGCGCGCAAGTCGCTGTACTGTCTCATCCCGAAGAGCGCCGGTGGCTGCGGCCTGCCCTCGACAATCGTGGCAACGGGCTCGCCCTCGAAAGCCGCGATCAGCGCATGGATATGCGCGGCGGGCACGCAGGGCATGTCGGCAAGCGCGATCAGCACGCCAGCGATGTCGCGATCCGCAACCGCTGCCACCCCGGCGGCTATCGAAGCCGAGAGCGCCGGCTCGTCGGCATCGGGGGCAACAATCTCGAAGCCGAGACCAGCGAAGTCGGGTGCATTGGCACCGGAAACCGCGATGTGCGCGGCAAACGGGATTTCCTTCAGCGTCGCGGCAGTATGGAGGCCGAGCGGCTTGCCATCCAGCGGCGCGAGCAGTTTCCCGCCCCCGAAACGCCGCCCTTCCCCGGCCGCGAGGAGGATGCAGGCGATGTCGGATGGATCGGTCACGAAAGGATGACTAGCACGGCCAGCGCCGCCGTCCAGTCGGTCAGCCTGCGCTTTTCGGCCAGTAGCGGTGCATCCAGTCGGTCAGCGGGTGATCGCCCATCGCGCCCAGCATCGCGGCAAAGTCTTCCGGCGCCTCGTCCTGCCCCAGCTTGAAGCGCGGCTCCATCCGGTCGATCGTGGCGCGATATCCGATGACGCGGGCAAGCAGGTCGTCGATGCGGCTGGCAAGACCGTCCGTCGTCCAGCCGTCCGGGCCTTCCATGTGCCGCGTCAGCGCCTCGATCGCGGGGCGTGTCATACCCTCGTCGAAGACCGTGCGCGCGGTAATGCGGGCCGATGCGAAGTTCCACGTCGGTCCCCAGTCGTCGCGCCCGACCATGGCGGGGCTCATGTACCGGTTCGGTCCGAGCACGAGGAACAGCGCCCGCCCGTCGGCATTCAGGGTCGCGGTGGTCGGCGCGCGGCGCGGCAAGTGGCCGAGAAACGAGACAGGCTCGCCCTCCCCGTCCCGCTCGATCACGACCGGCATCAGCATGCACGACGCCGGATCGGATACCGGGACGATCCAGCATAGCGGCATGGCATCGACGAGGCTCGCGACATCGCGCGGACCGATCGCTTCAAAAGCGCTATTCATTGCGACCAGACCGCCTTCAGCCAATCCGACGCCTCATCCAGCGCGCGTTCGGCAAGCGGCGAAATGCTCATCGCCTCGAGGAAACTGTGCGTTGCACCGGCGTAGACTTTTGCTGTCACGTCGCTTCCCGCGGCCATCAGCTTTTCGGCGACGACCATGTTCTCGTCGGCAAGGATGTCGCATTCGGCGATGCACAGGAATGCGGGCGGGAGGTCGTGGAATTCGCCGTGGAGCGGGGTCGCCAGCGGATCGGGCCCGCGCTCTTCCCCGCGATAGTTGCGCCAGAACCAGTCCATTTCGTCCGGCGTCAGCATATAGGCGTCACTGCCGTAACGGTCATGGCTGGCGCGGCGGGTTTCATCGAACGCGCCGTAGTTCAGCAGCATAGCGCGCGGCATCGGGAGTCCGCGATCGCGGGCCAGCATCGAGACGGCCAGCGACAGGTTCGCACCTGCGCTGTCGCCGCCTACGGCGACGCGGGCAGGGTCGATGCCGACCCTCTCACCACTTACCGCGATCCATTGCAGAACCTCGGCCAGCTCCTCGAGCGCGCGGGGGAAGGGGTTTTCGGGCGAGAGACTATAGTCGATGCCCAGCACTGCGCCCCCGCTGCGCGCGGCATATTCACGCATCAGCCGGTCATGCGTATCGAGGCTGAAGTTCGTCCAGCCGCCGCCGTGGATGTAGATCAGGACCGGCAGGCGATCGGCGACGACGGGCCGGTAGTGGCGCACACGGATCAGCGAAGGACCTATTCGGAATTCGGACGTGTCGGCCATTTCCGGCCCGCCAGCGCGCCATGGTGCGCGTACCTCCTCGGCGATCTCGCGCATACGGGGGATGGTGAGGTCTTCGCCTTCCGACAGGCGCGCATAGGCCTCGTTCGCGATGCGAACGAATTTGCGGATGTCGGGGTCGATGTCGCTACCGGGAAGGGCCGTGTTCTCGTTCATGCACGGACTTCCTTCTGTGCGCGCTGCCGCCTGCGCTGCGCGACGCGCGAGCGACGTTTCTTGAGCCATAAGTAGAGGCCGGTCGCCGACTGGCCGAACGTGACCAGGCCCAGCACGAAGACGATCAGCAGGCTGGCGAAGCCAAAGATCTCGCCGCTGTGAAGCGGATAGGCGACGCGGATCATCACAAGACCGGCCGTATCGTTGTAGGGATCGACCTGGTGGCGCCACTGGCCGTTGTCGGCGTCGAAGTAGTGATCGACGGGGCCGAGCTTTTCATAGGACAGCACGCCATCGGGCGAGAATTTCACGCCGTACATGTTCCAGTCGGGCATGTAGAGCATTCGCGCCGGCTCCCACTCCAGGCCGACCTCACGGGCATGGGACTCGGCAAACGGCAGGGCTTCTGCAAAAGTCAGCTTCGCGGTCGCGCCTTCGGGATAGGGCGGGTCCTCGTCGAACAGGTCGTGCTCGAGCGGGGAGATCGCTGTGACCGTCGGCGCATAGAACTCGCCCCAGAAATTGAGCGCGACCGATGTCGCGGCAAGCAGCAGGATAAAAGGCAAAAGCCAGAGTCCGCTCGCCCGGTGCAGGTCGAGCAGGAGACGCGGCGTCGCGCTCGACCGGCGGAATTGCCAGTTGCGCCGCCACTGCTTCCAGAACGCGCCGCGCTCGGGAAACGTGAGGTAAAGCCCGACGAGCGAGAGCACGAACCACAGCGCCGCGACCGCGCCCAGCAACCAGCGGCCCCACGTGCCTGCCAGCAGGTCGAAGTGGAATTCGGCAACGCCGTTCACGAAGCCGTGGCGGGTCATCGCAGGCGCCCTGTCGCGCGTGCCGACGACCTCGCCGCTGACGGGCGTGAGGAATACTTCGTCATAAGCGGGCGCGATTTCGCCGGGCTTTGCGCCGACCTCGACCGGGATCGAACGGCCCGGCTCGGTAATCAGCGGGAAGCCGAGCACCTGTATTCGAGGATTGCGCTGCGCCCAGGCATCGACGGCAGCGACATTGTCGGCTGACGACATGCCCTGAGCAGCAGGCGCGGCATAAAGATCGGCATTGAGCGCTCGGTCGATCGGGCCGCGAAAGACAAGGACGCATCCGGTCAGCGCCGCAAGCGACAGGAACAGCAGGCAGGCCAGCCCGCAATAGCGATGCACCTGAAGCAGGAATGCCCGCATCGTCCGTACTGTCCTTTCCGTTCGCGCCCGTCGAAGCGGCCAAGCGGCCGCCAGTTTCCCCGACGCAGCCTATCGAAAGACGCAGCGAGAGCCACGACCTGACGGGCCGCTCTTTATCGCCATAGGGACAAGTCTTCACTGTTGCAAACGACTATCAATAGCTATAGTGGCGCATTCGTCACACAGATCAATCAAGCAACATCACGTGGCCGTTTCGCAACGATCAATGGCCCAACCACGCGAACGGGCCGTATCAAGCTGTGGTTATGTTGCAGAAGCGAAATAATTGGCGGCCGTATCGGATCGGCGGACGCCCGCTCAGCGAAAGGGGAAGTCATGACCTACTCCAACCGTCTCGCCGCAGGATGCGCCAAAGCGGCCATCGCCCTGCCGCTTCTCGCAGCCGCCGCCCCCGCCCTTGCGCAAAACGCGACGGACCAGAGCCGTCTCGAAACGGTCGAGACGATGGAAGACGGTGAGCGGGTCATCATCGTCACCGCCGACGCCTACGTCCCCGAAGGCAGCGTAACGGCGACCAAGAGCAACATCCCTCTCGTTGAAACGCCCCAGTCGGTCAGCGTGGTCAGCCGCGATCAGATCGACCTTCTGAACTTCATCGATGCGCAGCAGGCCGTGCGCTATGTCGCGGGCGCCACGGGCGAGAACTACGGCCCCGACCTTCGCTTCGACTTCATCCAGATCCGCGGCTTCACGCCCAAGCAGTTCATCGATGGTCTGGCGACACCTGTCACCACCACGATCTTTTCGAGCGGCGTCGATCTCTACGCTTTCGAAAGCCTCGACATCCTGAAGGGTCCGGCCTCGGTTCTTTACGGCAACTCGCCCCCGGGCGGCATCTACAACCAGACCAGCCGCCGCCCCGAAAGCGAGTTCAACGGCGAGATCGCGCTGAAGTACGGTACCGACGACTACAAGCAGGTCGCGACCACGTTTACGGGCGCTGCGAACGAGATGCTCGACCTTCGCCTGACCGCGCTTTACCGCGACCGCGAGGCGGAGCGTGACGGCGTGGAGGCGGAACGTTTCTACATCGCACCTGCCGCCACCGTGCACATCGGACCGGCCACGACGCTGACCGGCCTCGGTTACTATCAGTACGACGAAACCCGCGGCGACACGAACGGCTTCCTGCCTGCCGCCGGCACCCTGCTCGACAATCCGAACGGCGAGATCGGCCGCGGCACCAATCTGGGAGAGCCCGACTACAACCGGTACGAGCGCAAGCAGTGGGGCCTCGGCTTCGAACTCGCGCACGAGTTCAGCGACGATGCTGGCGCGACGATCAACGCCAAGTGGTCGGACTACGACGAATATCAGCAGATCATCTACGGCTCGTACTTCGCCGATGCCGATATGCGGACCGTCGGCCGGTCGAGCTTTCCCTATGCCGAGAACGTTCAGAGCTTCGCCATCGACAATCGCCTCGACGCCAAGGTCTATACCGGCGATGTCGAGCACACCCTGCTAGCCGGTCTCGACTATCGCAACGTGCGCAACTTCGCGGCCTATGGCTTCGGCTTTGCCAGCAACATCGACCTTTACGATCCGGTCTATGGCGTCGGTGCGCCTTACGACACGCCGGAACTCGCCACCCGCTACAACGAACAGCGCCTGCGCCAGACCGGCGTCTATGCGCAGGACCAGATCGCGCTTGGCGGCCTGCGACTGCTGCTTTCGGGCCGCTACGACTGGGTGAAGAGCGACTACATCGCCCCGTTCACTCCGGTCGAAGGCGACTATGACCGCACCGAACAGAAGTCGAAGAAGTTCACGTATCGCGCCGGTGCAAGCTACGTCACCGAAGGCGGTTTCGTGCCCTACATCTCCTATGCCACCAGCTTCGAGCCGGTGCTGGGCGGTGACGCGGTGACCGGCGATGCCTTCACACCCACGACGGGCAAGCAGATCGAAGGCGGCATCAAGTACGATGCGCGCGGACTGTCCGAAGACATCGACCTGTTTGCAACCGCCGCGATCTACCAGATCAAGCAGAAGAACGTCGTCGCCACGCTCTCCGGTCCGGCCCTGCCCGTCTTTGGCGAGCAGATCGGCGCGGTGAAAGTTACCGGCGGCGAGCTGGAGTTCGTCGCCCGCATCCGCGAACAGCTCGCGATCAACGGTGCCTACAGCTATACCGACAGCGAAATCACCGACAGTAACAACGCCGACGAAATCGGCGCACCGCTTCCGGTGACGCCCAAGCACAAGGTCTCGCTTTTCGCCGACTACACCTTCCAGCGCGGCGCCCTTGCCGGTTTCGGATTCGGCGCAGGCGTTCGCTATACCGATGGCAGCGCAGGCGCCCTGCCCAGCTTCTTCGAGCCGGTGGTCTACACGAGCGATAGCGCGACGCTGTTCGACGCGATCGTGCACTACGACACGCCGAACTGGCGTTTCGCGGTCAACGGGTCCAACGTGTTCGACAAGAAATACGTCGCGCGCTGCGCCGCCACGTTCAACTGCAACTTTGGGGCCGGTCGCCAGGTCATCGGCACTGCCACCTACAAGTTCTGACACACCCCCGGAGACTTGAATTGAACAGAACCCGGAGGCTGGCGCTCTCTCTTGCTGGCCTCCTCGCTGCCTGGCCTGGCATTGCCCTCTCTGACGGACCGGCACACCCGCCAGAGCGAACGACTGGCACAGGGGCGGTACCGGCCCATCCCCCCAGCGGGCTTGCACCGACCCCCATGGCCAGGCCGGGCCAGACCCTGCCGATGCAGCCTGCGCGCGAGATCGCATTCACGGTTGACGAAGGCACCGCGCTCCAGCCCGACCTGTCGTCCGATGGCACGACGATCGTCTTTGGCATGCTGGGCGATCTCTACACCCTGCCCGCCAAGGGCGGCACGGCCCGCGCCATCACGCGCGGCATGGCGATGGACACGCAGCCCGTGTTCTCGCCCGACGGAAAATGGATCGCGTTCCTGTCCGACCGGTCGGGCGCGGAGAACCTCTGGCTGATCCGCCCCGACGGCAGCGGCGCGCGGCAGGTCTCACTCTACGATGACGACCCGATCTTCACCTCGCCTGCGTGGAGCGCGGACGGCAAGGCGATTTACCTCTCGCGCTATCGGCCCGACCGGAATGCCTATGCACTCTGGCGCTTTGACCTGGACGGAGACCCGCTGGGCGAAGTGGTGGTCGGGAACCGTGTCGAGGGCAGCGAAACCTTGCGGCACGCGATGGGCGCGGTCGCCTCGCGCGATGGCAAGTGGCTCTACTATGCCGCGCACGAAGGCGGGCTGGATCTTGCCGAACCGATCGAGTGGCGGATCGTGCGCCGCGACCTTGCCAGCGGCGAGGTCGAACTACTGGTAAAGGCGGTGGGCGACGTCCGTCTGGGCAAGGTGCAGTCGAGCGCGTTTCGGCCCATCCTCTCGCACGACGGCAAGACGCTCGCCTATGTTCAGCGCAGGCCGGGCACGACGGTGCTGCGCGTGCATGACCTCGCCTCGGGCAAGGAGCGTGATCTGGCCGTGCTCGACATGGATTCGCTGCAGGCTTCGTACTGGAGCGATGCGGCCCCGGGGTTCAGCTTCACGCCCGACGACAAAGCGATCATCTATTCGCAAGGCGGCAAGCTGCGACGCGTTGCGCTCATGGACGGGGCAAGCGCGGTCGTGCCGTTCACGGCGCAAGTAGAGGCCGAGCTGGGCCCACTGACCCGCGCACCGACGCGGGTCGGGACCGGGCCGGTCCATGCGCGGATCATCCAGGCACCTGCTCTGTCGCCTGACGGGTCGACTGTTGCCTTCAGCGCGCTGGGCAAGGTCTATACGATGCCCCTCGCAGGCGGCGCTCCGGTTATCGTGGCACCCGACCTGCCGCCTCAGTTCCACCCGTCATGGTCGCGCGACGGGCAAACCCTCTATCTCGTCAGCTGGACCGCAGATGACGGCGGCCATGTCTGGAAGATCGATCTTTCCAACGGCAAAGCCAACCGCCTGACCGATCTCGACGCGTTCTACACGCACCCCGTCGAGGCACCTGACGGCAGCGTTCTGGCGGTCCGCTCCTCCACCGGCGACAGGCTGGCGAGCTATGTCGAGTTCGGCCAATTCCGCGAGGCGGAGCTTGTGAACCTCTCCACCGGCAAAGTGCTCGCCAGCGGCTCCATCGGCGGCACCCCACATTTTCTGGCCGACGGCACCCTGCTCGTGAACCGTCCCGACAGTGTCTATCGCGTGTCGGACGGCCAGCGGCTGGTCTCGGTCCAAGGCCCGAACTGGTACTTCGCCGAAGGCCCTGCGCAGGCCGACGACATTCGCGTCAGCCCCGATGGCCGCCACGCGCTGGCCCAGATCGCACAGCAGGTTCACCTCGTCCGGATCCCCGAAGACGGCACCGTCTCGCTGACTTCGAACCAGAACGAGCAGTTGAGCGATGTCGGCGCAGACTATTTCGGCTGGTCGGACGATGGGCGCCGCGTGTTCTGGTCGGTCGGCTCGACAGTCTTTTCGCGGGACGTGGACGGCGGCCCGGTCGCCAGCGCGAAGGTCGACGTCACCCTGCCCCGCGACATTCCGCAAGGCCGTATCCTGCTGACCGGCGCGACCGCGATCACGATGGGGCCGCAAGGCACGATCGAAAATGCCGATATCCTGATCGAGAACGACCGCATCGCAGCCATCGGACCGCGTGGCTCGATTGCCGTTCCCGCAGGGACCGAGCGCCGCGATATCGCAGGCCGCTTCGTCACCCCCGGCTTCATCGACGTGCACGACCACGTCGCCGACATTCGCCGCGACGTGCTCGACTTCAAGCCTTGGGGGCCGGCTGCGAACCTCGCCTATGGCGTGACGACTGCGTTCGACCCCTCGACGCTGACGATCGACATGCTCGCCTATCAGGATGCAATCGACGCGGGGCTGACCACGGGCTCGCGCATATTCTCGACCGGCACGGCGATCTTCTCGTTCAACGACTTCCGCTCGCGCAATGAAGTTCGCAACGTGCTGACCCGCTACCGCGATCACTACCGCCTCTCGAACATCAAGATGTACCGTTCGGGCAATCGCCGGGTGCGCCAGTGGATCGCGGAAGAATCGCTCGCGCTCGGGCTACAGCCGACAACAGAGGGCGCGCTGGCGATGAAGCTCGACCTGTCGCAGATCATCGACGGCTATTCGGGCAACGAACACGCGATCCCGCCGCCCGCGCTATACGACGATGTCGTGCAGCTTCTGGCGCGCAGCGGGACGAGCTACGACCTCACGCTGCAGATCACCCACGGAGGATATCCGGCGCAGGACTGGTTCATCACGCGCAAGGCGCCGCATGGCGACGTGAAATACGCGCGGCTCGCCCCAGGCTGGTTCCGCGATCAGAAGTTCTTCCAGCGCGAATGGGTCGACGATGCAGGCTTCAACTTCCCGACCGTCGCGGCCAGCCTCGCCAAAGTCGCGCGCGCAGGCGGGCTGGTCGCCATCGGCGCGCATGGCGAAGTACCGGGGCTCGGCACGCACTGGGAGATGCAGGCCCACGCGATGGGAGGCATGACGCCCGAGGAAATCCTGACCGCGGCCACCATCGGGGGCGCGCGAACGATCGGGCGCTCGGCGGATCTTGGCTCTTTGGAAGCGGACAAGCTTGCCGATCTCGTGATCCTCGAAAAGGACCCCCGCCTCGACATCGCCAACACGCTCAGCCTTTCTGAAGTCATGAAAGGCGGGCGGCTTTACGATGCTGGCACGCTGGCCCCGATCTGGCCCGGAGAAGGCGAACCGATACGCTTCTGGTTCAGCCCGCCTCGTCCTCGCGCGGCTGATTGATGAAGGCGCTGGGCGGCATGCCGAAGACCTTGTGGAAGGTCGCGGTAAAAGCGCTCGGGCTCTCGTAACCGACTTCGAAGGCGACGACGGCCACCGACTTTCCCGCCTCCAGCATCGGGATTGCCGCCATCAGACGGACCTGCTGTCGCCAGGTCGCCAGCCCCGCGCCCGTTTCGCGCCGGAATGCGCGGGTGAAAGTACGCCGCCCCATCGCGGCAAGCGATGCCCATGAGTCGAGATCGCGTTGGTCGGCAGGGTTGTCGATCAGGGCTTGGCACACGCGCAGCAGGCGTTCGTCCTGCGGCATGGGCAGATCGCTGGGCGTCACCGCCATGCGGCGGATTTCGGATAGCAGAAGGCGGGCGATGTTCCCCTCGCGCGCGTCCATGTCGTAAGTCGGCTCGAACTGACCGACCTCGAAAACCAGCGCGCGGACAAGGTCCGACACTTCGATCACGCGGGCGGTCTGCGGATCGGGGTCAAGTTCTGGATCGATGTAGAGCGTGTAGGCAGACACCGGCCCGCGGCATTGCACTTCGTGTTCGGTCCCCGCCGGAATCCAGATCGCGCGGCGCGGAGGCAGCATGAACAGCGCCTCGTCCGCCGAAACCATCATCACGCCCGAATTGCAGTAAGTCAGCTGCGAGCGCGAATGGCTGTGCCGAGGGTCCAGCATGCCGGCCGGATATTCGTCGGCAAAGCCCATGATCGGGCGGCTGGCAAGCGGGTAGTCGGCAGAGTGCTTCATGCGTGTGGATCCGAGAGGAACAGCCACCTTTGCGCCCCATGGCCGCCGCGTCAATCGCACCGCACATCCGCGATACCGTGACATGTCAATGTTCCTTGACACTACACCAGACAAAATGTAAATGTCACTTTACATAAGGTCAAAGGAGCTTGCTATCATGAGAACCGGTCATGCCATCTTCCTCGGCGGTCTCGTCATCGCCGTTGCCGTGCTCGACGTGCTCGAAATCCTGCCCTCGGGTTCGGCCAGTGCCGCCTTGCTGTTCGCCCCTGCGCTTGCTGTTGCGGGTCGCGGCCGCTCGGCCTGCGGCTTGCGTCGGGCCTGATCGAAATGAACAAGCCTACGCGCACTCCTGCCTACAAGCGGTACTTCCGCCGTCACCTCGTGCTGACGGCGGCATACCTGCTGGCGGTCTTTCTGACGTCGCGCTTCGTGCCCGACGATGCGGAGCCGACGCCGCTTTTCGTGGCGCTCGCGCTCCTGCCCGGTATCGCCGTCATCGGCTGGATATGGGCGATGGGCCGCCTTCTGGTCGAACTGGATGACGAATTCATGCGTATGCTCGAGGTGCGCAAGTTCATCGTCGCCACCGGCGTCACGCTCGGCCTTACCAGCGTGTGGGGCATGGTCGAGCTTTATACCACCGTCCCGCGCATCCCGATCTTCTTCGTCTTTCCGATCTGGTGCGCAGGCCTGATGATCGGTACCATCGTCAACCGCTTCGCCTTTGGCACCGACACCGGGTGCCCGCGGTGAAGAACCGGCTCAAGGTCCTGCGCGCAGAGCGTGACTGGAGCCAGCAGGCACTGGCCGACCGGCTGGAGGTTTCGCGGCAAAGCGTGAACGCAATCGAGACCGGCAAATACGATCCATCCCTGCCGCTCGCGTTCCGGATCGCGGAGGTCTTCGGCCTCCCGATTGAGGAAATCTTCATGCCCCGCTGACAAGAAACGCCCGCGTCTTGACTTCCCTGCAACGCGCTGGGAACGATGGACGCGGGATTATTCAGGGGTCGCAAGAACAACATGGACGAAGAACAGGCGGAATCCGCCTTCGGTTTTCACGGAACCTGGCGCGAATTCGCGCCGATCGCCTTCACCAACCTGCTGCTGATCATCGTCACGCTCGGCATCTACCGTTTCTGGGCCAAGGCGCGCGAAAGACGTTACTTGTGGAGCAGGACGCGCTTCATCGACGAGCGGCTGGAATGGACCGGCACGGGGCTTGAGCTGTTCCTTGGCGGCATCGTCGTCCTGTTGGCGTTCGTCATCCCCTATATCGTGATGACGCAAGTCTCGCAGGCGATGATCATGCGCGGGCAGACCGCGATCGGCGTGGCGCTGTTCGTCGTGCCGCTTCTGGCGCTGTTCTATCTCATGGGCGTCGCCCGCTTCCGCGCCATCCGCTATCGGCTCGGCCGCACCAACTGGCGCGGCATTCGCGGCGGCAGCAACGACAATGGCTTCCGCTACGGCTGGTCCTACATGTGGAAGACGACGCTGGGTTACCTCGCCTTCGGCCTCGGCGTGCCATGGGCGATGGTGTCCTTGTGGAACGAGCGCTGGCGCTCGATGAGCTTCGGGCCCATGGACTTTACCTGCAGCGCGGATTTCTCGCCGCTGATGAAGCGGTACCTGCTGTTCTATTTCAGTCCGTTTCTCGCGATCCTCGTCGCCGCGGCCGCGATGTTCGCCATCGCGCTGGGTTTCGCGGTGGACTTCGACGGTGCCGGCGGGTTCGATCCTGAAGAACCGCCGATCGGATTTGTCGCCGCGGTCGTCGTCGCGCTTTTCCTGTTCTACTTCGTGCTCGGCTTCATCTGGCTGGTTTATTTCGCCAAGTTCTACCGTGTGGTCGTGGGCCACATGGCTCTGGGCGATCTGGAGTTCGAGTTCGATGCCAGGACCAAGGACTGGATCAAGCTGGGCCTTGGTGACGTCGCGCTTGTCATCCTCACGCTCGGCATCGGGTTCGTCTTCCTCGGCTACCGCCACTGGAAGTTTTTCGTGACGCACATGCAGGCCTATGGCGAAGTCAACGTCGACGATCTGACGCAGTCGACCACCAAACGTGCCCGCCACGGTGAAGGCCTGCTCGATGCGTTCGACATGGGGGCGATCTGATCGCCATGTTCGAACGGAGCGAAATCCCCGCGTTCTGGTACGACGGCTACAGCGCCCGCCGGCACGAGGGGCTGGTGGAGTGGAGCGGCGGCGACACCCTTCTGCTGCGCGCCCATGACGGCGAACTGATGGAAGTCGCGATAGACGACCTCATTTTCGTCGAGCGCGGGGTGATGGACGGGTCCTATTCGCGCAAGGCCGACGACGGGTTCCGCCTCTCGTTCACCGGCACCGTCCCCGAAGACCTCGCGCAGCGCCTGCCCAGCGGTCAGAAATTCGGCAAGTGGATCGATCGCCTGGGCCTGCCCAAGGCGGCGGCGCTTTTCGCCGGAATCAGCGCCGTACTGATCGCGATCGTCATGACCGCGCCGACCTGGCTCGGCCCGCGCGTTCCCGCCAGTTGGGAGCGGAAGATGGGCGATGCCATGATCGGCGATCTGGGCAACCGGCTGTGTCACACGCCTCAGGCGGACGCCGCGCTCGCCAAACTGGTCGACGAACTCGACCCAGAACGCCCTGTGACCCGCGTGGGTATCGCCAATGTCGACATGATCAACGCCGTCGCACTTCCCGGCGGGCAGGTGCTGATCTTCGACGGGCTGCTGCAGGAAGCGGAAAGCGCGGACGAACTGGCCGGTGTCGTCGCGCACGAAATCGGCCACGTGCGCGAACGGCACGTGATGCAGGCCCTGCTGCGTCAGTTCGGGCTTTCGGTTCTTTTGGGCGGGATCAATTCCGATCTCGGCAGTTCGATCTTCGGCATTGCATCGATGAGCTATTCGCGCGAGGCGGAGCGTGAGGCGGACGCGTTTTCGCGCAAGCAGCTTGCCGCCGCGGACATATCGCCCGCCGGAACGGCAGAGTTCTTCGAATACCTGAAGGACGAAAGCGGGGATTCCCCCGAATGGGTGGGCTGGGTCGCCAGTCACCCAATGCCGGCAGAGCGTGAAGAGGCGTTCCGCAATGCGGTCGTGAAGGGCAAACGCTACAAGCCCGCGCTGACCGATGCCGAGTTCACCGCGCTGCAGGAAGCGTGCGAGAAAGACCCCGACACCGAGGAATTCAGCTTCTTCTGACGCACAGCTCGGCCCTGCCTGCGGTTCCAATCGCGCCCGCCGTTCCTAGATAGGCGGTCATGACCGAAGCAGACCTTCCCGCAATCCGGCACTTCACCTCGGCAGAAGGGCTGGCGCTCGCCTATCGCCATGCGCCGGGCACCGGACCGCTGATCGTGTTCCTGCCGGGCTATATGTCCGACATGGCAGGCGGCAAGGCGACGGCAGCGATGGCCGATGCCATGGCGCGCGGGCAGGCCTGTTTGCTGCTCGACTATTCTGGCTGCGGCGAAAGCGAGGGGGATTTTGCCGACGGGACGCTGACCCGCTGGCGGGACGAGGTACTGGCGCTGATCGACCACGCGGGAGCGGGCACGGCCGACAGGCCCGTCGTCATCGTCGGCTCCTCCATGGGCGGCTGGCTGATGTTTCTTGTGGCGGAGGCATTGTCGGAACGCGCCGGGCCGGATGCGCTGAAGGCGCTGGTCGGCATCGCGCCTGCGCCCGACTTCACCGACTGGGGATATTCGGCGGATCAGAAGGCCGCGCTCGATAAGGGCGAGGTCTGGTTCGAGGACAATATCTACGGACCCGAACCGACGCCCTATCATCCCGCGTTCCATAACGATTCGTTCCGGCACCGGATGCTGTCTCGCGGTATCGCCGTGACGTGCCCGGTTCGCATACTTCAAGGGCAGCGCGATCCCGACGTTCCGTGGGAACTGTCGCTAAAGATCTCGGACGCGCTGACATCGCAGGACGTTCGATTGCAGATCATCAAGGACGGCGACCACCGCCTCTCGCGCGATTCCGATATCGCGCTCCTTCTCTCCACCATCGCGGAGGTCTCGGCATGAAGCTGTCGGTTCTCGATTTCGTCTCGATCCCCGAGGGCGGCACCGCAGCGCGGTCGCTCGCCGATACTGCGGACTATGCACGGCTGGCCGAAGACCTCGGCTGTCACCGGTTCTGGATGGCGGAGCATCACGGCATGCCCGGCATTGCCAGTTCCGCCGTCGCGGTCTGCCTTGCCCATGTCGGCAACGCGACATCGACGATTCGCATCGGTTCGGGCGGCATCATGCTTCCCAATCACAGCCCGCTGGTGATCGCGGAGCAGTTCGGCACGCTGGATGCGCTGTTCCCGGGCCGTATCGACCTCGGCCTTGGCCGCGCGCCGGGTGCGGATTCGCGGATCGGGCAGATGCTGCGCAAGGATCTGCACTCCGCCGCCGAACGCTTCCCACAGGATGTGACCGAACTGCGCGCGCTGCTGTCGGGCGATGGCAGCACCCCGCTTCAGGCCGTTCCCGGCAGGGGCGCGAACATCCAGATGTGGATCCTCGGCTCCAGCCTGTTCGGCGCACAGCTCGCCGCCCTGCTTGGCCTGCCCTACGCTTTCGCCTCGCACTTCGCGCCCGCCGCACTGGACGAGGCGCTGGCGCTCTACCGCGAGAATTTTCGCCCGTCGGCCGACTGTGAGAAGCCGCACGTCATGGTCGCGGCCAATTGCTATGCCGCCGACACGCGCGAGGAGGCCGAGCTTATCGCCTCCTCGATGGACCAGTCCTTCATCGCGCTGCGCACCGGCACGCCCGGAAAGCTGCCCCCGCCAGTGCCCGGTTATCGCGAAAGCCTGCCGCCACAACTGCTTGCCGGTCTTCGCGGCCTGCGCCGTGTCAGCGCCATCGGCACGCGCGAGGATGTGCGCGAAACCCTCACTGACCTCGCCGCCCGCACCGGCGCGGACGAAATCGTGCTTTCGGGCTCGACGTTCGATCCGGCAGCGCGGCGCTATTCGCTCGAACTGGCGATGGATGCCATGAAGGCAAGCGTCACCCCGGCGAACTGATCGCCCCGCCCTGCACCCTATTCGCTCCCCTTCACCGACGCCCCCGGTTTTTGCCACTTGAACCGGCCGCCGCTGGACGATAGCGCGTGGGACAAGGACCCGAGGGAGATAATATGGAACACGCCGACGTACTCATCGTGGGTGCAGGTCATGGCGGCGCAGCGGCAGCAGTCGCGCTTCGCCAGCAGGGCTTCGAAGGCAGCATCGTCATGGTGGGCCGCGAAAAGGAACCCCCTTACGAGCGTCCGCCGCTCTCCAAGGAATACCTCGCGCGCGAAAAAGAATTCGAGCGTCTTTACATTCGCCCGCCGCAGTTCTGGGCCGACAAGGACGTGGCCCTGCGCCTCGGCACCGAAGTCGTCGCGATCGAACCTGTAGGCAAGGTCGCCACGCTGACCGGCGGGGACGAGATCACCTACACCAACCTCATCTGGGCCGCGGGCGGCGATGCGCGCCGCCTGTCGTGTTCTGGCGCGGACCTCAAGGGCGTCCATGCCGTGCGCACGCGCGCCGACGTGGACCGGATGATGGCCGAAATCGACGCGGGCGCGAAAAAGGCCGTTATCGTCGGTGGCGGCTATATCGGGCTGGAGGCGGCTGCGGTACTGCGCAAGCTGGGCATCGAAGTGGTGCTGCTCGAAATGCTCGACCGCGTGCTGGCCCGCGTCGCGGGTGAGGAACTGTCGCGCTTCTATGAAAACGAACACCGTTCGCACGGCGTGGATCTGCGTCTCGAAACCGGCGTCGACTGCATCGAGGGCGACGGCGAGAAGGTGACCGGCGTGAAGCTGGCCGACGGCAGTATCGTCGAAGCGGACATGGTCATCGTCGGTATCGGTATCGTGCCCAGCATCGGACCTCTGATAGTCGCGGGCGCAGCGGGTGCGAACGGCGTCGACGTTGACGAATATTGCCGCACCACGCTCGACGACGTCTATGCGATCGGCGACTGTGCGGCCCACGCCAACGCCTTCGCCGATGGCGCGGTCATTCGGCTTGAATCGGTGCAGAATGCCAACGACATGGCCAAGACCGTCGCGATGAAGATCGCAGGCGAGAAACAGCCCTACCATGCGACGCCGTGGTTTTGGTCGAACCAGTATGACCTGAAGCTTCAGACCGTGGGCCTGTCGATCGGTCACGACGAAACGGTGCTGCGCGGCAATCCCGACGATCGCAGCTTTTCGGTCATCTACCTGAAGGAAGGCCGGATCATCGCGCTCGATTGCGTCAACAAGATCAAGGACTATGTGCAGGGCAAGAAGCTGGTCGAAGGCCGCGCGATGATCGACCGCGACGTGCTGGCCGACGATACGGTCGCGCTCAAGGAAATGGCGACAGCCTAAAGCCGGGCGAAAGCCCATTCCGCCGCTTCGGCAACGGTCGGGTCGGGGTCTTTCAGCAAGGCCCCGACCCGACCGCGAAGCGCCGCATCCCCGCTGTTGCCCGCCGCGATCAGGCAATTGCGCACGAACCGGTCTCGCCCGATCCGCTTGATCGGCGAGCCGGAAAACAGCGAGCGGAACCCCGCATCGTCCAGCGACAGAAGTTCGGACAGATGCGGTGCGGTCAGTTCCGCGCGCGGCAGGAACGCCATGTTCGCCGCCGCCTGGGCCGCAAAGCTGTTCCACGGGCAGACCGCAAGGCAATCGTCGCAGCCGTAGATCCTGTTCCCCATCGCTTCGCGGAATTCGTGCGGGATCGGGCCCTTGTGCTCGATGGTCAGGTAGGAAATGCACCGCCGCGCATCGACCACGCGCGGACTCGGAAAGGCATCGGTCGGACAGGCGTCGAGACAACGGGTGCACGAACCGCAACGGTCCGCGTGCGGCTCGTCGATCTCCAGCGGCAGCGTCGTATAGATCGCGCCGAGGAACAGCCAAGAGCCCTGGGTGCGACTAACGAGGTTCGAGTGCTTGCCCTGCCAGCCGATGCCAGCCGCCTCGCCAAGCGGCTTTTCCATCACCGGCGCGGTATCGACGAAGACTTTCACCCCCGCTTCGATGCCGATCTTGCGCGCTTCCTCGACTAGCCAGCGGGCCAGCCGCTTCAGCGCCTTCTTCACGACATCGTGATAATCGCGTCCCTGTGCATAGACCGAGATTCGACCCACCCCACCCTCATCCGCCAGGGCCAGTGGGTCGTGGGCTGGCGCATAGCTCATGCCTAGCGCAATCACCCGCTGCGCGTCCTCCCACAGGACTTGCGGCGCGGCGCGCTGGTCCTTGCGGTCTTCCATCCACTGCATCGAGCCGTGGCGGCCATCATCCAGCCATTCGCCAAGCCGCGACGCGCGCACAGGATCGGTCCCCGCATCGGCAATTCCGGCCGCGACGAAGCCTTCCTCGCCCGCCCGTTCCAGCAGGCGGCGGCGCAAGTCGATCAGCATTTCGGGGCCGATTTCCGGCATTCGTTGTTAACTCTATCTTGCAGTATGGCAGCGCATGGGGCGATTGTAGGAACGGATGGATATGACCAAAAGCCCCGACAAGGCGGAATTCGACCGCGCAGTGCAGGCCGACACCGGCACTCTCGCAATAGAAGCGCGCGATCTCGTCAAGCGTTTTGACGGTACCGTCGCGGTCGACGGGGTCGACATATCGGTGCCGGCTGGTACGATCTACGGCATTCTCGGCCCCAACGGCGCGGGCAAGACGACGACGCTGCGGATGCTCCTCGGCATCATCGATCCCGACAGCGGCACACGCAAGGTTCTGGGTAGCGAGAACCCCCATGCCATCGCGCACCGCATCGGATACCTGCCCGAGGAACGCGGTCTCTATCCCTCGATGAAAGCGGTCGACGCAATCGCCTTTGTCGGTTCGCTGCGCGGCCTGCCACGGGCGGAGGGGCGCGAACGTGGGCGCAAGCTGATGGAAGATTACGGCTTCGGCCATATCGCCGACCGGCAGATCCGCCAGATGTCGAAGGGACAGGCCCAGACGGTGCAGCTGCTCTCGACCCTGGTGCACAAGCCCGACCTCGTCGTTCTGGACGAGCCTTTCTCAGGCCTCGACGCGATCAGCCAGGGACGGCTCGAAAAGCTGATCCGCGGGCTTGCGACCGAGGGGACGACGGTGATCTTTTCCACCCACGTCCTCGCCCATGCCGAACGCCTGTGCGAACGCATCGCCATCATCGCGGGCGGCAAGGTCCCGTTCGAAGGTCTGGTCTCCACCGCCCGCGACCGGTTGCCGCCTCAAGTTCACCTCGAAACCCGCAACCTCGACGGCCCTTGGCGCAGTGCTCTGCCAACAGGGGCCGAGCCGCAAGTGAAGTCTTCGGGCGGCGCATTGTTCGATTTCAGCCTGACCGGCGAAGTCGAACCCCTGCTCGCCGCGCTGATCGAAGGAGGCGCCGGGATCGAGGCGCTGTCCATTGAACGCGCAGGACTTCACGATGCTTTCGTCGCCATCGCAGGCGAGGCTGCGGCCCGCGCGCTCGAAGAGGGAACCGCCGAGGGAGACGTCAAATGACCAGCCGGGCCTCGCGCTTCTGGCGCTCCATCTTCGTCATCGCGCGCCGTGATTACAGCGCGATCCTGTTCAGCCGGTCGTTCATCTTCTTCCTGCTCGGTCCGCTGTTCCCGATCGTCGTGATCGCGATGGCAGGCGGCATCGGGGCCAGCGTCAGCGGGCAACTCCAGAACCCGAAGCTCGGCATCGCGATGCAGGCCGAGGACGTGGATGCCTTCGTCGCCGCGCGCGACAAGCTGGCGCGCACCGTTCCCGATACGCCCGAAGTCGTCGTCGTCCTGCGGCTGAAACCGGGTGAGAACGTGATGACCCGTTCCCTGCTGGACCGCGTGAAGGACGGCAGCCCCATCGTCGCAATCCTGAGCGGACCGCTTTCGAATCCGAAACTGACTGGCGCGGGCGGACAGATCGACCGGTGGGAAGGCCCCGTCACCCTTATCGCCGCAGAGGCCATGCGCGGCGACACGACCGCCCTGCCCGCGGTCAACATGGAGCGCACGATCACCGCCAAGGCCGATACCGCGCGCAAGCGGATCAGGACGGCGCAGGCCTCGCAGACGCTGCTTTTCCTTCTTACCATGTTGCTTGCGGGCATGGTCATGTCGAACATGGTCGAGGAAAAGGCGAACAAGATCATCGAGGTGCTGGCCGCCGCCGTGCCGATGGACGCGGTGTTCTACGGCAAGCTGATCGCCATGCTGGGCGTCAGCCTGACGGGCCTTGCGGTCTGGGGCGTGTTCCTGTCACCCATCGCCATAGTCGGCGCAGGTCTGCCGACATTTGCAGCCCCTGCCGTGGGCTGGCCGTTGTTCCTGCTGTTCGGTCTGATCTACTTCTCGTTCGCCTACTTGCTGCTCGGTTCGCTTTTCCTCACCATCGGCGGGCTCGCCGCGACGGTGCGCGAGGTGCAGACGCTGTCGATGCCGGCAACAATGCTCCAGCTGATCGTGTTCTTCTTCGCCAGCTACGCGCTTGGGGCGCAGGGCGAACCGATCGAGTGGGTGGCGATCGTCTTCCCGCTGTCCTCGCCCTATATCATGCTGGCACGATCGGCGGTGGACGGGGCGCTTTGGCCGCATTTCCTCGCCATTGTTTGGCAGGCCTTCTGCGTCGCGCTCATCATCAAGGGCGGGTCGACCCTGTTCCGCAAGACGGTGATGAAATCGGGCCCGGCACCTGCAAAACGGAGCATCCTAGACCGCATCAGGGGCAAGCGCGAACCGGCCTGAATCGTGCCCGTGTGAAACCGGCGGGCAGTTTCGAGCGTATATCATTCATCCCCGCCTAAGCAGCGCCGGGATAGAACGGAGCGCATGGGACTACTGACGCGACGCAATACGCTCGGCCTTTTGTGCGCGAGCGCGATCATGCCGATCCTCGGCGCCTGCGGCTCGCGCCCGGCCGAGGCGCGCACTTATCCGCTGCAGCTGAGCGAGGACGAATGGCGCAAACGCCTGAGCCGCGAGGAATTTCGCATCCTGCGCCAGGCGGGAACCGAACGGGCCTTTTCCAATCCGCTGAATGATGAAAAGCGCAAGGGCACGTTCACTTGCTCAGGGTGCGGGCAGGCCCTGTTCTCCTCCACTACCAAGTACGAATCTGGCACTGGATGGCCCGCGTTCTATGCCCCGCTGAAAGGCGCGGTGGACAAGGATACGGACTACAAGCTCGGCTATCCGCGCACCGAAATTCTGTGTTCTAACTGTGGCGGGCACCTTGGCCATGTCTTCAACGACGGGCCAAAGCCGACCGGCAAGCGGTATTGCATCAACGGCGGCGCGCTTGACTTCAAACCGGCGTGACGAAAGCCTCACTCTTGGGTTCGACAGACGCGTTCTATCTGGCTAAGACAGCCCCATGACTGCCGAACCGGCCACACCACTGCTCGATACCGTCAACACGCCTGACGACCTGCGGAAGCTGAAGCGCGAGGACTTGCGCCAGCTTGCCGACGAACTGCGTTCCGAAATGATCTCCGCCGTCGGACAGACAGGCGGACATCTCGGGTCCGGTTTGGGTGTCGTGGAATTGACGACTGCCATCCACTACGTCTTCAACACGCCGGAAGACCGGCTTGTCTGGGACGTCGGCCACCAGGCCTATCCGCACAAGATCCTGACCGGGCGGCGCGACCGTATCCGCACCTTGCGCCAGGGCGGCGGGTTGTCCGGCTTTACCAAGCGGAGCGAGAGCGAATACGACCCGTTCGGCACCGCGCACTCGTCCACCTCGATCAGCGCGGCGCTGGGCTTTGCCATCGCCAACAAGCTGACCGGAAAGCCCGGCAAGGGCATTGCCGTGATCGGCGACGGCGCGATGAGCGCAGGCATGGCCTACGAGGCGATGAACAACGCCGAACAGGCCGGAAACCGCCTGATCGTCATCCTCAACGACAACGATATGTCGATCGCACCGCCGGTTGGCGGGCTATCGTCCTATCTCGCGCGGCTGGTTTCCAGCGGCCAGTTTCTGGGCTTGCGCGAACTGGCCAAGAAATTTGCCCGCAAGCTACCGCGCCCGCTGCACAATGCCGCGCGCAAGACCGACGAGTTCGCCCGCGGCATGGCCATGGGCGGCACCCTGTTCGAAGAACTGGGCTTCTACTACGTCGGCCCGATCGACGGGCACGATCTCGATGCGCTGGTCCCCGTGCTCGAAAACGTGCGCGATGCCGCCGAAGGGCCGTGCCTGATCCACGTCGTGACGACGAAGGGCAAGGGCTATGCCCCGGCGGAAGAATCGGCTGACAAGTATCATGGCGTCACGAAGTTCGACGTCGTCACCGGCCAGCAGAGCAAGAGCAGCGGCGGCCCGCCGAACTACCAGAACGTGTTTGGCGACACGCTGGCGAGGCTGGCCGAGACCGACGATCGCATCTGCGCGATTACCGCCGCCATGCCGAGCGGGACGGGGGTTGACCGGTTCGCCAAGGCCCACCCCGACCGTTCGTTCGACGTCGGCATTGCCGAACAGCACGCGGTGACTTTCGCGGCTGGCCTTGCCGCACAAGGGATGCGTCCTTTCGCGGCGATCTACTCGACCTTCCTGCAGCGCGCCTTCGATCAGGTCGTGCACGACGTCGCGATCCAGAACCTGCCTGTCCGATTTGCAATCGACCGCGCCGGGCTCGTCGGCGCGGACGGTGCGACGCACGCAGGATCGTTCGACGTGACTTATCTTGCCACCCTGCCCAACATGGTCGTCATGGCCGCGGCGGACGAGGCGGAACTGGTCCACATGACTTACACCGCAGCCCTCCACGACAGCGGACCGATCGCGTTTCGCTATCCGCGCGGGGCCGGCATCGGCATCGACCTTCCCGAAGTTCCCGAGCAGCTGGAGATCGGCAAGGGCCGCGTGGTGCGCGAAGGCAGCAAGGTCGCGATCCTCTCTCTCGGCACCCGCCTTGCAGAAGCGTTGAAGGCCGCCGATCAGCTGGAAGCCAAGGGCCTGTCGACCACGGTTGCCGACATGCGCTTTGCCAAGCCGCTGGACGAAGACCTGATCCGCAAACTCGCCGCGAGCCACGAAGTCCTTGTGACGATCGAGGAAGCCTCCATCGGTGGTCTGGGCGCCCATGTCCTGACGATGGCCAGCGATGATGGTCTGCTGGATGCGGGCCTCAAAATCCGCACCATGCGTCTGCCCGACGTTTTCCAGGACCACGATGCGCCCGAAAAGCAGTACGACGAAGCAGGCCTCAACGCCCCGCACATCGTCGATACGGTGCTTAAAGCGCTGGGTAAGGACAATCTGGGCCACAACAGCGCAGGCGTGGAGGAAGCGCGGGCCTGATCATCCCGGGCTGGTTGCTGGCAATCGGCTTCGTGGTCTGCGGATTGGCAGTCTGGTTCGCAGTAGCCTTCAGGGACACCCGCAGCCAGATCGCGACGACGAAGGCGCGCCGCCCCAATCCATCGCGCGATGAATTCATCGAGATGATGGCTTGGGATTGTCCGGAGTACGTGGCCGTTTTCCTATGGGAGACGGCAATGCCTTATCTTGCGCCCCACCCCGACGACGATCTTCTCCGCGACCTGCCGATAGACGAGGACGACTGGTCGATGGACTGGCCGCGTGATTTTGCGACCCAAGAGGGTTTTCACGAGAGCAATCTGCCTGACTGGCCCAAAGGCTGGGCGACGACGATCCGAAACTACGGACGCTGGCTGAGCATGGGTCCCGTCTAACCCAACCAGCGCCACACACCCGCCGGAATACCGCCCAGCGGCATGTGCGAAAAAGTAATCGCCAGCCACGCCACAAGCGCGACGAACCACGTCACGATGCTCGCCCCGGCCAAGCCCGACAAATTGGGCCAAAAGCTCGTCTTCGCCTCCCACTCCGGCCAAGCCGGGTCGAGCTGTTCCTTTTTCTTGTCCTGCAGCGCCGCGCCTGCCAGCGCGAGAACGATGAAGGCGCCCATGAAAACGAAGGTTCGCGCATCGGGCATGACGAGGATGTGCGCTGCGCCCCAGATCGCGATCCCCCACATCATCGGGTGGCGCGTGATCAGGAAGACGCCGGCAGGCTCCTTGCCCGCCGCCTTGCCTTCCGAACCGGGCAGCGCGGGATTGCCGCGAAAGCTGCCCACCAGAAGCACGAGCGCTACGATCGTCAGCACGCTGGCGACGATCCATGCCCAGTCGCTCATCGGCTCGAACAGCCATGGTCCGCGTGGGGCCTTGGCGAAAGCGTGGCCCATGCCGCCCAGCGTGATCAGCGCCACCAGCGAATACAGAGCGAGGAAACCCTTCTCACCAAGCTTGGCGACGAGCGGCGCGCGGGCCGGGTGGGAGAGGATGAAATGTGTGCCGACGAAAAGGACGGCAGCGGAAACCAGTGCGGAAAGTCCCAAGGGCATCGCTGCCTCCCGACGATGATGGCACGTCGCGGCAGGCTAGCGTGTGGTGGGCGGCGCGCAAGGCCCCGCCCACCGGACCCGCCTTATTTCCGTTCGGGATGGATACCCGCAGCCTGCGGCTCGCCCAGTTCGGCATCTCCCGCCAGTTCCTCATGCGCCTCGTGCTCGCCCAGCGCGTCGAGGTGCATCCACTTCTTGACGATCGGGCTGAGCGCCAGGACGACAACGCCGATGCCGATCGTCCACCAGCCGATCTCGTTGTAGATGGAAAGCGTCAGTTCCTTGCTCATCTCGCCCGATTCGCCTCCGGTGGCTTCACCGATCTTGCCGGCCACGAAGCTGCCCACCGCGGTCATGTAGAACCATGCGCCCATGATGAAGCTGCCCAGATGCAGCGGGGCGAGGCGCGTCATGGCCGAGAGACCGACCGGCGACAGGCAAAGCTCGCCGGTCGTGTGCAGCAGGTAGATGAGGAACACGAAGAGCACGCCCGTCATCACCGCCGGATCGCCGGTGCCCGCGCCCCAGACGAAGACAAGGAAGCCCGCGCCGACCTGGAACAAGGCAAGGGCGAACTTGGCCGGTGCCGACGGTTCTAGCCCGCGCTTCCCAAGGAACTGCCACAGCGCCGCGAAAAGCGGGGCAAAGATGACGATGTAGATCGGGTTGATCGACTGAAACAGCGAGGTCGGGACCCCGCCCTTGTCGACGAACTTGTCGGTATAGAGGTTCAGCGAACCGCCTGCCTGTTCGAAAAGGCCCCAGAACACGGGGTTCAGCGCGATTAGGAACAGGATCGCAAAGATGCGTTCACGCGCCTGCTTGGGCAGCTTGAACGCTTCGTAAAGCGTGTAGGCCAACATCGCGATACCGCAGACGATCAGCAGACCCTGAATCACGTCCTGATACTGGATCAGGAACCAGATCACAGCGACCGAGGCCGCGCCCACGACGTAGAGCGTGGTCTCGAGACGCTTGGCTAGCGGTGCCGGCGGCTCGCCTTGGCCCTTCAGGGCAGGCTTGCCGACGACGAAGATGATGAGGCCCAGGACCATGCCGATGCCGGCAAGTCCGAAGCCCCACGACCAGCCGATCGTCTCGCCCAGATAACCGACGAGGATGGTGCCCAGCGCCGCACCGACGTTCACGCCCATGTAGAAGATCGTGTAGGCCGCATCGCGGCGCGTGTCGGTCATCTTGTAGAGCTGGCCGACGATCACGGAGATATTGGCCTTCAGAAAACCTGAGCCGACAATGATCAGCGCCAGTGCGAGCCAGAACACGTTGATCGCGAAATCGGCTTGCTTGACCGCCGCATCGGTCACGCCCTGCATGCCTTCATAAGCCATCGCGAGGTGACCCAGCGCCAGCACGACGCCGCCGAACAGTACCGCCTTGCGCTGACCCAGCCAGCGGTCGGCAAGGTATCCGCCCAGCACCGGCGTGATGTAGACGAGACTGCCGTAGGCGCCGTAGATCAGGCTGGCCTTACCGTCGGAAAACAGCCAGAATTTCGTGAGATAGAGGATCAGCAGGGCGCGCATGCCGTAGAAGGAGAAACGCTCCCACATCTCTGCATAGAACAGCACGAATAGCCCGCGGGGGTGGCCGATGACCTCCTCGCTCTTGCGCATGGAGATGACGCCGCCGATGGCCAGCACGGCAAATAGGGCGACCGCGGCGATGGCTGCGATCCAGTCGCCTTCGGTCCAGAGGCTGATGTCCTTCATGTAAGCTCGTCTTCCCCGGTATTTTCGTGTGTGTCCGTTTCTGGGGTGCAAGCCTTAAAGCGCTTTGCCGCATTGTGAAGGGTTTTGTTGCAATTGAGACCATCTCCGATGACCAGAATGCAATCGCCCGAAAGCTTGACCCGACACGCTGTATTATGGCACTAGACCACCTATGCCACGCTCCACCGGAACCCAGGCCACGCGCCCCGTTTACCTGCGTCTGCGGGACCTGATCGCCGCAGCGATCATCGACGGAAGCTATCCGGAAGGCGAATTGTTGCCATCTGTCCGCGCCTTCGCCGCCGAACAGGGCGCCAATCCGCTGACTGTGGCCAAGGCCTACCAGCAGTTCCAGGACGATGGTCTTCTGGAGGTCCGCCGCGGGATCGGTATCGCGGTCGTGCCGGGTGCGCGATCGCGCCTGGTGAAGGCAGAGAGGGACCAGTTCCTGACCGAAGAATGGCCTGCGGTCGCCGAACGGATCCGCTTGCTCGACCTCGATCTCGACATGCTGATGGCGCGTTCGGAATGACCGGTCTGTATCGGACAGCACCGCAAACTGTCCCGAAATCTTATCATATGTAATAGATATTGCGACTTTCCCGCCGGGATGGCACACTTATTCAAGTGGTTGCGGGCAGGGGATGATCTTTTTTCCGGCTTCGCAGTCGCTGACCTCCCGTGGTGAAGGGGTGCCACGGGTTCTGGCAATGTTACCGCCTTTGCCGGCGGTATCTGTCGCAAGGGGGTCGCGAACTCTTCGACAGGCGGGGTAGACATGATTAGATCGGAACTCATCGAAGCGCTTGCGCAGGAAAATCCCGAACTTCGGCCCGAAGAGGTCGAGGCCGTGGTCACCTGCTTCTTCGACACGATCGCCGAACGGCTGGCCAGTGGCGGCCGGGTGGAACTTCGTGGTTTCGGTGCCTTCTCCACGCGCGAACGCGCCGCCCGCACGGGCCGCAACCCGCGCACCGGCGAGACCGTCGAGGTGCCCGGCAAGCGCGTGCCTTACTTCAAGGCCGGCAAGGACATGCGCGACCGCCTTAACGCGGACTGATCGCTGTTGCCCGCGCAATCGGGCACGTCTTTCACAACCTGCTGAAATCTCGCCATTGCGCGCCGCGGTCGCGCATCCTAACGCTGCGATCGCGTGCGGACGTGGCGGAATGGTAGACGCCGGGGACTTAAAATCCCCTGTACTTTGTACGTGCGGGTTCGAGTCCCGCCGTCCGCACCACGTTTTCCAAGCGTTCCGACCTGTTCCAAAGTTAACGTGTCGCACTGGCGATACGGGAAAACTACTCAGGTCCATCCTGCTGCTTTTCCACGCTAAATTAACGAATTGACTGCATCCTTCCGGGTAACAGGGCCCCGTGAAAAGCGCCGTTTTCGGGCCCCCGAAGACCGCAACTGGCGCGAATGAAAGAGCGGGCAGCGTGAATGACCTGAGTCCTTCGCAATTCAATGGCCATCGCGTCGTTGGTGAACCGTCGGTGCGCGATCCCCAGCGGATACCGATCATCCGGACGGCCAAGCTCGTCTTTTCCGATGCCGAATACCCTTGCGTACTGCGCGACATTTCCGGCAGCGCGCTTCGCGTGAAGCTCTACGGCGCGCCGGTCGAGGAAGGGGCGAGCAGCTTTCATCTCGAATTCGGCGACGGGGACCGGTTCGAGGTGAGCGCGATCTGGGTCAGGGATGACCAGGCCGGACTGTCCTTTGCCAAGGAGAACGACCTGATGGCGCTGATCGGAGAGCATGGCCCATTCCGCAAACGCGCGATCCGCATCTCGGTCGAGCTTCCTTCGTCGATCAAATCGCTGGGCCTCATGATCGACGTGCATATCCGCGACCTGTCGCACGAAGGCGCGCAGATCCTGAGCGAGACGATGTTCTCGATGGACCAGCAGGTCCGCATCCAGATACCCCGCTTGGGCGAAGTCTATGCCAAGGTCCGCTGGCGGCAGCACCCCTCATACGGTCTGGCCTTCGTGGAAACCTTCCGGTTCGACCAGATCGCGGCGGTGGCAAGCGACCTTCAGGCCCTTTCGCGCGAGTGGCGCAAGGAAGGCACGCCTGGCCCGCGACCGGACGACATGGCGGCCTGATTCACGCGGCCTGCCCGCCGCACATTCGAAAAGCTGCAAAAAGAGGCCGCGAAAGCACCGCGTTAACGTCCTCTTAGCCATTTTCCTGCACGAATTGCCTTGGGTCGCCGCTTGGCGACGGAAGTTTTGCACAAGGGGGCACCGTGCAGCAGGGCACCGAAATGAAGCAGGGCAATTCCGAACTGGACGTCGACGTCGTGATCGTCGGCGCGGGACCGGCCGGTCTGACGGCGGGGTACCTGCTGACGAAGGCCGGAAAATCGGTCGCCGTGATCGAGAAAGACGACACCTACGTCGGCGGCATCAGTCGCACGGTCGAGCACGAAGGCTATCGTTTCGACATCGGCGGGCACCGCTTCTTTTCGAAGTCCAAGGCGGTGGTCGACCTGTGGAACGAGATCCTGCCCGACGACTTCATCTCGCGCCCACGGATGAGCCGCATCTACTACGAGGGCAAGTTCTACTCCTACCCGCTGCGCGCTTTCGAGGCGCTGCGCAATCTCGGCATCTGGCGTTCGACCGTCTGCATGGCGAGCTTTGCCAAGGCGCAGATCTTCCCGCGCAAGCAGATCAAGAGCTTCGAGGACTGGACCGTGAACCAGTTCGGTGAAAAACTGTTCTCGATCTTCTTCAAGACCTACACCGAGAAGGTCTGGGGCATGCCGTGCGATGAAATGAGCGCGGACTGGGCCGCCCAGCGCATCAAGGGCCTTTCGCTCTGGGGCGCGGTGACCGACGGGCTCAAGCGTTCGCTCGGCCTCAACAAGCGTCCGAACGACGGGATGCAGGCCAAGACCCTGCTTGAGGAATTCCGCTATCCGCGCCTTGGCCCCGGCATGATGTGGGAAGCAGCCCGCGACAAGGTTCGCGAAGGCGGCAACCAGGTCCTGATGGGCCACGCCCTGCGCCAGCTCGCCGCCGACAGCAAGGGCGGCTGGCGCCTCAGTGCGACGCTGGCCGACGGCAGCGAACGGGTGATCCGCGCCCGCCACGCGATTTCCAGCGCCCCGATGCGCGAACTGGCGGCGCGCCTTGCCCCGGTTCCGGCCTCGGTCCTAGACGCCAGCGGGCTGAAGTACCGCGACTTCCTCACCGTGGCGCTGAAGGTCAAGTCGAAGGACCTGTTCCCAGACAACTGGATCTACATCCACGACAGCAAGGTTCAGGTCGGCCGTATTCAGAATTTCCGTTCGTGGTCGCCCGAAATGGTGCCCGACAGCGATGTCGCCTGTGTCGGCCTTGAATATTTCTGCTTCGAAGGCGACGGCCTCTGGGCATCGTCCGACGACGATCTCGTCGCTCTCGCCACGAAGGAAATGGAAATCCTCGGCCTGTGCGATCCGGCGGATGTCATCGGCGGTTCGGTCGTGCGCCAGGAAAAGGCCTACCCCGTCTATGACGAGGACTATGCCGAGCGCGTTAAGGTCATGCGGGAAGAACTGGAAGCCAAGCATCCCACCCTGCACCTTGTCGGACGCAACGGCATGCACCGCTACAACAACCAGGACCACGCGATGATGACCGCGATGCTGACGGTCGAGAATATCATGGCGGGCGAGCGCATCTACGACACGTGGTGCGTGAACGAGGACGCGGAATACCACGAGGCCGGCAACGAGGGCGACGAGATCGAACTGCCCCGCTACTCGGCAGAAGACCGCGCCGCCGCGCTGTCCTCGATGCGCGACGTTCCCGAGCCGGTCGCACCCGAGAAGAAGGACGCGGCATGACCGACGTCGCGGCCATCAGGCGCTTTGTCGCCTACGGCTTTGCCAGCGTCGCGGCGCTGGGCGTGGACCTTGCCTGCTTCTTCGCGCTGATGGCCATGCACGTCGCGGCTCCTGCCGCGGCAGCGGGCGGCTATGCGGCGGGCATCCTTGCCCACTGGTTCGCATCGAGCCGCTTTGTCTTTACCGGCCGCGTCGCCAGCGAAGGCAAGGCCCGCGCGGCCCAGCAAGGCCTGTTCGTTGGCTCCGCGCTTGTCGGCCTCGCGCTTACCTGGGCGATCGTCGCGGCCTGCACCGCGATGGGCATCGATGCGCGCGTCGCCAAGCTGATCGCCATCGGCGCCAGCTTCTTCGCCACCTTCCTTTTGCGCCTGCGCTTCGTGTTCACCGAAGACCAGGCCGCACCTGCCGGCACAAACTGACGCGGCGGTGGAGGGGATCATGATCGGAGAGCGCCGCCGCCACGGATTCGAAAAGGCAATGATTGCCCGGATTACGCTGATCTGGGCGATCGTTTCGGCGCTTCTTCTTGCCACGCAATTTCGCAACATTGCCGCCGTCATCTATCCCGACGGGGACGACATCCTGCGCCTCTTGCAGGTGCGCGACTGGCTGAACGGGCAGACCTGGTTCGATGTCACGCAATATCGCGTCGATCCGCCCGAAGGCACGCCGATGCACTGGACGCGGCTGGTGGATGTTCCGCTGGCTGCGATCATCGTATTGCTGACGCCGGTCATCGGAAACAGCGGTGCGGAAATCGCGGCGTCGGTCATCGTGCCGCTGGCGACGCTCTGGCTCGTGCTCATGCTGATCGGCCGCATCAGCTTCAAGATCTTCGACGAGGAAGCGACAGGGCTCGCCTGCCTCGTCGCCGCGATGTCCACCTCGCTCCTCAACCAGCTTCGCCCGATGCGGATCGACCACCACGGCTGGCAGGTCGTCTGCGCATTGGTCGCGGTCAATGCGCTGATGGCGCGCAATGCGCGGCAGGGCGGCTGGATCGCCGGATTCGCCATGGCGGCGTGGCTGGCGATCAGCCTAGAGGCAATCCCCATGGTCGCCGCCATCATGGCCGTGGGCCTGTGGCGCTGGATGCGCTGCTGGCATGAACGG
Source organism: Croceicoccus pelagius (assembly GCF_001661915.1). Lineage (GTDB taxonomy): Bacteria > Pseudomonadota > Alphaproteobacteria > Sphingomonadales > Sphingomonadaceae > Croceicoccus > Croceicoccus pelagius. Next base: position 288,775 of record NZ_LYWY01000040.1, read on the forward strand.
ACTTGGCTCGTCTCGATGCTGCAGTCGATCTTCGTCAGCTCGCTGGTGATCTATCTCGCTACCAAGGGGCTGCCGATGGGTGCTTCGGTCTGCGACGCGATGGCCCCTGCCCCGCTTGCCGCGATGGGCATTCTCGCCATCGGCGCGACGGGTCTCGACCGCGCCACGCACCGTCCGTTCAGCTTTGCGCTGATGGCCTTTGGCGCGCTTGGCGTCGCGGCTGTCGCGGTTGAATTCACACTGGCCCCGCAGTGCACCGGCGGGACATTCGCCGAACTCGATCCGCTGACCCGCTCGCTCTGGCTGGGCAATATCGCGGAAGGCCGTCCGATCTGGGAAGGCAGCATCAGCCTTGCCTTGCTCAAGGTCATTCCGCCGCTGATCGCGCTCGTCACGATGTGGAACCTTATCAGGCGGCACAACGACTGGCTGGGCCGCTGGCACCAGGAATATGCCTTTCTGCTGATCGTCGCGCTGGTCGTCGGCTGCCTTGTTGCACGCACCAGCGTCTATTCCGCCGCGCTCGCCGCCGTGCCGCTGGGCTGGCAGCTCAAAGTCTGGCTACGCTCGATCCGCACACTGAAGGAACCCGGCAAGCAGGCCGCGGCGGCGGCAGGCATCATCACGGCGCTGGCACCGGCGGTACCGATCTCGCTGCTCATGGCTGCTGCGCCGACGCAGGCCTCGACCATCACATCCGCGCCGGTGGTTGCGGTGGCCGACTGCGACATTCGCGCGGCCCTACCCGCGCTGGGCGCAACGCCCGCCCGTATCTTTGCGCCGATCGACCTTGGTCCGCGCATCTTGCTCGACAGCCCGCATTCGGTGCTCGCGACCGCGCATCACCGCGCCGATGTCGCGATTGCCGACACGATGCGCGCTTTCATGGATTCGCCTGACGAGGCCCGCGCCATGCTGGACCGCCGCGGCTATGACTACATGATGCTGTGCACCGGCATGAACGAAGTGAACGCCTATGCGACGATAAAGCCCGACGGCTTCGCCGCCGACTTGCAGAAGGGTGAAATTCCCGATTGGCTCGAACCGGTTGAGAATGAGAGCCAGAACGTCCTCGTCCTGAAAATCAGGGGCTGATCAACCGCGACAGGCGGCGCAGACCCCGCGCAGTTCGACCACGGTTTTCAGCTCCTCGAAACCCGCCGCACCCGCAGCGCCGCGCAGTCCTTCGGTCAGGCGATCGTCGTCGATGTGTTCTGCGATCCCGCACTTGTCGCAGATCAGGAAGATACAGTCGTGCCGGCACCCCGGATGGCGGTTCACCAGATAGGCGTTCGCGCTCTCGATCCGGTTGGCAAGGTTCGTCCGCACGAACAGGTCGAGGATGCGATAGACGCTGTTGGGCGCAACCCGCTTGCCTCGCTGCGCCGACAAGGCATCGGCAATGTCGTAGGCCGAGGCCGGAGCCTCGTTCACGGCCAGCGCATTGAACACGTCGGCGCGCATGTCTGTCCACTGCTCACCCGCATCGGTCAGCGCCCCGCGCGCCGCGCGCACAAGCGCTGCGCCTTCGTGTTCGGCGTGGGAATGGTCGTGCATGTCCGTGCAGGTCATGCCAGCGATATAGGGCCTGCCGGAGCGCAAGTCATCCCGCCCGTCACGCGGGCCGGAGTCACTCCCTGCGGAAACGGCATCAGTTCTTGCGGAAAGTCGCGGTATAATCCGCCGGGAACAGCGTCTTCAGCGCCTCGACCTTCGGGCGGTCCCAGCGGCGGATGTAGCCGTGGTTCGGGTTCTTCGCCATGAAATCCTGGTGATAGGCCTCTGCCCGATAGAAGGTGTCCTGCTTCTCGATCTTCGTGACGATCGGCTTGTCCCACAGCTTCGCCTTGCCCAGCTGCGCGATATAGGCCTTGGCCACCCGCGCCTGTTCCGCGCTGGTGGGGATCAGCGCGCTGCGATACTGGCTACCGTGGTCCGGCCCCTGCCGGTTCAGCGTGGTGGGATCGGCAACGACGGCAAAAAAGATGCGCAGCAATTCGTCATAGCGCACGACGCTGGGATCGTACGTGACCTTCACCGCCTCGGCATGGCCGGTCGAACCAGTCGTGACTCGCTTGTAGCTGGCATCGCGCTTGCTGCCGCCGTGATAGCCGCTGACCGCGCTGGTCACGCCCTTCACGTGGCTGAAAACGCCCTCGACGCCCCAGAAACAGCCACCTGCAAAGATTGCGGTCTTGAGCCCGCCTTCTTCCTTCGCACGGATCACTGCGGCCGGAGTCGCCACCGCCTCTTCGCCCGAGGCAGCAATCGCGGGTTGCTGGCACGCGCTTAACAGAGCGGCGCCAGCGAGCATCAGAAATGTGGAGCGGAAGGTGTTCAGCCCAGGACCGACGCGATGGCCTGCGCTTCGATCGGGAAGCCCGACACCGCGAAAAGCCCGGCTGCACCCAGCGCGAAGCCGATCGCGAAATTGCGGATAAGGCTGCTGTCGATGAGTGGCATGGCTTTGTCTTTCGTGACCGGTGTTTGCGTTTCTGAACTTGGTAAGCACGGTGTTAACCCGGGTCCGCTGAAGAAAGGATGAACTCTACCCCATCCTTTCGTTCAGGAACCTGAACCGGTTACAGCAGCGCCTACGAAAAATCAGTGCCGGAAGTGGCGCATCCCGGTGAAGACCATGGCAAGACCGGCATCGTCGGCGGCCTTGATGACGTCTTCATCGCGGATCGAACCGCCCGGTTGAATCACCGCCGTCGCGCCTGCTTCTGCTGCCGACAGCAGCCCGTCGGCAAACGGGAAGAACGCGTCGGAGGCGACCGCGCTGCCGACCGTCTTCGCCTCTGACCAGCCATAAGTCTCGGCAGCTTCGGCAGCCTTGGCGGCCGCGATGCGCGCCGAATCGCGGCGGTTCATCTGGCCCGCGCCGATACCGGCGGTCTGACCGTCCTTGGCGTAGACGATGGCGTTCGATTTCACGTGGCGGGCAACGGTCCAGGCGAACAGGCAATCCTTCAGCTCCTGTTCGGTCGGGGCGCGCTTGGTTACGACCTTGAGGTCGGCCTCGGTCACGGCGGCGCTGTCGCGGTCCTGAACCAGCAGGCCGCCTGCGATGACGACCTGATTGACGCCGGGACGGCGCGGATCGGGCAGGCCGTCGGACAGGAGCAGGAGGCGCAGGTTCTTCTTCTTGGCGAATATGGCCTTGGCCTCTTCCGTGGCATCGGGGGCGACGACGACTTCGGTGAAGATCTTGGTAATCGCCTCTGCCGTTCCGGCATCGAGCGGGCGGTTAACCGCGACGATACCGCCGAACGCGGAAACCGAATCGCAGGCGAGCGCCTTGTCCCACGCCTCTTCCAGCGAGTTCGCGGTGGCGACGCCGCAGGGGTTGGCGTGCTTGACGATCACCACGGTCGGCGGGCCGTCACGAAATTCGGCACACAGCTCCAGCGCGGCGTTCGCATCGTTGTAATTGTTGTAGGACAGCTCCTTGCCCTGCACCTGCATCGCCTGCGGCAGGCCAGATACGTGGGGACCTTCGGGCAGGTAGAGCGCCGCTTCCTGGTGCGGGTTTTCGCCGTAACGCAGGGTACCCGCGATCTTGCTGGCCATCGTGCGGCGCGGCGGGAATTTCTGGCCCTGGTCGGCATAGGCGAACCACTGGCTGATCGCGCTGTCATAAGCGGCGGTCGCGGCGAAGGCCTTGGCGGCGAGCATCTTGCGGAAATCGTATCCGGTCGCGCCGACGCCTGCGTCCATTTCGGTCACCAGCGCCGGATAATCGGCAGGGTCGGTGACGATGGCGACATATTCGTGGTTCTTCGCGGCAGAGCGCACCATCGACGGGCCGCCGATGTCGATATTCTCGATCACGTCGTCACGGCCAGCGCCGCTCATCACCGTCTGCACGAAGGGGTAGAGGTTGACGATGACGAGATCGATCGCGCCGATGCCGTGCTGTTCCATCGCGGCGGCGTGTTCGGGATTGTCGCGCACCGAAAGAAGCCCGCCGTGGACCATCGGGTGCAACGTCTTCACGCGGCCGTCCATCATCTCGGGGAAACCGGTGATGTCGGACACGTCCTTCACCTCAATGCCCGCTTCGCGAAGGGTGCGCGCAGTGCCGCCGGTCGAGACCAGTTCCACCTTGCGAGCGGCCAGTGCCTGACCCAGTTCGACGAGACCGGTCTTGTCCGACACGGACAGGAGGGCACGGCGAATCGTAACGGGTTTTTCCATGAAGGCGGCCTTTCGCGCAGGAACGGTTGGGAGTTCGCCCGTGCCTCTAGGCCGTGGCCCTGCGGTCCGCAAGCACCCGAGAGGCCGATATCGCGTGCTGGATGGCGGGTTTCAGCCCATCCGCTTGAAGGACCAGAAAACCTTCCCGCCATCGCGCCCGACCGAACCGGTCAGGACAAGCTGGTGAACGCCGCGCGGATGGCCGCCCGCATCGATCCAGAGCGATTCTTCGACCACGAGGCCCGGCGCACCGGTACGGAACTGCCAGTAGGACCCGTCGGGCATGGCGAGTGCAAAGCCCTTGCCCCCTTCGGATTCGAGCTGATGCCCGATCTCTATCCCCTGCCCAAGGTGGAAGCGGATGGCATAGCCGTGATCGCCGCGCTTCGCCTTGCGCCCGCGCGGCAGCAGCGCATCGGCCCCTTCGAGTAGCGTGCCATCGGCAGAAAGGGCAAGCCGGCGTTCGTGAAACAGGCCGTGGCGCGCGACATATCCGTCGTGCGATGCGGTCAGCACCGAGGCGCTGCCGTCCTTCGTGCGTTCGAAGGTCACTGCCTTCACGCCCGAACCCATCTTGCCGTTCGGTTCGACCGGCGTCGAATCGTGTTCGCCCAGCATCAGGGTCGAGTGAGCTGCCGTGCTGCGCAACCCGTCCTCGATCCGGCGCGGGACCGCAGCGCCAGCCAGCGCCGCGCCGCCGCAATTGACGACGATTCGCTGTTCCTTGTGGCTGAATTCGAACGCCAGCGTCGATGCACAGCCGCCATGCGCCTGACGGCCCGAAGGCGGCGGCGCTGCGTCAAACTGCACAACGGACTGACGCAGGGCCAGACGCTGGAACCCCCAGTGCTTTGCATCATGCAGCGGACGCGCGCGCGGGTCCGCTGCCTCTGTCAGCAGGGCCAGGCGGTCCGCCGAAAGCGGCGCGCTGCCCTGCCAACTGCCCAGCGTCCCGTCCGAATGGGTCAACGACAGCAGCGCGGGCATCATCAACGAGAGCATGACCTGAAACTGCGGAGGCGGATCGCGGCGGCAGGCGCGGTAACAGGCCGACAGGCGCAGCAGGATTGCGATCGTCTCGATCTGGTCCACGGGCGAGCGCGAGAGCATCCCGCCATCCTCGCCCACCGTATCGCCGAGCGCGGCGATCAGTCCCGCTTCGCCGAACAGGCGGCGCGGCTTGCCATCGGGCAGAAGCAGTCCTGCAGCGGTGATCGCGGCCCATGCGGGGATCACCTCGTGCGCAGCGCCGCCGCGCGGAGCCTGCTTGTCGAGCCAGAGCGCGGTCTTCGACAGATGGCGTAGAACTCTGGCGCGGAAGGAACGATCATTGCCCGACAGGATCAACGGCGCATGGATCAGCCAGTTGAGAACCCGCAGACCGACATGGCCGACACTCCACGCGGGGCCGGCCCCGATCTCGGCATTGGCCAGCATCCAGCGGCGCATGATGTCGTCCGCGACCGGCGCAACCTTGTCACGCGTGCCCGCCGCCTCGAGATCGGCCAGCCAGGTAAAGCCGTGTACCGTGCGCGCCACCGGTGGGGCATGCGACGCGCTGCCATAGTCGGCAGCCTCGACCCCCAGCCGCTTGCCCGCGATCAGGAAGTGCCCGGCGCGCAAGGCCATGCCCGCCGCACGTTCGCCCGGAAGCGGCTCGTCGACCGTGGCAAGAATGCGCAGGCGCGAGGGCTTATGGAATGGGCGTACAAGGTTGCGCGCCGAAACGCCGCGCGCATAGAGGAACCGCATTGCGCCATCGACGACACCCAGACGCGGTGGCGACAGGTCGGCAAGCTCCGGCTCACCCGAAAGCGTCGGCTCCGGCGTCAGCGGGGCGGGTTCGACCAGCCCGTTCTCGTTATCGCTGCCATTCAAGGGTAAAGCCCGGTTCCGGGGCTCGATCCGGACCGGCTCGTCAGGGAGGCGGGTCGGTTCGAAGCCCATGGAAGCATCAGCCTCCCGCCGCCTTGAGGGCAGCGATGTTCTCAGCGTACTTGTCAGGCCCGCCCTTGAACGTGGCCGATCCGGCGACCAGCACATCGGCCCCGGCATCGACGCAAAGCTTCGCGGTTTCCGCGTTCACGCCGCCGTCGACTTCAAGGTGGATGTCGCGGCCCGTCTTGTCGATCATCTTGCGCATCGCCTCGATCTTGCGAAGCTGCGAGTGGATGAAGCTCTGCCCGCCGAAACCGGGATTGACGCTCATCACCAGGACGAGGTCGATGTCGTCGATCAGGTAGTCGAGCATCTTGGCAGGCGTTGCGGGGTTCAGCGAAATGCCCGCCTTGCAGCCCAGCGCCTTGATCGCCTGCACCGTGCGGTGGACGTGGGGTCCGGCCTCGGGATGAACTGTAATGATGTCCGCGCCTGCCTTGGCGAAGTCTTCGAGGTACAGGTCCACCGGGCTGATCATGAGGTGGACGTCGAAGGTCTTGGCCGTATGCGGACGAAGCGCCTTCACCACGGCGGGGCCGATGGTGATGTTGGGAACGTAGTGGCCGTCCATGACGTCGACATGGATCCAGTCCGCGCCGGCTGCGTCGATGGCGCGCACTTCCTCGCCAAGTGCGGCGAAGTCTGCAGACAGGATGGAGGGCGAGATAAGCGGTGTTGGCATGGACATCGAATTACTCCAGCCGGGCAAAGCGCCACAAGGCGCAATCGCAGCTTTATTCACATAGCTGAACACGGGCAGAGGTTGAAAAGCGCAGTTAACCCGCACTTGTTCCGGATCGTGTCAGTACAAACGCATCCGCTTGAACGCGGCGAAGCGCATGGTTAAGCGCAGATATCCCGCACAAGAAGGCGCGCCCCGGCGCCGGTGACGGGACGGAACCCGAAAAAATGCGCCCAGCCGAAGCCATGTCCTTGATGCAGCGCGAAACCCGCGTCGCGCATGGCGTGGTAGATCCCGTGCTGGGCGGATACGCGGTGGCCGTCGGCCATAACCGGATCGTTGGCGACAGCTTCGTCCTCCGCGAGGAAGGCTTTGCGTGCAGCTATCGCAAGGGCGACTGCATCACGATCCAGATCGACGATCCTGCCAAGAAAGGTCTGCTGGACCTGTTTCTTGCAGGGTCGGTGCATAGCGCAATTGCCGCAATCAACGGCTTCACCGCGCTCCACGCCTCGGCCGTGGAAGTGGACGGCAAGGCCATCGCCTTTACCGGCCCGTCCGGCGCGGGAAAGTCGACCACGGCCGCAGCGCTGCGATCGCGCGGATTGCCCATCGTTGCGGACGATACGCTTGTCGTGGACATGGCCAGCGGCAAGCCGATGTGCCTTCCCGGCCACAAGCGGCTGAAGCTCTGGACCGATTCGGTCGAGATGACGGGAATGCCAGCCTTCGAGCTGGTGTCCGAAGACTACCGCAAGGTCTTCGCCGCCGAAGAGCCGAGCGAGATCGATCACCCTCTTCCGCTCGGCGCGATCGTCGTTGTCGAGGCGGGTGCTGCGCTGGCATTCGAACCTGTGCGCGGCGCAGCGCGGATCGCGCTGCTGGACGACGATCACTATACCTCGCAGCATCGCATCATGGCGCAAGGGCAGGATCGGGCAGGCCGCATGAAGGACCTTGCGCGGCTCGCCTGCGCGGTTCCGGTATTCCGCTTCACGCGTCCTCTGGACCCGGGTTGCTTCGCAAACACTCACGATTTTCTCGTGGGCACGTTATCAGGCATCTTTCGCATGGACAGACAGGGCGCAGATGATCAGCAAGTGTGAAGGCAGTTACGTAGAAACCGAAGTCGACGGGGAAGTCGTCCTCATGAACGTCGATACCGGCACGTTCTTCTCGCTCGAAGGGACGGCGCTCGACGTCTGGAAGGCCATCGACGGCGCGCATGACGAAGCGGGCATCGCGGCCCTTCTCGCGCCGCAATTCGACGAAAGCGAAGCGCAGATCGCACAGCACGTCGGCGAATTCATCGCCTCCTTGGCCGAGGCCGGACTGGTGCAGAAAACCGCACCATGACGCGCGTGCGCCTTCGCGCCTTGGAGGCAATGGCGCTTCTTCTGGCGGCGCGCATGATCGTGCGCTTCGTGCCTTTGCGCAGGCTAGGTCGCATCCTCGGCAAGTCCGAACCTTACGCCCTGCGACAAGACGTGGGTGCCGTTTCAGCAGAAGACGAACTTGCTGCGCGGCAATGTGCCGCCGCTGTCCGGCGGGCAGCATTTCGCCTTCCCGGAACGCTGTGCCTGCCGCAGGCCATCGGACTGCGCTGGATGATGGAACGGCGCGGCATGGACAGCACGGTCGTCGTCGGCATCCGTCCGGCGGGCGAGCGCGGAACCGCGCATGACCTTCACGCGTGGGTCGAATTGAACGGCCAGACAATACTTGGCGACAGCGATGGAATGCACGCCAGTTTATTACAATTCCGTAGTTAATTTCCTGATGGATTGCATTTGGGTGCAACGCAATATAGGCGGGGTTGGAACCATCATGACGGTTAACGGCCAAATCCGTAAAACTATGGCCGAAGTAACGGGAAGCAAAACGGACATGCAGCAGAACGACCGCACTTGGGTCAAGCCTGAACTGAAGTTCGTTGGCACGCTTCGCGATGTCGCAGGCTCGGCCAACCCCGCTGACCAGAGCGGCGGAAACCAGCAAGGCGTCGGCAACAGCAAGAGCTGATCGGGTGCCCTTCGAGGCACTCCGGCACTTCTGATTTCACCATGATCGCGGCAGGTATCGTCTGGGGAGATAATCCTCGGTTCGATCTGTCGCGTTTGTCGTTTGGCGATGCCGCAGCGGCTCGCGGCGACGAAACGCTGTCCCGCATGGGCGACAGCGCGGTCCTTCTGCGTCATCCGCCGCGGCAGGCCCACGGAAAGACCGCACGCACGCAGTCTGGCACCATCGTCGCCTTCAACGGCTGGATCGACAACGCGGACGAGATTTCGCGGGAACTCTCGCTCCCCGCCGACAGCAATGTCGCAGCGCTCTACGGCGCAGCGACCGAGACCTGGGGCATCGCCGCAGAACGCCGCATCGTGGGTGACTATGCCGCGATCATCATTCCTGCCGACGGGGTCATGCGGCTTTCCCGCGCGCCTTGGTCAAAGCACGGGCTTTTCTACACACTCGCCAATAGCTGCGCCGTTGCCGCCTCGGTCCCGCGCGTGCTGTTCGGCCTTGGCCTCGAACGCTCGGTCGATCCGGCGCGCTATGCCGAGCTGCTCTATGGTCTCGCGCCATCGTGGGGTGCACAGACTTATTTCGACGAAGTCAGCCAGGTCGAACAGGGCAGCGTCGTCACGATCGATCGCGGCAGCGTTCAGAAAGTGCAGTGGTATGACCCGCACGCCCTGTCCGCGACGAGGCTTGCGCGCGACGAGGACTACGTCGAACAAGCGAACGCTCTTCTGGCGGATTCGGTGCGCCATGCGCTGGGCCCGGCGGTGAGGCCCGGCATCCTTCTGTCGGGCGGACTCGATTCGCCGCTTGTCGCTGCCGAAATTCTCGACCAGTTACCGGAAGGGCGCCGGCTCAAGAGCTTTACGTTTGTGCCGCTGCAGGAAGGCAACGAGCCTGTCCTGCCCGCGCATTTCCATTCGGACGGGCCAGCGGTCGAGGCATTCGCCGCGCTATATCCGGCGCTCGATCCGCAGTTCATCGACAATCGCGGCATCGCATTCGGGCACATGCTGGACGATACTTTCCGCACAAGCGACGCAGCCTACCCATCGCTGATCGCATCCGAATTCCGTGGGCCGTGGCAGGCGGCATCAGACGCGGGATGCGACTGGCTGTTTACTGCCGACATGGGCAACCAGACATTTAGCTGCGAAGGCAACTGGGCCTTCGTCGAATTCCTGCGCACCGGGCGCTTTGGCGAACTGATGCGCCTCCTGCGCGCGGTGCCGGGCGATGATCGGCCGCTGTGGCGGCGTTTTGCCGCCCGCTCGATCCTGCCGAACCTGCCTGCCGCGATCAGGTCGGCGGTCCGCACACTGGTGCATGGTGATATGGCCCGCCCGCTCGTGCGCAGGGAGGTACGCGAAAGGCTCGACCTCGATGCCCGTTACCGCGCACAATATGGAGAGCGCGAATGGGTGCGGACGCGGCGCGATTTCGTCAGCGATGCCTGGTCGATGACCTCTGGCGGAACCGAGATGACCGCCGCGGCCGAAGACCTCTACGGGTTCCGCTTCCGTACGATTCCACAGTACCGGCCCCTTCTCGAATTCTGCCTGACGATCCCGACTGACCAATACGTGCGCCATGGCGAACAGCGTTACCTCGCCCGCCGTATGGCGATAGGGCGTTTGCCCGAGGCGCAACGCACCAACCGGCGCTATGGCCGCCACGGCGTCGACTGGTTCGAACGCGAAACGCCGCGCCTTGCCCTGATGCGCGAGGAGATCGAGCGTATCGCTGACGATCCGGTGATGAACGCGATCATCGACGTCGAAGGCGCGATGGAATTGCTCGACAACTGGCCCGACCGTCCCGACTACCGCGCCAAGCTCGAGGTATTCATGCCGCTTGCCGCCGCCGTCGTCGCGGGCCGCTTCGCCCGCTATGTCGACGGCCGCAATTGAGCCTGCACGCGCCCCTTGCAGCAGGTGACGCGGGCCGCACAGCCCATTAGGACGGATGCGATGAAGGGCACATCGGTCACTCTCCTGCGCAGCGTAGCCGCGCCCCGCCTGCTGGCGCTGCTCGCGCTCATGCTGGCGAGCGCGCTGACCGAAGGGGCCGGCATCATCGCGCTCGTCCCGATGCTATCGCTGCTGTCGGCGGACGCGGGCAACATTCCCGACTGGGCGCACCCTTTGGCGAGCCACGTCACGCTCAGCGCTCTCCTCGCCTTCTTCGTCGCGCTCGTCGCCTTGCGTGCGGTGCTGCAATATGCGGTGAGCGTGCTGCAGCGCCGGTTACAGCTTGAGGTGGTCGATCACTGGCGTAAGACAGTCTTTTCCGCGCTGGTCAGGGCCGATTGGCGCACGCTTTCGGCGCTGCGCAATTCGGATCACGCCAGCATGGTCGTCATGGGTGTGGACCGGCTCGGCTACGGGTTTGCCAACCTGCTGCTGCTGATTTCCGGCGCGGCGACGCTGGGGGCGATCTGGATCGCCGCGCTCTGGCTTTCGCCGGTGCTGGCGCTGGTCGCGGTGGGCGGCGGGCTGGTCGTCCTTGCCGGGTTCGCCCCGCTACGCCGTCGCGCACACCTTCTCGGCAAGCGGCTGGGCGAGGATTATCGCCGCGTACAGGCCGTGCTGGACGACACGATGCGCGCCATGCGGCTGGTAAAAAGCCACGGCCGCGAGCAGGCTGCGAGCGAGGAGATGACCCGCTCGACCAGCGACTTGCGCGACGCGCAGATCACATTCGAGAAAGCCGCAGGCCGCGCCCGCGTCCTGCTCCACGTGGGTGCGGCGCTCCTGCTGGCGGTGATCGTGGCGCTCGCCTCTTCCCGCGACATCGCCCCTGCCGTGCTCCTCCCGCTGATCGCTCTTTTCGCGCGCTCGGTGCCGCTGCTCGATTCACTGCAGCAGGCGGCCCAGCACTGGGTTCATGCGGTGCCTGCGCTGAAAGATGCCGAAGCGCTTATCGAAACCTTGCGCGAGGCCGAGGAACTGTCCCCGACCGGTTCCGCCCGCCTGCACCCGGCCAGCAGCATTTCCGTCAACGGTGTCGCCGTGCGCCATCCGGGGCGCGAGCAGGCAGCGGTCGAAGGCGTGACGCTTGATCTCGCGGTGGACGCGACAACCGTACTCGTCGGCCCGTCGGGTGCGGGCAAGAGCACGCTTGCCGACATCTTCGGCGGTCTTTTGCAACCGGACGAAGGCGTGGTGGAGATAGACGGCCAGGCTCTCTCTCCCGAAGGACTGATAGGCTGGCGCGCCTCGGTCGCCTATGTCCATCAGGAACCTGTGCTGTTCCACGGAACGGTGCGCGAAAACCTGCTCTGGGCAGAGCCCGAGGCCCGCGAGGATACGCTCGAACAGGCACTGCGTTCGGCAAGCGCGGGGTTCGTGTTCGACCTGCCCTGTGGGCTCGACACGGTGGTCGGCGATGCCGGACGCCAGCTTTCGGGCGGGGAGCGACAGAGGATCGCACTTGCCCGTGCGCTGCTTCGCGATCCGGCGTTGTTGATCCTCGACGAAGCGACAAGCGCGCTCGACTCCGCGAACGAGGCGGCGATCGGCGCCGCAATCGCAGGCATGGCGGGCACGCGCACGATCCTCGTCATCGCGCACCGCGGCAAGCTGGCAGAGACTGCAGACACGCTCGTTCATATGCGGGATGGACGGATCGAAGCGATCGAGAATCGATCGTGAACGAGGCGCTCGACAGGCAGAAGGCGGCGCTCCTCGACCTCATCGGACCGGCGCGAACACCGCCCGAATGGAACGCGCTGGAAGAGGCCGACTGGCAGGCGATCGCCGCCATGGCGCAGCAGCACCGGCTGGAGCCTTGGCTGCACCACCGTTTGCGTACATCAGGGGGGGACTGGCTGGTTCGCGCCGATCTCGCCGGGCAATGGAAAGAGGCCTATCGCACCGCGTCGTTCAGCGCGCTGACCGCGCAGGCCGCGCTCGTCCGGCTTGCCCGCGCCTTTTCCGATGTCCAGGTACCGATGGTGGCTCTGAAAGGCGCGCGGCTGGCCTTCTTCGACTACCCCGAAGCGGCCCTGCGCCCGATGCGCGACATCGATCTTCTGGTCGCGCCCCAAGACCTGCCCCGCGCGCTCGAAGCCATGGCGCAGGCGGGTTGTGACGTGCCGGCCAATCGCGAACGCGCTATCGCCAAGGCACTCGACGGGGACAAGCACCTCGACCCGATCCTGCTGACCGATTGCCAGCGCTACGTCGAACTCCACCATCGCATTGCAGAACCGGGGCTGCCCTCTATCGACACCGCGACGATCCTCGCGAGTGCCAAGGTCGAGCATCTGGCCGGCACGCCGATCGCCTTTCCGGGCGACGTGGAGATGCTCGGTCACCAGGTGCTTCACGCGGCCTACAACCACCGTTTCGACTGCGGCCCGCTCGCGCTGGTGGACATCGCGCAGTTGCTGGCACGCTCACCCGTCGATGCCGTGCGGTTTGCCGCCATAGCGCGGGAAGGCGGGTGGCTTGCCGGAGCACGGCTGGTCGTCGCACTGGTCGACAAGGTCATGGGCCCGACGGGGCTGAACATCGGGCAGCAAAATGTCCCTGCCGAAGTGCTGGCCGAGGGTGAACGCTTGCTGCTGCAAGACTTCGAACAGCGAGCGCAGGTGCTTCTTGCCTCGCAATCCGCGCGCAACGGTTTGTTCGCGACCCTGGCATCGCGCCTCAAGGGGGGCATCAAACGCGAACACGAGGAAGGCTTCGTCCGCTGGCTGGCCAGCCGCACGGTGCGCTCGGTTCGGCAAGGCGGCAACGCCCGCGCCCGTTCCGAAGCCGCATCGGGGGCCATCGTCGCGAGGTGGCTGGAGGAAACGTAACACGGCTGCGAACTCTTGGATTAAGAAGGAATTCAGCGGCTATTCACGGGTCGATAGCTAGTTCGACCTGCAAGACTGCCGGAAAAGCCGCGTTTGCATCAAACCGGCCGGAACGGCTTTCGGGGGCGAATAGTTGGGGTTGAAAGCGTCGCCAGACGCCTCCACCTTTACGCCTTCTCCCCCGCAGACATGAATTATTTACGTATCGGAGATACCGATGAGTGCACTTAAGTTCGGCCCAGGCAAGAAGAGCGTCCTCGCAGCGCCCGTGATGGCAATGGCGGGCCTTGGCGCGCTTGCTGCGGCTCCTGCCCCCGCGATGGCCGCACCGGCCCAGTGCCAGGGCGATCTTTCCGGCGCATCGTGGCTCAATGTCGAGGTCACGGGGGTCAAGAGTTCCTCGGGCCTGATGGCGGTCACAATCTATGCCGACGATTCCAGCCGCTTCCTCGCCAGCAAGGGTTCGCTCGACGTCGTGCGTTTCCCGGCCAAGGAGGGTACGTGGCGCGGCTGTGTGAAGCTGCCGAAGAACGGCGTCTATGCCATCGCGATCTATCACGACGAAGATGGCAGCCGTAAGATCAACCGCAGCGGCTTGGGTCTGCCGACCGAAGGGTTCGGCTTTTCGAACAACCCCAGCACGCTGGCCGGCATTCCCGCCTTCCGCTCGGTCCGCCTCAGCGTGCCGAAGCCGGGCCTGACCACGCGGATCAACATCACTTACCCTTAAGCTTTTCCGCAATAGGGCAATAACATGCGCCCCGGCCGCTCGACATGGCGGCCGGGGCGTTTATCTTGCGCCCTATGAACCGCATCACGAATGACGAACTGACCGCCGCTGCCGAAGCCATCGGGCCAGAGATCACGGCCTTGCGCCGTGCGATCCATGCAGAGCCCGAACTGGGCCTCGAAACCCCGAAGACGATGGCCAAAGTGCGCGAGGCACTGGCCGACCTGCCGCTCGAATGGCGCGAAGGCCCGCAAACGACGGGACAGGTCGCGATTCTGAAAGGCGGCGCGGACGAAGGACGGCGCGTCCTGCTGCGCGGCGACATGGATGCTTTGCCGATGGGCGAGGAAACGGGGCTCGATTTCTCCTCCACCATTCCGGGCCGGATGCATGCCTGCGGGCACGACACGCATACCGCCATGCTGGTCGGCGCGGTGAAGCTTCTGGCCGAACGCGTGAACAGCATCCGGGGCGAAGTCATGTTCATGTTCCAGCCGGGCGAGGAAGGTTTCGGCGGGGGCCGCATGATGATCGAGGACGGGCTGATCGATCCGCTGCCAGAGGCCGCATTTGCCTATCACATCATTCCCAACGCCCCGCACGGGCTGTTCGTGTGCCGCGAAGGCCCGCTAATGGCCGCGTCCGATGCTATCGAGATCCGCGTGAAAGGGCGCGGCGGCCATGCCTCCATGCCGCACTTCTCCGCCGACCCGCTGCCGGTTGCCTGCGAAATCGTGACCGCGTTGCAGGCCATGGTGACGCGGCGCTTCAACGCCGCCGAGCAGGTCGTCGTCACCGTCACCCAGTTCCGCGCCAGCGATGCCGACAACATCATCCCCGACGTCTGCACCTTGCGCGGCACGATCCGCACCCTGTCGCCCGAAACGCGCGAGCGGGTTCACGCGGCCTGCAAGGATCTGGTCGAAGGCATCGCCTCAGCCCACGGCATGGCGGGCGAATTTATTGTCGAGCATGGCTTCCCCGTGACCAACAACGATGCCCGCGCGGTCGCCCTTGCCCGCGAAGTCGTGAAGGATCGCTTTGGCGAGCAAGCCTGGTACGACCTGCCCGATCCGCTGATGACGGCAGAGGACTTCTCATACGTCCTCGACGCTGTGCCGGGCGCGATGATCCTGCTGGGCGTCGCCAAGCCCGATGCAGACTGGCAAAAAGCGCCGGGGCTCCACAGCCCGCGCATGCATGTCGACGAGAGCGTGTTGCCGCGCGGATCAGCACTGCTGGCGGCGCTGGCGATGGAAACGCTGGAGCGGGGATTGCCTGCCTAATCGCTGATCGGACAGGATTAAGGCAGTTTTCCTGAACATCGCTGGACCCTGACCGGCCCCTCCGTTAAGGCGGGCGCACAATGAGTCGCCCCCGCTTTCCCATCCCGATACCCAAGCGCCTGAGCGAGGAAATGGGGGACTGGCGGCGCCGCGTAGCGACCCTGATGGGCGCCGTTGCCATCGGCCTGGTCGCGCTGATCTTCGCCAAGGCCGGCGACATCGCACTAGACCTGTTTCACGCGATGGAAGCCCGCTGGTTCTGGCTACCCGCAATCCTCACACCCGCGATCTTCG
Source organism: Croceicoccus pelagius (assembly GCF_001661915.1). GTDB lineage: Bacteria > Pseudomonadota > Alphaproteobacteria > Sphingomonadales > Sphingomonadaceae > Croceicoccus > Croceicoccus pelagius. The sequence continues at coordinate 304,731 of NZ_LYWY01000040.1, forward strand.
TGATCTGCGCCTGGCTCACCCGCTTGCTGGCGGCAGAGGCGGCAGGATCCGGCATCCCGCAAGTCATCGCCGCCGTGCGGGATGAACGCGCGACGGAACGGCTGTTCTCGCTGAAGGCCGGTTTCGCCAAGATTTCGCTAACCGTGCTGGCGCTGCTGGGCGGCGCCTCGGTCGGGCGCGAAGGTCCGACGGTGCAGGTCGGCGCCGCGATCATGACCGCAACCCACCGCCTGACACAGGCCGCGGTGCGCCGCAGCGTCCTGATCGCGGGCGGCGCGGCGGGTGTTTCGGCCGCGTTCAACACGCCGCTTGCCGGGATCGCCTTCGCGATCGAGGAACTGGCCATCGCCTACGAACAGCGCATGGCAGCGCTCGTTATGGGTGCGGTCATCATTGCGGGTATGACCGCGCAGGGCATCGCGGGCGACTACACCTATTTCGGCTCGATCGACGCGACGCTGCCGTTGCACACAGTGCTGATTGCAGCTCCGGTCGCGGGCCTGCTGGGCGGCGCGCTGGGCGGACTGTTCGCGCGCACCCTTATCCGCTCGCGCCAGGTGGCAAGGCAAAGCCACTTGTTCGGCAAGCGTCCGATCCTCCTCGCTTTCGTCTGCGGCGCGGTCGTCGCGGCGGTCGGCATCGCCTCGGGCGGGCTGACATGGGGCACGGGCTACGAACCGGCGAAGATGGCGCTCGAAGGCCAGGTGATGAGCGAGTGGCTCGGCCCTGCGAAATTCGCCGCCACGCTGGCAACGTCGCTCAGCGGGATACCGGGCGGGATCTTCGCGCCTTCGCTGGCCGTCGGTGCAGGCTTCGGGCAGTGGCTGACGTGGCTCTTCCCCGGCGCGACGGCGGGCGCGATCGTCATGCTGGGCATGGTGTCCTACTTCACCGGCGTCGTTCGCGCGCCGCTGACAGCCGTGATCATCCTGACCGAGACGACCGGCAATATCGGCCTCCTGCTGCCTCTGTTCGCCGCGGCGCTCTTTGCCGACTGGGCCGGTGCGATGGTCTGCCGCGAGAGGCTCTACCACGCACTCGCCAAGGATTTCATGCCTCCGCCAGAGGACGACAAGGCCGAGTCCTCCAATTCCGACAAGCCTGTCTGAACGCTTTATCGCGGGCGTAGCCTCGCCTATGCGTGGCAGCCATGAAGGACAAATGGGTCATCGGGATAATCGGCGGGTCGGGTCTCTACGAGATCGACGCGATCGAGGATGCGCAGTGGATCGCGGTGCGATCGCCTTTCGGAACGCCGTCTGACGAAATCCTGTTCGGCAGGATCGGCGAAGTCGAGGTGCGCTTCCTGCCGCGCCATGGCAGGGGCCATCCGATCTCTCCGACCGAATTGAATGCGCGCGCCAATATTGATGCCCTGAAGCGCGCAGGATGTACCGACGTAATCGCGATCAGCGCCATTGGGTCGTTGCGCGAAGAGCTGGAGCCGGGGCGGTTCGTCGTCGTCGACCAGTTCATCGACCGCACCATGAACCGCGCCTCCACCTTCTTCACCAGCGGCATGGTCGCCCATGTCTCGATGGCCGATCCGGTGTGCGAAAGGCTGTCGGGCCTTGTCGGCGCAGCGGTCGAGAAAGCCGGCGGCAAAGTCGCGCATGGCGGCACATACCTCGCGATGGAAGGGCCGCAGTTCTCCAGCCGCGCGGAAAGCCATATGTACCGCCAATGGGGTGCAGACGTCATCGGTATGACCGCCATGCCAGAGGCAAAACTGGCGCGCGAGGCGGAGCTTCCCTACGCGCTTGTCGGCATGGTTACCGACTACGACTGCTGGCGCGAGGACGAAGCGGCGGTCGACGTCGCCACCGTGCTGCGACAAATGCGCGCAAATTCGGAAGTTGCGCGGCGCGCAGTCGTCGAATTGGCGCGATCGCTGCCCGGAGTACGCAGCGCCTCGCCTATCGACACGACGCTCGACACCGCGCTCATCACTGCACCTTCGGCGCGCGATCCGATGCTGCTGGCAAAGCTCGATGCCGTGGCCGGACGCATCCTGAACCGGTCATCGGGCGAGTCATGACAGGAAATGTCATCGTCGTAACGCCATCTTTGCCTGTGTCCGCGTTATATTTGGCGTAGCATCTGGCCGGGGCCCCGTGCGTACGCGCCGGGCGGTATAGGGGGAAAACGCATGGCAGGTGGCCTCGACATCCTGCACATCGAAGACGATTCGCGCACCGCATCGGACCTGCAGCAGCTGGTCCGCGCAACGGGCGACCGCATCACGTGGGAAGCCAACGGCGCAGACGGCCTGCGCCGCGCAGGGATCGGCGACTTCGACGTCATCATCCTCGACCGCATGTTGCCCGACATCGACGGGCTGACCGTGGTGAAGCGGATGCGCGAAAGCGGGATCGGCACGCCGGTCCTGATGCTTTCGGCGCTCGGTCGCACGATCGACCGGGCCGAGGGTCTGGACGCAGGCGCGGACGACTATCTGGCGAAGCCTTTCGAGGCGACCGAGCTGCTCGCCCGCCTTCGCGCCCTGCACCGCCGCGCCGCCGGTCATGCCCATAGCGCGGTCATCATCCACGGTGCTTTCGAGTGCCACGTAAAGGCCCGCACCGCCTTTCGCGGGTCCAAGCACCTTGCGCTCAGCCCCAAGGAATTCGAGCTTTTCCGCTACCTGATGGAAAACGCAGGCGAAGTCGTGACGCGCGAAATGCTGCTGCGTGACGTCTGGAAAATGAGCTTCGATCCGCAGACCAATGTCGTCGACGTCAACATCGGCCGCCTTCGCCGCAAGCTGGAGGACGGTTTCAACTCGCCCGCGCTGGAAACCATCTGGGGGACCGGCTATCGCCTGCTCGACGGCAAGTGATCGCGCCTGATGCGCGCGGCTTGCCGAGAACGGGGGCATAGCGCGGCGTGACACAGGTCAGACTGCTCGATTCGATTTTCACCAGGCTCGTCGCCTGGTCCATCGCGGTCTGCATCGTCGTCGTGCTGGTGCTGGGCGCGCTGGTCGGTGCGAAGTTCGAACAACTGTCGACCGCAACCCAGGAAGCGGCCGTCAACGCCGACGTGACGACACTGGCCGAGGCATACCGGGAGGACGGTGTCACCGGCCTTGCCCGCCGCATCAACGAACGCCTCGCCTTCAGCGCGCCTGCGGGCACGGCGCCGTACTACCTGCTGGTCGACAACGACGGCGCGATCATCACCGGCAACCTGCGCGGCTGGCCAGAGGGCTTTGACGTAGGGACAGAGCCCAGATCGATCGCCCTTCCGGATGGCACGCGCGTCTATGCTCGCGCGATGATGCTGGCCGAGGGCAAGCTGTTCGTGTCGCGCGAATCCAGCCTCGATGAGATGATCCTCAACGAGATCGGCTTTGCCTTCGTCGCAGGCGGCCTTTTCGTCGTCTTTGCGGTCGGCGTTGCCGGACGGCTGACGACGGTGCGCCTTTCGCGCCGCGTCGGCCGCGTCATCCAGGCCTTTCAGAACCCGGACGAGAAACGGCTGGAACAGCTGGCGAAAGACCGCGACGCCGAGGACGAGATCGGCGAACTGACACGGCAGACGAGCGAGACGCTGAACCGCCTCAACCATCTCGTCGATTCTCAGCGCGAGACGACCGACCTCATCGCGCACGAGATGCGCACCCCGCTGATGCATCTCGACAGCCGCATCCTGAAATCGCTGAAGACCGCACCTGACGATGCCACGGCGCAGGGGTTGAGCGAGGCACGCAGCGACATCCGCGGGGTCATTACCATGCTCGAATCGCTGCTAGACATCTCGCACAGCGAAGCACACCGCGGCGACCCGCGCGGGCTGCATCCCGTGGACCTTTCGGACCTGCTCGAACACGTCGCCGAAATCTATGAAGGCAGCGCCGAAGAAACCGGCCACCACTTCGAATGGGAAATCGCGCCGGGGGTGACCTTTCTTGGCGAGGAAATGCAGCTCACGCGCCTTGTCACCAACCTGCTCGACAACGCGTTCAAGTACGTGCCCAAGGGCGGAACCGTCATACTGACGCTGGCAGAAGGGCCGCTGATCACCGTCTCGGACTCCGGTCCCGGCATTCCCTATGAAGACCGCGACGCAATTTTCGACCGTTTTCGCAGAGCCAAGGGCAACGACGGCAGCAGCGGCGGCTCGGGCCTTGGCCTCGCGCTCGCCCGCGCCATTGCGCGCCGACACGGGCTCGACATCCGGCTCAAGCCGACGATGCGCGGCGCAACGTTCGAAGTCGGGCGCGAGAAGGCGAAAGCCGAAGAATCGGCCTGATCAGATCGGAAGCCGCGTCGTCCACTTGATGCGGCGCATGGCGAAGCTGGAATTGACCGAGGCGACGCCCGGCATGTGGACGAGCACTTTCTTCAGGAACCGCTCGTATTCCTCGATCGATCCGGCAACCACGCGCAGCAGGTAGTCGCTGTCCCCGCCGACGAGGAAGCACTCCACGATCTGCGGGTGGCTGTCGACCGCGCCGGCAAAGGCTTCCAACGTATCTTCATCGTGCCGCGTGATGCGAACGTTGGCGAAGACATCGACGCCAAGCCCGACCTTGCGCTGATCGAGCACGATCTCGCGGCTGGCGATCACGCCATCTTCTTCCAGCTTCTTGAGCCGCCGCCAGCAGGGCGTGTGGGACAGGCCCACTTTATCGGCCAGCGCATTGATCGAAAGTTCGGGTTCGGCCTGCATGGTGCGCAGGATCTTCCAGTCGGTATCGTCCATGCCATTTCGCATTTGCATCAAATAGTGAAATAGCTTTTACGCCAGAGAGCCGGAAAAGGAAAATTTTTCCTAACAGGGCGTGCGCGGCGGCAGATTCAGGGAAAACATTCCTCTCAAACTGCGTTAGACTGACGAGAGCGGCCCGCGAACATGCCGCAAGAGGATGCACGTGTGACGAAATCGAACCTTCCCCGCCTAGAGCTTCACATTCCGGAGCCGCCTTCCCGTCCCGATACGGAAGTCAGCTTCGCGCACGTCAATCGCGGCGAGGCTGGCGCGGTGCGCCGCCCCGACATTGCCGAGCACGAAAGCAACATGCGCGACCTGCCGTACGAGCTGATCCGCGTGCTAGACGACGACGACAGGGCCGTCGGTCCCTGGGACCCGAAGCTTGCGCCCGAAACGCTGATCAAGGGCCTGCGCGCCATGGTCCTGACCCGCGCGTTCGACGACCGGCTGTTCCGCGCCCATCGCCAGGGCAAGACCAGCTTCTACATGAAGTCCACCGGCGAGGAGGCGATCTCTGCCGCGCAATCTATGGCGCTGGACAAGGGGGACATGTTCTTTCCCACCTATCGCGCGATGGCTTGGCTTCACGCGCGCAACTATCCGCTCACCACGCTGTGCAACCAGATCTTCTCGAATGCGGAAGACCCGCTGGCGGGCAAGCAGCTGCCGATCCTGCACTCTGCGCGTGAGTACGATTTCTACTCGATCTCGGGCAACCTGGGCGTTCGTTTCGTCCATGCCGTGGGCTGGGCGATGGCGTCGGCCTACAAGAACGACACCAAGATTTCCCTCGCTTATGTCGGTGACGGCACGACTGCGGAAGGCGACTTCCACGAAGCGATGACCTTCGCCGCCGCCTACCGCGCGCCGACGATCCTGTGCGTTACGAACAACCAGTACGCGATTTCCAGCTTCGCCGGTTTCGCAGCGCCCGAACGTCTGCCGTTTGCGGCCAAGGCGCTGGCCTATGGCTTCCCCGGCATCAAGGTCGACGGCAACGATTTCCTTGCCGTCTGGGGCGCGACGCAGTGGGCGGCAGAACGTGCCCGCACCAACAACGGCCCGACCCTGATCGAGTTCTACACCTACCGCGCCGAAGGGCACTCCACCTCCGACGATCCCAGCGCATATCGCCCCAAGGACGAAGCGAAGCACTGGCCGCTGGGGGATCCGGTCGAGCGCCTGAAGGACCACCTGATCGCGCTGGGCGCATGGGACGAGGAGCGTCACGCCGCGCTGGAAGCCGAACTGAAGGAAAAGGTGAAGATCGCCGTGAAGGAAGCCGAGGCCATCGGCACTCTGGGCCAGTCGAAGCCCCCGATCGAGGAAATGTTCGAGGACGTCTTCGCCGAAAAGGACTGGAGGCTGAAAGAACAGCTGCGCGAGCTCAAGCGCCGCCGTGCCGGGGATTCTGCGGCAGGAGAAGGCGCATGACCGAAACGAAGCGCATGAACATGATCCAGGCGCTCAACAGCGCGCTGGACGTGAAGATGGGTCAGGACGAGGACGTTCTCGTCTTCGGCGAAGACGTCGGCTATTTCGGCGGCGTCTTCCGCGTTACCGAAGGGCTTCAGGCCAAGCACGGCCTGAAACGCTGTTTCGACGCGCCGCTGACCGAAGGCGGCATCATCGGCAGCGCCATCGGCATGGCGGCGTACGGCCTGAAGCCGGTGCCCGAGATCCAGTTCGCCGACTACATCCTGCCCGCTTACGACCAGCTCGTGTCCGAAGCCGCGCGCCTGCGTTACCGTTCAAACGGCGAGTTTTCGGCCCCCGTCACCGTACGCACTCCCTATGGCGGCGGCATCTTCGGCGGTCAGACCCACTCGCAGAGCCCCGAGGCGATCTTCGCCCACGTCACGGGCCTCAAGACGGTGATCCCGTCGAACCCCTATGACGCCAAGGGCCTGCTCATCGCCTCGATCGAGTGCGAGGATCCGGTCATTTTCCTTGAGCCCAAGCGCCTCTACAACGGCCCCTTTTATGGCCGCCCGGACGAGGAGCTGAAGACCTGGGCCAATTCGGGCCTTGCCACAGCGGACGTCCCCGTCGGGCATTACGAAGTCCCGCTGGGCCGCGCGTCGCTGGTGCGCGAAGGCAGCGAAGTCACCGTACTTGCCTATGGCACGATGGTTCACGTTGCAGAGGCCGGTATCGCCGATGCCGGTGTCGATGCCGAACTGATCGACCTTCGCTCCATCGTCCCGCTCGACATCGATGCGATCACCGCCTCGGTACGCAAGACGGGCCGCTGCGTCATCCTGCACGAGGCATCGCGCTTCGGCGGCTTCGGCGGCGAGCTTTCCGCGCTCGTCCAGGAACGCTGCTTCGACTACCTGCGCGCGCCGATCGAACGTGTCGCGGGCTACGACATGCCCTACCCTCACGCTTTCGAATGGGATTATTTCCCCGGGCCGATCCGGCTTGCCGAGGCGATAAAAGCAGCCGTGGAGTATCGCTGATGGGTACGTATAAGTTCCGCCTGCCCGACATCGGCGAAGGCGTCGCAGAGGCCGAGATCACCGCATGGCACGTCAAGGTCGGCGACACGATCGAGGAGGACGACGCGCTGTGCGACGTGATGACCGACAAGGCCACCGTCGACATGACGAGCCCCGTCGGCGGCACGATTCTGGCGATTCACGGCGAAGTAGGCGAGATGAAGGCCGTCGGTTCGGTCCTCGTAGAGCTTGAGGTCGAAGGTGCCGGAAACGATGGGGGCAATTCGGCCGACGAAGTCCCCGCCCCCGCAACGGCCCCGAACGAGGCGCCCGAAGGCCCCACCCCACCGCCTGCCGAGGACAAGCCCGCCGCTCCCAAGCCCGCCACGGCTCCGAAGCCTGCCCCGGCACCGGTTGCCAAGCGCCCCGCCCCTGCGCCGACGACGGAGGTCGATCACGCCGGCTTCCCGCTTGCTGCCCCCGCAACGCGTCGCCGCGCCGCCAAGCTGGGTATCGACCTGTCGAAAGTCCCAGGCACGGGCCGCAATGGCCGCGTCACGCCCGAAGATATCGAGAACTATCTTGGCGGCGGCGACCCGCGCTTCGCGACGCGCGGCGGTGTCGAGGAGATCAAGATCATCGGCCTTCGCCGCAAGATTGCGGAGCGCATGGAGGAGACGTGGTGCCGTATCCCACACATCACTTATGTCGAGGAATTCGACGTCACCGCGCTGGAAGACCTGCGTGCCGTGCTCAACGCATCGCGCGGGGAGGGCCAGCCCAAGCTGACCTTCCTGCCCTTCCTCGTGCGCGCCATCGTGAAGACGGTCCCCGACTTCCCGCACATCAACGCGCACTACGACGACGATTCAGGCGTGCTGCGCCAGCACGGCGCGGTCCATGTCGGCATCGCGACCGCCACCCCTGCGGGCCTGATGGTCCCCGTCGTCCGCCATGCCGAACAGATGGACGCATGGACCACGGCGGACGAGATCACGCGCCTGTCAAAAGCCGCACGCGATGGCGGGGCCAGCCGAGAGGAGCTGTCCGGCTCCACCATCACGATCACGTCGCTCGGCCCCATCGGCGGTGTCGCCACCACCCCGATCATCAATCGCCCTGAAACGGCCATAGTCGGCCCGAACAAGATCGTGGAGCGCCTGGAACGCCGCAATGGCGAGATCGTGACGCGAATGATCATGCCGGTCTCGTCCAGCTTCGATCACCGCATCGTCGACGGATACGAAGCCGCCCAATTCATGCAGGCCCTGAAACGCCTGATCGAGAACCCGGCGCTTCTCTACATGGACTGAACCTTGCGGGCGGGCCGCACTGGCCCGCCCTTTCGCGCTTGCGGCTTTCCAAACCGGCACGCCCGCGCTAGGGGCCGTGGCTTCCAGTCAAAGGGAGCCGCGTACCGAACATGTCCGCCACGAACCTTATCCTCGTCCGCCACGGCCAGTCGCAGTGGAACCTGGAGAACCGTTTTACCGGATGGTGGGACGTGGACCTCACCGAAAAGGGCGAGGCCGAAGCCAAGGCCGCAGGTGAACTTCTGGCCGCCAAGGGCATGCTTCCCGACGTCGCCTTCACCTCGTTCCAGACGCGCGCGATCCGCACGCTGCACTTTGCACTGCACGCCGCGAACCGGCTGTGGATTCCCGAAACGAAGGACTGGCGCCTGAACGAGCGTCACTATGGCGGCCTCACCGGTCTCGACAAGCAGGAGACCCGCGACAAGCACGGTGACGACCAGGTGCACATCTGGCGCCGCAGCTTCGACACGCCGCCGCCCGCCATGGAAAAGGGCAGCACTTTCGACCTGTCGGCCGACCCGCGCTATGCCGGGATCGACGTGCCGATGGCCGAGAGCCTGAAGGACACGATCATCCGCGTGCTTCCCTATTACGAGGCAGAGATCGAGCCGGTCCTCGCCTCGGGCAAGACGGTCATCGTCTCGGCCCACGGCAACTCGCTGCGCGCGCTGGTGAAGCACCTGTCGGGCATTTCCGACGACGACATCACCGGCCTCGAGATTCCGACCGGCCAGCCGATCGTCTATCCGTTCGAAGGCGGCAAGCCTTCGGGCGAGCGTTACTACCTCTCGGACGCGTAAGGAGCGATTGATGAGCGCACTTGTCGCGATCGTCATGGGCAGCCAGTCCGACTGGTCCACCATGCGCCATGCCAAGGATGTCCTTGCCGATCTGGGCGTGGAAACCGACTGCCGCATCGTGTCGGCGCATCGCACGCCCGAACGCATGTTCGATTTCGCCAAGGGCGCAGCGGATGAAGGCTTCAAGGTCATCATTGCGGGCGCAGGCGGTGCGGCGCACCTGCCCGGCATGATCGCATCGATGACGCACTTGCCGGTGCTGGGCGTGCCGGTGAAGTCCAAGGCGCTGTCGGGCAACGATTCGCTGCTTTCCATCGTCCAGATGCCGGGCGGGGTTCCGGTCGGCACGCTGGCCATCGGCGATGCCGGCGCGAAGAACGCAGGGCTTCTGGCCGCATCCATCCTTGCCACCAACGACGATACGCTTGCCGACCGACTGAAGGCGTGGCGCGCCGCGCAAAGCGCAAGTGTGGCCGAACGCCCCTCTGACGAGGCCTGAGGAAGACGTAAGATGAGCGACTTGCCGGTCATCCCCCCGGGCAGCACGATCGGTATTCTGGGCGGCGGACAGCTGGGCAGGATGCTGGCAATGGCCGCGGCGCAACTGGGCTATCGCTGCCACATCTACGCGCCTGAAGATCACTGCGTCGCTGCCGAAGTTTCCGCCGCCTTCACGCAGGCATCGTATGAGGACGAGGCTGCGCTGGCCGCATTCGCCGCCGATTGCGACGTCGTGACTTACGAGTTCGAGAACGTCCCCGTCGCGCCGCTGGCCGCGCTTGGCGACGTGCCACTTCGCGCCCCCGCCCGCGCGCTGGAAATCGCGCAGGACCGGCTCGCCGAAAAGGACTTCGTCTCCGAACTCGGTGGAAGTCCTGCGCCCTATTTCACGCTGGAGGACGAGGCCGGCCTTTGCGCCGCGATCGAGAAGATCGGCACGCCCGGCATCCTCAAGACCCGCCGCGACGGTTACGACGGCAAGGGCCAGTGGCGCATCAAGCGGCCAAGCGATGCCGACGAACTCACCGTACCGCCGCTGCCGCTGATCTACGAAGGCTTCGTGAAATTCGAGGCGGAGTTTTCCGTCATTCTCGTGCGCGCGCTCGACGGTCACATCCGCTTCTGGGACAGCGCGCAGAACGACCATTCCGGCGGCATCCTGTCGCGCTCCACCATCCCGGCCAGCGACACCGTGCTTGCCCAGGTACCCGAGGCCCGCAAGCTTGCCGCCAAGGTCGCGCAAGCATTGGACTATGTCGGTGCCCTCACGCTCGAATTCTTCGCGACAGCGGACGGTCCGGTCTTCAACGAGATGGCGCCCCGCGTGCACAATTCGGGCCACTGGACCATCGAAGGCGCGACCACCAGCCAGTTCGAGAACCACATCCGCGCCATCTGCGGACTGCCGCTGGGCGACTGCGGATTGCGCGTTCCGGGCGCGGTAATGGACAATCTCATCGGCACGACGGCGGAAGAATGCCTTCCCGTGCTTGACGACCCGAGCGCACACCTGCACCTCTACGGCAAAGGAGAGGCGCGCGAGGGGCGCAAGATGGGTCACGTGACCCGCCTTATCCTGCATGAGGGAACCGAATGAAGGGGCCGGAACTGTTCATCGTTGTCGCGCGGGCCGGAAACGGCACGATCGGCGCCGACAATCGCCTGCCCTGGCACATTCCGGCCGATCTTGCCCATTTCAAGCGCCTGACGATGGGATCGCCCATGATCATGGGGCGAAAGACATTCGAATCGCTGCCCGGCACGCTGCCGGGCCGCCGCCACATCGTGCTGACCCGCGATCCCGAATGGATGCCGTCCAAAAGCGACGACAACGACGACGAGGATGACGACATCGAAGTCGCCAACAGCCTCGACGATGCCATCCACCGTGCCAACGGCGCGCGTATCGCGGTGATCGGCGGTGCGGCCGTCTTTGCAGAGGCGCTGCCCCGCGCCCGCCGGATCGAATTGACCGAGATCCACCGCGACTACGACGGCGATGTCGCCATGCCCGCGATCGATCCCGCCGAATGGGAGGAGATCGCGCGCGAGGATCATCCCGAAAACGGAAAGCATCCCGCCTTCAGCTTCGTAACCCTGCGCCGCAAGGGTTGAGAGCCGCGCCGCACCGGGCCTAAGGCCAAGCCAACGATGATTCGCCTCACCTCTCTCGACCCCGTGCCCAAAGCCTTGCGCGGTGCCGTTCTGGCGCTGGGCAATTTCGATGGCGTGCACCGCGGACACCAGGCGGTGATCGGCAGGGCGGTCGACATTGGCCACCAGCAGAGCCGACCGGTCATCGTCGCGACGTTCGATCCGCACCCCGTCCGCTTTTTCAAGCCCGACGTGGCGCCGTTCCGCCTGACGACACTGGACCAGCGCGAAACGCTGTTCGAAGGACTGGGCGCGGATGCCATGATGGTCTTCGAATTCGGCGCGAAGCTTGCGGGTACGACGGCGCAGGAATTCGTGACCGACCTTCTGGTCCGCGATCTCGGCATCGCCGCTGTCGTCACCGGCAGCGACTTCACCTTCGGCAAGGGCAAACAGGGCAATGTCGCTCTGCTGAAATTGCTCGGAGCCGAAGTCGGGATCGAGGCGCACGCCGTCTCCCCCGTCGCGCAAGGGGACGGCATCGTCTCCTCCAGCCGTATCCGCGATGCGCTTTGGTCCGGCGATCCGCAGCAGGCCGCCGCCCTGCTCACGCGCCCGTTCGCGATTCGCGGAATGGTGCAGCATGGCGACAAGGTGGGCCGCACGATCGGCTATCCCACCGCGAATATCGATCTGGGCAGTTATATCCGCCCCAAATACGGGATCTACGCCGTCACCGGGCTGTTGCCCGACGGGCGCGTGCTGAAGGGCGCGGCAAACCTTGGCATTCGGCCCACATTCGATCCGCCCAAGGAACTGCTTGAGCCCTATTTCTTCGACTTTTCCGAGAATCTCTACGGGCAGGAGATCGAGGTCGCCTTCCACCACTTCATCCGGCCCGAGGCGAAGTTCGACGGTCTCGACGCGCTTGTCGCGCAGATGGAGAAGGATTGCGACGAGGCGCGCAGGCTGCTCGGCGCATAAGACATGCTTTATCCGCGCGCCGCTTTGTTCTAGGTGCGCGCGCTATGACTGAAAAGCGCGACTACAAGGACACGGTTTTCCTGCCGAAGACCGATTTTCCCATGAAGGCCGGACTCCCCCAGAAGGAACCGGGCATTCTGGCGCGCTGGCAGGAGATTAACCTCTACGAAAAACTGCGCGAGGCGCGCAGCGGGCGTGAGAAGTTCATCCTGCACGACGGCCCCCCGTACGCGAACGGCGACATGCACATCGGCCACGCGCTGAACCATGTGCTCAAGGACATGGTGGTTCGCACGCAGAGCCTGTTGGGCAAGAACGCGCCCTACGTTCCGGGCTGGGACTGCCACGGCCTTCCGATCGAGTGGAAGGTGGAAGAGCAGTACCGCAAGAAGAAGAAGAACAAGGACGAGGTTCCGGCAAAGGAATTCCGCGCCGAATGCCGCGCCTATGCGCAGCACTGGGTCGATACCCAGCGCGAGCAGCTGAAGCGGCTTGGCATCAACGGCGACTGGGACAACCCGTACCTGACGATGCAGTTCGAGAGCGAGGCGACGATCGTTGCCGAACTGCTGAAGTTTGCGACAAGCGGCCAGCTCTATCGCGGCGCGAAGCCGGTAATGTGGTCGCCGGTCGAAAAGACCGCGCTGGCCGAGGCCGAGGTCGAGTACGAGGACATCACCTCGACCCAGATCGACGTGGCGTTCGAGATCACGGAATCGCCGATTCCCGAACTGGTCGGCGCGCACGCGGTGATCTGGACGACGACGCCGTGGACAATCCCGGTGAACCAGGCGCTCGCCTATGGGCCGGATGTTGAGTATGTGTTGGCAACGATCGAATATGATTTCACGTCATCAATGCCCGAACCGGCCGACGCAATAGCCGCTGAGCTTATTGCCCAAATCAAAGCCGCCTCTAAGGGCTCAAGAGCGCACGCAGTGATAGCGGCTGACTTGGTCGAGCAGTTTCGAAGCCGACACGCCGGTTATGTCCAGTCGCAGGTCGCGGCGCGTAAAATGCCCCCTGGAACGAGCTTCTCGATCACGACTGGGCAAATATTCAAAGGCTCCGACCTAGCTGGCACCGTCGCCCGTCACCCGATGCACAAGCTCGGCGGGTTCTACGCCGCGCCGCGTCCGTTGCTGCCCGGCGATTTCGTCACCACCGATTCCGGCACCGGCCTCGTCCACATGGCACCCGATCATGGCGAGGACGACTTCGACCTTTGCAAGGCTCACGGCATCGAGCCCAAGTTCGTGGTCGAGGGCGATGGCAAGTACCGCGAGGACTGGCTCTGGCTCGGCGGGCAGGGATCGGTCATCAACCCCAAGTTCAACGCGCCCGACGGCCCGATCCTCACCGACCTCAAGGAAGTCGGCGCTCTCCTCAGCGCGTCCACCGACTATCAACACTCTTATCCACATAGCTGGCGTTCAAAGGCCAAGGTCATCTTCCGCTGCACGCCGCAGTGGTTCGTGCCGATGGATATGCCGAACGCGGTAGAGCACATCGACAACCGCGCCGAGGGTCGCTGGGAAAACGAAGGCGGCGCGCAGGAGCCGAAGCTGACGCTGCGCCAAGCGGCGATGCAGGCCATCGCCGACACCCGCTTCGTGCCCGCCAAGGGCCGCAACCGCATCGGTTCGATGGTCGAAGGCCGTCCCGACTGGGTCCTGTCGCGCCAGCGGGCGTGGGGCGTGCCGATCACGCTGTTCGTCGATCGCAAGACCGGCCAGTACCTAAACGATCCGGCGGTCAACGCGCGCATCGTCGAATCCATCCGCACGCACGGCGTGGACGGGTGGGACGAGGAATATGCCGCCGACATCCTCGGCCCCGATTACGATCTGGATGATTACGAGCGGGTCACCGACATTCTCGACGTCTGGTTCGATTCGGGTTCGACCCATGCCTTCGTGCTGGAATCGGGTCGCTGGCCCGATCTGCAGTGGCCTGCCGATCTTTACCTCGAAGGGTCCGACCAGCATCGCGGATGGTTCCAGTCGAGCCTGCTGGAATCCTGCGGCACGCGGGGCCGTGCGCCTTACAAGGCCGTCCTCACCCATGGCTTCACCATGGACGGCAAGGGCGAGAAGATGTCGAAGTCGAAGGGCAACACGATCAGCCCGCTCGATACGATGCGCGACTTCGGCGCGGACATCATCCGGCTCTGGGCACTGTCGGTCGACTATACCGAGGATCACCGCATCGGCCCCGAAATCCTGAAGGGCGTTGCCGACAATTACCGCAAGCTGCGCAACACTTTCCGCTACCTGCTGGGCGCGCTGGACGGCTTTACCGAGGCCGAGCGTCTGCCGGTCGCCGAAATGCCGGAGCTGGAGCGGTACGGGCTGTCCCTGCTTGGCGAGCTTGATGCCAAGCTGAAGGTCTGCGTCGACGATTTCGACTTCAACACCTACACCCGCGCGCTGTCAGATTTCTGCAACGAGGACCTGTCCGCGTTCTTCTTCGACATCCGCAAGGACAGCCTCTACTGCGACGCGCCCACCGACACGGGCCGCCGCGCCTATCGCACCGTCCTCGACACGCTGTTCCACGCGCTGGTCCGCTATGCCGCGCCGGTGCTGGTGTTCACGGCAGAAGAAGTGTGGGGCACGCGCTATCCCGACGGGGATTCGGTCCACCTGCTCGAATGGCCGGAAGTTCCGGCGGCAGATGCCAACAACGACCGCTGGGACGCCCTGCGCGCCCTGCGCGAACGCGTGACCGAGGCGATCGAGCCGTTCCGCCGCGAAAAGACCATCCGCTCCAGCCTGCAAGCCGAAGTCGAAGTGCCGGCAAGCGCCGTGCCCGAAGGCTTCAGCGACGAGGATCTGGCTGATCTGTTCATCACCGCGACAGTCACGCGCGGGCAAGGCGACGGGGTGATCGTGAAGCCCACCGACATGGCCAAGTGCGGCCGCTGCTGGCGCCATCTTCCCGAAGTGGAGGAAGACGGCGACGTGTGCGACCGCTGCGAAACCGTCGTCGAAGGCATGGAAGCGGCCTGATGGGTCTGTTCACGCCGAAACGGGTGCAGGGCCTGATCATCGCCGCCGTCGTGATGATCGTGGACCAGTTCGTGAAGTGGTTCGTCCTTGCCGTGCTGGAACTGCGCCATGTCGGCGTTGTCGACCTGCTGCCGTTCTTCGACCTGCGCTATGCCGAAAACCGCGGCATTTCGTACGGGTTGCTAACGGCGGACAGCCTTGAAGGGCGGATCGGCCTGTTCCTGCTGACCGGTATCATCGCGCTGGGCGTGCTGATCTGGATGTTCCGTGAGAACAAGATGGGCGATATCCTTGCGCTGGCACTGGTGCTGGGCGGCGCGCTGGGCAATATCATCGACCGGGTGCGGTTCACTTACGTAGTGGACTACGCCGACTTTCATCTGGGGACATGGCGACCTTTCGCCGTGTTCAACGTTGCCGATGCGGCGATCTCTGCGGGCGTCGTTTTGCTGCTTGCCCGTTCGCTGTTCATACGCGAAAAGCCTCTTCGCGACGAAGGCAAAGACTATCAGGCCGGTCCGGCCACGGAGAACAAATGATGCGTCTGAAATCCGCCATGCTCGTTCTGGCTTCCTCGGCGATGCTGGCCGGGTGCACCAGCGGGCTCAACATCTTTGGCCGCGACCGCCCCGACGAAATGGCCGTGTCGCGTCAGGCACCGCTCGCCGTTCCGCCCGATTTCGCGCTGACCCCGCCGGAACCGGGCGCTCCGCGCCCGCAGGAACCGACTGCCAGCCAGCAGGCACTGGAAGCCCTGTTCGGCGGCCCCGCTGCGCGTAGCGGCGTGGAAACCAGCGCGGTGATGAAGGCCGGCACGGCAGAAGCGGGCATCCGCACCGCCGTCGGCGATCCCGACACGCACACCGTCGACAAGGGTGTCGTCACCCGCGACATCGTGGCCGCGCCCGAAGGTGATGGCCGCAACGCACAGGCCGTGATCCCGGGCTGATCGCCCCGGCTCACCCGCCACAGATCCCGAAAATTCAGGCGGCGTCCGGGTCAGTCTCGGACGCCGCTTTTTCACGCATGGCCAGAAGCTTGTCGATGCGCCGGCCATCCATGTCGACGATCTCGATCCGCCAGCCCTGGTCGATGAAGTACTCTCCCTCCACCGGCAGTTTTTTCAGCACCCAGAGGACATAGCCCGCCGCCGTCGCGAATTCGCGCGTCTCTGGCATCTCGATGCCGAGGCCTTCGGTAAGGCGGTCCACCGGAAGCGCGCCCGACAAAAGCAGCGACCCGTCCTCTCGCTCCACGATCAGGGGATCGTCGCCATCGTCGCTATGCGCGGCGAACTGACCGACCAGCGCATCGAGCAGGTCTGCAGGCGTCACGATCCCTTCGAAGTGGCCGTATTCGTCGTGGACCAGCGCCATCGCCACGTCTCCGCCCCGCATGATTCGCAATGCGTCCAGCGCGTCGATCTGGTCGGGGATAATCTCGGCCTTCTTCATCAGGCGCGTCACGCTGGGCTTGCGCCCCTTCATCAGCGCGGCAAGCAGTTCGCGCACCTTGACCACACCAATGATGTTCTCGACCGAGCCGTGCCCCACCGGCAGTAGCGAGTGCGGCGAGGACGCGATGACCTTGCGGATATCGGCCTCGCTTGCGCGGCGTTCGATCCAGTCGATCTCGGTGCGCGGTGTCATAAGCTCGCGCACGGGCCGCTCGGCCAGCTTGAGCACTTCGGCCATGATCGTGCGTTCGGCTTCCTCGATCGCGCCGGACCGCGTCGCCTCTGTCATGATGAGCTTCAATTCTTCGGCCGTCATGCCCGCATCGCCGGTCTTGCGGATGCCGATCAGGCGGAGCAGCAGGCTCGTGCTCTTGTCCAGCAGCCAGACGAGCGGTGCCGCCGCCTTCGACAGCATCTTCATCGGCGGCGCGGCGATCAGCGCGATTTTCTCACGCGAACGCAGCGCGATCTGTTTGGGCGCCAGCTCGCCCGCGACAAGAGAGAAATAGGTCGTCAGGACGATGACCAGCGCGAAGCCTGCCGTCTGAGCGGTATCTTCCTCAAGTCCGAGCAGAGCCAGCCGTTGCCCCACCGGTTCGCCAAGGCTGGCACCTGAATAGGCACCCGCGATGATGCCGATGAGCGTGATGCCGATCTGCACGGTCGAGAGAAACTTGCCGCTGTCCGCGATGAGTTCGAGTGCGACCTTTGCCCTTTTCGAACCGTCCTCCGCCATGTGGCGCAGGCGTGCGGGGCGCGAGGAGACGATCGCAAGTTCCGAAAGCGAGAACAATCCGTTCAGAAGGATCAGGCCCGCGATGATAAGAACGTCGGTCCAGGGAAATGGGGACAAGTTCAGTCGCCTCGCCCGTAGATGTTTGTCATAGCCCGGCCAGATAGCGGCAACCGGTCCGTTCTAGCAAGAGATCGCTCGCGCCCGATGGTGCGCGGTCAAATCACTGTCCTCAAAGGTTCATCCGGAACAACGATGCCATGTCGTGCGTTTGACACCCCGAACGCCGGAAAAGGTGCAATCGCGCATGTCCGGTCAAAGAACAACTACGGAGGAAGAACCTCATGGCACGTCGCCGCTATCTTACTGCTGCAATCGCAACCGTCTCGCTGCTGGGCGTATCGGCCTGTGTCACCGACCCGAACACGGGTGAAAAGAAGGTGTCTCGCACCGTCCTCGGCACTGCTGGCGGCGCGGCCGCGGGCTACCTGCTGGGCGGCATCATCGGCGGCAAGACCGCCCGTATCGTCGGCGCTGGCGTCGGCGGCGTGGCCGGCGGTGTCGTCGGCTACAAGATGGACCAGCAGATCAAGGAACTGAAGGAACAGACCGCAGGTTCGGGCATCGATGTCACCGACGAAGGCGACTACATCAAGGTCAACCTGCCCGACGGCGTGACTTTCGCCACCGACAGCGCGACGATCTCGCCCGCTTTCAAGTCGGTCCTCGACGATATCGCGGCTTCGCTGATCCAGTATCCGGACAGCCTCGTCGACGTCTACGGCTTTACCGACAGCACCGGTTCGGAAGCCTACAACCTCCAGCTTTCGGAACGCCGCGCGAAGGCGGTTGCCGACTACCTGATCTACAAGGGCGTTCCGGCGGCTCGTCTTGCCACCAAGGGCTTCGGTGAAGATCCGAACTACTTCGTGGCCAGCAACGATACTGCCGAAGGCCGCGCGATGAACCGCCGCGTCGAGATCAAGATCGTTCCGATCACTCAGGAAGATGTCCAGGCCGCGCAGGGCAACTAAGCCCCGAGGCACTCGGACCAGAGGATTTCCGGCGACGGCCGGAAAGAACGGGTCAGGCGGACAACCGTCTGGCCCGTTCGCTTATCCGCTCGATCGCCGCGCCATGTATCGCAGGCGCGCTGACCAGCAGGCCGAAGGCACGCGGATCGCGCTTGTTATAGGCTAGCGCCCTGCCGAACGCGTCGGTTACGGCCGCACCTGCCTCGCGCGCGATCAAACCGGCGGCACCGATATCCCATTCGTAACCCCAGCGAAGCGTCGCCAGCAGGTCCGCCTCGTCCGCCGCGACCATCGCGATGCGTAAGGCGATGGAGTTGGGCTTGTCGACGCAAGTGAGGTCGACATCCTCTTTCGGCAATACGTCGGCAGGCGTTCGCGCACCGGCAAGTTCGGTTCGCTGACTGGCGACAAGCCGCTGGCCGTTTCGGAAAGAGCCCTGCCCCGCCTGCGCCGTCCAGTATTCGCCACGCGCCGGCGCGTTCAGCCCCGCGATGAGCGGGCGGTTCGCACTGACCAGCGCAACCGAGACCGACCAGCCGGTGCGCCCGCGAATGAAATCGCGCGTCCCGTCGATCGGGTCGACCAGCCAGATCAGCCCGCCTTCAAGCCGGTCGGGCGCATCGACAGTCTCTTCCGACAACCACCCGGCAGAAGGCAGAAGGTCGGTCAGCGCGTCTTTCAGATAGCTGTTCACGGCAAGGTCGGCGGCACAGACCGGGCTGTTGTCCTCCTTGTGCCATGTCTCGGGCTCGTGACCCATGCCGGGCCACTGGGCCAATGCGATTCGCCCGGCCTCGGCCATGATCGAGTCGAATCTTGCGCCGTTCAGCATGATTCCGGTCCGCTGTTGCAAATGATTTGCAAAGTCAAAGATAAACTGGCGGAATGTTCAGTTTCCGTCCGTCAAGCGGGACATGTAGACGATTGCAGCCCTTTTCAACAGGCCTCCGCTATGCTTTACGCACGTGCGAAACGGGCGCACAGGCCCGGCAGACAACAAGGATAGGCGATGAACATTCACGAATATCAGGCGAAGGAACTGCTCGCGAAGTTCGGAGTGGGCGTTCCGGCCGGCCACGCCGCACTCACCGTTGAGGAAGCTGTCGAGGCTGCGAAGAAGCTGCCCGGGCCGCTCTATGTCGTGAAGGCGCAGATCCATGCAGGTGGCCGCGGCAAGGGCAAGTTCAAGGAACTCGGTCCTGACGCCAAGGGCGGTGTCCGTCTCGCCAAGACCCTCGACGACGTCAAGAAGGACGCCGAGGAAATGCTCGGCAACACGCTCGTCACCGTTCAGACGGGTGATGCCGGCAAGCAGGTCAACCGCCTTTATGTCACCGACGGCGTCGACATCGCCGAGGAATACTACCTCTCGATGCTCGTCGATCGCGCCACCGGCCGCGTCGCCCTGATCGTGTCGACCGAAGGCGGCATGGACATCGAGGAAGTCGCGCACTCGACGCCCGAGAAGATCACCACGATCACCATCGACCCGGCCGAAGGCTTCATGCCGCACCACGGCCGCGCGGTCGCTTTCGCTCTCAAGCTCGACGGCGAACTGAACAAGCAGGCGCAGAAGCTGTCGAAGCAGCTCTACGAAGCGTTCATGGCGCTCGACTGCGAAATGCTTGAAATCAACCCGCTGGTGGAAACCAAGGACGGCAACCTGCTCGTCCTCGACACCAAGATGAGCTTCGACGGCAACGCCCTGTTCCGTCACAAAGACGTCGCTGCCCTGCGTGACGAGACCGAGGAAGACCCGGCCGAAGTCGAAGCCAGCGAATACGACCTTGCCTACATCAAGCTCGACGGCAACATCGGCTGCATGGTCAATGGCGCGGGTCTTGCCATGGCGACGATGGACATCATCAAGCTCAACGGCGCGTTCCCGGCCAACTTCCTCGACGTCGGCGGCGGCGCCACGACCGAGAAGGTGACCGCGGCCTTCAAGATCATTCTGTCGGATCCAGCTGTCGAGGGCATCCTCGTCAATATCTTCGGCGGCATCATGAAGTGCGACATCATCGCCGACGGCATCGTCGCCGCGGCCAAGGAAGTGAACCTGTCGGTTCCCCTCGTCGTCCGCCTCGAAGGCACCAACGTTGAAAAGGGCAAGGAAATCCTGGCCAACTCCGGCCTCCCGATCGTCCCCGCCGACGATCTGGGCGATGCGGCGAAGAAGATCGTGGCACAGGTCAAGGAAGCGGCCTGAACCTGATACGAAAGGGGCCGGCGCCGCGAGGTGCCGGCCATTTTTTCTATGTGCGCGTCAACAGGGATGATGCGCACCTGCGGGGCGGCAGCACGCTAATCAGCGGCCTTGGCCCTGCCAAAAACCTCAGCTCGCCGTAGGGACCTTGACCTCCCTATCGCGTATCCCCACAGCACTTGTGCAAATTATTCGCACTCCGGTCAGGCACGCCGCAAGGCAGAGCGCCAGACCGACCTTGCAGAGAGAGGACCACTCTTATGAAAGCCCTCGTACCCGTGAAGCGGGTGATTGATTACAACGTGAAGCCGCGCGTGAAGGCGGATGGCACGGGTGTCGATCTCGCCAACGTGAAGATGAGCATGAACCCGTTTGACGAGATCGCTGTCGAAGAAGCGATCCGTCTGAAGGAAGCGGGCAAGATCGAAGAGATCGTCGCCGTTTCGGTCGGCCCGGCAAAGGCGCAGGAAACGCTGCGTACCGCGCTTGCCATGGGCGCCGACAGCGCGATTCTCGTCGAAACCGACGAAGACGTCGAACCGCTGGCGGTTGCCAAGATCCTGAAGGCCGTTGCGGCAGAGATCGAACCCGGTCTCGTGATCCTGGGCAAGCAGGCCATCGACGACGACAGCAACCAGACCGGCCAGATGCTGGCGGCGCTGATGGACCTGCCGCAGGGCACGTTCGCATCGAAGGTCGTGGTCGAAGGCGATCACGTCACCGTGACCCGCGAAGTCGACGGCGGCCTTGAAACCGTGAAGCTTAGCTTGCCTGCCATCGTCACCACCGACCTTCGCCTGAACGAGCCGCGCTATGCTTCGCTGCCGAACATCATGAAGGCGAAGAAGAAGCCGCTCGAGACCAAGACGCCTGCCGATTACGGTATCGACATCACGCCGCGCCTGAAGACGACGAACGTCTCCGAACCGCCGGTCCGCCAGGCGGGTGTAAAGGTCGCCGACGTTGATGAACTGGTTGCCAAACTCAAGGCCATGGGAGTCGCATGATGAAGACGCTCGTCTGGGTCGAACACGACAATTCGAACATGGCGGATGCCACGCTTGCCGCCGTCACTGCCGCATCGAAGCTGGGTGAAGTCCACCTGCTCGTCGCGGGCTCGGGCTGCCGCGCGGTGGCCGAACAGGCCGCTGGCATCGCAGGCGTGGGCAAGGTCCACCTTGCCGACGATGCCGTCTATGCCAACGCGCTGGCCGAAAACGTCGCGCCGCTCGTCGTCGGGCTGATGGCCGATCACGACGCCTTCGTCTGCCCGGCCACCACGAACGGCAAGAACATCGCCCCGCGCGTTGCGGCCCTGCTCGACGTGATGCAGATCTCCGACATTCTCTCGGTCGAGGGTGAGAAGACCTTCACGCGTCCGATCTATGCCGGCAACGCCATCGCGACGGTCGAATCGACCGATGCCAAGCTGGTCATCACCGTGCGCGGCACCGCGTTCGACAAGGCCGAGCCCACAGGCGGTTCGGCTGCGATCGAGGACGTCGCCAGCACGGGTGATGCGGGCAAGTCGAGCTTCGTCGGCGCCGAAATCGCCGAGAGCGAGCGTCCCGAACTCACCAGCGCGAAGATCATCGTGTCGGGCGGTCGCGCTCTCAAGGACAGCGAGACGTTCGAGCAGGTCATCATGCCGCTTGCCGACAAGCTTGGCGCGGGCGTTGGCGCATCGCGCGCCGCGGTCGATGCGGGTTATGTCCCCAACGACTACCAGGTCGGCCAGACCGGCAAGATCGTGGCACCGGAAGTCTACATCGCCATCGGCATCTCTGGCGCGATCCAGCACCTTGCCGGCATGAAGGATTCCAAGACCATCATCGCCATCAACAAGGACGAGGACGCACCGATCTTCCAGGTCGCCGACATCGGCCTCGTCGCAGACCTCTACAAGGCCGTGCCCGAGCTTACCGAAAAACTGTGAGCCTTTCGGATATGCGAACAAGCGGAAGGGCGGCGCTGCACCAGCGCCGCCCTTTCTTTTTGTGCGCAGCATGTGCGCTTCTCAGGTCCGACCTTGGACTTGTCACGCGTTGAGCCTATCTCTGACCTAATCATCCGCGCGTTTTCTGCGCAAAGACCCCCTTGGGAGATATATGACCGAACGCAAGGAACCGCCGCACGAGCCCGGCAAGCCCGGCCCGCACGGCAAACCCGAACCTGCCGACCGCGCGCTGACACCGCGCAAGTTCTACAAGGCCGAACAGGAAGCCGCCTTTTCCGAGGGTTCGCCCACGCATACGCCGCAGACGAGCCACCCGGCCTATCGCCTGGCGTTCCGCGACACCGATTTCCTGCTGCGCGACGATCTTCGCCCCGTCCGGTTCCAGCTCGAACTGCTGAAGGCGGAAACGATGCTGGAAGAAGCCGGCGTCGGATCGATGTTCGTCATCTACGGTTCGGCCCGGATCCCCTCGCCTGAAACGGCAGAAGAACTGCTGGCCAAGGCGGACACCGATCCGCGCGGGCGTAGTGTAATCGAAAGCCTTGTCGCCAAGACGAAGTATTACGAGGAAGCACGCAAGCTTGCCTACATGGCAAGCGCGGCGGCCATCGTCGAAAACGGCGAACGCCAGTTCGTCGTGTGCTCGGGCGGCGGCCCTTCGATCATGGAAGCGGCCAATCGCGGAGCACATGAAGCAGGCGCCGAAAGCGTCGGCCTCAACATCGTTCTGCCGCACGAGCAGGCACCGAACGAGTTCGTCACGCCGCGCCTGTCGCTGCAGTTCCACTACTTTGCGCTGCGCAAGATGCACTTTCTTATGCGCGCGCGTGCGCTGGCCGTCTTCCCCGGCGGTTTCGGTACGTTCGACGAGTTTTTCGAGACGCTCACCCTTGTCCAGACCGGCAAGATGAAGCCGATCCCGATCTTCCTGTTCGGGCGCGAGTTCTGGGAAAAGGTCGTGAACTTCGAGGCTCTGGCCGACGAAGGCGTGATCAGCCACGAGGATCTGAAGCTCTTCCGCATCGTCGACACTGCCGACGAGGCTTGGGATCGGATCGTGAAGTTCTACAAGCTTAACCCGGCCGCCAAAATCGCCTGAAGATCAACGCACGGCCTGATGGCCGAGCGGGCCGTGCCCGGCACCGAAACCGGGCGCGGCCTTCAGCGCGGCGCGCACAAAAGCCCGGGCCTGTTCGATGGCAGGCACCATGCCCAGACCTGCGCCGAGCCCGCACGCAATGGCGCTCGCTGTCGTGCAGCCGGTTCCGTGCGTATGCCGCGTTTCGATACGCGGCGCCGCCCAGTCGAGCACGTCCTCGCCGGGTCGATAGAGCCGGTCGGTCACCGTATCGCCCGGCGCATCGCCGCCCTTGGCAAGGAACGTGATACCGCGCTCCTGCAAGGCCTTCACGCCGCCCAGCGCGTCAAGCTCGGGGACGTTGGGCGTAGTGATCGCGGCCGTGGCCATCAACCGCTCGAACGCCGCGATCGTGTCGGCATCGGCGAGCACCGATCCGCTGGTCGAGACCATGACGGGATCGAAAACGATGGGCGCATGGACGCCTTCCAGCAGGTCCGCGACGGCATGGGCGACAGCGGGTGAGCCGAGCATCCCGATCTTTACCGCATCCACGCCGATGTCGTCGATACAGCTTTGCGCCTGCGCCACGACCATCTCGGGCGAAAGCACCTCGACCGCCTGAACGCCCGTCGTG
The DNA here is from genome assembly GCF_001661915.1 of Croceicoccus pelagius. Classification (GTDB taxonomy): domain Bacteria; phylum Pseudomonadota; class Alphaproteobacteria; order Sphingomonadales; family Sphingomonadaceae; genus Croceicoccus; species Croceicoccus pelagius. The sequence goes on from NZ_LYWY01000040.1 coordinate 329,194, forward strand.
TTCTGCGCGGTGATCGCGGTGATCGCGGTCATCGCATAGCCGCCCAACATCGTGATCGTCTTGATGTCGGCCTGGATGCCTGCGCCGCCGGAACTGTCAGACCCTGCGAGAACCAGTACGCGAGAGGGTGTCTTCACCCTTGCGCGTCCTTCATCTTCGCGGCCTTCAGCTGGTTCGAAGCCGACCGCGTCGGCCTGTCGACCAGTTCGCCGCCGCACTTGGGGCAAAGGTCGTCGAGTTCGTCGGCGCACTCTGCACAATACGTGCATTCGAAACTGCAGATGAAGGCGCCGGGCGCTTCTGCCGGAAGGTCGGCTTCGCAGCGTTCGCAGTGGGGTCGCATCTCGAGCATCAGGAACTGGCCCCTTTCACCGCGTCGCAGATCGCATCGACGACCTGTTCGACTTCGGCGGCATCATCGCCCTCCGCCATGACGCGCACGACAGGCTCGGTCCCCGACTTGCGAATGACCACACGGCCCTTGCCGGCCAGCACGCCTTCGCCGTTCGCGATCGCGTCCTTCACGTGCGGGGTCTCCAGCGGATTGCCGGTGTAGCGCACGTTCTTCAGGATCTGCGGCACGGGATCGAACAGGTGGAGCAGCTCGCTCGCCTTCTTGCCCGACTGGACCAGAGCGGCCAGCACCTGCAGCGCCGCAACGGTGCCGTCGCCCGTCGTCGCATGGTCGAGCAGGATCATATGGCCCGACTGCTCTCCGCCCACGTTGAAATCGCCTGCGCGCATCGCCTCCAGCACGTAACGGTCGCCGACGGCGGTCCGCACGAGGCTCAGCCCTTCACCTTCAAGGAAGCGTTCAAGCCCAAGGTTGCTCATGACCGTCGCGACAACGCCGCCACCCTTGAGACGGCCCTGCCGGTTCCAGTCCCGCCCGATCAGCGCCATGATCTGGTCGCCGTCGACGGTCTTGCCCTTTTCGTCCACCACGATCAGGCGGTCCGCATCACCGTCGAGCGCGATGCCGATATCGGCCTGTTCCTCGACAACGCGCTTCTTGATAGCGTCGACCGCGGTCGAACCGACGTCGCGGTTGATGTTGAGACCGTCGGGCGACACGCCCATCTCGATCACTTCGGCGCCCAGTTCCCACAGTGCAGGCGGCGTCACGTCATAGGCCGCGCCATTCGCACAATCGATCACGATTTTGAGGCCGTCGAGCCGGACCGTGTTCGGCAGCGAGCCCTTCACCGCATGGATATAACGGCCCCGCGCGTCATCGATGCGGCGTGCCCGACCGATGTCCTGCGGGGGTACCAGCAGCTGTTCCTGGTCGATCATCATCTCGACCGCCAGTTCGTCTTCGTCCGAAAGTTTGAAGCCGTCGGGGCCGAACAGCTTGATGCCGTTGTCCTCGAACGGGTTGTGGCTGGCAGAGATCATGACGCCCAGATCGGCACGCATCGAACGGGCGAGCAGCGCGACCGCAGGGGTCGGCATCGGGCCCAGCAGCACGACGTCCATCCCCACGCTGGTGAAACCTGCCACCATCGCGCTTTCCATCATGTAGCCCGACAGGCGCGTGTCCTTGCCGATCACGACGCGGTGCTTGTGCCCGCCGCGCAGGAAATAAGTGCCCGCGGCCTGGCCGACCTTCATCGCCATCGACGCGGTCATGTTGCCGGAATTGGTGCGCCCCCTGATCCCGTCGGTGCCGAAATACTTGCGTCCCAAGTCTCGTCCTTCTTCTTGTCGTGATGGAGAGCCAATGAGCGAGGCCTTCTGGCAGTTCCCCGCCCGTCATGGCACCCCCGATGCCGCGCGTGAAGGCGCATGGTACACGTCCGAGCGCGAAATATACGCGAAACTGCAACTTGAACCTGCGCAATGCGTTTACACATATGAACACGAGACAACCAAACGCGACCGTCCAAGGAGTTTAAAGATGGCCATTGCCTTTCCCGACCTGCCCTATGCCCACGATGCGCTGAGCCCGGCGATCGGTTCGGAAACGCTGCAGACCCACCACGGCAAGCACCACAAGGCTTATGTCGACAAGACGAACGCCGCGATCGAAGGCACCGACCTTGCGGACGCTTCGCTGGAATCGATCATCGCCAAGGCTGATGAAACCGGCAACGCGGGCCTGTTCAACAATTCGGCGCAGAGCTGGAACCACGCCTTCTACTGGCACTCGATGGCTCCGACGAGCGAAGGCCCGAGCGGCGATCTGCTCGACGCGATCAACGCCGCATTCGGCTCGGTCGATGCACTCGTCGAAAAGCTGCAGTCGGCAGGTGCCGGCCACTTCGCATCGGGCTGGGTCTGGCTGGCGGCCGACTCGGACGGCAAGCTCTCGGTTGAGGAAACGCACGATGCCGGTACGCTTGCAATCGGCGGAAAGAACCCGCTCCTCACGCTCGATGTGTGGGAACACGCCTATTACCTCGACCACAAGAACGTGCGCCCCGACTATCTGAAGGCCGTCAGCACCGGCCACATCAACTGGGACTTCGCGGCAGAGAACTACAAGCGTGGTTCGATCTGGTCGTACCCCTCGGCCTGAGGCGGGAATACCTGAACGAGCGAAAGGCCGGGATCGTCTCCCGGCCTTTTTCTTTTGCATCGATGGCGTGCGTCAGGCGCTGGTTTCTTCGCCCTCGCCTCGTCGGAGGAACAGCGGTTCGCCGAACAGGAAGCCGATGATGTTGGGATGGCCGAGATGCTCGAACAGGGCCATCAGCGTGATGAGGATTGGCATCGACAGCACCGCGCCCAATACGCCCCAGACCCACGTGAAATAGCTGATCCCGATAAGGATCACGACAGGGTTCATCGTGAAGCGCGCACCAAGGATCGCGGGCGTCACGGCATTGGCCTCGATCGTGTGCAGGCCGAGATAGGCCGCCGCCGGGACCAGCCCGATCAGGATAGTGTCGGCCGTGCCCATGCCGACCAACAGCAGGATCGCCGTCATCGCGAAAGGCCCGATATAGGGCAGGAAATTGAGCAGCGCGGCAAGCCCGCCCCACATGATCGGCGCGTCGAGCCCGATGGCCCATGCACCCAGCGCCGCGACGACTCCGACACCCAGATTGATGAGACCGACCGTCAGGATATAGCTCGCCACGCGGTCCTGCACTTCGCGAAGCGCACGCGCCGCCTTCAGCGATGCCCCGAATTCCGCACGTTCAAGCAGCAAGCGGTGCCGCATCCGCACCCGAGCCTCGATCATGAAGAACGCCATCAGGATCGTGAGCAGCGTTTCGATGATGACGGTCGGGGTCGCAAGCGCCACCCGCTCGATCATCGAAGGCGTTGCGACGACCACTTCGCGGCCCTGCTTCGGTCCGCCGAGTTCGCCAAACCGCTTGCCGAGGTCGTTGATCCAGTCGAGTTGGCCCCTGACCTGCCCGAACGACTTGTCGATCGAAGCGAGCATCTGCGGCACCTGATCGAACAGGTCGGCAGCTGGCTGCAGGATAGCGGTCGCGGCAAGCACCAGTACGCCGATGAAGATCAGCACCGCCAGAAGCGATGCGATCACGTTGGGAATGCCGATGGCGTTGATCTTGTCAGCTAGCGGCGAGAGCAGGATCGTCAAAACCACCGCCGTCACCAGCGGCAGGAATACGATCGATCCGATCGACAATACGAAAGGAAGTGCCAGGAAAAGGCCCAGCCCGATCATCAGCAGCAATGCGGAAGCCAGTCGCCCCAGATCGAGATCGGCACCAAGGATTCGGTCGCCAAGTTCCGGCCCGGCAGCAGCATTGCCGGCCAGCCGCTCAAGCCGCTGGGCGTTGGTTTCTTCCCTGTCCTGATCCCGATCCTGATCGTCGTCCGCCATAGCAGCCCCCCGGCCGCCTCTAGCGGTTTATATTGCCTTGAGGCTCGGCCATATCGTCGAGCTCTCCCATGATGGCACGGTGTGCCACAGCGTCATCTACCGAACGCTGCGGGATGTCGCCATCCTCCAACATCGACGTAAGCGCAGCGCGGGCGCGACCCACGCGGCTCTTGATGGTGCCAACGGCGCAGTCGCAGATTTCTGCCGCCTCTTCATAACTGAAGCCGCCTGCGCCCACGAGCAGCAAAGCCTCACGCCGTTCGGGCGGAAGGGTCAGCAACGCGCGGTGCATGTCGGACAGGTGCAGCGGGCCTTCCTGTGCCGCAGGTGCGGTCAGGATGCGTTCGGCCACGGTCTCGTCATAATCGGCACGAAAGCGATTGCGTCGCATGTCGGTGAGGTATGCGTTGCGCAGGATCACGAAAGTCCATGCCCGCATCGAAGTGCCGGGCTGGAAACGCTCCTGCGCGGCCCACGCCTTCATCAAGGCTTCCTGCACGAGATCGTCGGCCACGTCGGGCCGGCCGCACAGGCCGCGGGCAAATGCACGCAAGTGAGGAATAACTTCGGTCAGCTCTTTCTTGAATTCGGCCGCGCGTACGCGTTCCTCGGCCTCAGAGCGCTCGGGCACCGCAGCGGGCTGCGCCTCGCTAGTCGCGTTCTTGGCCATTACTCCTCCGAGTCGAACTTGGAGAGGAGATCGTTGAAACTGTCCGGAAGCGGTTCCTCCACTACCGAGTCGTAGAGCTGCCGAAGACCCGACGCCCAATCCGGGCGTTTTTCGGGCTTTTTCTGCCGCTCTGTCTCGTCGTCCTTTTTCTTCACGTCCCTCATTCGCTTTTCAGTCATCTCAAGCACTGCGACCCCTTGCCGATGTTCAAAGCCAAAAGCCGATCCGGCAACAGCTGCCCGCTGACGTTTCAGAAATATATCAAACACACAGGCGGGAACGAAACGGCATGCGATTGGTTCCCGCGAATGGATGTAATAATAAAAGAGGCCGGATTTGCCTGTTTGCTCGCCGATGCTGCCAGATGGTTTCCCGCGTGAACACGACAGCATCGAATTCCTCGCCCCGGTAGGATCGTGATCTGAGCAAAACGTGGAAATACGGCCTAACCCCCTGAAAAGCGACGCCCATGTCAAGGAGCGACGCGGACGGCGTGCCGATCCGCGACTTGGCCGCGTGCTGCGTGGGTTCGCGCATTTTCCGCGCGCGCTACCGATCGGTATCTTCGTCGCCATCGCGCTACTGACAGGCGTAGGCGTCTGGGCGATCGAGATGGCGCAGAAGGATTCGCGCCGTACCGAACTGAGCCAGATCGCAACCGGCGCCAGCGCCGCGCTCGAACGGCGCGCCAATGCCAATGCCGCATACCTGCGTTCGGGCGCGGCGCTATTGGCGACGCAGGATGACGTTCCGCCCTCGCTGTTCCGCACGTTCGTCGGTCAACTGCGGCTCGACGCCAACTTCCGCGGCGCCGAAGGTATCGGCTGGGCCGCGCGTGTAGATAGCGACGAAATCCCCGAGTTCGAAGCGAAACAGGTCGAACTGGGCTCGATCGGCTTTGCCGTGCACCCCCTGCCCCGTCCGGACCAAGCTTATGCCGTGCCGGTCACCAATCTCCAGCCGCTGACCGACCGGAACCGCCGCGCGATCGGTTTCAACATGTTCTCCGAACGCACGCGGCGCATCGCCATGCTGGAGGCGGAACGTCTTGCCCGCCCCACCGCTTCGGGCCGCGTCGTGCTGGTGCAGGAAGGTTCGCAGGATACCGCGCCCGGTTTCCTGATGTACATGCCGGTCTTCAAGATCGATCCCGCCGGCGGGCGCCGCCTGGAGGGCTATGTCTATAGTCCGTTCAACGCACAGGACTTCGTGGAATCGGCGCTGGAAGGCGAACTGCCCAACCGTGCGCGCATCGGCCTCTATGACGGCCCCATTGCGCCCGACAACCTGCTTGCCGAACTTTCGACCGGCGAGACTGGCGGCGAGAGCCTGACGCGCCAGATCGCCATCGGGAACCGGACTTTCACGATGGAAGTCCACTCGCTGAAAAGCTCGATGCTGAGCGATGTCGCCGTGATCGTTCTGCTGTCCGGCCTCGTCGTCGCCACCCTTGCGCTCGCCATTGCATGGCTGCTGACGCGGCAGGCAGCAGAGGCGCGGCAGGTCATCGGCATTCTCGAAGAACAGGCCGCGATCCGCAATTCGCTGACCCGTGAGCTTAATCACCGCGTCAAGAACACGCTCGCCAATGTTCTCTCTATCGTTTCGCTGACCCGCAGGCGCGCGACTTCGCTCGACGCGTTCGCCACTTCGCTCGACGGCCGGATCCGCGCGCTATCGGCAACGCACGACCTTCTAACGCAATCGGAATGGGGCACGACGCCGGTGAAGTCGGTGGTCGAGGTTGAAATGGCCCCATATGCGTTGGGCCGCGACTCGACCGTGGAGATGGATGGACCCGATGTCGAGCTTGCTCCGAACGATGCGCTTTCGCTTGGTCTTGCCATCCACGAACTCGCGACCAATGCGGCCAAGTTCGGCGCGCTCAGCGTGCCGGGTGGCAAAGTCACGGTCGACTGGGACCTCGTCTCGGACTCGCTCGTGCGCGTACGCTGGAAGGAAAGTGGCGGCCCGCCGGTCTCGGAAACGCGCCCGCGCGGATTCGGCACCGAGCTGATCGAAAAGATTGTCGCGCACGAATTGCGAAATCCGGTCGATCTCGTCTTCGAAAGCACAGGCGTGCGCTGCACGATGCTGATCCCGGTCCGCACCCGCAGCGAGTTCATGATCCGCGCCAAGCAGGTCGGCAAAACGAACTGATCGATGGCGGGCGTTGCGGCGGTAACGTCCAACTACCGTGCTCCCCGGACACGAAAAGGCCCGCTGCTCATGCTTGAGCGGCGGGCCTTTCGTTCGGCAATTGCGGCGCGTCTTAGGGGAGCGGGCGGCTCGATCCGAAGAATAGCGCCTGGCTGATCGCGGCGCGCACCGTCGATTCCTGGAACGGCTTAGTGACGAGATAGGTCGGCTCTGGCCGGTCACCCGTCAGCAAGCGTTCGGGATAGGCGGTGATGAAGATCACCGGCACCGAACCGATCGACAGGATATCGTCCACCGCGTCGAGGCCCGACGAACCGTCGGCCAGCTGGATGTCGGCCAGCACCAGGCCCGGCATCTTGTCGGCAATGACGTCCTGCGCCTGCGTGCGCGTGGCGGCGGTGCCGCAGATGTCGTGGCCGAGCGAGCGGACGAGGTCTTCGAGCTGCATCGAGATCAGCGGCTCGTCTTCGATGATGAGGACGTTCGTCGTCGATTCCCTGTCGATCTCCGACACCGCTTCCTGAACGAGGTTTTCGACCTCTTCTTCAGTGAGGTCCATGATCTCGGCCGCCTGCGCGATCGAGAAATCCTCCAGTGTGGTGAGGAGAAGCGCCTGACGGTTCATCGGCGTGATGGCCGACAGACGTTCCTGCGCAGCCGCCTCGTGGTCGATGATACCGGAATCGGTATCGGCCACTTCAAGGAAAGCGCTGGACCAGAGCTTGTTGAAAGCGCGGTAGAGGGGCACGCGTCCCCCTTCACCGAGGCTGGCCTTCAGTTCCGGATCGGCAAGAACCGCCTCCAGAGTGGCGCGTACGAAAGCGTCGCCGGTGCTTTGCGAGCCCGAAAGCGCGCGAGCGTAGCGACGAAGATATGGTAGATTGGCGGCAACCTTGGCCCCGAGAGACATGCAAGCCCTTCCCGTAATTTGGATCGACAGCCGTAACGTGCGCGCGCGAGGTCTGTTCCCGAAAAAATTGTCGAATCGTTCACGCCGTTGCAATTGCGTGTCTTTCGAGGCACGGAATGGACGGTCGCGGTGCGTAGGGGCATGACGGGGAACGACATGAATTCGGGTTCGCAGCACTTCACCTGCACGCAGTGTCCACTGCTCTCCTGTCCCGGTCTGCGCGAGCAGGAGAAGGATCGCCTCGCGCTCATCCAGGAGTTCAAGCATGGCGAGCTCGGGGTCGACCGCGGCGAGCAAGTGCTGGTCCAGGACACGAAGAGCGAGCATCTCTACACGGTCCTGAAGGGCGTCCTGATCCGCTTCCGCCTGATGGACGACGGGCGACGTCAGATCATCAACTTCCTCTTCCCCGGCGACCTGATCGGCCTTCAGGCGACGCTGGACGAACCGATGACACACGGGGTCGAGGCGCTGACCGACGCCCGGCTCTGCGTGTTCCCGCGTGCCGACTTCCGCCATTTCGTCAGCCAGTTCCCCGATCTCAATTACGACATAGTCTGGCTCGCCGCGAAGGAAGAGGCAGCACTCGAGGAACACCTCGTCGCTTTGGGACAGCGCAATGCGCGCGAACGTATCGCCTATCTCGCGATGTTCCTTATCGAGCGGGCCGAGCAGACCTGCCTGACGAGCGGTCCGCACAAGATGTCGCTGGCTGTCACGCAGGGCCAGATCGCGGACATGCTTGGCCTGTCGCTGGTACACACCAACCGCTCGCTCCAGTCATTGCGGAAGGACGGGCTGGTGCGCTGGACCCTGACCGAGATCGAAATCCCCGACATGGACGCGGTGCGCGATCTTGTGCAGGTGGAGAGAGCAAACCCCAAAAAGCGGCCTTTCATCTGATTTTTCTTTCATAAAATCAGCGGTTTACTGACTTTCTCAAAAAGAATTCAGATTCTTTTCGCGTCCGCTGGAACCTCTTTTCGGGACGAGCATTTTCTTATTGTCACCGCCGAGACCCCCCCTCCCGTCCAAGCGGCCGGTGATACGATCCCGAAAGGCCTTCGCTCCCTAACAGGGGGAGCGGAGGCCTTTTTTTGTCCTCCGCCTATGCGGCATCGTTACTTGTAAACGAAAAAGGACAGCCGGGCGGCAGGCCTTATGAAGCGTCGCGCAAAGCGGCGATCAGTCGGAGGAGATCGCACCCTTGAGGCGTGAAAACAGGCCGGTGCGGCGGCTGTCCGAGACGGCATCGATCAACGTCTCGGGCGCGTAGGGCTTGGTCAAGACCTTGCCCAGTTCCTTGATATCGGAAGGGATAGCCTCGGGATTGCCGGTCGAAAAGACGATACGCGGCGGGCGGGGCCCAAGTTCGTTGACCAGTTCTGCCACGGCCCAGCCATCGTCGCGGTCGACGAGGTGAACGTCGAGCACGATCACGTCGGGCTTCTGTTTTTCAAGGGCGGCCAGTGCCTGCTTCGTACTGGAGCAGACCGTCACCGACGGAGAGCCCGCTTCGATCAGGATATCCTCGATCGACATTGCCAGGATCGGGTCGTCTTCCACGACAAGAGCCGTACCGATATTACGATCGGTTCCCTTCGGCTTCGGCTGTGTGGACATGACTTTGCGACTTCCCTGATCGGGCGTTCATTCGCCCTATCCTGCTAACGCCGGTATGGCAGCCGAAGTTCCCGCTTTGTCGCCGCTATTGCGAAAAGAAGTCGGACGGCCTCTCAGAGCGTTTTCGAATAGATCGTGTACTCGCGGTTCACGTCGGCATCGATGGCCTCGGCAATCGCGTTCATTCCCTGATTGTCGTCCAGGATCCAGCCGATCTCACCGCGTTTCGCGTTGTAATCCTGGACCGCTGCGCGGCGGATATATTCGATCATCATGAAGGCCAGCTGGCTGGCAAGGCGGGAGCTTTGCAGGTGCTTGCGAACGCCCATCAACGGCACGCGCATGTCCGCGTTCTTCGGCTTGCGGATCCAGTTCAGCAGCTTGATGAAGCCGAAGGGGAACAGCTTTCCGTTGATCGCCTTGATCGGCTGGTTCACGTCGGGAAGCGTCATCATGAAAGCCACCGGCTCACCGTCATATTCGGCGATCATGATGAGGTCCGCGCGCACCAGCGGCTTCAATTTCTTGCCGGTGTGCTCGACCTCGCGGTCGGTGATCGGCACGAAGCCCCAGTTGCCCGACCAGGCATCGTTCAGGATTTCGAGGATGATTGCCGCTTCCTCGTCGAACTTCGATTTGTCGACGCGGCGGACCTTGATGCGGTCGTTCTTCTCGCCAGAGGAGATGATGCGCTGGATCAGCTTGGGAAAATCCTGCGTTACGTCGAGGTCGAAGGTTCGCAGCACTTTCGCGGGGGTATAGCCCATCGCCTCGACCCACGGCTGGTACTTTGCCGGATGGTGGCCCATCATAACCGTCGGTGAATGATCGTGACCCAGCGTCAGCAGGCCCGGTTCTTCCCAGATCGACAGCGAGATCGGCGCAAGGATACGGGTCATGCCCTTTTCGCGCAGCCACGCCTCGGCGCGCAGGATCAGCGCCTGTGCGACGGACTCGTCCTCGGCATCCATCAGGCCCCAGTTGCCTGTGCCCGGCCCCATACCCTGTTCGGGCGGCATGGTATGGGCCAGCTTGTCGAAATGGGCAGAGATGCGGCCGACCGGCTTTCCATCGCGCCTGGCGATGAATAGCTGGACTTCGGCATGATCGAAGAAGGGGTTCTTCTTCGGGTCGACGACTTCCGCAGCCTCGGCCCGGAGCGGCGGGACCCACTGGGGATCGTCGCGGTTCAGCGCATAGCCGACGTCCAGAAAGACCTTGCGACCGGCGCCGTCGACGACCGGCTCGACGACGATGCCGTTACCCTGTCCCCCCATGTTCGTTTTCCTGCTTCAGGCCGCGGTCTTGTCGCGGTTCGGGTCGAACCCTTCCTTGCCCATCGCACGGCGGCGCGGGTGGCCCGACGCGATGCCGCCCGACAGGTCCTTCACCCAAGGCCACTGCTTGGCGACTTCCTCGTCATAGCCGAGGTTGAACACGGTCGCGGAACGCTTCGGGCGGTCCTTCTTCTCGTAGTACGTGCCGAGCAGGCGATCCCACGTGTAGTTGGTGATGCCGAAATTGCCGTCCTCGTCGAAATAGTGATGTTCGACATGCCGCTGCTTCATATGCTGCACCCACTTCCACTTCGGCTTGAAGGCGAGGTGCTGGATGCAGTGCATGAATTCGTAATAGCAGGTCGTCAGCAGGCCGCCGGCAAAGGCCGCGGCAAGACCGCCGATGCCGCCGATGGCATAGCCGATGGGAGCGGTGGCGAGAAAGATCGTCGGCACCGTCGTGTGCAGCGCGCCGAACAGCACCTCGAGGTGGTTAGGGTCCTGGTGGTGATCGTAGTGAATACGCTTCCACGTGCCGGCCAGCGGCTTGATCTTGTACATCCACTGACCGTGCAGCACGTATTGGTGCAGCAGGTGCCAGACCAGCGGATAGACGATCAGCGCCGCGAAAAACGCGGCTGCCGCGCGCAGCGGCGTCGTCGGCCAGATCGCGAATGCCACCACGCACAGCGCGGTCAGGCCGAGATAGGCGATGATCGTATAGTGCTGAAAATACGCAACGATCAGCTGCTTCAGCGTCATCCGGTCGAGATAGTGCGAGCGCTTCCAGAACGGGAGCTTCGCCTCGTCGGCGGCTGTGGTCGAGGTGGTCTGCGTCATCATGTTCGGCTTCTACGATTGATCCTTGGGCGGGCCCTTAGCATTTGCGTAACGCACGTGCCAGTCGTGCGAGACGGCCCGCATCGATTGGCGGGCCGGCGTGGTTACCGCGCAACGGCTGAACCGGGGCTGAGCATCGGGCTCAACGTGCGTTACCGCCATGGAAAAGGCCGCTACGCAAAAGGGCCGCCCCGGTAATTCCGGCGCGGCCCTTCGCGTTCCCCTTACTGTAGCAAGGCCGTTAGTCGGTCTCGACAGTCATCGACGGGTTGCCGTCGATGTCGGCGCTGACCGAGGTGCCGCCGTCGTTGATGTCGGCGTTGACACCGTCTTCGCTGATGGTGATCGAATCGCCGTCATCGGCTTCGACGACCGGTTCGGTCATCGCCGGATCGGTGCCGACTTCTTCGGTCACGACTTCGGTTTCGGTTCCAGCCGGAGCTTCGGCAGTGCTGTCGCAAGCGGCAAGGCCCAGCGCGGACACGGTGATAAGGGCAGGCAGGATAATTTTCTTCATGGGTGCGTCTCCAATTTGTGGCGCAATTGTGGCAACTACGCCCGAATTGGGGCAACGGTTCCCGAAAAAATTACTCTTCGGTCCGCAGCAGCACGAATTCGCCGATCAGGGCGAACAGGAGAAACGGCGCCCAGGCAGCCAGAAACGGCGGATATCCGCCAAAATTGCCGATGGCGAGCGCAGCATTGTCGACAACGAAATAGGCAAAGCCCAATGCCATGCCGATGACCGCGCGCACGAAAAGTTGACCGGAACGCGCAAGGCCGAATGCGGCAACCGCGCCCAGAAGCGGCATGAGCGCGGCCGAAAGCGGGCCGGAGATCTTGTGCCACCAGCGGCCCTTCAGCTCCTCCGTCCGGCGGCCCGCAGCCTCTAGGTCCTTGATCGACTGACGCAGCTTGAAGATGTCCTGCGCGTCTGCGTTGACCGAACTGATCGCGATTTCGCGCGGGGTAATGCCCTGTCCGACAACGGTGTCGGGCGGATAGTCGACAGTGGCGATGTCGACGGCAAAGCGGGTCGGATCCTTCAGCAGCCAGCCGTCGCCGGTCCATGTCGCGGACTTGGCGCGCCACTGTTCGGTCAGCATGAGGTTCGGATCGCGGCGGTACCACGTCACGCCGCCCAGCGTCATCGCATCGCCGTTGCCGGCGGCGGTGCGCGCTGCGAGAATCGCATCGCCCTCTGCCATGTAGATGTCGGTTCTTATGTCCGAACCGGGCGGCACGGGGCCGTAATCGGCCTTCTCCCACGCGCTGAGCGTCGCGGTGGCACGGGTGACGATGCGTTCGTTGAACCCGAAGCTCAGAACCGAGACGAAAGCGGCGGTCAGCACCAGCGGCGCGAGGATCTGGTGCGCCGAAAGCCCCGCGGCCTTCATCGCAATCACCTCGCTGTTCTGGTTGAGCGTCGCCAGTGTCAGGATCGTTGCGAGCAGCACCGAATAGGGCAGAAACCTTGCCACCAGCTGCGGCGCGCGGAGCGAAACGTAAGTCCACAGCGCACCCTCGCCATTGCCCTCGGCGGCAAGGATGTCTCCGCTGGTGCCGAGCAGGTCGAGGATCTGAAGGACCAGCACGAGCATCGCCAGTACCGCGAAGATGCGGACGATGAACGTTTTGGCGAGGTAGATCGTCAGGCGTTTGGAAGGGAAGAAATCAAGCCGCATGGTGTTCCTCCGCCATGCGCTTCAACTCCTTGCGCCCGGTAAAGCGCATCAGGCGGAAGAGGGCAGTGACCTTTTTGCCCACGACCGCTGCGCCGCGTTCCAGCCAGCCGATCGCCTGTCCGCCCGGCACATAGGCGACGCGCCAGTACATCCAGATGATCAGCGCCGCGAAGAGCACGAAAGGCACCCACAGCGAGATCACCGGACTGACGAGACCGAGCGCAGCGACGTCTTCGCCGTACTGGTTGATCTTGTGATAGGCGACGACCATCACGATCGACACGAACACGCCAAGTGCGCTGGTAGATCGTTTTGGCGGGATCGCCAGCGATACGGCGAGAAGCGGCAGGAGCAGCATCATCACCACCTCGACGAGGCGGAAGTTGAGGCTGGCCAATGTCTCGTTCCGAACGGTCTGGTCGACCTGGTCGTTCCAGCCCAGTTGCAGCAGTTCGGGCAGGATATATTCCCGGTCCTCACCGCCGCGTTGGCGGAACTGTTCGATCTCGGGCAAGTCGATCGGCAAGTCGTAGCTGGAGAATGACAGCACGCGCGGCGCGTTAAGGTTCGGCTGATCCTGAATAATCGTGCCGTCGGTCAGACGCAGAATGATCGTGTTCTGGTCATCCGCATTGGCAAGAAACCTCCCGCCGCGCGCCGAGATCGAGAGCATGTCGCCCTTCTCGTCCGTGACGCGGGCGAAGATGCCGCCCAGTTCGCGCCCGTTGTCGCGGCTTTCCTCGATGCGCAGCGCGGTCTTGTCCTGGATCGTGTTGAATTCGCCCACGTCGATCGAGGCACCCAGTGCGCCTGAGGACAATTCGAACGCCAGCCGCTGATAATCGTAGCGCGAGACCGGCTGCACCCAATAGACCAGCACGAAGTTCAACGCGACGAGCGCCAGCGTGATCATGTAGGGCACCTTGAGCAACTGGGTGTACCCCATGCCCACGGCGCGAAGGACGTCCAGTTCCGACGTCGTCGCCAGTTTTCGAAACGCGAAGAGGATGCCCAGCATCAAGCCCAGCGGGATGGCGAGGCTCATGTATTCGGGAAGCAGGTTCGCCAGCATCCGGAACACGACTCCGATCGGCCCGCCCTCGTTCGCGACGACTTCGAACAGGCGCAACATCTTGTCCAGCACCAGCAGCGATGCGGCCAGCGCCAGCGTGCCCAGCATCGGCATCAGCGTCAGCCGGAAGATGTAACGGTCGATGGCGGAAAAGAACTTCAAGGTGCTCGCATTCGGTCCTTTGCGGGGTGGATCGGCACTGCGATGCCCCTTCGTGTGAGGGCGTCATAACGGCAACTCTTGCCAACGTCACCCGTTTCAGATGGGGTTCATTTGCCCGAACGTCTACTCCCCCGACAAAAGGAGAGTGTCGATGCGTTTCGTCATGATCGCGGGAATTGCGGCAAGCGTTGCCGCCTGCGCCCCGCCCCCGCCAGAGAAAGCCGCCAACGCGGCTGCGCCTCTGCCCACGGGCGCGACGCATGGGCAGGACGGTTTCTGGTCCATCGGCGACGTTCCTGCGATCGCATGGCCCGAGGTCGTGCCCGCGGACCCGTCGATCGGGCAGGAGGACATGTTCGACAAGTACGCCCGAGAAAACGGTCTTACGCGCGAACAGGCGATGAACCAGATCAACGGTCCGGCGCGTCTTCACGAGATCATGCAGCGCATTTCAGAGAAGGTTCAGCGCGAAGAAGCGGGCAATTTCGTCCAGTTCGTGATGGTCCGCGACCCGTCCGTCCGGATGGAGGTGTGGTTCAAGCGCGATGCCGCCGCGACGCTGGCGAAATATACGAAGGACCCCCTGTTCGTCCCACGCGAGGGCGGTCTGTCGCAGGAAGAGCGTGACCGCATCCAGAGCGAATGGAACAGGCGCCTTTCCGATGCCGGACTGTCATTCAGCAGCTACGGGATGGAGCGCGAAGGCGTGGTCAAGTTCGACCTCGGCGTGACAGAGGCGCATTTCCGCAAGATCGCACAGGAAAAGGGCTGGAATCGCGATGCGCCGGTCCGCTTCGATTTCGCCAGGCCCCAGCCGCCAGCGTTTGCGGACGAGGCGCTTGCAAGTGGTGTGCGGATCTTCGCGCGGGAGCACATGGAGCCGGGGGCGCGACACATGGCGCTGTACCATGACACCATCGTGCTGAAGGACGGGTGCTTCAAGACGAAGGGCAGCGGCGATCTGGTAATGTTCGCCTATGACGCGCAGCTTTCGAAAGATGACGAAGGTTACCTCACCGTCATCAGCCCCCACGGCCGCGAACCCTATCGCATAGGCGAGCCCGGCAACTGGGGCGGGCCGAACGGCGTCGATGAAAAGAACCCCGACGTGATCGCTCTGCGCAAGGCCTGCGGTGACGGGGGCATCATGAATGTCGCCAACCCGTCGAGCGCGCGGCTTTTCGCGCTTCCCGCGCCGCAGTGGGTGACGAACTATGCCGATGCGAAAGGTCTCACGCGCCAGAAGGCGTGGGATGATGTGACCGATTGCATGAAGGCCGAGGAAGCCGAAGGGCGCACCGGACTCGATGCGCGGGACGTCTGCATCCGGCAGTTCAACTAGGAAGGAAGGCTCAGGCCTTTTCGAGCGTGCATTGCAGCGGGTGCTGGTTCTGCCGGGCGAAGTCCATCACCTGGTTAACCTTCGTCTCGGCGATCTCGTAAGGATAGATGCCGCAAACGCCCACGCCGCGCTGGTGCACGTGAAGCATGACTTGCGTCGCCTGCTCCATATCCATGCGGAAGAACCGCTTGAGGACCATCACGACGAATTCCATCGGCGTGTAGTCGTCGTTGAGCATGAGAACCTTGAACTGGCTCGGCTTTTTCGGTTTGGCACGCGTACGGGTGGCGAGGCTCACCTGGCCTTCACCACCGTCGCCGCCATCGGGTTCGTCGCCACGTTCCCCGTCATCGGGCCCTGAATGGACCGGGATGCCGGCATTCCCCATCACAGCGGGGACCGGCATGCCGGAAATCATCGGGCACGCGCTTTCGGGGGCCATGAAGGCCGCGCGGCAACCCTGTGCGGAATCGTCGTGAACCTTCGCCATATTCCTCGAGAATATCGTATCGGAGGCGCTTCCTACAAGGGGCAGGGACGCAATTGCTTCATTCAAAGACGAAAACGGGGCTGGCAGTGGTTAACCTGCCCGCCCCGCTCTCTTGATCGGGAAGACCGGCGTCTGGCGGGACGACGGCGCTTCCGATGCTTAATGGGTCAGTCTGCGATCAGGCAGCCTTCACCTTTTCCATCGCGAGCGAAACGCGGCTCGACAGCGGCTGGGCGGCGTCGTTGGCCAGCTTCAGCATCGCTTCGGTGTTCTTCGACGCAGCGGCAACCGACTTGTCGAAGTACTTGCGCATCATCGCGCTCTGCAGCTGGAAGAAGTCGGTCGGCGACTTCACGGCTGCGAGTTCCTTGACCTCGGCGGTCAGGGCTTCGAATTCGGCCTTCGAGTCGGCAACGAAGCCGCGGCCCATTTCCTGCATGCCGCTGGCGAGGATCTTGCCCGATTCGACCATGGCTTCAAAGTTGCCCTTGGTGAATTCGGTGGCTTCGCCCATCATGGCGGTGCTCTTTTCGTAAGCTTCCTTCGACTTCGTCTGCATGTCGGCAACGGCGGTCTGGAAACCCTTGGTAAACGCTTCGGGGGTAGTCATCTTGCTAAACTCCTGAGTGATCTTGGTCGTGATTTTGGCGGGTTCGGATGCCACCGCAGCGATCTTCGCGGCGGGGGCGGCAACAGTCTTTTTCACTGCGGCCTTGGTGGCTGCCGGCTTGGCGACGCGGGCCTTGGCGGGCGTCGGCTTGCTGGCGGCCTTCTTGGCCGGAGTCTTCTTCACCGGGGTCTTTTTCGCCGTGCGCTTCGCCACCGCGGCCTTGGCCGTCGACGTCTTCAGCGCAGGCTTGGAAACCGGCTTCGCAACAGCGGGCTTTGCCGCCGGCGCGGGAGTCTCTTCGACCTTGGCCGCCACTGCGGGTTCAGTCGCAGGCTCGGCCTTTGCCTCGGGCTCTGCCTTGGGCTTGGCCGGTGCTTTGGGCTTTTTCGGAGCGGCCTTGGGCGTTGCGGTGGCGGTGCCACCGGCTGCAGCCTCGTAAGCCTTGTCGGCTCCGTCGTCCTTGCTTGCCATCGAGATTACCTCGTCTGCTATCCATGCAGCGAAGGAAGGCCAAATCGTTCCAGGCTTCCCCCGCGACAGACCCGCCTATCGGGTCATGTTGCACTGCACAATAAGTGCTGGAGCAGCTAGAGTCAAGGATTATGTTGCACTGCAACAAAAGTCTAACATTGCCCTTGGCAAGGACAATGCGGGTCGTCGCAAGTCGTTCATTTCATGCGGACATATCGTCCCGGCGCATCCTCGATAACGGTGTCGCCGCGCCCTCCCGGCTTGCGCTTTCCGGTCGCTTTCACACGCGTCGCATCGAACGATTCGATCCAGCGGATCCAGTCCGGCCACCACGAACCGGGCGTTTCCACCGCCTGTTCGCGGAAGGCATTCAGCGTGTCGGGAACGGGCGGCTGCTGGGCATCGGGCTCGCCCACCGACCAGTACTGGTACTTGCCCGACGATGGCGGATTGACGACACCGGCGATGTGGCCCGACCCTGCCAGCAGGAAGCGCATCGGACCCGACAGATGCCGCGTCATCTTCCACACGCTGTTGAGCGGCGCGATGTGATCCTCGACGCCCGCCTGGATGTACGACGGCGTGACATTGCGGCGCAGGTCGATCGGCGTGCCGTGTGCGCTCAGCGCGTCGGGCACGACCAGCAGGTTGTCGTGGTAGAGGTTCTTCAGATACTCGCGGTGGAAGCGGGCGGGCAGATTGGTGCTGTCCCCGTTCCAGTAGAGCAGGTCGAAGGCGGCATAGTCCTCGCCCAGCAGGTAGTTGTTGATGACGTAGTTCCAGATGAGGTCCGGGCTGCGCAGCAGGTTGAACGCCAGCGCCAGATAGCGCCCGTCGAGGAAGCCTTCGCCGGCAAGCGAATCCACCATCGCAAGCTGCTGCTCGTCGATGAAAGCCTTCAGTTCTCCGGCCTCGGTAAAGTCGACTTGCGCGGTGAAGTAGGTCGCGCTCGCCACCTTGTCCGCTTCGCCCCTGCGGCCCAGCACCGCCAGCGTCGCGGCCAGCGTCGTGCCGCCCACGCAATATCCGATGGTGTGGACCGATGGCACCTTGAAGCGTTCGCGAACGACGTCGATCGCCTCGATCTGGGCGGCGATGTAGTCTTCCCAACCCACGTCGGCCATCGACGCATCGGCAGAGCGCCATGAGACGAGGCACACTGTCAGCCCCTGCTCTACCGCCCACTTCACGAAGCTCTTCTTGGGGCCGAGGTCGAGGATATAGAACCGGTTGATCCACGGCGGAAAGATCAGCAACGGCGTCCCGATCACTGTTTCGGTGACCGGCGTGTACTGGATGATCTGGAACAGGCGGCTTTCATAAACGACCTTGCCCGGCGTCGCGGCGATATTCTCGCCCAGCGTGAAGGCATCGTTATCGGTGTGGGTCAGCTTGCCCGCCTCGAGGTCCGCGATGAGGTGCTCCAGCCCCTTCACCAGATTCTCGCCGCCGGTCTCAAGAGTGCGTTCGATCACCAGCGGATTGGTCAGCGGGAAATGCGCGGGGCTCAGCGCCTCGCAGAACAGGCGGGTGAAGAACTTCAGCTGTTCGCGCCGCTCCTTCGTCAGCCCCTGTGCCGAATCCGCGGCCTCCAGCATCTGATCCGCCGCCATCAGGTAGGCCTGGTGCAGAACCGCGAAGGCCGGGTTCTCCTGCCACTTGGGATCGCGGAAACGGCGGTCCTTGCGCGGCAGGGCCACAGGCGCGCCTTCGGCCACTTGCGCCATTCCGCACTGTTCCAACACCGTGTCCCACAGCGCCATGGCATCGGCGAAAAGCTGGTCCTGCCCGTCGCCCCCGCCGAGCGGCCACTGCTGCATCCAGCGGCTTGCCATCGTGAACCACCGCGCAGGATCGACCACGCCGCTGGCCGCAATGCTGGGATGGGTCTTCAGGAAATCGCGCCAGACATCGTTCATGTTCTGCGCGATGGCGCGCCAGTCAACTTGTTCGCCGGCGTTCGCATTCACGTCGTTTTTAGCGTCGGGTGTGTCCAGAAACGCAGAGAACATCGCCTTGGTCGCGCTGTCCTGCATCTCGATCACGTCGCGCATGGGGCCGTCCATCATGCCGAGGAACGGTCCGGCCATCAGCGATGCCAGAAACGGCATCTCGCCCGGCCCCGCCAGCGGCATATCGGTGGTCGCCTTCTCGCTAGCGTCCGTGTCTTTGGTGTCGGTGGCCATGGCATTCTCCCGTCGCTGTGCGACATTGCAATGCAGCAGATGAAAGATCAACGCTGTCAAAAGGTCGAACGGGAAACAAAATTGCTCTTGCACACACTTGCGGGACATCGCAATGCCCCCCATGCTTTGGGGCGGTGCCCCCGACACACCGCCGCGCAAGTGGCACAGACACGAAACGGCCTGATGGCCCATTGGATTAAGCCGAGAGATGGATACCGAGTTCTACCGCATCAAGCGCCTGCCGCCCTATGTCATCGCCGAAGTCAACGCGATGCGGGCCGAGGCGCGCCGCGCGGGACGCGACATCATCGATCTTGGCATGGGCAACCCCGACCTGCCGCCGCCGCCGCATGTCATCGAGAAGCTGTGCGAAGTGGCACAAAAGCCCGACGCCCACGGATATTCACAGTCGAAGGGGATTCCGGGCCTGCGCCGCGCACAGGCGAACTATTACGCCCGCCGCTTCAACGTGGAACTGGACCCCGAGAGTGAGATTGTCGTCACGATGGGATCGAAGGAAGGACTAGCCAGCCTCGCCACCGCGATCACCGCACCCGGCGACGTCATCATGGCGCCCAACCCCAGCTATCCGATCCACACTTTCGGCTTCATCCTTGCCGGCGCAACGATCCGCGAAGTGCCGACGACGCCCGACGACCACTATTTCGAGGTTCTCGAAAACGCGATGCGCCACTCGGTGCCGCGTCCGACGGTCCTGATCGTGAACTATCCGTCGAACCCGACGGCAGAGACGGTCGACATCTCCTTCTATGAACGGCTGGTCCCCTGGGCGAAGGAGAACAACGTCTGGATCCTGTCCGACCTTGCCTATTCGGAGCTCTACTACGACGGCAAGCCGACGCGCTCGATCCTCGAGGTGCCGGGCGCGAAGGACGTTGCGGTCGAGTTTACCTCGATGAGCAAAACCTACTCGATGGCCGGCTGGCGCATGGGCTTTGCCGTGGGCAACGAAAAGCTGATCTCGGCGCTGACCCGGGTGAAGTCTTATCTCGACTACGGCGCCTTCACCCCGATCCAGGCTGCGGCCTGTGCCGCGCTGAACGGGCCGCAGGACATCGTCGAGATGAACCGCAACCTCTATCAGAAGCGGCGCGACGTCATGGTCGATGCCTTCGCCCGCGCCGGCTGGGACATTCCCAGCCCGCCTGCATCGATGTTCGCATGGGCCCCGCTTCCCCCCGCGCTCAAGCACATGGGCAGCCTCGAGTTCTCGAAACAGATGCTTTCCGAAGCCGAAGTCGCGGTCGCACCGGGCGTCGGTTACGGCGAGCAGGGCGAGGGTTACGTGCGTATCGCCATGGTCGAGAACGAGCAGCGTCTGAGGCAGGCGGCGCGCAACGTGAAGCGCTGGTTCAAGTCGATGGGAATCAACACCTGACCGGCGATTGATCGGCCTTTGACGGGCTGACGCGAAAACCCGATTGCACCGCGCGTAAAGACTCGCTAGGTGCGCCCCTCACCCGTGGTGAGGCCCGATGGCGGAGTGGTGACGCACCGGACTGCAAATCCGTTTACGCCGGTTCGATTCCGGCTCGGGCCTCCACGGTTGAATTGAAATGGTCGGCCGCTTTAGCTCAGTTGGTAGAGCACATCATTCGTAATGATGGGGTCACGTGTTCGAGTCACGTAAGCGGCACCATCCATGCCCCCGAAATCGCCGACGATCTGACAACGGCCCGACAATGCCGAGAGAGCATGATCCTCAGACGTTCGGGATGTGCTGTCCCAGGTGCTTGCCCGCGATGTAGCCGAAAGTCATGCCGGGGCCGAGCGTGCCGCCGGCGCCGCCATAGACTTCGCCCAGAACCGACGCCATCGCGTTGCCCGCCGCATAGAGGCCCGGGATCGGGTTGCCGTTCCAGTCGACGACCTGCGCGTCGGCATTGGTCTTGGGACCGCCCGCCGTACCCAGCGCGCCCGCTTCCATCTTGACCGCGTAGAACGGCCCCTGGTCGATGACGCCGAGCGTCCGGTACGGCGGATCGAAGTCGGTATCGCCCCACATGTAGAAGTTGTCGTAAGTGCTGTCGCCGCGGCCGAAATCATCGTCGTGGCCGTTACGTACCATCGTGTTGAAGCGTTCGACTTCTGCCTTCAGCCCTTCGGCATCGATTCCCGCCATTTCGGCGAGTTCGTCCAGCGTGTCGGCCTGCATCATGAAGCCCGGCGTCGGGCCGCCCGGAGGCGTGTTGAAGGTCTGGTACTTGTCGCGATAGCGCTGGTCGATGATGAGCCAGTAGGGCAGGTTCGCGTAAGTGTGCGAGCCCGCATCGAAGGCGTGGAGCGACTTGCCCAGTGCGTTGTAGTTCGCGGCTTCGTTCACGAAACGCTTGCCCTTGCGATTGACGAGGATCGCGCCCGGTCGTGCGCGTTCGTCCGATCCCAGCAGGTAGTTCGGCTTTGCCGAACGGTGCTGCGGCTCGAACTCAAGCACGCTCTGCATCCAGTAGGCGTGCTGCATATTGGCAAGCTTGGCGCCTGCCTCGATCGCCATCAACAACCCGTCGCCCTCGTTTTCCGGGACAGAGACGGGGCCGGTTAGAGGGCCGCGCAAGAAGGTCTTGACCAGATCCTCGTTCCATTCGAACCCGCCGGTCGCGATCACCACCCCGCGGCGGGCACGCACCTTGTAGTCGTTGCCGCTGGCATCCTCGGCGATGACGCCGATGATACGTTCGCCATCCTTGATCAGCTTCTTGGCGCGCTTTTCGAACTCCACCGGAATCTCACGCTCGATTACGGCGAGATAGAGCGAACCGGCCAGCGCCTGTCCCAGCCCGCGATAATCGTGTGCATCGCGCTCGGCCAAGGTCTCTTCATCCAGCGCGCCGGTTATCGCCTCGATCAGGCTGCCACGCAGGGGATATGCCATCTTGCTGGGGTTCACGCGCTGCGCCCACTTGCCCAGCCGCTCGAAACAGAAAGCCTCGTTGTCGAGCGACCGGCCACCGTCGGGCTTCGCGCCGGGGGCATAGGACTGGTAGTCGGGAAAGTCCTTGAACGCGGTCAGCCGCACGGGCGTCCTGTCGGCGAGATAGCGGACCATCTCCGGCCCGCCCTCCATGAAAGCGAAGAGCGTGTCGGGGTCGAGCTGACGGGGCGCGAGCGAATCGAGGTAGGTGACGACATCCTCGTCGTTTTCTTCGACGCCCGCTTCGATCTGGTGGTGGTTGCCCGGCACCCACAGCATACCGCCGGACATTGCGGTCGTGCCGCCGACCATGCCGGTCTTTTCGAGGATCACGACGTCTTTCGCGCCAAAGTCGTGCGCCGCGATCGCGGCGGTCATCGCCGCGCCGCCGGAACCGAGCACAACAACGTCGGCTTCCAGATCCCATTCGTGTGCGTCTGCCATCTTTCCATCTCCCGGATCGCGTCGTATTATCCGGGCACTCGCAGCGATCCGATGGCTGTGCCCGGCTATTTAATGACGCTTGTCATGAATAACCGGGCGGGCGGATACTCCTCAAAATCACAGGTCACTGGTTAGAGCCTGCATTCCAGCGTGGTCGTGCTGTCCGCTTCTTTAGCAGAAACGATGGTCATGCGCTCGCGCGGCTGGTGGCGAAATATCTCGCGCGAGAGCGGGTTGATGAAGTGCGTCTCGATCCGGTTGGCGATGCCGCGTCCCCCCTCGAACCAGTCCGCCATGCAGAGCGAGCGCAAGTCGTCCATTGCCTGCGGTTCGATCTCTATCTCCACCCCGTGTTCGGCGCGCACGACATCGAGCACACGCCCGACGATGGCGGAGAAGATCTCTGCCGCGACGGTGCCGCCGATGAACTCGAAGGCGATCACGTTCTGGCCGATGCGGTTCATCAGTTCGGGGCGGTTCAGCTCGTTTCGGAAATGCTGGCGCACCGCGTCGATCAGCTTGGCCTCAAGCTCGGCGAAATCGTCGGATGGCAGGATGTTCATGCCCATGTTCTGGGTGTGGTTCTTGCCGATCAGGCCGATGTTGGAGGTAAAGATGATCAGCGCCTCGGAGAAATAGGCCGTCGACCCGCGCGAATCCGTCAGCCGCCCTTCGTCGAGGATCTGGAGGAACGCGTCGAGCACGCGGGGGTGCGCTTTCTCGACTTCGTCGAACAGCACGACGCTGAACGGCCGTTTGTGCATGGCGTTGACCAGTTCGCCCCCGCGCTCGTGACCCGGATAGCCCGGAGGTGCGCCGATCAGGCGGTTGATCGAATTCTCCTCCATGAACTCCGACATGTCGAAGCGGTGGCAGGCGTTCTCGTCCCCGAACAAAAGCTCGGTCACGGCCTTGGCCAGTTCGGTCTTGCCGACGCCGGTGGGGCCGACGAAAAACATCACGCCCCGCGGACGATTATATCGCGACCCGGTTTGCGCGCCCGACAGCCCGACGATCGATCGCATCAGGATGTCGAGTGTTTTGTCGATTGCATGATGCTGGCCCTTGATCCGCCGCGTAAGGATCTCGCGCGCCCGCATCATGCGCGATCGCATGACCGGCGACTTCCACGGATTGCGCCGCGTGCCAAGGCGATGCGAACGGATCGCCTCGGTGATCTCCGCACTCGCAAGTCCATGCCGTTCGGCAATACGGGCGACCGACTTCATGCCGGCGAGCTTCATGCCCTCGGCCTCGAGCGCGAACTGTTCGAGGAAGCTCGCAAGCTCCGCCCCGTCCAGCGTCTCGCCATCGGTGAAATGCCCGACCAGCGTGCGAGCATAGGCATAGCGGTCCTCAAGGTTCGGCAATTCGACCGACAGTTCGCGCAAGGCATCGTTGCCGGCGACGAACCAGGCCGGCAGGTCGCCCGGCCTTTCGACCAGCCAGAGTGTCGGACTGGGCAAGCGGGGCGGATCACGGTCGAGTGCATCGCCCAGCATGACCTGCCGCGCGGTCTTGTCCGCCTCGACCAGCGCCTGCGACATCAAGGCCATGTCCCCGCCGAACAGAGCGGGTGCGTAGTCGACGATGAGGACTAGCGGCAGGTCTTGCAGACTGGTTAGGGTGCGGTGCAATTTCGCGAAAGCCTCGGGCGTTTCGGCAAAAGCACCGACCTCGACGCCCGCGCCCATCAATCGTGTGACGATCCTGTCGGGGCATTCCGGGTGGACACGCAGACCCGCATCGCTGTCGTAGATGCACAGCGCGGCAAAGCCTTTCGCCTCGGCGATGCGCCAGACCATCTGCTCGAACGTGCGAAAGGCGATCCCGCCGTCTTCGTGAGCAGGATAGAGATCGCGCAAGTTGCCAGAAACCGCGAAATGCGCCTGCATCGACAGGCCGGTGTCAAGCTCGTCAAACCAGACCGGCATCGCGGGCAAGGCAGGTTCGTGGGCCGGTTCCGCGACCCGCATGTCAGAACTGCTATCGATCCTCTCGGCGTCCATCGGCGCTCCCTTCCGGCGGCATGATCGCACTGAGCCATGCCGACGGGAAGATTATCGCACCGGATCATCTGACGCGCCTTGATTTCGATCACCTCGCCTATCGAACGACGGCGTTCTCGCGCACCACCTGTCCGACCATCTGTCGGGGTTTCTGGTTTGGCATGCCCGCGGCGATAGGCCGCGTTCTTCGGTCCGGAACTCGTGAGAGCTTACCAGGCCCGTGCGAGCGCTGGGGCGGCGCGCGGCAGCTTGGGAAGCGGGCGACCGAAACGATCGGTCGGCATCATCATCGCGCCCTTTACCGGATCGTACCCGAGAAAGCGGACGACGGCCTCATGCAGCGGCTGGTCGAATTTGATGCCCGCGTTGCGTTCGTCCTGCCACACGACACGGCCCGCCAGGCGGATATTGCCTTCCGCCTTGATGAACAGACGATCACCCTCGCTCACGCGATTATAAGGCATCTCGATCATGCATCCGGTGACGGAGACGTTGTAGAGAACGGCATGGAACGGTTGTCCGTCGGCGCGACATTCCACCTGCCGGTCCGAATCGAGGCGTTCGTTGTTGCGACGTGTCATTTTGGCTTGCGACCTTCCTTTAGATCGGTCGTTTTCGCACTCGCAGGGTTAATTCGGAGTTTAAGACCGATAAGGAATCTGCCGGATGGCGCGGGTGACACCTGACAAAAGGGACTGTATCGCCCCTCGTAAGCGTGGGGCAGACCGTCAAACATGCCCGAAAAGTCCGAAATCCTCAGTCCTCTACCCGCGCTGACCTTCGCCGAAGGTGCGCGGTCGATGATGGAACTGGCATCGCTCGCGTTCAGCTATCCTCTGATGACGGGCGTGCCGCGCGGCGACGGGCACCCCGTGCTTGTCCTGCCCGGCTTTGCCACGAACGACCGGATGACGGCGGTTCTGCGATCGTTCCTGACACGGCTGGGCCATCACGTGCACCCCTGGGACCTGGGCTGGAACCTTGATCAGCACACTACCGGCGAAAACGGTGAACACATCGCGCAGCGCATTGCCGAGATCCGCAAGCAAACGGGCCGCAAGGTGTCGCTCGTCGGGTGGAGCCTTGGCGGCGTCATCGCGCGTGAGGCCACGCGCCGCGATCCCGAAGACGTTCGACAGGTCGTCACGCTGGGCAGCCCCTTTACCGGCGATCCGGGCGCGACGAACCTCAACATGCTTTACGAACTGCTGACCGGCAATCGCATTGCCGACATGCGAAAGCACGCCCGCTATGCCACCGGCCACCACGTCCTGCCCGTCCCGTCGAGCGCGGTCTATTCGCGCACCGACGGCATTACCGCGTGGCAGAACTGCATTTCCGAAACCGACGAGAAGACCGAGAACATCGAGGTGGTCTCCAGCCACTTCGGCTTTATCGCCAATCCGGCAGTGTTCTACATCGTCGCAGACCGGCTTTCGCAGACCGAAGGCGAGTGGAAACCGTTCGAGCGCAAGGGGCCTTTCGCCGCCTGCTACCGCTGAGGCTTCAGCCCAGCCCGTAGACCGAGTGCATCGAGCGGTGGCTGCGCGTATCCTGCGCCATGATCAGGATGTCGCTCGATACGCCTTCGGCATCGCGGACGTGATCGCGCAGCAGCGCCTCGGGGCGGAAACCCATTTCCTCGAACATCTGGCGCGCCGCTTCCTGATCGGTCGTCATGCGCACGGTCAGCCTCTCGATCTTCTCATCCGCTGCAGCGTCAAGGCAGTGCATCGCGAGCAGGCGGCCCAGCCCCATGCCGCGGCTGTCGGCATCGACCAGCACGCGCACTTCGGCGACATGCGGCGACCAGCTGAGTTCATCGCGCACCAACGCGGTGCAGCCGTGGATCACGTCGCCTTCGACCGCGACGATCGAGCGGATCGTACCTGCCGCGATTTCCTGCATCCATGCCTTGAACACGCGCGGGCTGCGGATGTCGCGCTTCAGGAACAGCAGCTCGCGCACCGGCAGGCCGTTGGCGAAAAGCAGCATAGCCTCTTCGTCGGCGGCGGTCAGCGGACGCAGCGTGACGCGGCGACCGGCAAGGTCGATCTCGGTGGGTGCGATGTCGAGAGCAGTCATGTGGATCTCTTTCCGAGCCAGGTATCGATGTGCGGCCACAGCCGGCGCAAGGCAGCAGGCCCCGCGACGAGCGAGACGTGGCCGCCCTTGGCGACGATCTCGTCGCGGTCGTTGGAAGATGTCATCGTCATCAGCGGGCCCGTGGCCTCGTGGCTGACGACGTGGTCGTGCTTGGCGACGACGTTGAGGATCGACGCGTCGATATTGTCCAGCTTGGCCTTCTTGCCATTGATCTCGAACTTGCCTTCGACAAGCGCGTTTTCCCACATCAGGTCTTTGATCAATTGGCCGAAATAGGCACCCGGAATCGGCAGCGTTTCCGCCGCCCAGCGGTCGAACATGCGGTACGACTTCACGAATTCGTCGTTCCACATGTTGGTCCAGAGATTGACGCGCCCCGCCGTCCTGTTCGCCGGGCGGGCCAGGTCGAATGCGCCCAGCATGATTTCGGGCGGGATCAGCTCGAGTTCGCGGACCAGCAGGTCGACATCGAAATATCGCTTGTCCGCCCATGTCTGGAACAGGTGCATGTGCGAAAAGTCGATTGGCGTGGCCAGCGTGACGAGGTTGCGGATGCGCTTCGTGGTGTCGAGCGCGGCATAGATCGTCGCCAATGTGCCGCCGGCACAATAGCCGGCAAGGCTTACGTCGCGCTCACCGGTCTTGTCCTCGATCACTTGCAGCGCGGCGGGAATGAAGCGTCCGACGTAATCCTCGAACCCCAGCACGCTCTCGTCGCGGCGCGGCGGGTTCCAGTCGAGGTTGTAGACGTCGTAACCCTGACCCAGCAGGTATTCGAAGAAACTCTGCCCCTTGGCTAGGTCGAAGATATAGCCGCGATTTGTGGGCGGCGAGACGACCAGCAAAGGCACACGGTAAATCTCGTCCAGCAGCGGGCGATAGCGGTAGAGCACCGCCGTCCCGTCGCGGTAGAGCACGTCCTTGGGCATGTGGCCCACCGGCTCGCGATCGGCGACAAGGAAGTCGAGCCCCTTGATGTTGCGTTTCAGCGCGCGGTCCACCTCGCGGCGGACCTGCTGCGAAATCGCTTCGGGATCGAGAAGTTCTAGTGCGTTTTCACTCATCGGCCTTGGGATCGGCCGGGGGTTTGCGCGTGCGCTTCGGCTCGCCCCCCGATGCCTTGCGGGTCCCCTCCCCCATTTCCAGCCTGATCTGCGCGATGTGATCCTCGATCACGGCAAGACGCTCGGAGATCTCGTCAATCTGGCTCTTGCTCGGCAGGTTCAGCGAACGCAGCACCGCCTCGGTCTGCTCGGCCATGGCCTTTTGCGCATAGACGGTGGCTTTCGTCGCCTGCCCGATCAGCGCGCCGAATTCCTCGCTGTTCGTGAACTGGCCCGACCATGCGTTGAGCTCGTGTTCCCAACGCTGGATAACGTCCTGCCATGCGGCCACGGGATTGAACGGTTTTTCGGTCATTACCCGACTTAAGCGTATCGGGGCAGCGCAACCAACTATGACTTACGCCAAGTAATTCGCGGCGGGTCGCAGCAATTGCGCCCCGCCGCACATGGATCAGACAAGCGCGGGCAGCCTGTCCAGATACTTGTCCAGCGTCAGCGGATAGTCGCGCACGCGGATGCCCGTGGCGTTGTAGATCGCGTTGGCGATCGCAGCGCCGGGGCCGCAGATGCCCAGTTCGCCCACGCCCTTCGCCTTTATCGGCGAAATCGCCGGGTCGGGCGTGTCGAGAAAGACGACATCCTGATGCGGCACGTCGGCGTGTACGGCGACTTCGTATCCGGCAAGGTCGTGGTTCACGAAAAAGCCAAAGCGCGGATCGACGGCCAGTTCCTCGCTCAGCGCCATGCCGACCGACATCGTCATTGCGCCGATCACCTGGCTGCGCGCCGAAAGCGGATTGAGGATGCGGCCCGCATCGCAGACCGACAGCATCCGGCGGATATGGGTTTCGCCGGTATAGGCATCGACCGCGACTTCGCAGAAGTGCGCGGCATATGTGCCGATGTTGTAGTCGCGCTGGAACTTGCCGAACTCGATCGCGTCTTCCGCCGACATTGCGCCCGCATCGCCAAGCGCGTGGGTCTTGTCGCCCGCAACGATCTTGCCGTCGGCAAACGTTGCCGCGTCGCCATCGAAGCCCAGCGCCTCGCCGATCTTCCGGCGCAGTGCGACGCAGGCGGCATAGACGCCCGCGGTAGAGCTTGCCGCCCCCCACTGCCCGCCCGAACCTGCCGAGGCCGGATAGGCGGAATCGCCCAGTTCGACCGTCACATGGTCCAGCGGAACGCCCATCGTCTCGGCGGCAGTCTGCGCGATGATCGTGTAGCTGCCCGTCCCGATATCGGTCATGTCGGTTTCAACCGTGACGTGACCGTTTGCGGCAAGCTTCACGCGGGCTGCCGACTTCATCGTCGGGCTGCCGCGGAAACCGGCGGCCATGCCCATGCCGACGAGATAGCGCCCGTCGCGCACCAGTCCCGGCTTTGCGTTACGCTTCGACCAGCCGAAAAGCTCGGCCCCTTCCTTCATGCAGCGCACGAGGTTGCGTTCGCTGAACTGTTTGTCGGGCTGGCCAGGAACAGTCTTGCCCGGCTCGTTCACTTCGCGCAGCGCGATGGGGTCCATGCCGAGTTTTTCGGCCAGTTCATCCATCGCCACCTCAAGCGCGAGATGCCCCGGCGCTTCGCCCGGTGCGCGCATCGCGTTGCCTTCGGGCAGGTCGAGGCGCGCGCAATATTCGGCGACATAGCGGTTATCGCCCGCATAGAGCACCGGCGTCTGCGCGGTCGCGGTCTCGCCGTCGCCTGCGGAAGGAACGTTGTAGGACCAGTTCTCGTGCCCGAGCGCCGTGATCTTTCCGCTCTTCTCCGCGCCAAGCCGCACGCGCTGGATCGTTGCCTGACGGTGCGTCGTGTTGTTGGCGATGAGCGGGCGCTGCATCACGATCTTCACGGCACGACCCGTTTCCTTCGACGCCAGCGCCGCGAGAACCGCATCGGCACGCACCCAGAGCTTCCCGCCGAAACCGCCGCCCAAGTACGGTGAATCGAGCCGGATGTTCGCCGCATCGAGGCCAAGGATCGCGGCCAGCGCATCCTTCGACCATGCGATCATCTGGTTCGAGGTCCAAAGCGTTAGCTGGTCCCCCTGCCACGATGCGATGGTGGCATGCGGCTCCATCGACATGTGGCTTTCGCCCGGCGTGCTGTAGGTCTCGTCCACGGTGACCGGCGCGCTGGCGAAGGCGGCGTCGAAATCGCCGCGCGTCTTGGGTTCCCCGCTCATCGGGGCGGTCGACTTCTTCGCCTTGAGATCGAAAGTACCCTCACCGCGGTCATAGCGGGTGCGGATCAGCGCGGCTGCGGCGCGCGCCTCCTCGTACGTTTCGGCGACCACGCAGGCGATGGCCTGATGATAATGGGTCACATCGCTGCCGCCGAACAGCGGGGCGTAGTTGAACGGGCTGGACCCGACGGGCTGCATCTTCGGCGCGGCGAGAACCGCGATCACGCCCGGCGCGGCTTCGGCGTCGGAGGTATCCATCGCGGTGATCCGCCCCTTGGCGATGCCCGCGCCCACGATCCAGCCATAGGCCTGGTTGGGGATTACGTCGTGCCGTTCGTAGGCATAGGGCGCAGCACCCGTGACCTTGAGCGGACCGTCGATGCGGCGCGTGGACTTGCCCACGATGCGGGCGTTGTCGAACAGGTTCTTCCCTGCAGGTGCGTCGAACTTCATGTCGCTCAGCTCCGCGCTTCTGCGATGACACCGGCGAGCGTGCGCTCTGCCAGAGTGATCTTGTACTTGTTGTGCTCGGTCGGGCTCGCGCCCTCGAATGCCTTGGCGACGACCGCGCCCGCGCCTTGCGGCAGCAGGGCTTCGGCAGCCTCCACCCGCCACGGTTTGTGCGCTACGCCGCCGAACGCGACGCGGCCCGAGCCGTCATCGTTGAGGATCGCGGCGACCGAGACCAGCGCGAAGGCATAGGACCGGCGATCGCGTACCTTGTGGTAGAAGTGCTGTCCGCCGACAGGGGCCGGAAGCCTGACCGAGACGATCAGTTCGCCCTTGCCGAGCGTATTGTCGAGCCACGGCTTGTCGCCCGGCAGGCGGTGGAATTCCGCCATCGGGATCGTGCGCGTCTTGCCGTCGGGCAGAACGGTTTCGACCACCGCATCGAGCACGCGCATGGCGATCGCCATATCGCCCGGATAAGTCGCGATGCACTTGTCCGACGTGCCCACCACGGCAAGCTGGCGCGAAAAGCCCTCTGCCGCAGCGCAGCCCGAGTTAGGGACGCGCTTGTTGCAGGGCATGTTGGGGTCGTAGAAATAGGGGCACCGCGTGCGCTGCAAAAGGTTGCCCGCCGTCGTCGCCTTGTTGCGAAGCTGGCCCGATGCGCCGGCTACGATCGCGCGGGTCAGCACTGCGTAATCCTTGCGAACCTTCGGATGCGCGGCGAGCGCGGTGTTCGTCACCAACGCTCCGATGCGCAGGCCGCCGTCGTTCGTCTCCTCGATCTTGTCGAGGGCAAGATCCTGCACGTCGACAAGGTGCGTCGGCGCCTCGATCTCAAGCTTCATGAGGTCGAGCAGGTTGGTCCCGCCCGCGATGAACTTTGCCCCTTCGCGGCCCGCGACCGCAGCTGCCGCCTCGGCCGGGCTTTTCGCGCGTTCGTAAGTGAAAGCCTTCATGCCTTGGCTCCCCCGACTTCGGACATTGCATCAAAGATGTTCGAGTAGGCGCCGCAGCGGCAGATGTTGCCGCTCATCCGCTCGGTCATCTCGGCGCGGGTCATTGCCATCGGCGCGGTAAGATCGCCGGTCACGTGGCTGGGCACACCCGCCTCGATCTCTTTCAGCACGGCGACCGCGCTGCAGATCTGCCCCGGGGTGCAATAGCCGCACTGGTATCCGTCGTGCTTGACGAAGGCTTCCTGCATCGGATGCATGTCATCCGCCGTGCCCAGCCCCTCGATCGTGGCGACTTCATCGCCCTGATGCATGACGGCGAGCGTCAGGCACGAGTTCACGCGCGTCCCGTTCACCATAACGGTGCATGCCCCGCACTGGCCGTGGTCGCAGCCCTTTTTCGTACCTGTCAGCTTCAGATGTTCGCGCAGCGTGTCGAGCAGCGTCGTGCGAGTGTCGAGTTCAAGTTCGACCTCCTTGCCGTTGACGACAAGCTTGACCGGAACCGGCGCGATCTTTGCGGCCTTGGCCGGGCCTTGCGCGGCAGCCGGTACGGTTGTGACCGCAGCCGAAGCCGCGCCCGCGACGAGAACGCCGCGGCGAGTGATGGGCGGGGTGGGAATGGATGGCATGAGGGAACCCGTTATGGCGTGACGAAATGAGTGAGCGAGAGGAGCGCCCGCGCCGTGAGGCTAGCACCGTCAGCCAAGGTGGGAACAGAAAAGTTCTGATCACGGTCAGGCGCTTGGCTTTTGAATGGTGCAGCATGGCTGGCTCGCAAACGAAATCGGCCCCACCATCGCTGGCGGGGCCGAAATCTTTGTCGATTGCTTGTGATCAGGCGATCAGAAGCGCTTGGTCAGTTCGACCTTTATCGTGCGCGGCAGGGTGCCGAAGCCGAGCTGGTCGGCCTTTACGCCAGTCACGCCGCCAGCAGCGGTACCCGTCGACGGACCGTCGACGACGCCCGTGACATAGAACTGGTTGGTAAGGTTCTTGCCGATCAGGGCCAGCTGCCAGTTGCCGTCCGATGCGCCGACGCGGAGACCGGCATCGATGGTCCAGTAATCGTCCTGGACCGCGATCGGGTTGGCGAAGGCCGACGGGTTGTAGCTGTCCGAGTAACGGGCGTTGGCATTGAAGCCCATCATCAGCGCGCTCGAGATGTCGGTCTCGTAGTTCACGCCGATCACGCCGGTCCATTCCGGAGCGACCGAGAGGCGTTCGCCCGTCAGGTTCTGGCGGATCTGTCCGTCGGCGGTGATGACGTTGCAGCCTTCAGCCTGCGTCTGGCCCGAATAGCACGGACCTTCGGGGAAGCTGTCGTATTTCGCGTCGTTGTAGTTGATCGCCGCGTTGAGGTTGAGACCCGGCACTGCGTAGGGCGCGTATTCGAGTTCGAGTTCCACGCCCTGCGTCTTCGCATCGGCGGTCAGCGTGTTGAACGCGAAGACCGGCGAGTTGAAGAAGTCGACCTGGAAGTCGTTCACCGTGTAGGTGAAGACGGTCAGGTTGGCGCGAAGCTGGTTGTCGAGCACGGTCGACTTGATGCCGACTTCGAAGCCTTCGGCCTCTTCAGGGTTGAAGGTAAGGTCGCCGTAAGGGTCGGCCGACAGCTTCGAGTTGATGCCGCCGTTCGAGAAGCCGCCCGACTTGTAGGCCGTCTTGTAGGCGGCATAGAGCAGGATGTCCGGCGTCGGTTCGTAAGTCAGCGTGACTTCCGGCGCGAAGTCCTTGAACTTCTGGTTGGCGGTCACGATGCCCAGCGGATCGTCGGCGCTGCGATAGACGACCGAGAATGCCGGGTTCACGTATTCCTGCGCGAAGTAGCTATCCTTCGATTCGTCGGTGTAACGACCGCCCGCCGCCAGTTCGAAACCGTCCATGATCTCGAAACGGACCTGGCCGAAGATGGCGAAGGTTTCGCCCTTGGTGGTGCTGATCTTCTCGCTCGCGGCATAGACGAGGTCGGGGCGCGGCGCGGCGCTGTCGCGCACGTCGCTATAGAAGCCCCACTGGCCGAAATCGCGATCGGTCTTCTGGTACAGACCGCCGATCATGAAGTTGAACGGACCGTCGAATAGCGAAGTCAGGCGCAGTTCCTGCGAAAAGGCTTCCCAGGTCGAATTCTCGGTCGCGAAGATCATGCCGCCCGGCACTGCGTCCGTGGTCTGGAAGTTACAGGCGCACAGCCACGAGTTGTTGTTGCGCTGCCAGTTGGTGACCGACGCGATCGACATGTTGTCCATGTCGTACTCGAGCTCGTTGTTGATGCCCCAGCTGCGGTAGCGGTTGTACGGCGTGCCGTCGTCGCTGCCGTAAGGGACGGTGCGCGAAATTTCTGCCGGCAGGCCGTTCTGGTGCGTGATGAAGTCCTTCTCGCACGGATAGACGGTAAGCTGACTGAAACCGGTGCCGTTGCCGCAGGAATAGGCGACGTAGTTCCAGCTGTTGTTCAGCGTGTCGTTCTGGTTACGCGTGACCTTCAGCGTGTTGGTGAGATTGTCGGTCGGCTCCCACTTCAGCGTGCCGCGGGCCAGGAATTCCTCCTGCTGCGGCATCGGGCTTTCGATGGGCAGCGCCACGTAGGTTTCCGGATCGCCGAAGCCCTGTGCAACGTCGACCGTGGTATAGTTCATCGGGGTCGAGACGTTGCGGTAGTAGCCGCCGTCCATGTCCGAATAGCGTGCGGCAAGACGAATGCCGAGCGTGTCGCTGAGCGGGCCCGAGATGATGCCTTCGAGCTGGTACTGATTGGCCTTGAATTCGTAACCGGCCTTGATCGAACCGGTCCATTCGTAGGTCGGATCATTGGTGGTCAGCGAGATCACGCCGGCGGTCGCGTTCTTGCCGAAGAACAGGGCCTGCGGGCCCTTCAGCACTTCGACGCGGGCAAGATCGAAGAAGCCTTCTTCGATGACGCGGCCCTGGCCGTAATATGCGCCGTCGACGACGATGGCGACCGACTGTTCGATGCCGATCGAGGTCGATGACGAACCGATGCCGCGCAGGGTGATCTGGGCCGACGAGCCGTTCGAGGCGCGGCCGACGTTGAGGTTCGGCGTTGCAGCAGCGATCTTTTCGATGCTGGTGATGTCGCGGTTCTGGATCATCTCTTCCGACATCGCGGTGACGGCGACGGGAACGTCCTGAACGCTTTCCTCGCGCTTACGAGCGGTAACGACGATTTCGTTGAGGCCGCCGGTCTTCGCGGTTTCGGTCTGCGCATCCTGAGCGTAGGCGACCTGCGACGTCAGTGCCAGCGAAGCACCTCCGAGAAGATAGACGGATTTCGAGCGTAAAGACATGACGATCTCTCCCTTTAAAACCAATAGCCGGCGCCTCTTCACGGGCACGACTGTTCCGGACGGCTATTAGGTTGAGGATGTTTTACGAGCGCCTGTCGGATTACATAGCTATCGGTTTTGTCAGGTTCCTGCGGTCCACTGCAA
The DNA here is from genome assembly GCF_001661915.1 of Croceicoccus pelagius. Classification (GTDB taxonomy): domain Bacteria; phylum Pseudomonadota; class Alphaproteobacteria; order Sphingomonadales; family Sphingomonadaceae; genus Croceicoccus; species Croceicoccus pelagius. The sequence goes on from NZ_LYWY01000040.1 coordinate 364,095, forward strand.
TAATCGTTATTACAGTGGCATTCCTGCAACATGAAGCGCAGCGTTGAAGTCGTCGATGGCAGCGGAACAAACCTCTGCTACGTGCTCCTGCCCGAAGATGCATTGCAGGGTTACGGCCCTTGAGCATCGTTCCTGCAGCAAGGAGAGGATCAGCGCCTCCCCTTCCGCGATCAGGGGGCAGCCTTCCATCGCGAAGCCGAAACGCAGCCTTGCGCGCACGTTCAACACCGTGAGAATGCGGTGAAAAGCGCCGACCCCGGCCATCAGGCCGCGGTCCAGAAAGTCGCTTGCCACCGCATCGGCCGGGCACTTGCGCTTGCTAACTGCGCCGACCCACTTGCGGGTGGCGGCGACAATAAACGCTTCGGCAGGGGCAAGGTCGGCAGTTCGGTGGTCGAGATAACGGTACAAGGGCGACTCCTGTCGAGGGACTTGGGCGGACCCTACCCATAGCGGCGCCCTTGTTGCAACCGATTATCATTAGCGATCTTGCTGCATGTCGCAGAGGTTTGAATCAGAACGGCCCGCCCGGCGTAAACCGGACGGGCCGTCCCTGTGCGATCGTGCCAGCGCAGGTGGGACCGCTCCGGCTTTCGATCAGAACTTCAGCGTCGAGCGGATGCCGATCGTGCGCGGTGCGGCCACGAATGTGCCGTAACGACGTACGTAGTGCGGATCACCGTTCTCGTCATAGACGACCTGGTTGTATTCGGGCGACGAACGCACGCCGGTTTCCGCATACTTGTCGAACAGGTTGTCGACGTAGAGCTGCGTCGAGAAACCTTTGTAGTCGAGCGTCAGCGCCGCGCCGTGCATGGCAAAACCCTTCAATGTCGTGCCCTGACGGCCGCCCGCGCGGGTCAGGATGTTCGACTGTGCGGTCATCTTGTAGGTGAAGCCGATGTCGGTATCGGGCCCGACCGGCTGCTTGTAGCTGACGAAGATGTTGCCCTTGTGCTTCGGGCTGCCCGGCAGACGATCGCCGTCGAGGCCGTCTTCATAAAGCGTGCCGAAGCCCGGCCCTTCGGTATAGGCGATCAGATCGGGGCTGAGCGCGGTGAGCTTCGCATCGGTGTAGGAGTAGTTGCCGCTGACCGTCAGTTCCGGCGTCACGCGTAAACTGGCCGACAGTTCGACACCCTTCGATTCCGCGCCCCCGCCATTGATCGTGATCGGCAATCCGCCCGCAAGCGTGGTGGAAGAAAGCTGCGGATCCGACCAGTCGATGTAGTAAACGGCACCGTTCAGCGTCAGGCGGCGGTTGAAGAGCTGCGTCTTGAAGCCAAGTTCGTAGTTCGTCGTTTCGTCCGGGCCGTACGCGAATTCGTTCGGCAGGGCGCACAGCGTCTGGTTGTCCGGATCGTTCGGGTCGAACCCATCGGGGCAGGCCGCGATGCCGTTGCCGCTACCGATCCGGAAGCCCTTGCTGACGGTCGCATAGACCAGCGCGTCGGGGTTGAACTCGTACGATGTGTTCACCTTCCAGAGGAAGCCGTCCTTCTTCTGGTTCGATTCCTCAAACTCCAGCTGGATGTCGTTTGCCGGATCGCGCCCGTCGAAGGCGATGGAGAAGAGCGGAAGATCGAAGGCCGAAGCGACCTTGTAGTCGTACTTGTAATAACGGCCACCCAGAGTGACCTGCCATTCCGGCGTTATCTCGTAACCGACCTCGCCATAGACCGCGTATTCCTTCAGCTTTTCGCGAACGGCTTGCACGTATTCGATATTCGCCGGGTAGTCGGTGCCGTAATATTGGTCGAGGTAGGGCGTGAACTCGAGGCTCAGGCTTTCGGCATCGCGCTGGTTGTAGAACCCGCCGACGATCCAGCTGAGCGGACCTGCGCTGGTGCTGACGAGACGCAGTTCCTGCGTCCAGGTTTCTTCCTCGCCCGTTTCCTGCGTGCGCGAGGTAAACGTGGGGAACGCTTCGTAGCTGTATTCGAGCGTGATCAGCAGGTCCGTCTGGTCGCGGTTGCCGTCGTCGGAATACTTGGAATAACCGGTCGCGCTGGTCAGTTCGGCAAAGCCGAGATCGAGCGCGGCTTCGAGCGCGAAGAGTTCGTTGCGGATCTTGTTGGGTTCAAGCACGCGCAGCGCGTTTTCATAGTCGCCCACTGTAACCGGAAAATCGACGAAATCACCGTTCGAATCCAGCAGCGGCTGATCGTTCAGGCTGTTGTGCGTAAGCTGGCGTCCGCCGACCTTAAGGTCCTGAAGGTAGTAGGTGAGGTTGATGTCCAGCGCATCGACCGGCTGCCAGCGCAGCGCGGCGCGGGCCGAGATGATTTCTGCCCAATTGGTGTCCTTCACGCGCTTCACGGCGTCGGGATTGCCGAAATCGTCGGGATTAACGGCGCCCGCCTCGGTCACGACGAAGGGCTGGTCGATGAAGCCCTGGTCGTTCAGCAGGTCGATCGAGCCACGGAAAGCCAGCGTGTCGCCCAGCGGGACGTTGACGGTCATGCCGGTGTCGGTGCTGATCCCGCCGCCGCGCTTATAGTCATAGAAATCGGTGCGGACCTCGCCGCTGATCTCGTCGAATTGCGGACGGTTCGGGATGTAACGTACTGCGCCGCCCAGCGTGCCTGCACCATAGAGCGTGCCCTGCGGGCCGATCAGGAACTCGACACGTTCCATGTCGATCGGGCGAAGATTCACGTAAAGCGGGATTTCACCGACGTAGATGGCAACGGTGCCGCCGCCCGAATTGTCGCCGTCCTGCGCGGTCAGGGGGTCGGCGTTAAGACCGCGAAACACGATCGTGTTGCCCTGTCGCGGGCCGGCATCGACGATGTAGACGCCCGGAACGGTCGCCGCGATGCTTTCGAGATCAAGGGTGCGCTGTTCTTCAAGGGCATCGGCCGTCACGGCCGCGATGTTGAAGGGGACGTCCTGCACCGTGTCGGCGCGGCGAGTCGCGGTGACGATGATCTCGTTGCCGCTGGCCTGGGCGGTCTCTGCCTGCGCATGCGCGACGGCGGGGACCATGGCAGGGGAGAGGACGGAGCCGATGAAAAGAGACATGCGGAAAGTATGTGCAGATTGCATCTGTCTTGGTCCTTGTCTTGATAGCAGCGACCAGTCCCCACATCCGCCGCAAGCTACACCAATTTTGGTGCGGCGCAGCATGACTCGCTTTGTGCAATCCGATAACCCTTGTAACCAATCGTCATGACAGAAACGTCGATCCCCGTTGCAGTTTTGCAACTTTTCGCCGGAAGAGAGCGCGAAGCTTTCGCATCCGCACAGGCGTATCTGCGCGAAAAGGGCGCGGATGCGGCATCAGTTTTGGTGCTCGCCGCAATTGCGCTGGAACACGGCAACGACGCCAAGGCGGAGGAACTGGCGGACCTTGCGGAGAAGATCGGCGGCGCGGAAGGCTGGCGGCACATTTTGCTGGGACGCCTGGCCCTGAAACGCAGCGATACCGCCGCCGCCCGCGACGCGGCCCGCGCTGCTGCGGCGGTTGGCGTGGATTGGCCCGAACTGGCAGGCGATCTGGGCGTCCTGTTCTCCCGCACTGGCCTGCATACAGCGGCACTCCCCTTTCTGGCCCGCGCGATGGAAGCCGAGCGGTTCGATCCACAGGCCGCCTACAATTACGGCATCGCGCTGCAGTTTACCGGCGACCTGCCGAAAGCACGCGCTGTGCTTGAGGATCTCGTCACGCGCGAGCCGGCCCACGCACAGGCGTGGCTCGCCCTCGTCCCGCTGGCAAAGGACCGGCATGGCGAGTTCCTGCCTGATCTCGAGCAGAAGTTCGCGGCGACCGAAAACGCCGAGGATCGCCTGATAATCGGCCATGCGATCGCGCGGGTGCTGGAGGACAAAGGCGATTGGGACGCCTCACTCGGCTGGCTCGACCGCGCAAAGGAACCACTGGCCAAGACCACCGGCCACGACCGCGCACAAACCGAACGCCTCTTCGCCGCAGCGGCGGCCAGTGCGGGAGCGCCGATACCATTCCTGTCCGGCGACCCTTCGCCCCTGTTCATCGTCGGTATGCCGCGCAGCGGAACGACGCTCGCCGAACGCATCCTTTCCGCGCACCCTGACGTTACGTCGGCGGGCGAGCTTTCGGACTTTGCGGTCCTGATTAAGCGACTGGTGAAAACGCCTGGCGGACACGTCCTCGACGCACCGACGATCGAGGCGGCAGGAAGTGCGGATCTGTCTGCCATCGAGGCTGCTTATATCGACCGCGTTCGCACTATCGTCGGTGACAGCCCGCGCTTCATCGACAAGATGCCGTTCAATTTCTTTTTCGCGCCCCTTGTCTTGCAGGCTCTGCCTGGCGCGCGGGTCGTTTGTTTGCGCCGCTCGCCGCATGATACGGTCTTTAGCAACTACCGGCAACTTTTCGCCACGGCCTTTACTTACTATTCCTATGCCTACGACTTCGAAGACACGGCCCATTTCGTTGCGCTGTTTGAAAAACTGATCGACCACTTTGAACAGGCCCTGCCCAAAGAACGCTTCCTGTCGGTTTCCTATGAAGACATCGTCGCGGATTTCGACACGCAGGCGCGCCGCCTGGTCGCTTTCGCCGGGCTGGAATGGAACGACGCCTGCACCGCTTTCCACGAAAATTCGGCCCCTGTCGCCACGGCCAGTTCGCTGCAGGTCCGTAAGCCAATCTATGCAGACGCGGTAGCGCGTTGGAAACGATACCCCGAAGGTTCGCGTCGTGTGCAAGAGGCACTTGCCCGCTTCGGAATCGCGCATTTCAAAAAGATTTGAACTAATCTGTGCCGCCTCGGATGGTTTGGCCCGGCATAGCGCATGACCTGGCCCATCCTGCGGGACACGGCCGATGCAATCGAATGCGGAAATCTAAGGTCAAGCGCTGGGTGCAATGCGGCAACAGCATGAATCTTCAGGCAAATTACGCTCACAAATACAAAGTACAGATCTGATGCCTATGACCTTATAGAGTTACTATGCCATCCTGTAGACTGGTGCCGACTCCATTGCCAGAAAGACAACCTCGACATTCGACTTGTCTTTGTCAGAAAATTGTAAAGTCTAGATTCTGCTTTGGGCCAATAGGGACTCATGTTAGCAATTTGTTAACTGGTCGCATAGCGCGAGTCGCTGCTTGCCGATGCTGCCGGATATTACCAACGACTAAGCCGTAGCTTCCGCTGCGGCACCTGGCCGGACGCACACGTGGGGAGTGCAAGCGATGGCGCAAGTCAACAAGGACATCTTCGGTTTGCCCGAAGTATTAGTGCCTGCCTGCTCAAGGGCGGATACTTTTCAATGCATGGTGCCGACATCCCCCGACAGCCACTTTGCGCTGCTGTTTCGACACTGAACAACCTTCGCCAGGCGTCGCGGTCATCACCGTCGACGCCTTTTTTGTTTTGGTGCTTGATTGTGGGGATTGAGCGATGACTGAGCTACGCTATTGGAAGTATTCGGTGGATTATCATGACGATGATCCGTGGGATAAGGACAACATTGCCGACAACGGCATCACCGACTTCGCCATTCCGGTCGGCCCATACACGGGCGACGACTACACCGGGGACGGCAAGGTCGACATAGACCTTACCGGTTACACTTACGACAGCGACGGCAATCCTGTTGACTTCGACGTGAACGGCCAAGGGCTCGTTACGATCGATGGTGTCATTTTCGAAGGCGGCTCGATCAATTCGGGTACCGGTAACTTCAACGACTTCCTGGGCATCCAGAACACGGGAACCGAATTCGGCTTCAATACCGACAGCTCCGACCCCTCGAACCCGCATATCAAGACTTCGGGCAATTTCACGCATACGATCACGCTGGCGGACATCGCGATCACGACCGATCCCGATACGGGGATTGCCTATTACGACTTCCGGCTTGACGCGAACGAGAACAATTCATCGCTTGAAGAAGCGCAGATCTCGCTCGACACCTTCACGATCTTCACGTCGCTCGATGGAAACATCTCCGACAAGACCACGCTGTTTGGGCAGCACATAGCATACGACATGGACGGCGCGCACACGGGCGACATCTATGACGTTTCCATCATCATCACCGATGCCTACTCGTCAGGCTCGGGGCGCTCGGACCTCTCCGTCCTGATCCCGGTCAGCTATTTCGAAGGGATGTCGGAGGAGGAAACCTACCTCTACCTCTATACAGAGTTCGGATATGCCGATCCAGTTCCCGATTCCAACGGCCAGAACGGATATGACAACGATTACGATACCGACGCGACGTTCGAGGAATGGCGCACGCAAAATGCCGTAAAGTTCTACGGCACGAAGTTCCGCGACAGCGATGGCGACGGAGTGCGGGATGATGGCGAAGGCCCGGTCGCGGGCGTCGTGATGAAGCTGTTTGCCGACACGAACCTCAACGGCGTTCTCGATGCCGGCGACCAGTTGCTCCAGACAACCGAAACCGACGCATCGGGTAACTACCAATTCTATGGCGTGAAGGTCGGCGCGACCTATTTCGTGCAGGAAGAAGTGCCTGATGGCGCTTATCTCACCACCGGGGCGTACGAAACCGTCGTGGTGTCCGCCAGCGCAGATCCGGGCACGCTCTACAACGTCGATCCGATCGGCAATTTCTACACATTCGACATTTCGGGCGTGAAGTATCTCGACAGCGACGGCGATGGCGACACCACCGGTGAAAGCGGTCTGGGCGGCGTCACGATCTTCATCGACGTCAACGACAACGGCACTTACGAAGCCGACACCGACGAGGCGACCACAACCGCCGACGACGGCTCGTGGTCCTTCACCGGCCTCGACGAGACCTACATCGGTCTCGACGTCTACGAGGTCGAGCCGAGCGGCTACTCGCAGACGCTGGGCCAGGCCGGCTACACCATCGATGCCGATGGCGCGGACGACATGGACTTCGCCAACTTCCCGCTCTTCGACATCTCGGGCGTGAAGTATCTCGACAGCGACGGTGATGGCGACACCACCGGTGAAAGCGGTCTGGGCGACGTCACGATCTTCATCGACGTCA
>NZ_LYWY01000040.1:371130-382016 GCF_001661915.1 Croceicoccus pelagius
GCTCGTGGTCCTTCACCGGCCTCGACGAGACCTACATCGGTCTCGACGTCTACGAGGTGAAACCCAATGGCTATTCCCAGACATTGGGTCAGGCCGGGTATGTCATCGATGCCGATGGCGCCGACGACATGGACTTCGCCAACTTTGCCGACATGTCGGTATCGGGCTACAAGTGGGCCGATCTCAGCAACAACTCTGCCTGGGACGGTGGGGAAGGCACGCTCGACGGGTGGACGATCTACCTCGACAACGACACCGATCCGACCAACGGCTACATCGAGGCCGTGGTCACCGGTGCCGGCGACTGGGCCGACGGCTATTACGAGTTCACCGGCATAAACACCGATGACCCGCTGGTAGCCGCCGCGATCGACGGTTCGGGAATGCTCTATGTCTACGAAGCGGTGGAACCGGGCTTCACCCAGACTTATGGCGACTTCAGCTTCGTCATCAGCAGCGGCCTGACCATCGATGGCGATCTCGGCGTGACCGAGCAGGGCAACTTCGGCAACCACATGATGGAAGGTGCGGTCCGCACCCCCGGATTCTGGCAGTCGACGCTGGGCCAGTCGCTCTATAACGGGATCGAAGGCGACGAAGGCGATGCCAACGGGGACGGTATCCCTGACGGCGACAAGGACTTCGATGCCGAAGGATGGAGCGAAGTCGACCTGCTGTCGCTGTTCGGTGTCGATACCGATGGAGTGGCCGGCAACGACGAATTCGCTGTCTGGGATGCCAATGGCAATGGTGTCGAAGACAGCGGCGACATCTTCCTGACGCCCGAGGAACTGCTCAACTGGGTCGATGGCGGTGATAAGGGTGGTGGCCGAGACTATGTCACCATTCTGGAACGCGACCTTGGCGCCGCATTTCTGAACACCATCAACAATGCCGCGATTAATGGCAGTAGTGATCCGGCGGTCGATCCTGCCATCGCCGACTTCTATGCCGATGCCGTGGACTTCATCCTTGCCTGGGACGGAAACTTCGACGGAATCGCCAGCGGCAGCAAGAAGGCACAGGCCTCCGAATGGAAGGACTACGGTTCCGACGCGCACAACGTGCTGGGTGCCTATAACGAAAGCGGCGACGGCATGGTCGACGGTACGATGATGCAGGTGGCGATGGACGGTGACGACTATTCATCGCTGCTGGTCCAGAACTACCTGGCCGTTGAGGGGCAGATGATCGCATGATTCAGCCCATGTATCTGGAAGTAAAATCTATAGTGGTCTTTGGCCATTGACTGGATCGGATAAGGCGTCCTTCTACGGGACGCCTTATCTTTTCTGCATCTAACAGTGGTTGTTATCTGGTAAACAGGTGCATCGGGATTCTTGGGGATCCTGCCCGAAATATGGGGCCAGTGAATTGGGGGCAGGTCCGGTCGCGAAAGGGGGAAGAAGTGGCATCTCTAACGCAGATCGAAATGCCGCGCGGGCGTATGGCCGAATGGCTGTCCAAACCACTGCGCGCCAATCGCGGGATCTACACCAAGGTCGCGCTGGCGGCGGCCATGATCAACCTGTTCGCGCTTATCACCGCGCTGTTCACGATGACCGTCTATGACCGTGTCGTGCCGAACAACGCGATGGATTCGCTGGTCGGCCTTTCCATCGGCCTCGTCATCATCCTGATGTTCGACTTCGCGCTGAAGATCCTGCGCGCCTATTTCGTGGATGTGGCGGGTGCGCGGGTGGACCGCGACATCGGCAAGGCCATCTTCGAGCGCATCCTCCAGATGCGGATGGATATCGGGAAACGTTCGACAGGCGGGCTTTCCGGCCTTGTTCGAGAGATCGACACACTGCGCGATTTCTTTGCCAGCGCCACGATTACCGCGCTGGTCGATCTGCCTTTCATCATCATCACACTGACCGTGATCGCCCTTATTGGCGGGTGGCTGGTGCTGGTGCCGCTGGCGATGATCCCGATCGTGGTGATCGCCGCTCTTGCCACCCAGCCGCTGATGCGGCGCCTTTCGGCCGAAACGTTGAGCGGCCAGCTCGGCAAGCAGTCGGTGCTGGTCGAGACGATCGGCAATATCGAGACGGTGAAGTCCGCCAACGCCGGCTCGATCCTCAGCCGCCGGTGGGACACCGCCGTGACGGACCATGCCGGTGCCTCGCTGCGACAGCGGCTCGTGTCGACGATCCCCATCAACATTGCAGGGACCGCGCAGACCACCGCCTATACCGGTGTCGTGATCTTCGGCGTCTTTGCCATCGCCAACCACTCGTTGACGATGGGCGGGCTGATCGCCTGTTCGATCCTGGCAGGGCGCGTCGTCGCGCCGCTCGGCACGATCGCCCACTTGCTGACCCGCGCAAATTCCGCGCGGACAGCCTACACGCAGATCAACAAGTTGATGGAAAATCCGGTCGAAGGGCCGGAAGGTAGTGAGGGGCTCACCCTTTCGAAGATGGAAGGTTCGATCGAGTTCAAGAACGTCGACTTCCGCTATCCCGGTGCGGCGGAGTTTGCGCTGAAGGATGTCAGCTTCAAGATCCGCCCGGGCGAAAAGGTCGGGCTCGTCGGCCAGATCGGTTCGGGCAAGTCGACGATCGCGCGGCTCATCATCGGTCTCTACTGGCCGACCAGTGGCCTGATCCTGATCGACGGCATCGATATACGCCAGCTCTCGCCCGCAGCGCTGCGCCCCAAGGTCGGCGCGCTGTTCCAGGACAATGCCCTGCTGACCGGCACGATCCGCGACAACATCCTGCTATGCCGCGACGAAATCGACGATGACGAGATGATCCGCGCATCGCAAGTCAGCCTCGCGCACGAATTCGTGGCGCGGATACCGCAAGGGTACGATCTTGAACTGGCAGACCGCGGCGAAGGGCTTTCGGGCGGGCAGAAACAGTCGATCGCCCTTGCCCGCGCGCTGATCGGCCAGCCGCCGATCATCATCCTCGACGAACCGACTTCGGCCGTGGACGTCGAGACCGAGCGCCGGCTGATGGCCAACCTCGACGCCGAGTTCAAGGATCGCACGCTGATCCTCATCACGCATCGCCCGTCGCTGCTGCGGCTCGTCGATCGCATCGTGATGCTGTCCAGCGGGAAAGTCGTCGCCGACGGCTCGCCCGAACAGGTGAGTGCGCGCATTTCGAAGTTGAGGACCGTGCAGGGGGCGAAAAAAGATGAACGCGCTGCTTGATAGCCTGAAGGGTGGCGAGGCCACCATCGAGACCCAAGAATACACGGCCCGTAAATCGGCCAACATCGTGCTGTGGATCATCCTGGGCTTCGTGGTCGTATTCTTTCTCTGGGCTTCGCTGACCCAGATAGACCGGACGGTCCGCGGCGAGGGGCGCGTCGTGCCCAGTTCGAAGCTGCAGGTCGTCTCGAACCTCGAAGGCGGCATTGTCGAAGAGATCCTCGTCAAGGCCGGGCAACAGGTGCAGCAAGGGGACGTGCTCGTCCGCCTCTCGCCGACCCTGACGGGCGCCGCCTTCGGGAGTTCCACGGCAGAAGTGCAGGCGCTGGAGGCCAAGATCGCGCGCCTCAATGCAGAAGTGCGTGGAACGACGCCAGACTATGGCGCAGCGCCCGACGGGCAGGTCGAGATCGAAAGCTCGCTCCACAATGCGCGCATGGCCGAATTGAACGGCGCGATGGCCGCCGCCGCCGCCCGCGTGCACCAGGCCGAACGGCACGTCGTGGAATCGCGTTCACTGCTGGAAGCCAAGCGGTCGAACCTGACGACCGCGCGGCAGGAACTGGAAATGCTGCGCCCGCTGGTGCCGACCAAGGTCATCTCCAAGGTCGAATTCATCAAGGCGGAGAACGCCGCCCTTGTCGCGCAAAAGGAAGTCGATTCCGCCGAGGCCGCCCTTGCCCGCGCGCAGGCCAGCGTGGCCGAGGCAAGTGCCCAGTCCGCACAGGCGCGCAGCGACTGGCTGACCCGTTCGGGCAGCGAACTTTCGCAGGCACAGGCGGAACTGTCGGCCAAGCAGCTGCAATTGCCCGCCCTGTCCGACCGCATGGACCGGACCGTGATCCGTGCTCCGATGGCCGGACTCGTCAACCGCGTGCTCGTCACCACGGTCGGCGGCAGCGTCAATGCAGGCATGCCCATCGCCGAGATCGTGCCGTCGGACGACGCGCTCTATGTCGAGGCGAAAGTGCGCCCCTCCGACATCGCCAACATCCGTCTGGGACAGGAGGCGAAGCTGGAGATCACCGCCTACAACCGCGCCGTCTTCGGCACGCTGGAAGGGACGGTCACCTCGATCTCACCCGACGCGGTGGAGGATGAGAACCTGCGCGAGAACTTCTACCTTGTCGAAGTGCAGACGACCGACACCTTGCGCGACAAGGATGGCAAACCGCTTCCCATCGGGCCGGGCATGGTCGCCAACGTGAACCTGCTGGGCGAGAAGCGTTCGATCCTGTCCTACATCTTCACGCCGATCACGCGCCTCAGCCAGACCGCGTTCCGCGACTGATCGCCTGCGTCAGAGCAGACCGTAGCGGTATCCGCGCGATACCGCTTCGGCCAGCGTGGCGGCCTTCAGCTTGCGGCGCAGGTTGGCAAGGTGCGCGTCGACCGTGGGGACGGAGACATCGAGCTTCCACGCGATCTGCTGGCGCTGCGCCCCGTCCGCCAGTGCGCCCAACACGTCACGCTCTCGCGCCGACAGGTCGTATTCGAAGCCGTCGATCACCGCCTCCACCTGCGGCCTGATCCTGTCGAGCAGGGCAAAGGCGGCAATGCGAAGTTCGGGTAAACGCGCGCGAGCCTGGTCGCCACTGCCGTTGGTGCCGCCAAAGGCAAAACCGAAGCACCGCCGCGTACCCCCGCGGCTTCCCGGCACCAGCCCCAGCATCGCGACCCCGTCCTGCATGCCATATCGCGCGCATTCCATCGTCACGCGGACCGATTCCTCGCGAAAGGCGCGGACCTTGTCGAGGTGCGGCACGCCGAAATCGAAGATCGACAGTGGCTTGTCCGGCGTCAGAGCGGTCGACTGCGCGATGATGTAGTCGTCGTCCGCCATTTCGGCAGTGAACTCGTCCAGGAACGCGCCGGGCAGCAGCGAACCGCTGAACTCGTTCAACCCGAAGCCATCGTCGGTCACTTCGAACCCGCCGAAGTTGCAATGCTCGATCCCGCAGGCGTGCAGGTACCTGTAGAACAGGGTGATCGGCTCGCGGTCGTCATCGCGCCCTTCCCCGCGCGTCGTGGGCAGCGCAAATAGCGCATCAAGGAAATCGGATAGTTCTGGTGACATCCCCGGCCTGTTTCGGCAGCGTTAAGAGTGACGCGCGAAACTTTTCAGGATCGGGTCGGCCCGAGTCAACCGCGCCGCAAAGTAAAAGCCAGGGCAGGTCCAACTCCACAGCCGCCCGGACAGCGCAGATTGGACAGGGCGACCTGGACAACAGTCACCACCAAGCGCGAACCGGTAACGGCAACGATGACCACGCGAAGACCCCCGCGATCCCCCAATCGCGGGCCGCTTTGTGCGACACCCTGGCCGGTCGGCTGGATCGCACTGCGCCTCGCAGAACCGCAACCTATAAGAAGTTGTAATAGGCCCTTCCCCATCGCGGGTTGCAACGCGCGGCGCGACATGGGATCGCCGCGCGCGACATGGAACAGCTTCAGACTACTTTCGCCGAGCAGCTGCCCTGGGTGCAGTCGCTCATCGGGCTTGTCCTCCTCGCGCTGGCTGCGCTGGCGGTGAACTTCGTCCTCAAGAAAGTCATCCTGCGCGCCGCCGCCCCTTTCCTCGACACCCGCAGCCTGACTGCCGACAAGGCCGCCGCGCGGCTTGCCAACGTCATACCGTTGCTGATCGTTTCGAAAGGCATCACGCTCGTCCCGAACCTGCCCGAAGGGGTGCGGATCGTCGTCCAGAACCTTGCCGAAGCCGGCATCGTCCTGTCGATCGCCTTCGCCATCAGCGGCGCGCTCAACTACGTGAACGAGCTCTACGCCCGTCGGCCCGAGGCGAAGTCGCGGCCGATCAAGGGCTATTTGCAAGTCTTGAAGATCGTCGTGTTCGCCGGCGCCGCCATTCTCGCGATCGCAGTGCTGATGGACGAATCTCCCCTGCTGCTGCTGTCGGGTCTCGGCGCGATGGCCGCGGTCCTGATGCTGGTATTCAAGGATACCATTCTTTCTCTGGTCGCCTCTGTCCAACTGTCCAGCAACGACATGTTGCGCGTGGGCGACTGGATCGAAATGCCGCAGCTCAACGCCGACGGCGACGTGATCGACATCGCGTTGCACACGGTGAAAGTGCAGAACTGGGACAAGACAATCACAACGATCCCGACGCACCGGCTGATTTCGGAAAGCTATCGCAACTGGCGGGGCATGAAGGACGCGGGCGGCAGGCGCATCAAGCGTTCGATGTTCCTCGACCAGAACGCGATCCGGTTCCTTTCCGACGACGAACTGGCCAGGGTGCGCCGCTTCCGCCTGCTGGACGATTACCTGGCTCGCAAGGACGAAGAACTGCGCGACTGGAACGCGAAGTCGCTGGCCGAGAACTGCGACCTGGTGAACGCGCGGCGGATCACGAACATCGGCACGTTCCGCGCCTATGTCATCGCCTATATCAAGGCGCACCCGCACATCCGCGACGACATGACGATGCTGGTCCGCCAGTTGCCGCCATCGCCGCAAGGACTGCCGCTGGAGATCTACTGCTTTACATCGACGACGGTCTGGAGCGATTACGAGGCGATCCAGTCGGACATTTTCGATCACCTGCTGGCGATCCTTCCCGAGTTTGGCCTGCGTATCTACCAGGAGCCGTCCGGCCTCGATTTTCAGGGCATGCTGCGGGTATCCGGTTGAATTCTTTGGGTTGCACCCTGCGCCGCAGCGCATAGATAGGTTTCATCAGAAACCAACAGGTGTCCCGCCCACATGCCCAAAGGCTTGTCCGCGCCCCTTCGCGCTTCCCTTTCCGCCTGCCTCGCCGCAATGATCGCAAGCGCCCCCGCCGGGGCCGAGGAGATGCCGTTGACCCAGATTCCATCATCTCTGGCGCTGCCCGAAGATCCGTACCTCTGGCTGGAGGATACGTACTCGCAGCGCGCGCTCGACTGGGTAGAGGCGGAAAACGCGGCCAGCGCCGCACGGCTCGAAGCAGAACCGACCTATCAGGCTGCCTATGACGAGGCATTCGCCATCGTCTCGTCAGAAGACCGCATCCCGATGCCGGCATTTCGCAAGGGCATGCTCTACAATTTCTGGAAGGACGCCGATCACTTGCGCGGCATCTGGCGGCGCACGACGCTTGAATCGTACCGCACCGGCAATGCCGAATGGGAAACGATCCTCGACATCGACGCGCTGGGGGAAAAAGAGGGCCGCTCGTGGGTCTACAAGGGCGTGTCCTGCCTGCGCCCCGAAGAACGGCTCTGCCTGATCGAACTGTCCGACGGCGGGGAGGACGCGGTCGAAATCCGCGAATTCGATCTTGAGACGAAAAGCTTCGTCGAGGGCGGATTCTTCGTGCCCAAGGGCAAGTCGGACGCGACCTGGGTGGACGAAGACACGATCTACCTTTCCGCCGACTTTGCCGGCGACGGGTTCGATTTGACCAGCTCGGGCTACCCCATCGTCGTAAAGCGGTTGAAACGCGGCCAGCCCCTTTCCGAGGCGATCGAAATCTATCGCGGCAAGAAAGAGGACGTCGCCTCGTCCGCTGCCGTGATCCGCGACAGTTCGGGCAACGTGCTGCAGATGATCGTGCGCGCGACCGATTTCTGGAACCGCGAATTCGGCCTGATCGACGGTGACACGGTCACCCCGCTCGCGCTGCCGTCGCAGGCCAGCCCGCTGGGCCTTATCGAAAATCGCCTCGTCGTGCGCCTGTCGCAGGACTGGGCCGTTGGCGGTGAGACCTATGACGCAGGCTCGCTCGTCTCGTTCGACGCCGCCGCGTTGAAGGCGGATCCGGCAAACCTCTCGCCAACACTCGTCTGGGCGCCGGGCCAGAGCGAGGCCTACGAATCCGCGACGATGACCGCGAACCGTCTCGTCGTCTCCGCGCTCGACAATGTCAGCGGCCGCATCCTCTCCTTCGCACCTGCCGCCGACGGTGGCTGGACGAAGAGCACGGTGGACCTGCCCGCAAACATGACGCTGGCCCTCGTTTCGGGTGACGAAGACAGCGACCGCTTCTTCCTCAACGTCGAAGGCTTCACCACACCCAACGCGCTCTACCTCGCCGACGCGGCGACTGGTAAGGCCAAAGTGCTGCGTTCGATGCCCGCCAAGTTCGACGCGAGCGATCTGGTGGTCGAACAGAAGTGGGCGGCCTCGACCGACGGGACGAAAATCCCCTACTTCCTCGTCCACAAGCGGGACGTGAAGATGGACGGCACCACGCCGACGCTGCTTTACGGTTATGGCGGTTTCCAGGTCTCGATGACGCCCGGCTACAGCGCGATCATCGGCAAGCTATGGCTGGAAAAAGGCGGCGCCTATGCCCTTTCCAACATCCGCGGCGGCGGCGAATTTGGCCCTGCGTGGCACAAGGCCGGGTTGGAGACAAAGCGCCAGATCATCTATGACGATTTCGCAGCCATCGCCGAAGACCTGATCGCCAGCGGCCTCACCAGCCGCGAACACCTCGGCATGATGGGCGGATCGAACGGCGGTCTGCTCACCGGTGTCGAAATGACCCAGCGCCCCGACCTATGGAACGCGGCCGTCATCCAGGTCCCCCTGCTCGACATGATCGGCATCAGCCGCATCGGCGCAGGGGCATCGTGGCAGGGCGAGTACGGCAACGTGAACACCGATCCCGAGGCTCTGGCCTTCTGGCTCGAACGCTCGCCCTATCACGCGCTGAAGGCGGGGACGGACTATCCGGTGCCCTTCATCTATTCCTCGACCAAGGACGACCGCACCGGCTCTGCCCATGCGCGCAAGTTCGCGGCACGGATGAAGGAACTGGGCCTTCCCTACGAATACTTCGAGCAAATCGAGGGCGGCCATGCAGCAGGCGCGGACCCCAGGCAGGAAGCCCGGTCCTGGGCGCTGACCTACACGTACCTCACCCGTCAGTTGATGGGGGAGTAAACGGCCTTCACGCGGGCGCAACCTTCGGGCACTAATCGTGAGGAACCCGAAGGTTGCACCAGCGAGGAGAGCGTAAAATGGCAAGTCCGTGGGGTAACGCCGACACCGGCATGATCGTCACCACCACCCCCACCGTGCAAGGGCGCGAGATCGCCGCCTATCACGGCATCGTCACCGGCGAAGTGATCGTGGGCGCAAACCTGTTCCGCGACCTGTTCGCCTCGATCACCGACCTCGTCGGCGGCCGTTCGGGCAAATACGAGGAAGTCCTCGCCCGCGCCCGCCGCGAAGCGATCGCCGAAATGAAGGAAGAGGCGATGAAACTGGGCGGCAACGCCGTCGTCGGCGTCGACCTCGACTACGAAGTGCTGGGCCAGAACGGCTCGATGCTGATGGTCAGCTGTTCGGGAACGTCGGTCACACTGGGGTGATCACCGGGAGCCTGGAAAAACGAAAAGCCGCGTTCGCCCAAGGCGTTCGCGGCTTTTTCGTGCCGTCCTTTAGAAAAAGGATGGTGCCAGAAGAGGCATCACATTCGAGCTCTTTTCCGATTTATATTCAGATACTTAAGCAATTCGGTCTGAGGCAAAGGCCCGCAAAAGGCCCGCAAAAACCGTCTAATGCATTGGTTCGATGCCTTTTTTGGGACTCGAATCTTGATTTGCTTCTCCGTCAGGGAGTGAATGTTCCGGCAGGCTCTGCGTAGCTCTTGATGCTCTTTTTGGGGCTTTCATGCCAGCCGATATTGAATGCCCAATAGGTCGGAAAGAAATAGAGCGTTGAGTAAGGGAGGTGCTCGTGGATCCATCGAGCGAGTATCTGCCAATCGCCTTGCTCTTGGTGATTGGCCCAGAAACTGGGAACGACCTCACAAGCCATCGCCCCCATGTGTCCGTTCACATCGAGGCGATCCCAGATGTGCCCCGCGAAATTGCTCTCGTTCGAAGCACAGGTGTAGCCGGCCTTCTTCTTGCGCTGCATCGCATTGCAAAAGCCATTTACCTCACACGAGCGATACGCAGACCGGATCGCAATCCTGCCCCAATGGTCTTGAAGGGGTTCGAGCAATTCCTCGCATAGGTGTCTGCCTGCCTTGATCGCCAGGTCTGGATCATCTGGCGGTTCTGCATCGACCAGCCCACCACTCGGCGGGAGTAAAGGTCGATCACCACCGCCAGATAGGCAAAGCCCTCCTGCGTCCTGATGTAGGTGATGTCGGTCACCCATGTCTTGTCGGGTGCCGCGACATCGAACTGGCGGGCCAGCGTATTGTCGACCACCCTGGATGGCTTGCCACCATAGCTGCCCGGCCTGCGCTTGTAGCCGATCCTCGCTTTAATACCCGCCAGACTGGCGAGACGCGCCACGCGGTTCGGGCAGCAAGTCTCGCCCTGATCGAGCAGGTCGTCATGCAGCTTGCGATAGCCATAGACCTTGCCGCTGTCTTCCCATGCCTGCCGGAGCAGCTCGGTCTGCCGAGCATCTTCCTTCGCCCGTCTGCTCAACGGGTTCTTCAACCAGGCGTAGAAGCCGCTGGGCTGGATGCGCAGACACCGGCACATCGCGCGCACCGGGAACAGCGTGCGATGCTCGGCAACGAACGCGTATCTCACTTTGCATCCCTGGCGGAACGAAGTGGCCAAAGGTCAAATACGCGGTGGCTTTTTTTAGGATGTCGCGCTCCTCGGTCACCCGGTAGCCGCGCTCGGTGATCTGGGCCACCGCATCACGCTTGAACTCGTCGCTGAAATTAGCTTTCCCCATCGTCGCCTCCTGTCCTCAAATTTAGGAAAGAAGGCGTCCACAAATCTAGGGGCTATTCAAC
>NZ_LYWY01000004.1 GCF_001661915.1 Croceicoccus pelagius
ATCAGCGCCAGCGTCTCGTCCGTTTCCGGCACCGGTGCGTAGTAATAGGACGAGCGGCTGATAAGCAGCAGACGGCACTGCGCCGAGATCGACAAGCGATGGTGAGCAGGTTCGACCATTGCCCGCCTCCGATCCACGCTCATCGACCGAAGGCTTTTGCTAAAAAATCCCGCTCCACGACCAGTTGCCCGATCTTGGCGTGCAGCTTTTCCACCTCGCTCTCGCTGACGGCCCTGGCCGTATCGCCGGCGCCGGAGAAGGTGCTTGCCATCCCGTCGATGGCTTGGCGCTTCCACGATGCGATCATCGTGTGGTGGACACCGTGCTTGGCTGCCAGCTCCGCCAGCGTCAGGTCGCCCCGGATCGCTTCCAGCGCAACCTTGGCCTTGAAATCCGCGCTGTAGCGCTTTCTCGTCGTCTTCATTCCCGTACCAATCCATCAGGTCGGGATTAGCTTAGCATCCTGTCCAGGAAACCGGCACCACCTCAGACTACGTGGCCGCGCGCATGATTATGGCTTGGCGGCCCTCTGACAGACTAAAACTCGAGCTTAACGTTAACGGTTCAGTCGATCGCTCGGACCCGCAGGCGCTGCAGTTGGTTTCGATACTGGCAAGTCCGACTGCTCCATCTGTCGGGGAGCTCAATGCGGTTCTGGCTCCGCTCAATGTTCGCCGGGCGGCAAATTGGTCGACAGACGAGGCGCGACCCAGCGGCAATCGCAAGCTGTTCCAGGCTATTCTTCGGGCTGACCTAGATCTCTCGGAAAGCGTAACGTTGACCTCGATCTCGACGTACAATCATCTTTCGCAGAAGATGGCTTTTGATCTCGACGGTACGGATTTCCAGATCGTTGATGCGCCCCAGGACGATGGGTCAATCGAGGACTATAACCAAGAGATCCGTCTATCGAACGCTAATACTGTCGGTGCGATCTTTCGTTGGACGCTGGGTGGGCTATACAACAAAAGTACGGTCAATGAAGACCAGTGGATTACCTACAAGCATGCGGCTTCTAATAACGCCGATAACCTGTTCATAAACGCATCGGGAATTGACACTCGTGCGAAAATTGAGAACTGGGCGGTATTTGCCAATGGCGAGTTCGAATTGACATCGGACCTCACTTTTAAGGCTGGTGCACGCTACACAAAGTCGATAAATGACACATACATCTGCGGTTATAGTCCTGGTGACGGAAATGTAGCGAAGCTGTTCACGCTGTTGGGTGAACTGTTGGGCGGGCAGTCAGTGCCACTTTCGACCACCGACTGCTATCCGCTGAATGACCAGCTGCTTCCCGGTACGCCCTATCTGGACAAATTGTCTGAGGACAACATCTCTTGGAAAACTGGCATTGATTTTCAGGCATCGCCCGACACGCTTCTTTATGCGAACGTCGCTAGAGGCTACAAAGCGGGAAGCTACCCCGCAATTACGGCCGCAACGCAGGCTGAATTGAAGCCTGCGAAGCAGGAAGCAGTGACCTCGTATGAAGCGGGCGTAAAAACTCGATTCGCTGGCAATTTAGTGCAGCTGAACGGTGCGGTTTTCTATTCTGATTATCGCGATAAGCAGGTCCAGGGGACGGTCACATCGGACCTGTTCGGGCTTTTGCAGCAACTGCAGAATATTCCGAAGTCCCATATTTTCGGGGTCGAGGCAGATCTCATTTTGCGGCCGATTGCCGGACTGACGCTGACTGGATCCGGAAGTTATTTGAAGACTAAGGTCGATGAGTACGAAAGCATCAACACCTACGGCGAATTTACCGATTTCAGTGGCGACCGCCTGCCATTTGCGCCCACATGGACGCTAATCGGTGACATCGACTATCGTGTGCCTGTGGGCAGCGGTACGGCGTTCGTGGGCGGCACGGTAAACTACAGATCAAGCGTGGATGCATACGTAGGCGCGAGTAGATTGGCCTTTCCGAGCGGAGTTGGGGCGAACCGGACACAGTTGGAATATCCATACCGAATTGATGGATACACACTCGTCGATGCTCGCCTCGGCTATGAATTCGCTGATGATCGCGTGACCATATCGGCGTGGGGCAAAAATATCTTCAATACCTACAATATTCAGAACGCGATTTCGTATGGACCGGTTGCGGTTCGGGCGACTGGCCTGCCGGCGACGTACGGCATCTCCTTGGGCGTCAAATGGTATTAAATTGATGATTGGCCAAGGCGGGCTGACGGCCCGCCTGGCCGTCTTCCTTTGTGTCAGGGCCTTAGGCCTAATCAGGAAACGCTTCGAATAAAAAGCCGGACGCTTTGAAGTGCCCGGTATGAAGTCATCACAAGGTTTAGAAGATGTCCGTAACCGTAACAATTACCGCGAGGGTAGTAATACTCTTTCTAATCGGTGCAGCAGGTCAAGTCGGAGGCAGTGTGCTTCTGGGCCGAACTGATGCTTTTCGGAACCTTGGGTGGAGTGTTGTCTGCCTAGGCGTCTACATGATTTCCTTTTACGCCCTTGCAACCTTAATACGGGAAGGTGGGCCACTCAGTTTGATCCTTCCGGCACTGGCCGCGACTGTCCCCATAGCGACAATTATCATTGCAGTCTTCGTTCTGGGTGAAGCTGCGTCATGGCAACGCTTTGGCCTTCTTGTGTTTGCGTGCCTTGTCATTGGTTACGCAGGGACGGTCTAGTCCAATCGGTTGCATGGTTACCCTTTTAAATCAATCAATTGATTGAAACTCGGCGGCTGCGGCCACGTGCGTGAAGCCTTAATATTGATGCCGACGAAAAGTCACAGGAGATATCAATGAGTGAACAGGATCGTCATGAAAGTGTCCGACCGTCATACATCGCTCATTTCGTTGTCAGGACGAGCCAATTTACCGTAAGCGCTGTCGCGTCCCCACCTTGCGCCGTTGATCTGAAGCGTCGAGTTTCCGCGCCCTGATCTGCGGGAGGGGCGTTGGTGCTATGACGATGTCATGTGACGATACTGGCACTAACGGTGTTCAGCGGTTTGAGGTCTTCACCGGCGCGGGCAAGCGTCGGGACTGGCCGCCGGAGGTGAAGGCCTCGATTGTCGCCGAGAGCTATTCGGGGATGCAGTCGGTGAGCGCGGTCGCGCGCCGTCATGGCCTGGTTCCTTCACAACTCTTCACCTGGCGTCGCCAGTTGCGTGCGCAGATGGAAGAACACGGTCTCATAGTTCCTGAGACTGCAAAGCCGGAGCAGACCTTCGTTCCGGCGGTGATCGATGCGATGCCCGATCCCGATCCGGCACCAAGGAACAAGCCGACACGACGGCGACGCCGCGGCAAGGCCAGTACGGTGGAACTGGAAGTGGACGGGATCACGGTGAAGATCGGGTGCGGAGCGGATGCGGGCACGATTTCGGCAGTGATCACTGCGCTGCGAGAGACGCGATGATCGGGCCCGTTGGTCCATTGGGTACTGGCGCAAAGGTGATGGTCGCAACGCGCCCGGTGGACTTTCGCAAGGGACCGGACTCGCTCGCGGCACTGGTGGCCGCCGAGTATGGCGGCAAGCCCTATTCCGGCGTGATCTATGTGTTCCGGGCCAAGCGAGCCGACCGGATCAAGATGATCTGGTGGGATGGCACGGGCCTGTGTTTGATGGCCAAGAAGATGGAGACGGGCGGCTTCAAGTGGCCCGGCATCCGCGATGGTGTAATGCGCCTTACAGCGGCACAACTGGGCGCTTTGCTGGAGGGCCTGGACTGGCGGCGTGTCCACGGCGGACGTCGCCCGAAGGCACCGCAGATTGCCGCTTGACGGGATACCGCACCACTGATTCAGTGTCTCCATGCTGATAGAAGCGGACCTGCCTGAAGACGTCGAAGCGCTGCGAGCGCTCGTGCTCGAACAGGCCCGTGAGCTCGATACTCTCAAGACATTCCGCGATGAGGTCGAGCGCCTG
>NZ_LYWY01000005.1 GCF_001661915.1 Croceicoccus pelagius
ATCAGCGCCAGCGTCTCGTCCGTTTCCGGCACCGGTGCGTAGTAATAGGACGAGCGGCTGATAAGCAGCAGACGGCACTGCGCCGAGATCGACAAGCGATGGTGAGCAGGTTCGACCATTGCCCGCCTCCGATCCACGCTCATCGACCGAAGGCTTTTGCTAAAAAATCCCGCTCCACGACCAGTTGCCCGATCTTGGCGTGCAGCTTTTCCACCTCGCTCTCGCTGACGGCCCTGGCCGTATCGCCGGCGCCGGAGAAGGTGCTTGCCATCCCGTCGATGGCTTGGCGCTTCCACGATGCGATCATCGTGTGGTGGACACCGTGCTTGGCTGCCAGCTCCGCCAGCGTCAGGTCGCCCCGGATCGCTTCCAGCGCAACCTTGGCCTTGAAATCCGCGCTGTAGCGCTTTCTCGTCGTCTTCATTCCCGTACCAATCCATCAGGTCGGGATTAGCTTAGCATCCTGTCCAGGAAACCGGCACCACCTCACAGCGAGTTCGGCAGTTGCCTCTGTAACTTCACGAATTACGTGGCCCTCCCTTTTGATGAAGGTCATCAATAGGGCACCAAGAAGTAAGGTTATCATTAGACCGCTGACAAGAACAACAAATGGAGCACTAGAGGTCGAACTCCGCTCAAACGCAGGCAAGCTAGTCCAGCGTAATAGAAACGGTTGTCCGGCTAAGGTGATTGTCTTTTCAAGTGCAAACTTTGGATGCTCACTGACACATCCAGATGCGTATAGAAGATCGGCTTGCCCCCCAACATCACCATGGAAAACTTGCAAGGCAAAATCCGCCCCTTGTTGCGGCGTCAACACGCTCAGTAGTTCTTCCGCGACCAAAGGAGCGTATATCCATCGCCCCGTTGGCCTCCCGCCATCATCAAGAATAGGCAGGATTAGCAGAAAGCCAGCGCCTTTTCGTGCGTCTTGCACTAGCACGATCGGACGCGTCAGAACTGCAGCTTCATGTTTTGTAGAAAGTGCGATGGCCTCGCGCCGCCCCGCCTCGAAAGCTAGGTCAAGGCCTAACGCAGCTAAATTTTCCGAAAGTGGCTCTATCCTGTTTATTATAAAGTGCCTTTCTCTTTGCGCCTGTGGATGGACTTCAAATCTCTCACCAAACTCATTCGCGAAACGACCTCTAAAGTCTTCGAGGTCTTCGCCCGCCACTTCTTCGAATACGCCGAAGCCACGCATACCCGGATAGGAACGGTCAAGGTTCATCCGTTTTACATATTCGCGCCATACGGAAGGTGTAATCTCTCCGTTCAGAGCTACGAAAGTCGACCCACTCTCCAACGCTCGCTGATAAATTTGCAAGCGGTACCGCAACGCCTCATCTGTGTTTGCGGCCATTTCAGTGAGGTCTTGCTCCGCCTGACGAAACTCTCGCTCAGAAAGAAATTGCCAAGCATAGAAGGTAATAAGCACCGTGGCCGCGAGGCTAATCGCAACCAGAGGGCTAGCGCCCTGAAGATTGCGGCCAGACCACAGAATTGAAACTGGTGACCAACGCGAGAGCAGAAGGATGGGACTGATTAAGGCTACGCCAAGCAGATCGCCCAAAAACCAAGTAAGCCAATTCTGCAGGAGCAAATCCGGACCGATCGAGCCGGTAGCAAAAAGTGCAAAGGCGCCAATAGTGGGGGCGATGAGGCACGGCAGGAAAATGACCTGCAGAATAGCTAACGCAGTTTGACGAAAATCTGAAAGTTCGATGCCATCCGAGAAACGCTTAGCCATCCAAAGCCCAGCAAATGCCTGGAAGCTACCACCGACGCCTATTATCGCGGCATTTGTAAACAGGACTAAGCTCTGCTCAACTGCCAGCGAAGCTTCAAAATCTCTAGCAGTATTGAAAAGGAATGAACCCAGCCAAACTCCTGGCCACAATTTGCCTCCCCGCAGCAGCAAACCGCACAGCGCGACGCCCGACGCCGGCCATACAATCGTTGCGTAGCCTGGAGGTACCGCGAGAGAGATTCCGACATATCCTGCGATGAAATACGCAACCGTTAAGATGGCGATATCACGGACGACGTCAGGCGTTAAAAAACTGCGTCTACAATCCAGTCTCGTTCGAGTTTTCCCCATAAATCCTTGAATCGCGCACCGATAGTGAAAGCTGTTTAATAATTCGCGAAGGTTAACGAGTCTAAACGAAGCTTGCCGGTAAAATGCCAGTGACGCTTTTTATACACCTCTGCTTGCACTCCAAGCACCCGCCGTCGATGTCTTGCCGACTTTACAAAACCACTGCGGCCCAAATCAATGGTTAGCCAGCGCCGATGAGCATAGTTAACCAAAATGCGAGAGAGAGAGAGAGAGAGAGAGGCCGCCGCGGATCGAGGCCTATGACACAATTGCTTGTTGTTGAGCAAAAGGTGGCCCCTAACCCAGTCATGATTTTAGTAATGACTTATAGTATGACGAGATAAATTGCGTTGACCCAAGCAGCTATAATTACGATGGCAATCGCAATCATCTCCCAATGTCTTCTGAAAAAATGCAAAAAACTTGAAAACATCTTGGTCCAACCCTATTTTCAGCACGCTTCCACTCGTCGGTGAGTCATTAACCGACTAAACAAAATGATCGCATGGTGTTACACTAGGCCCTGTTGACAAACTGGATTCACAATCGCTGCGAGATGTGATTCAAGATAGCTTTTGCGGAGGTTATCTTGGCGCGGTTGCTGATGGAGGATGCCGAGTGGGCATTCTTTGAACCCTTTTTGATAGCGATCCGGGGGCAAGGCGGTCGCCCGGCCTCCAACCACCGCCTTGTTCTCGATGGTATTTTCTGGATTGCTCGAACCGGTGCTGCCTGGCGTGATCTGCCTGAAGAGTTCGGCAAGTGGTCGAGCGTGTATCGCCAGTTCCGGCGCTGGACCCTGGCCGGACTTTGGGAACTGGTGCTCGATGCCCTCAACGATAGCGGCGCAGCGCCAGACAGCGTCCAGATGATCGACAGCACCGTGATCCGCGCGCACCACTTGGCAGCGGGCGCAAAAGGGGGACTCAAAGACAGGGTTTTGGCCGTTCAAAAGGTGGCTTCACGTCCAAGATCCATCTCATTACCAACGCTCACGGCCTCCCTGTCCGGGCGGAAGTAACGGGAGGTGAAGTATCTGACTTCAAAGGCTTCGATGCTCTGGTCGACGATGACCTGCCGACGGCTCGCGTGTTCCTGGCTGACCGGGGTTATGACAGCGATCATATCCGGGCAACGATCACCGAGCGTGGCGGAACACCAGTGATCCCGGCCAAGGCCAATCGCAAAGAGCCGATCCCGCACGACACCGTCACCTACGCCTTGCGGAACCGTATTGAGCGGTGCTTCGCCAAGCTCAAATGCTCGCGCCGCCTCGCAACCCGATACGACAAAACCTCAGCAAGCTATCTCGGCTTCATACATATCGCCGCCGCCCGCCTCTGGACCAATCAGTTTGTCAACAGGGCCTA
>NZ_LYWY01000006.1 GCF_001661915.1 Croceicoccus pelagius
TCATCTCGGCAACGCTGCTCTACGGCGCCGACGATGCGGCAGGCGCTCCGGCCTACACCCTTTCGCTGAGCGGTGACGGCACGACCTCGCTCATGACCTCGGACGGCGATCTGGCGATCACGCTCGAGCAGACCAGCGACACGGTCATCTCCGGCACCTACAACAATGGTGCGGACACGGCCTTCACTGTCGAGATCCTCGCTGACGGCTCGCTCAAGGTGACGCAGAACGTCGCGCTCGAGCATCTCGATCCCACCGACGACAACGACACGCTGGACCTGGCAGGGCTCATCACCGCCACCGTCACGATCACCGACAACGACGGCGACACCGACGAAGGCTCCACCGAAGTCGGCGGCGCGGTCACCTTCTACGACGATGGTCCGGCGGTCGCCGCAGCGGCCGCGATCGATGCCGGTGTCGCGATCACCAGCGACTCGGCCCTGCCCGATCAGGACGCATCATCGCTCTCGCTCGCCGACATCTTCGGCTACGAAGGCGCGCTTTACGGGGCGGACGGCGCTGGTTCGCTGACAGAAACCTACGGTCTTGCACTG
Organism: Croceicoccus pelagius; assembly: GCF_001661915.1. Classification (GTDB taxonomy): domain Bacteria; phylum Pseudomonadota; class Alphaproteobacteria; order Sphingomonadales; family Sphingomonadaceae; genus Croceicoccus; species Croceicoccus pelagius. Next base: position 558 of record NZ_LYWY01000006.1, read on the forward strand.
CAGGTCGCCGAAGGCGGTGACAGCGGCCTAGACAGTGGCGGCGACGACATCCTGCTCTTCACCACCACCGACACGGCCGGATCCGTGGTCATCAGCGGCGCGACCGACAGCAACGACGTTGCCGGTTCCACCGTCTTCACGATCACCGTCGACAAGGCCACCGGTGCACTGACGCTCGACCAGTTCGGGGTGATCGATCACATCGAAGGCGGTTCTTTCGATGACCAGATCCCACTTGCCGATCTGAAGATCCAGGGCACGTATTCGGTTACGATCGTCGACGCGGATGGCGACAGCGAAACTGCGACGCAAACCGTCGATCTGGGCGGGAACATCGCGTTCAACGACGACAACCCGGACATCAATGCACAAGGTGACATCGGCACGCTGACCCTCGACGAATCCCCGCTGCCGGCTGATGGCGGTGACGGCGTCTATTTCGCCACCCAGAACCTCGCCGCGAACTTCACCTTCACCAATGCGGATGTGAACGCCGCCGGTTGGGGTGCGGACGGCCCGGGTACGGTGACCTACGCGCTGAACCTTTCTGTGCAGGACGTGGAATCCGGCCTGTTCGTCCTTGACGACAGCGACACGGCAACACCGGGCAAGGGCGAGGCGATCAAGCTCTACCAGGACCCCTCGGGCATCGTCCTCGGCTACATCGGCGACAGTCCGTCTGATGTTAATGGCACACATGAAGTCCTGTTCTTCATCACCGCCGACACAAATAACGGTCAGCTGACCGTTACCTATAGCGATCAGACCGATCCGGCGAACATCTGGCATGGCGACACGACCAGCGACGACGACGCCTCGGCGATCCAGCTTGCCGCTGATGTCCTGACGATTGTCGCCACGGCGACCGACTATGACGGTGACACCGACACGGCATCGATCGATCTGGGCCAGAGCCACTTCGTCTTCGAAGACGACGGGCCGGCGATCACGACCCCGATCGAGGACAGCCAGTTCGCCGAAATCGCTTCGGTAACCTACCCCCTCGAAGCAACCGGCGCCTTTGCCTTCGACGTCGGCACCGATGGCCTGCTGGACGGCAAGATCGACACCGCCATGACTTTCAATCTGACCGGCGGCACGGTTGCGGGCGTTGCGATCAGCAACATTTCCGACCCGACGTTCGATCCGATCACGGCTACGTGGACGTTCTCTTTCGATTATGTCGACAACGATGGCTCCACGCAGACCGCAAACGGCTTCATCGATTACGATCTGGGAACCGAGCAATATACCGTCGGTCTCGACACGAACTTCGAATTCACTTCGATCGTGCCGTTCTCCGACATCATCAGCCGCGATGGCTACAACCTCGCCGGCAGTTCGCCGAGCCAGTATGAAATCGTCGTCTCCGAGCTTAACGCGGACGAGCCGACTTTCGTGCAATTCCAGGCCTATGCCGGCAATCTCAGCGCGGGTGGCAACACCGTGCTTTCGGCCGGTGAGACCGCCTTTGGCGATCTCTCCTGGGCCTCGATCAGCAACGATGCAAACGGCGTCGCCGGCGATACGATCCAGCGTTACGAAGTGCTCGATTTCGACCTGTTCGACTACGATCCGGGCGGCATCTTTAGCGACTCCGGCAATCTCTTCGTAAACGGCCTGACCATCCAGATCGACGGTTTCGGCAATGAAGACCTGATCGTCGTGCTCAAGCTCGTCGATGCTGACGATCCGACCATCACGACGACCAAGATCATGATCGTCGGCACCGAAGATGTTTACACGGCGGGCGATGTCATCGGCAATTATAAGCCGACCCTCGACAACAATGACGGCTTCATCGTCATCGAAGAAAACGACTTCAACGGCGCGAACGAGAATTGGTTAATTTCGGGTGCCCAGTTGCTCTCGTCCTCGGCTGGCCTGTCCAGCTCGAGCACCGGGATCGAGCTTAACGGTGCAGTCGGAGCGAACGGTGGCACCAACCAGGTCGAAGTAACCTTCGCCAGCGTTGGCAACACCGATGACACCGACGTCGTCAAGATCAGCGACATCGGCCTAATCCAGACGCGCACTGACGCTCAGGCCGTTTCGCTCGACTTCGACGTGACGGTCACCGATGCCGACGGCGATACGGAAACCGACAGCTTTACGATCAACCCGGTCGTGCCGCCCGTCGTGCTCGACCTCGATGGCGACGGGATCGAACTGGTCGGCATGGAAGCCGGCATGACCTACGACTACGGCAATGGCGAAGTCGCCACGGCCTGGGTCGGCGGAGAAGACGGCATCCTGTTCCACGACAACGACGGCAACGGCGTTGTTTCGGGCGCGGAAGAATTCGTTTTCGGCGGCGACGGTCTGACCGATCTCGAAGCGCTCGGAGCTAATTACGATGGTAATGGTGACGGCGTCCTTTCAGGCAGCGAGCTCGACGGCTTTGGTGTCTGGATGGCTGACGGTTCGGTGGCTACGGCCGAAGCTCTGGGAATCACCGAGATTTCGCTGAGCACCGAAGGTCAGGGCTATATGGCCGCAGGCGGCGATGCCACGGTCTTCGGCGAAGGCAGCTTCGTCATGGACGGTGAAGAGCATGTCCTGGCCGACGTCGGCTTCGCCACTTCTTCGGATTACGAAGGTGAGCCGGCCGACAGCCAGCTTCGCCAAGCCGAAGCAGCCCTGCTCGCCGCGGCGGTTCCCGGCCTGCTGGTTTCGACCGCTCTCGATACCACCCCGCTTTTCGATGCCCCGGAAATGGTTAATTTCGAACCAACGGACATCGATTTTGCGATGGCTGTGAACGCGATCACACCAGTCGACGTCGATCTGTCACATGTCTCGCCCATGGCGAACATGCCCGGTAACAGCGCAGCGATCTCGATGGCCGATCACTCCAGCCACTTCTCCGACGAAACCTCCTCGGCTTCGCGCTCCACCTTCAATGCCGCGAATGACGCGCCGAAAATGGACGTTGCCGACCTTGGCCACTCGTCCGAGGCGGGTGCGGAATTCGTCGGCGCGAGCCACGCCGCAAACGGCGGCGTGAGCGGCGATGTCCTTGAGGCTCTGCTCTCCATCGGCGTGCCTGCCGGAGACGGTGCAGAGGGTGTCCAGGGCACCGGAGCGATGGATGCGGTACGCGTTGCACTGCAGGAAGTCACGGCGACCGATGACATCACTGCTCTGGTGAACCATGTTGTTGACAATGCACCGGAATCGGCTCAGCACGGTTCGGTAGGAACCGAGATCATGGAAGCGCTGCTGAACAGTGGGGTTGCAGGGCAGCACTTCCAGATGGCGGCACTGCCCGATGGCGCGGATGATGCCGCCCACCTCGCAGTCGCAGCAGCCTGATTGAGTTCTTAAGGTAATAGGGGGCCTTAGAAAATGAAAAGCTGGCAAGTCCTGGCGGGCGTATCCGTACTCGCGACGGTCGTAACCGTGCCTGCGTTCGCGCAGGAAGCTGTCGACCTCCAGTCGCTGGACGACGGTACACTCCGTTCGGAGCTGGAGATGCGGTATGAGGCATCGCTTGCTGCGACGCTTGATCCCGCGATCGTCAACGCGACCGACACCCGCTACATGTGGGCGTCGGAGGCGAAGGTGCAGTGCGCCATCGCCATCGGTTTCATGAAGAACGACCTGCGCGACGCGGATTCGATCCGTAAGTGCGATGCGGCCTACCTGCGCTGGATGGCACCGCCGGCGCCGCCCACCCCGCCCCCGCCCCCGCCCCCGCCCGCCGTGTGCAACACCGGCAGTTTCCTCGTGTTCTTCGACTGGGATTCGGCCGAGATCACGCCTGAGGCGGCCAACACGCTCGACAGCGCGATCGCGGGCTTGGCAGATTGCTCGACCGTCACGGTCACGCTTGGTGGCTATACCGACACCTCGGGTTCGGACAACTACAACATGGGCCTTGCGGGACGTCGTAACGACTCCGTCACGTCCTACCTCACCTCGCGCGGTGTGATGGATTCAGCCATATCCAGCTCTGCATTCGGTGAAACGAACCTGCGCGTTCCGACCGCGGACGGCGTCCGCGAGCTGCAGAACCGCCGCGTCGAAATCAACGTCCAGTAAGGGGGGACGGACATGAAAACCTATCTCAAGTTCGCCGCCGTCGCCGCAGGCCTTCTCAGCGCCTCGGTGTCCGGCACTGCCCTTGCTCAGGGCGCACCGATCTCGCTTGGCGAAGCGGTAGCAGTTGGCGTCGATTCCAATCCGCAGATCAGCCAGGCACAGATGAACAAGGAAGCCATCCAGTTCGAGCGTAAGCAGGCCCAGGGCCTTTATGCGCCGCGCGTGGACATCGAAGGCAACATCGGTGCCCGCAAGCTGGAAAATCCGACGCGCCGCTCTCTCGGCATCTCGGACGACTGGCTCTACCCGATGGAAGCGCAGGTGCGCGTCGATTGGACCGTGATCGACTTCGGTCGGCGCCGCGGTGAATTGCTGCGTCAGGCCTCACGCGTGGACGGTGCTTCGCTCCGTGTTCTCGAACGTTCGGAATTTGTCGCCCTCCAGATTGCGCGCCAATACCTCGACGTCATGCTTCAGCAGCGCGTCATGGCCGCTTCGATGGACAACACCGGCTTCCATCGCGAACTGGTCGGCAGCCTGAACCAGGGCGTCGAACAAGGCTCGATCTCGATCGCCGACCGCCAGCAGGCAGAGGAACGCCTTCAGGCCGCTCTGATTCGTGAGGCGGAGGCCGCCGAAACGCTTCAGAACGCGAAGATCCGCCTGCAGTCGCTCACCGGCCTGTCGATCGACAATGTCATGACCCCGCCCGATCTGTCAGCCATGCTGCCGCCGAGCGAAGCGGACGCCGTCGGTCTTGCGCGCACCCGCAATCCGCTCGTGCTCGAAGCGAAGGCTGACGTCGACGCCGCGCGTGCTCTCGCCGACAGCGCGAAGGGTGATCTGTTTCCGACTGTGGGTGTCGAAGCCTATGCCCGCACCGGCGACGACATCGACGGTTTCCGTGGCACCACCAACGACTTGATGGCCCGCGCCTACCTGCGCTGGAACATCTTCGACGGCGGCATCAACCACGCCAAGTATCAGGAAATGGTCCGCCGTTCGAGCGAGGCCCGCTTCCGCCTCCACACGCGTGAGCGTGAGGCCGAGGAAGACGTCCGCATGGCATGGAACGGCCTCGAAACGCAGCGCCGCATCGTTGGCGAGCTTGCCACGCAGAGCACGGTCACCGACAATCTGCTGGACTCCTACCAGAGTCAGTTCAATGTCGGCCGCCGGTCGCTGCTCGACGTGCTCGATGCGCAGAATACGCGCTACAACGTGCAGGTCCGTCTCGAGACCGCCCGTTTCTCGGAAATTTTCGCACAGTACCAAACTCTGGCAGCTACCAATCGCTTCCTTGAAGCGCTTTCGGTTCCGCCGCACTATGGTGCCGGTGAAAACGAACGCGAACGTTTCGACTACGGTCCGCACATCCCGGCCGAGCGCGAGAGCCGCGTCTATCCGAAGTAAGGGGACTGCCGCGCGCAGTTCCCGGGATCGAGGTCTTCGATGAATTCCGCTGCGCCGGAGAAGTTCGAACTCCCCCCGCAAACCGCAGGGGAACAGCAGGCCAGGCAGGTCGATCCGCTGATCGTCTGCCTGGCCCGTCTTGCCCGTCATTTCGACACGCCGTTCGCTCCGGCCACGCTGGCCTCATCGCTGGCGTTTGCGGTCGATGGCACCCTGCCCTGGCACCAGGCCAAGCCCGCGCTCGACCTGCTCGGTCTCAATCATGACGAGAGCCCGGCCAAGCGCCTGCCGGTTGCGAAGTCGTATTACCCGCTGATTCTGCGCGACGCAGCTGGCGAACTCACCGTACTACTCGACCGTGAAAGTGACGACGTTCTCGCATGGCGTCCGGGTGACACCGGGGACACGTGGCAGCCTGTCGGCCAGTTCAACGGTAGCGGCCCGTTCACGATCCTGTCGGTCGAAGGCGATCCCGCCACGCTGCGCGATGCAGGACAGCCCTGGCACCAGCGTGCGCGAAGCCACTGGTTCTGGTCTGAAATCGCACGTCGCCGCCGTGAATTCTGGCCGGTCATCACCGCATCGGTGATCATTAACTTCCTCGCGGTCGCACTGCCGATCTTCACGATGAACGTTTATGACCGCGTCATTCCGAACCAGGCGACGGCCAGCCTGTGGGTCTTGGCCATCGGCGTGTTCATCGCCTTCTCGCTGGAATTCGCGCTACGCAAGGCGCGAACCAACGTGCTCGACGAGATCAGCCGCGATCTCGATATCAGCCTGTCGCAAAAGATCTATTCACGCGTCATGTCGATGCCGCTTGCCGCGAAGACCGGCCACACCGGCAACCTTGTTGCGCGGGTCAGCGAATACGCGGTTGTTCGAGATTTCTTCGCGTCGACAACGATCGTCTTGCTGGTCGACGTGTTTTTCCTGTTCATCTTCATCGGTTTCATCGCGATCATCGCAGGCCCGCTGGCGTTGATCCCGCTCATTATCATAAGCGGCATGATCCTTCTGGGGGTCCGCCTTCAGCGAAAGATCACCGACAGCGCCCGCGACGCGCAGGCCGACTACGGCCTTCAGCAGACGCAGCTTGTGGAATCGATCGCCGGGCTGGAAACGCTGAAGAGCATCGCTGGCGAAGGCGAGATGCTGGGCCGCTGGCGCCGCATTTCCGACATGGCCAGCCGGTCGCAAAAACGCCTGCGCGAAGTGAACGCCACTGCGATCGGTGCCGCTTCAACCTTCCAGCAGATCTCCACGATCTCGCTAGTGATCGGCGGATATTACATGTTTGATGCCGGCATCATCTCGATGGGCGCTATCATCGCCATCGTCATGCTGGCCTCACGCGCGCTCGCCCCGGCAGGGCAGCTTGCCTACCTTCTGACGCGCTGGAAACAGGCGAGCGAAACGCTCGATTCCATCGAACACCTTTGGGACGGCGAGGATGAGCGCAAGATGGGCAGCAGCGCCCTGCCCCCGCAGGTGCGCAGCGCGAACATCCGACTGCAGAACGTGAATTTCGCCTATCCGGGGTCGAGCGTGCCCTCGCTCAAGGACGTAAACCTCACCATCCGTCCGGGCGAACGCATTGCCATCATCGGGCGTGTCGCGGCGGGCAAATCGACGCTGGGCCGCGTGATCTGCGGCCTGTTCCAGCCCGACGAGGGTGCACTTCTGATCGACGGCATCGATGCGCGCCAATACCGCCCGCACGACATTCGCCGCAACTTCCGCTTCGTAGCACAGGACTCCAGCCTGTTCTCCGGCACGATCAAGGACAACCTTGCCCTCGCGGGAAACCGGGCAAGCGAACAGCAGCTGATCGCCGCCCTGCGCAAGGTCGGTGCAGACCGTTTCCTTTCGCGCGATGCCGGCGGTTTCGACCGCGCCGTTGGCGAAGGCGGACGTTCGCTTTCCGGCGGACAGCGCAACTTCCTCGCTCTTGCCCGCGCGTTCGTTTCGCCCAGCCAATTGCTGTTCATGGACGAACCGACGGGTGCGATGGATGCACAGACGGAAAAGCTGTTTATCGACTCACTGTCACAAAGCCTGACACCTTCACAGACGCTGGTTGTGGCGACTCATCGTCCCGCGCTATTTGCATTGTGCAACAGGGTCATAATCGTGAACGACGGCAAGATCGTTGCCGACGGCCAGAAAGACGAGGTTATCAAGAGTGCCGGTATCGACACCCGCAGCTAAGCCCGGCCCTGCCGAGGCAAACGCGCCGCGCCGCATCGGCGTTCGCGCGCTGCTGCTTGGCGTCCTTGCGGCAGCGCCCCTGCTCGTCCTGTCGAGCACAACCTTAATGCCCGGTGGGCTAACCGGAGAGGCCAAGGCCGTGCCGCTCAAGATCGACCGCGTGGCCGCACAGAAGCGCGCCGTTGCCGCGTTGACCGAAGGCAGCAAGAGCGAGCTGGTCGCAAAGGGCGACACCGCGATCGAGCGTAATGCCGAAATCCGCTTCTCGGACCTTCCCGTCGAAAAGATGCGCGGGTTCAAGCCCGCAGCGGTTCCGGCCAATGCCGAACGCTGCCTGACCCAGGCGATCTATTACGAAGCAGGTTTCGAACCCGAAGACGGCAAACGCGCGGTCGCGCAAGTCGTGCTGAACCGTGTGAGTCACCCGGCCTATCCGAATTCGGTCTGCGGCGTCGTCTACCAGGGCTCGGATCAGCGGGTCTGCCAATTCAGCTTCACTTGCGACGGATCGCTTGGTCGCCGCCCAGCCGCCGGCGCGTGGGCGCAGGCAGAACGTGTCGCACGCTCGGCGCTTGCTGGCCATGTCGAGGCGAGCGTCGGCTCGGCAACGCACTACCATGCAGACTACGTGGTACCGCGCTGGGCCTATTCGCTCGGCAAAGTGCGCCAGCTTGGCCGCCACATCTTCTACCGCTTCAACGGCTCGCTGGGACGCTCGCAGGCCTTCAGCGCCCGTTACAGCGCGCGCGAGATGATCCCGAGCGTTCGCATGGCCGAGCTTGAGGAAAGTTTCGACACATCGAGTGGCCTTTACGAGAACGGACTGACGATCGCGCCCGACGTCAAGGATCGCCATGCGCGGGCCGACATCGGCGGACGTCTCGACACCACGAAGGCCTGGCGGCTCGAACTACCCAAGGCGGGCAAGTATCGACAGCTTGTCGCCAAGCACGGTGATGCGCCCTCTGCCGCAGCGCCAGCAGGGACAGCCGATGCCGCCGCGGTAAAACCGGGTCTTGTCACCGACCACGATACAGAAAGCGCGGAACCGGGCGCATGATCTCTAATCTGAAGGCACGCTGGGAACGGCTCGACGCGAGCCGAAGGCTGATCGTGGCGGCTGCCATTGGCGTTTTCCTTTTGCTGGTCTGGGCGGCCTTCGCACCGCTTGACGACATCACGCGCGGTCAGGGCAAGGTCATCCCGAACAGCAAGGTTCAGGTTGTTCAGGCTGCCGATCCGGCGACCGTGGACGAGATTCTCGTCCAGAACGGCGAACAGGTGAAGCGCGGCCAGCTTCTCGTCCGCTTGAACGACAGCGAGAGCGCGAGCCAGCTTGGCCAGCTCCAGACCGAGACCGACCGGCTTTCCGCGCGCGCCGAACGCCTGCGGCAGGAGGCATCGGGCGAAGGTGCCGGATGCCAACCCGGCAGCGTCTGCGCCGAAGAACAGCGCTTGCAGCAAGTCCGCCTTGCCGCCGCGCGCAGTCGTCAGACGGCTCTGGCGGCCGCTGTCGAGCAGCGCCGCCGCGATCTTCGGGAGGGCGAAGCCACGGCGTCCTCGCTCGAAAGCAACTTGAAGCTCGCGCAGCAACAGGTGAACATGCTGACCCCGCTGGCGAAGCAGGGCATTGTTCCGCAGACCGAACTACTCACCGCACAGCGCGACGTCGTCGATATTCAGGGCCGTCTTGCCGCTGCCCGCCAAGGCGTACAGCGCGCCCGCGCCGCAGTCAGCGAAGCCCAGGCCGACCTCTCAGGCGCACAGCTCGATTTCCAGCAGCAGGCGCTGAACGAACGTAGCGAACTGGCAACCCGCATCGCGGTGAACGAGCAATCGATAAAGGGCGCCGAGGCCCGCGTATCGCGCAACGAATTGCGCGCGCCTGTGGACGGCATCGTCAACGACTTGCAGGTTTCGACCGTCGGTGGCTTCGTTTCGCCGGGCGAGACGATCATGCAGGTCGTGCCGACCGGCGACCGGCTTCTGGTCGAGGCGAAGATCCGACCGTCGGATATCGCTTTCATCAAGGTCGGCGATCCGGCGAACGTGAAGGTCACCGCCTTTGATTTCTCGATCTACGGCGGTCTTCGTGGCAAGGTCCGTCAGGTGAGCGCGGACAGCGTCTATGACGAGGACCTGCGCGAGAGCTTCTACCTCGCCCAGATCGAAACCGACCGTGCCTATATTGCTCATGGCGGACAGAAGCTTGCGATCATGCCCGGCATGATCTGCGAGGTGGAGATCATCACCGGACGAAAGAGCGTGCTGCGTTATCTTTTGAAGCCGATCACACGCGGGCTGGATACGGCGCTGACCGAGAAGTAACCCGGCGCTGGATGCGACCTGCCTACTCAGTAACCGTGCAGGTAGCTGGCGTTCTTCCTGAACGACATGATCGGGCGATAGTCGTTTGCGCGGTCGCCATCGAGCAACGCGTCGCTCGCGTTGTCGAGCATGATTGCACGGCCGTCCAACTTCACGATGAGCACGGCGTGGTCGTCACGCCGCACGAGGTCGCGTGCGATCGTCAGGTACATGTCGTCGCGCGAGACGCCCATCGCGGCCAGGATTTCCATCTTGGCGATGGCGTAATCCTCGCAGTCGCCCTTCCCCTTGCTCAGCGTTTCGCGGGCGCTGGCCCAATAGTCGGCCTTGCCATAGAGCTTGGCGTCCGAGACATAGGCGACCTTCCGGTTCACCCAACGGTTTACGCCCGCGATCCGGTCTTCCATTGAACCTGCACCGCTGTCGGCAGCGACGACCGATGCCGCTGCAACGCCCTTGCCTGCGACCCGGCTCCAGTCCGCATCGAAGCTCGTGGTCGAAATCGGCAGGATGCGGCTTTCGAGGAAGTCGAAGCTCTTGTGGCCGATTCCCGGACGTGCGGCATCGAAGGTGGTGGCACAGCTGATGCCGAACTCGGCTGCCGGAACGGGCTTTGCCGCTTGGGTCGCCTGAGGCGCGGCGATGCCGCTGGCCTGCATGGCGATGGCGGGCATGTAGGCGGGGCGCTGGGCCACGGTGCCGGTCATGACGGCCGGCTGCGGGTTGGCCTGCTGCATCCGCATCTTTTCGAGCGCGGTCATCGCGCGCTGACGCGGACGGCTGACGAGAGCGGCGGTGCCGACGGTCTGCGCTGTGGTGAAGCTGGTCGCGCCGAAACGGTTGCACCCCGTGGCATGCGAGACATTGGCAACGGCGGTCGCGATGATCGCGGCCCCTGCCGAGCGCGCCTCTGCCTCACCGGGCGTGGCAAGGGCGAGAACGGCGGCACCGGCGGCGAGAATGCCGAGGGTTTTCGAACCGTTGCAAGAGGGCGCATTGAACATGCTCCTCTTTTCGCCCGCGAGCGATCAAGGAATGCTTGCGCCTTATGCTTGCGGACATTGGTTAACGAATACAGGGCCGCAGGTCGCTCAGACTCCGCCTGTTACCAGCATGTTAACCACCACTTCGTACGGCTGCGCGGGCGGTATGGCACCCTACAGGCTCGTTAACTGCCACCCCCCGATATGGGAGGTTCAGTGGTTAACACACGTTCGGAAAGCGCAAAATTTATCGCAGGGATTTGAGAAAGTAGCGCGATCGTGGCGCGTCAACGCTGAACGTTATGGACGTGGGCCGGAATCGCGACTTCGAGTCCATCGAGGCTTTCATCAAGCATGATCTGGCACGCCAGCCTGCTCGTCCCCTGCACGCCAGCGGCAAGGTCCAGCATGTCTTCCTCGTCCTCAGACGCGGTTTCCAGCTTGCCGAACCATTCGGGCGCCACCACGACATGACATGTCGAACAGGCCATTTGCCCTTCGCACGTCCCTTCGAGCGGCATGCCCGCAACCTGGGCGACCGTCAGCAGGCTTTCACCCGCATCGCCCTGTGCCGCGACCTTGTCGCCTTTTGCCGTCGTGAAGTTGACCCGAACCATGCGTTCAAATTCCCTGCGCCGATGCCGCAGCGTTAATCGCCGCTGCTGCCTCTTCGAGGTCATCCAGTCCCGTGTAGCGTCCGAACCCTAGGCGGATCGAATTTTTCACATGTTTGTCACTCAATCCGATGGCCTGCAAGACCCGGCTGGGTTTGCCTGATCCCGAGGCACAGGCCGAACCTGCCGAAAAAGCGACGTTGCGGACATCGGACATTAGTCTTGCGACATCGAGCCCGTCGCGCCGCACGTTGAGATTGCCGTGCCAGCGCGCATCGGCGCTGCCGTTGACAGTCCAGCCATCGAACAGGTCTAGCGCTTTGGCCCAGAGCGCCTCGATATGGTCCGCGTCCGCCTGCATCCGTTCCTGCGCAAGCTTTGCGGCGGCCCCGAAGCCGGCGCAAAGGGCCGGACTCAGAGTGCCGGACCGGATTCCACCTTCCTGCGCGCCGCCAGTGATGAGCGGGGCTAATTCGATCCCGTCACGCAGCCAAAGCGCGCCGATGCCTTTTGGTCCGTGCAGCTTGTGCGCGGAGATCGCGATGGCGTCGGCATGGGCGATCGGGATACGCCCCGCCGCCTGCACCGCATCACATAGGAACAGGGCACCCGCAGCTTTCGCAGCCCTTGCGATCTGCGCGACAGGCTGGATCGTGCCGATCTCGTTGTTCACCTGCATAACCGCGACCAGGCCAACCCCTTCTGCGATCGCGGGCTCAGGGTCGACCAGACCCTCGGTATCCACCGCCAACTCATGAAACGAATTCGATAGCGAGCGCGCCGTATCCCAGACTGCCGCATGCTCAATGGCAGAGACCGCGATGCCCGCACCTGCCCTCACCGGCTCGCACCCCCGGATCACGGTATTGAGCGCTTCGGTCGCCGAGCCCGTGAAATAGATCTTCCCGCCTGAAGGGAACAGCGCCGCCACCCGCTCGCGAGCAAGATCGACTGCTGCCGCGGCCTGCCGTCCTGGCCGGTGCGGACTATGCGGATTTGCGAACCCCATGCCATCCGGCCCCTCGAGCCAGCGCATCATGGCATCGCGTGCTTCGGGCGCGAGGGGGGTAGTGGCCTGATAATCGAGATAGATCATGCGCTGGCCCGCACCTGCTGCGCCAACGCCGTCCAGACATCGAGGAATGCGTCAATGTCGGCTTCGGTCGTGTCTGGTCCGACCGAGACGCGGATCACTTCAGCTGCAGCCTGTTCGTCCATGCCCATCGCGGTCAGGACCCGGCTGGCCTTGAGCGAGCCCGACGAGCAGGCACTGCCCGCCGAAACCGCGATCCCCGCGCCGTCGAGCCGGATGAGCTGAACCGCTGAACCGAGTCCAGGAATGCGGACCGAACCGATGGTGGCGATGCGCGGACTGTCGGCAGCGACAATCTCGCCGCCTGCCTCGATCACGGCATCTTCAAGCTTTGCACGCAGGCGCAGTGCCTCTGCCATCCACGCGTGGCCGGTTTCCATGGCGGCCGCCATGGCCATCGCGCCGGCGACATTCTCGGTCCCGCCACGATAACCACGCTCCTGTCCGCCTGTCGGCGCGAGCAGCGAGAAATCGCGAACCAACAGTGCGCCGATCCCCGGCGGTCCGCCGAACTTGTGAGCGCTGATCGCCGCCATGTCGCAATCGGGCAGCGGAATCTTGCCCGCCCCTTGCGCGCAATCGGCGAGAAGCACTCCGCCCCCTGCCCGCACGGCATCGGCAATGGAGCCGAGTGGCTGCAACACACCGGTTTCGTTGTTCACCTGCTGCACGGCGACAAGCGTGTCGGAAACATCACCCAGAGCGTCTGGATCGACCAGCCCGCGCGCATCGACACGCAAAACCCGTGCACCGGTGGCGTGGCGCGTCACCGCCTCATGCTCCACTGCCGAAACCGCACGCCGTCCGGCGTGAGTCCGGGTCAGTGCCAGCATCAGCGCTTCACTCGCCCCGCTGGTGAAGACCAGTTCTCCGTTCCACTCAAGCGACGCTTTCACCCGCTCCCGCGCATTTTCCAGCGCACGGCGAGCGGCGCGGCCGGCGGCATGCGGGCTCGACGGATTGGCGTCGAGCGCCAGCCCTGCCAACATCGCCTCGCGCGCTTCCGGCAGGATCGGCGCGGTGGCCGCATGGTCGAGATAAGTCCGCTTCATCGCTTGGAAAACTGCTCCGGGATCATACAGGACGCCACCTATTTCGGATGTGGTCGTCACCAAGATTGTCAATAGGCGCGCAATTTCTATATAGGCACCATCAAATTGTCACACCCGGCCCTTCTTTCAGGCCGGTGTTCGTCCCGAATTCACGAGGTTCCATGCCCTCCGTCATTTTTCCCGGTCCCGAAGGTCGCCTCGAAGGCCGCTATCATCCCGCCCCGCGTCCGCGCGCTCCGCTCGCGCTGATCCTGCACCCGCACCCGCAAGGCGGCGGCACGATGAACGAGCGTATCACGCAGGCGCTCTACAAGGATTTCGCGGCGCGCGGCTTTGCTGTCCTGCGGTTCAACTTTCGCGGCGTCGGACGCAGCCAAGGCAGTTTCGACAACGGCATCGGCGAATTGTCGGATTCGGCAGCGGCGCTCGACTGGGTGCAGACGGTTCATCCCGAGGCGCAGGTCACCTGGGTTGCAGGCGTCAGCTTCGGTGCGCTCATCGGCATGCAGCTCCTGATGCGTCGTCCGGAAATCCGCGGCTTCATCTCGATCGCGCCGCCGGCGAACATGTACGACTTCTCGTTCCTCGCGCCCTGCCCCGCGTCGGGCATCATCATCCAGGGTGCGGCCGATACGGTCGTCACGCCGGGTGCGGTTCAGAAGCTGGTCGACAAGCTGCGGACGCAAAAGCACATCACTATCCACCACGACGAGATCCCGCGCGCGAACCACTTCTTCGAGCACGAGTTCGACGATCTCATGCGCTCGGTCGACAATTACCTCAATTTCCGGCTCAACCCGGACTGCCCGATCCGCTGATCGATCAAGGGGCGTGATCGCCCTCTGACACCTCTAGCCACTGCTGCGGGACCAGCTTCACGCGTCCCGCACAGTGCGCGACCAGCAGGTCCAGCTGCTCCGCATCGACTGCATCGACAAAGCGAAACCCCGCCATGATCCCGCGGGCGTGCCAGCGTACCTCAGCCTCGTGCGGGTCGAGCCCATCGACGAAGACAGTAACCCTGTCGCCGACGAAGAGGTTGCGCGACGGGTTCAGCACCCGGCAGCCGTATTCCGAAATGTCGGCTACCGAGACGAAGACGTCTGCGCCTGCAGGCGACCGGTATGCCCCGGCGACCCTGATGTCCCAACGCGGCTGACTACGCCTTCCCACTGCTTGACCTTCTCCTTAAAGCGGCATGTCAATCGACATGCCGGTCGCAAAAATCGGTCTATGGCAGCCTAGGAATTCGTACTTAACGCCCTTAACGGCATACGTCGCATTTACGACAGATAGGCGCCGCCCACATCAATCGCGACGGTCGTGCCGGGTGAGTAGAGGTTCACGAAAAGCGTCCGTCCGTCGGGCGAGAAGCATGCCCCCGCCAGTTCGGTTTGCAAGCGCAGGCGCGCGAGAGGAATGGCCGTGCCGTCGGGCATGACGCAGCGCAAGTGATTGTCAACGAGGTCTGTGTACTGGTCTTCGCAGACGATCAGGCAGCCGTTGGGAGCGATCGTGAGATTGTCGCCGTAGTCGAACTGCGCCTGGCTGTCGCTTTCGAAGAAGAGCTGGATACGATCGGGCGCGCCACCCGCTCCCGGGAAAAGGCGAAAGATCTGACCAAGCTTCGCCGCGCCGCCCGAGGTGCAGCAGAAATAGAGCTCACCCTCGCCCATGTGAATCCCCTCACCCCGCGCGAAGATTGCGCCGCCGGCCGCTGCGGCGCGGAAGCGCAGGTCGTCTTCCGGCGCTTCGGGATTGTCGAGATCGATCCAAGTAACCTCGGCCCATCCACCCGGAGCAAAACCCGTACCGTCCCAATTTCGCGTGTCGGCCATTTGGCCGGTCACTTGGGCTGCTTGAAGGCGCCCGCCTTCCGACAGATGGCCAGCACGGTTCGGAACGAAACGATAGAGCGCGCTCTCGTCGCGGTCCTCGGTCATGTAGATGATGCCCGTGCGCGGATCGACAGCGGCGGCTTCGTGCTTGAAGCGACCCATTGCGGTCAGCGGAACCGCATCTACCATGCCTGGCGCCGTGACGGGGACTTCAAAGACCCAGCCGTGGGGCTTCGTCGCTTCGTCGCCGGGGTTGGTTACGTCTTCCTCGCATGTCAGCCAGCTGCCCCAGGGCGTGATGCCGCCCGCACAGTTGCGGATCGTGCCCGCGAGCGAGCGGTGCTGGCTTTTCACTTCAAGCGTCGCCGCGTCGAGGATCAGTGTCGTCGTCCCGCCCGGCAGCACAGCCCCGCCCGGAGCCGTGTCGAAGCCTGAGGCGAGGTTGCCGCCCGGAGCATCTTGGACCTTTAGTTCGTGATTGCGAACCAGCGCCAGCGACCCGTCGGCAAGTTCGATGCACCCCATTCCGTCCGCCTTGTCGGGCACGGTGAGGCCATCGTCCATCACGTCTCCAAGCTTCGAGATGATGCGGTAGGACATGCCCTCGGGCAGATCGAGAATGCCAGCCGGATCGGGCACCAGCGGCCCGAGCGCGGAAGGCGTGGCAGAAGCGGCGGACAGGCTGCGTGCCGTGCAGCCGCTGGCGAGCAGGGCCGCAAAGGCCCCCGCCGTCGACTGAAGGAAACGACGACGCGAAGCGGTATTTTCGTGAATCATTTCAGTTCCAGCGCGGCGACGATTTCGTCCCAGCGGACCATCTTGAAATTCTGCGCACCGGCGGCGTTGATACCGTCCTGTGCAATGAAGATTCCGGCAGGAAAGATCGGGCCGAAATTGCCGGCCTTAACCTCGATCCCGTCGGTTTCATCGGTTGCACCGTACTCGCCCGCGACGACACGAAACCGCCCCGCATAGCTCATGTCAGGAAGGCGATAGACCGCGTAGGCACTGTCACCCTGGCTCGATGCGACGAGCCAGCCTCCGCTGTCACCTTCGGGCACGAGGGCGAGCCCTTCGACGTCGGCAATCAGCTGCGCATTATCGATCGGAGCGACGATCTCGCCGCTGGTCGCGCCAGCTGCGAAACGCCAGATGCCAGCGTTTTCTTCACCCACGTAAAGCGTACCGTCGCGCGGATCGACGACGCAGCCCTCGGCCTGGCTTGGTACGCTGAGTGAACGGAGCGGGGTCGAAGCAGGCGTTGCGAGATCGAGCGCGAACTCGGCAATCGTGCCGTCCTTGAGGACCGAGAAAGCATGGAGAGCGTCAGCCGCCTTGTAGAGGCAGAAGCCATAGCCCTCGCCCGTCCCGCCCGGGACCTTGCCCAGCGCCGTCAGCTTGCCTTCGGGAGCGAGCCGGTAGAGCCGGATGGCAGCGTTCAATTCGTCGGTACGGTCGCTTGCCGCAACGATGATGCCTGCATCGCCCATGTCGGTCAGATCGACATTGTTGAGCCGTCCGTCAGCGACGTAGTCCAACACCACCCCGTCCATCGAATAGACGTATAGCCCGGCCTTCTTGTCGGTTCCGACGATCAGGCTGGCTGTGGGGTCGGCGGGATTGCGCCAGATCGCCGGATCGTCGGCGGCATCGGCATTTGCCGTTCCGACCGGCGCAGTCTCGCCCCGCGCCACGACTTCTGCCGTGGCGAGAGGCGAAACGATCGGGGTGGTGGCGCAGCCGCTCAGGGCCGCTGCGCCGATCAGCGCGATGGCGCGCATCAGAAGACCACCCGCGCGCCGAACTTGGCAGTCCAGTCGTACTCTTCGTACTGGTACAGGTTCCGCTGGTTACCGAGGTTGTTGTAAGCGACGTACTTGGCGTTGTTGATGTTGATCCACTCGCCGAACAGCTGGACCATGTCGGTCAGCTGATACTTCGCGCTGAAATCCAGCTGGAAGTGGTTGTCGACGTAGCGGTCCTCATCTGGCTCGTCGCCAAGCTCGTCGAGGTACTTGTCGCGATACGTGCCCGAAAGGCGCAGCGAGAGCGGGCCCTTCTCATAGCCGAGCACAGCGTTGAACGTGTGCTTGGATGTCGAAGGCAGCGTGATCTTGCGAAGATCGGTCGCGTCGCCATCGGTCGGGACCATGCCGGTCGCATCGGTGTAAGTATAGTTCGCCTGCACCAGCAATCCGTCCAGCGGGGCCGGAAGCATCGTCAGCGCCTGCGAGAAGCTGAGCTCCGCGCCGAAGACTTCAGCGCTGGGCCCGTTGATCGGGATCACCGCTTCGTCGGCGTAGATGCCGTTGAAGGTCACGCCTTCCTGCACCGTGTCGACGATGTAGTTCTTCACGTCCTTGTAGAAGACCGCGGCGCTGATGCCGCCCGTGCGCGACATGTACCATTCGAGCGAGGCGTCGAGGTTCCACGCCTCATACGGATCGAGGTCGGGGTTGCCGAACTCGCCCTCGATCTCGTCCTCGTCGTTTACCTCGACGGCAAAGCGCGGGGCGAGCTTCGAGAGCTTGGGACGGACAAGACTGCGATAACCGGCAAGGCGGACCAGCAGGTCCGGCTGAACCTCGTACCTCAGGTTCAGGCTCGGCAGCAGGTGGCCATAGTCCTTCTCGTACTGCACGGGCGCAAATACGACGATATCGTCGGTTGCGGTCGTGCCGTCGGGAAGCGTCGCGTCTTCCTCGTAAAGCGTGACCGTGTTGCCGAAAATGTCGTTCTTAGTGTGCTCGTACCGCACGCCGCCAATCGCGCGCAGCGGGCCGTTGTCGTAAGTCGCCATGACGTATCCCGCCATGATGGCCTCATCGACACGGTAATCCTCGACACTTGAGTCGAACTCGCTGTCGATTTCCTGCAGCTCGAACTGATCGAAATTGCCGTAGAAGTAGTCGGTCGGCGCGGTGAAATCGGGCAGAGGCGAGATGCCGATGATGTCGTAGGTCTGGTAACCCTGGACCATGTCGAGCGTGTAGTCGCCATCACCGTCCCACTCGTAGAACTCTACCGTCTTGTCGTAGGTCTTCTTGCGGAAACGGCCCTTGGCGCCGGCCTGGAGCGTCAGGCTCGCGTTGCCCATGAACATCTCGTACTCCGCGTCGAACTGGCCGGCGTACTCTTCGTCTTCCGCGCTCGAGAGCGCGGTAAGCTCGATGTCCTTCAGCTCGTAAGCGGCCGGATCGAAGAAGCCCGAGGTGTTGCCCGCTGCCTGGTAGAGCGGCACGCGCGGGTCGGAGTAGTCGACCGCGATCAGCAGTTCGTCGCCGATCACATCACCGTCGCCTTCGAAGTCCTGTTCGAACTGCGTCGGGTCCAGCGAGCCGTTCTCTCGCTCGCTGGCCTTTGCGTAGCTGGCCGAGTATTCGGCGAAGAAGCCGCTATCGAGCTTGGTCTCGCCGCCCAGCACGATCGAGTAGATGCGCTGGCGTTCGAAACGATCCTTCACATCGCGTTCGACGGTAAATTCGGCCGTGTCGGAAGAGAACGTCGCCGTGCTGCCCACGAGGGTCGGCAGGTCCTCGTCTTCGAAGTCGCCGAAATCGAACGTCAGGCGGCGACGGTATTCCTGGTCGTCGAACTGGCTCCACGTGCCCTTGATGTAGAGCTCCGTCGTCTCGCCCGCGCGGAAATCCATACCCAGCGTCGCGCTGATGCGCTCGCGCTCGACATCGTAGTCGCGGTACTGGATTTCCTGCGCGTAAGGCGTGCCGCCATCATCGGTCCAGTCGTCGGCCTCGATGTTGTCGGTTTCGAACGTGCGCTGGTAGTAGGAGACGCCGCCCGAAATGCCGACGTTCTCGCCAAGCCGGCTGGCAAAGTCGAGGCTGGCCTTGGGGGTCAGCTCGTTGGCCTTCTCGTTGTAGCTGCCCTCGATCTTGGCGACGAGCAGGTCCTTCTCGCGGTCGAAGGCGCTGGTCGTCTTGATCTCTACGCTGGCGCCAATGGTGTCGGCATCCATGTCGGGCGTGAGAGACTTCTTCACTTCGATCGATTCGATGATATCCGAACTGATCACGTCGAGCGCGACCGAGCGAACATCGCTTTCCGGGGCCGGCAGACGAACGCCGTTAAGTGATGTCGAATTCAATTCGGGATCGAGACCGCGGACCGAGACGAAACGGCCCTCTCCCTGGTCGTTGAGGACGTTGACGCCCGGCAGGCGGCGCAGCGATTCCGCGACGTTCTGATCGGGGAACTGGCCGATGGCATCACGCGTGATGACATCGCTGACGGTATCGGCGGCGCGCTTACGCGAAAGGGCGCTACCAAGATTTGCACGCTGGCCGACGACGAGGATCTGGCCGTCGATACCGGCGAGCGTGAAATCCGCATCTACCGAACCCGTTGCCGGGACCGTCACGCTCACTTCCTGCGCCTGCGCGCCGATATAGTCTGCGCGGAGGGTATAAGTGCCCGCGGGAACGTCGACGAAGCGGAAGCTGCCGTCGCTGGCCGTGGCGACCTTGCGGTCCAGTTCTTCGATTTCGACCTCGACGGCGCGAAGGCCAGCCGTGCCGGTCGCGTCGATGACGTTACCTTCGATTTCCCCTGCGATGGCCGGCGCGCTGCCCAGCGCGATTGCCCCCATTGCGGCCCCGAGGAGCCAACGTGACGATCCCATTACTCAACCTCCGTGATGTTGTCGGGAGGCCGGATAGGAGCATCATCTTACTGATTCGCGACGTTACGAAGACAGTCGCATGACGCACGTGCGAATGCTGTAACAGACTGGAAATATTACAAATAAGACACGCATGCTCGCACGCGCAGCTTATCAGGTCATGAAATGCAGATCGCGTCCTCCAGCGGCACGCTATCGACCAGCAGGCCCAGTTCATCCTCGATCAAAAGCAGCTGCGACAAGCGCAGGCGACCTTTGAGAATATCCTTGGCGGCAAGTTGTCTGGCGACATATTTCGCGGTCAGGTGCGCTGACGGGAGGTCGGGGCAATCCATCACGCAATCGCGCTTGTTTGGCGCGTTGTCCTCCAGTCGGAAACGGTACTCGGGCATTGCAACTCCATCCGTAATTCCGCGATCGGGACGACCGGACTTTTGGCAGAATTGGTGCAAACCGGCAATGAGACTATCCTGACCGCAATATGACATTTGCGCTGCGGTTTCCCTTTTGGTGGACGACGTCGAAATTTTCTCCCGACCTCGGGAACAGACCTGCTGCTATTGTTTTACACCGTGGAAGACGGCGCTGCCTCCCTGGCTCCCAGACGTCAAAGAACGCACCGTCAAGGACTCCCTTGTCATATTTGCTTTCGCCTCACGCCTGCTCTTGCGGCAACGTTTTGCGAATCGTTTGACCTTCCGACAAAGCTTTGCGAATTGGAGCCCGCCTCGCGGGTGTAGCTCAATGGTAGAGCAGCAGCTTCCCAAGATTAGACTATCATTGAAAATAAACGATAAATTCCCGAATAGCCGTCCAACATTGACCACTTAGATCGATAATGTTGGACGGATCGGTTTGATGGTTTGGCGTTTATCCAATGCCGAGAATTGCTGAGAAGGCACCGAGCGCATGGAGCAGACCTGGAGTCGCTACCCCTCCCGCAGCCCCGCCTACCGCACCCTCAATAATCGTACGAAGCGATTTACCGGCCTCCTGCAGGATTGTTGGATTTGGCTCTAGCTTTTGAAGTTGCGATTTGATGGTTTGGATATCCGGTTCAGCTTCTCTCCGGATTTCTTCGTTGGGGATGGAATTTTCCAGACGGTCAAGAGCGGCCGAAATCTCTTTTGAAGTCAACGTGACCACCGTCGATTGGGAAGCCTGCCCATTCCCTTGCTGAACTCCACCAATAATCGTGTCTGCATTCACGACGTAAATGGCACGATCTTCTCGTGACTTGCGGCTTCCTACTCCCAATGCAAATGCTCGGATCTGGACGCCAATGTTAGAACGCACTGTTCCTACCATCTGCTCCAGTGCCTCTCTTTGACTATCGTTAATCTTCGCACTGCCATGTCGAAATGCATAAGGCGGGATTGCGAGCTCATCGACCACTTGCTGAAGATGGGCGACGGCGATTTCGCGAGCTTCTGGCATCTGCAAATTTGCGCCTGACCAGTCAGCAGTAATTTCGATTATTTCGGCCACATGAGATCGGAGTACTTCCTCCAAATTTTGCACTCCACTCAGTATTGCCGCTCCGCTGTTGCTGAGACCTCTCTTGCCCATTGCAGCCAAGTTTTTTTCGCGTGCTTGCGCGGCGCTGACACTCAGCTCTTTGAAGCGATGATTGAGAAAATCTTTGAAATCTTGAGGCGATGCGTCACTCATCTGTGAAATCCAAAATCGTTTAGGACGTCATTCGATCATGGTCTAAGTTTTTCACATCACCGCGGTGAGCAAGCAAACTTTTAAGTATCACAATCACCAATTTTTGGTCAGAATCGTTCAGTTGATTAAGCATCGAGAGGACCGTCCTCTGTATCTCATTCGAGACATATGGATTATCTAACTCAGATAGAAAATCGACTGGATGTACCTCAAAAATCCTCGCAAATGTGCGCATGTAGTCAAGCGACAACGGCCGCGTGTTGTTCTCAATCTGGCTGATCGCAGGCTGCGAGATGCCTGCTGCAGCAGAGAGGTCGCTCTGAGAGAGCTTCGCCCTTTTTCGAATTTCTCGTAGACGATTGTCCGCTTTGTTCATGATTGCGACCTTCCGCTTTTCACGGAGACCGCAGCAGGATCTAATTCACTCGTAAACTTCGGCCTATGCGATTTACGCGAAGTGATCTGAGATGACTGCCGAATCACCGTTTCGCGATCGTCATAAGCTTTTGAGGCTTACGATGGCTGCAAAAATTGCATTTTTTAGCAAAGGCTTGCGGCGATCCGTCCAACAAACCTATCCAATCAGAGGTCTTTTCGATCAGCCAGAGACTTATGACGAGCCTGATAACGCATTAGTTTCAGAACGTTAGGCGGTTGGACGCTTCGGTCAGAAAAGAAATATAATTAATTTTCAGCAACTTATTCGAAAAAGAGCTGACGATCTAGACATGCCAAGTGCCTGAATTTAAAGGTTTGCGATCAAATCTTGGCCAAAATATCCGTCCAACACGGTTTTTTTGAGGTCCGGAGGTTGGATCGCAAATAAAGTCATTATTCTTCAATGACTTGCGGGTGTAGCTCAATGGTAGAGCAGCAGCTTCCCAAGCTGACGACGGGGGTTCGATTCCCCTCACCCGCTCCAGCGCATATGTTACAGCAATGTCAGGAAATCCACGCCGCGCGATCATTCTCGCGCCGGGTGATGGTGGGCGGTGAGGGGCTCGAACCCCCGACCCTCTCGGTGTAAACGAGACGCTCTACCAACTGAGCTAACCGCCCTTGCCCGGGGGCGCTTAGCGCAAAGTAGTGCGCTGGGAAAGACGAGTTTTCGTGAACGAAACGGCGCGGTCCGCGTTCGATCATACATGATCGCAAAAATTGCAGCTTTCCGCCGATCTTGGCTTATCGTCGTTTTTGCTCTCAGCTTCGTAATCTGTCTGGCGGCTCCGGATGTCTCATTCGCCCAATCGGCAAACTCGTCGTCCGAGCCTTACGTCTATGAAGTCGATGCCATCAATCCGGGGGCGGGCAACACCTTCTCCGGCTCTGATAACGACACGCCGCAGGCGTTGATGGAAGCGTTCATGGAGGCTGGACGGAACGAGGACTGGCGCAAGGCGTCGGGGGCTCTCGACCTGTCCTATCTTCCCGTCTCCGAACAGGCGGCCAAGGGGCCGGAGCACGCCCGCAAGCTGCATTCGGTCATCAAGCGGGCGATGACAACCGACTGGGCCGGCCTTCCCGACCGTCCCGACGCGGTCGATGTGACGAGTTCCGACAAAAACCCGATGGCAGGCATACCTCGGCGAAACCTGATGCTGGCGCGGGTCTCGACCTCGGACCGCAGCGTTTCGATCCGGATGCACCGTCTTCAGGTCGATGGGGGCGAGCCAGTCTGGCTTTTCGCAAGCCAGACGGTTGAAAACGTGCCTGAACTCTACGAACGTTTCGGCCCCACCGAGTTCGAGCAGAAGATGCCGCCATGGCTACGCGCACCCGCGTTCTGGACGCTGGCGTGGTGGGAAGTCATCGCGATCCCGCTGGTCCTGCTGGTCGCTCTTCTCGCCGCCGCCGCGACCTGGGCCGGTATCCGCGCCTTTTGCCGCAAATTTGGCAAGAAACTTCCCGGACGCATCCTGGCCGCCATGAAGGCGCCTGCCGCGATTCTGGCGTTTGCGGGGACATTCGCGGTTGTCAGGCGCATTGTTTTCACCTTTTCGGGCGCGATCAACACGCTGCTCGATCCGCTGCAAACGCTGCTGATCGTCATCGCTATTGCTGCGGTGTTCCTTGCCGTGATCGAGGCGATCCTCGACATGGTGGCCGACAGTCAGATCGACGATCTCGGCAAGCCGGAACACGAGAAGGATCGAAATTACTACACCACGCTTTCGGCCATCCGCCGCATCGTCATCGTGCTCCTGATCCTTCTCGGGATCGGGATCGTGCTCATCCAGACCGACGTGACCGATACTCTCGGCTTCTCGCTTTTGGCAGGCGCGGGCATGTTCTCGCTCGTCCTTGCCTTCGCCGCACGCCGGATGCTCAGCGATATCATGGCCTCGATGCAGATCGCCTTTGCCAAGACCGCGCGGATCGGGGACGCCGTCGAGTTCAATGGAGAGTGGTGTTACGTCGAAAAGATCGGCTTTACCCACTTGCGCCTGCGCACATGGGACGATCGCCGCATCATGGCGCCGGTCGCCTCGTTCGTGCAATCGAGCTTCGAGAACTGGACCAAGCAGGACGCGAGCCTTCTCAAGCTCGCCCACCTGAGGCTCGACCACCGCGCAGATGTCGACGCCCTGCGCAAGGAATTCGCCAGATTCGTGGATGACGAGGATGGCATCTGCGACAAGGAGAATGCCAAGATACAGGTGGTCGACCACGACGCGACCGGCATGTGGCTGCGCCTGATCGCGCGCGCCCCCGATCCGGCGACAGGTTGGGACATGCATTGCCGGATGCGCGAATACATGCTGGCTGCCGCCGCACGGCTCGATGCAGCTGCCGGGAACGAGCCTGCCCCCGCCTACCTCCCGCGCGAGCGCGAGGTTCGGATCGATCTTGCGGACAAGGGCTGATCGAGGGCTTGCACGCCGGGCGCAGCGCGGCAAGTCTCGGGCCCATGAAAATCAGGACCTTGCTCGGCACGCTTTTCGCTGCTTCCGCCCTCACCGCCCCTCTCGCCGCGCAAGAGGTCGAGGACGTCGCGCTAACGCCCGGCGGCGTGGTGAAGGCTGCCGATCCGTCCGAGTGGCGCGACATTCCGGCCGAAGACCTGCTGGTCATGACACTTACGCCCGATGCCGCTGGAAAGACCCGCGAAGTCGTGATCCAGTTGATGCCGGAACCGGTCTCCAGCGCGTGGACCCAAAACATCCGCACGATGGCGCGGGCGCACTGGTGGGACGGGCTTTCGATCTATCGCTCGGTCGACAACTGGGTCGTGCAATGGGGTAACGGCGAGGACCCCGAAAACCCGGAGCCGAAGCCGCTTCCGGGCGGCATCGTGCCGACGAGCGAAGACGCCTACACGATCGCCTGGCAGGACGGCCCGATCCGGACGCTTTGGGGGGCCAGGGGTCGCCGCGAAGTCGAAGCGTCGAGCCAACTTGCCCCCGCGCGCAAGAGAGACAACTCGCCCGATTTCAGCGACCCTTATTCCGATGCATTCAGCTATGTCCGCGGACTTCCAGTGGCGGTCGAGCTCGGCTCTTACGAGGTAAGTGATGGCAAAGCCCCCGTGATGACCCGCCCGACCAGGGTGTGGCCTGTGCACTGCTACGCCTCTGTCGGCGTGGCGCGTGACCTCTCGCCCGATGCGGGCACCGGCGCGGAACTCTATGCCGTGATCGGGCACGGCCCGCGCCAGCTCGACCGCAACATCGCGGTCGTCGGCAAGGTGATCGAGGGGATTGAGCACATGGCGATCCTGCCGCGCGGCACGGGCGAATACGGCGTTTACGAAACCGAGGCCGAACATACACCTATCGTCTCGGTGCGGCTCGCCAGCGACTTGCCGGAGCAAGAACGCCCCCGCTTGCGCTATCTCGACACCGACAGCGCGAGTTTCGCGAAGTATGCCGATGTGATCGCCAACCGAAGCGATGATTTCTACAAGGTCGCGGCAGGCGGCGCAGACGTGTGCAATGTGCGTGTGCCGGTAAAGAGCGTCGAGGACTAGATCCGGTCCGCCTGCGCGACCGCGTCACTGGCGCGCAGGGCGCTGATGATGCGGGTCAGGTGCGCCAGAT
Organism: Croceicoccus pelagius; assembly: GCF_001661915.1. Taxonomy (GTDB): domain Bacteria; phylum Pseudomonadota; class Alphaproteobacteria; order Sphingomonadales; family Sphingomonadaceae; genus Croceicoccus; species Croceicoccus pelagius. The sequence goes on from NZ_LYWY01000006.1 coordinate 26,481, forward strand.
CGCGAACCTCGATCCCGACCTCGTAAGTGCCGAACAAGTCGTCGCGCGACTGGAGCCCCAAATGTGTGATGTTCGCGTGGTTCGCCGCGAACACGCCCGTCATTTCCGACAGGGTACCGAGCCGGTTGTAGAGCATGACGCGCAAGTTGCCTGTCGCCCCGTCGCTGCGCGGGTCCCATTGCAGGTCGATCCAGCGCTTTCCGTCCTCGTCGGCCAGCATCATGCAGTCGATCGAGTGGACCTCGACCTTGCGGCCTTCCTTGATGCCGACGATACGGTCGCCGGGGACGGGATGGCAGCAGGTCGCCAGCGCGAACTCCGCGCTCTTTGGAAGGCCGCGCAGGCGAACCGAACGCGCCGGGGCGTGCCAGAAACTGTCGTCGGGAAGTTCTGCCGCGCTACCGGGGACGAGCGCCTCCATCACCTGCTTCTCGGTCAGCTTGGCACTGCCAATCGCCAGCATCAGCGCGGTCTCGTCTTCGAGATCGAGCCGCTTGAGCGCACCGCTCAAAGCTTTTTTACCGATCTTCATCGGCATTCGCGCGACGATGGAATCGTACAGCTCGTGCCCGATGCGCGCGGTTTCCTCGCGCTCTTTCAGGCGGACCGAACGACGTATCGCGGCGCGGGCCTTGGCGGTGACCACAAAAGAAAGCCACGCCAATTGCGGCTCGCTGTCCGGCCCCTTGATGATCTCGACGATATCGCCATTCGCCAGCGGCGTACGCAGCGGCATGTGGCGGCCGTTGATCTTGCAGCCCACCGCGCTGGCCCCAAGGTCGGTATGAACCGAAAACGCGAAGTCGACCGGCGTCGCTCCCTTGGGAAGCTGATAGAGCGCGCCCTTTGGCGTGAAGGCGAAGATGCGGTCCTGGTAGATTGCCAGCTTCGCATGTTCGAGCAGTTCTTCCGCATCAGCAGCGGTATCGAGAATCTCGATCAGGTCACGCAGCCAGCCTACCTGCCCGTCCGGCGTGCGCCCGCCCTGCTTGTAGGCCCAGTGCGCGGCAAGGCCGAACTCGTTGGTCCTGTGCATCTCCTGCGTGCGGATCTGCACTTCGACGCGCATCGAGTTTTCATAGACCAGCGAGGTGTGCAGCGATCGATAGCCGTTCGACTTGGGCGTCGAGATATAATCCTTGAACTTGCCTGGAATCATCGACCACGTCTGGTGCAACACGCCCAGCGCGCGATAGCAGTCTTCCGGCGTATCGGTAATCACGCGGAAGGCCATGATGTCGGTGATCTGCTCGAAGTTCACATGGCGTTCCGCCATCTTCTTCCAGATCGAAAACGGGTGCTTTTCGCGGCCCGATACTTCGACATTCACACCGCCTGCGGCCAGCGCCTGCTTGATACGGAATGCAATGTCGTCGACCCGCCCGCCTTCCTGACTGCGGATCTGGGCAAGACGGCCCGTGATCGTTGCATAGGCAGCCGGCTCCAGCTGCTCGAAAGCGAGAAGCTGCATCTCGCGCATGTACTCGTACATGCCCACCCGCTCTGCCAGCGGAGCGTAGATGTCCATCGTCTCACGCGCGATGCGGCGGCGCTTCTCCTCGTTCTTGATGAAGTGGAGCGTGCGCATATTGTGCAGCCGGTCGGCAAGCTTGACGAGCAGGACACGCAAGTCCTCGCTCATCGCAAGGAAAAGCTTTCGCAGGTTTTCTGCCGCACGCTCGTTCTCGGGCATCTGCTCGATCTTGGACAGCTTGGTTACGCCGTCGACAAGCCGCGCCACTTCGGCCCCGAAATTGCGCTCGACATCGTCGATCGTGGCAAGCGTATCTTCCACCGTGTCGTGGAGCAGCGCGGTGATGATCGTTTCCTGATCAAGCTTCAGGTCGGTCATCAGACCGGCGACTTCGACCGGATGGCTGAAATAGGGATCGCCCGATGCGCGCTTCTGCGTGCCGTGCTTCTGCACGGTATAGACATAGGCGCGATTGAGCAGCGCCTCATCCGCCTCCGGATCGTAGGCCTTTACACGTTCGACGAGTTCATATTGGCGCAGCATCGTGATCCTGATGTGCGCATTCGCAGTTGCGATGCAATGACAATTTTACGCGAATGCGCCGCAGATCTGACGGCGCGTGACGAATTGCCCCCGCGGGACGCACTTATCGTCAGATTGGATCAGGTGAGATGAACTGATCGATACAGGCGTTCAGACGGCAAAGCCGGGCTGCGGAATGGCGCCAACACGATCAGCGTCCGAAACTTCTTCCTCCATGATCGGCTCAGCCTCGGGCGAAGGTTCGATCTCCGGCTCCTCGACCGTTTCCTCGACCTGCACGGCGTCCTCGTCCTGGAGAAGCGTGGTCTGCCCCTCGACGAAGCTGTCACCGTCCTGCGGGACGACCCCGGTTTCGATCTCGATGTCGCAGTTGAACTCGAGGCGTTCCTGGATTTCGCCAAGGTCTGCGGTCACACGACCGCGCAGGCGGTCGATCTCGACCTTGCGCTGGATTAGATAAAGATCGCGCGTTGCCGCATAGGGATCGCCGCACTTCTCGCGGATGGCGTCGATCTGGGAATCGGTCTCGATCCGCGATTCGAGCGAAGTCAGCGCGCCGACGGGGATCGCAAAATAGGGATCGTTGAAAGGCTTGCCCGCCACCGCCGGAACGATCGACAGGTCGACAAGGCGGCCCGCAAGATCGCGCACCGTCGTCGAACCGATGAATGGCAGATAGAGGTAAGGCCCCGAGCCGACACCGTAGTAGCCGAGCGTGTTGGCAAGACCGTTGTACTCGTACTCGAGGTTGATCGGGTCTTTTGCCGCGATGTCGAAAAGGCCCGCAACGCCCAGCGTCGTATTGATCGCGAAACGGCCCAGCGACTTCAGCGCCTTGCCCGGCTTCAATTGCAGCAGCGAGTTCAGGATGTTTATCGGCTCGCCCAGGTTGCGCAGGAAATTCCCAAGCCCCTGACGTATCGGTTTGGGCAGGGCTTCGTCGTACACTTCGGCGATCGGTTCGACCACCGCGGCGTCCACTGCCTGCGAGACCTTGAACGTGGCCGCGTTCAGCTGTTCGGCGGGATCGCCCTCAGGCGCGCCGCTCTGCCCCTCGACAATGATGACATTCTCGTCATCAGGCGCGTCGGCACCGACTTCGTCCTCGGGCTTGGCGTCAAGCGCGCCGGTGTCGAGATCGGCAATCGAATCCTCGGGCGCGTCCTGAAGCAAGAGCACGACAGGCTTCGGCATGGCCGCGATATCGCCGCGATACAGCGGCGTCGCCGCATCGGCGCGCGTCAGCGCCGGGTCTGCAACACAGTCGACGTCGCGCACGCACGCAGGATGCGGCGTCGCAAGCGAAACCGTCAGTGCAAGACCGGAAATTAGCATAGAACCCTCACGATACCCTGCCGCCACGACTCTTTGTGGGCGGGCAGGTTCCCCGAAAATGTCAGGCAACTTTCTCGCACGCGACAACGCGCGCAAGTGGCGACCACCCCGCTTACAGCAGATTAGGACCCGATGGTTAAGACCGCGTTGTCACAAATCCGGTCGAAACTTTGCTCAGGTCCAGGTCGCTTCGGGCGGAAGGCTCATCAGGATCGCGTCGATATTGCCGCCGGTCTTCAATCCGAACAGCGTGCCGCGATCATAGACGAGATTGAATTCTGCATAACGCCCGCGCCATTCGAGCTGGCGCTGCTTGTCCGCCCGGTCCCACTCCATGCCCATGCGCCGGCGGACCAGTTTTGGAAACACGTCGAGAAACGCCTCGCCCACATCGCGGGTGAACGCGAAGTTGCGCTCCCACGCCGGCAGGTCCGCACATTCGAGGTGATCATAAAAGATGCCGCCTACCCCGCGCGCCACATTACGGTGCGGAATAAAGAAGTACTCGTCCGCCCACTTGGAAAAACGCTCGTAATAGGTCGGGTTGTGCTTTGCGCAGGCAGCCCGGAACGCGGCGTGGAATTCCTCGGTGTCTTCCTCGTAGGGGATCGGCGGATTGAGATCGGCACCGCCCCCGAACCACGCCGCCTGCGTCGTCAAAAACCGCGTGTTCATGTGAACCGCGGGAACGTGCGGGTTCGCCATGTGCGCGACAAGGCTAATGCCGGTCGCGGTGAATTCAGGGCTTTCCTCGCTCGCGCCGTTGATCGACCCGGCAAACTGCGGCGCGAACGAGCCGTGGACGGTCGAAACGTTGACGCCGACTTTCTCGAATACCTCGCCCTTCATGACGCCGCGCACGCCGCCGCCCGGGTTCTCGTTGCCTTCTTCCTCGCGGCTCCAAGGAGTATATTCGAACGACGCCTCGCTTCCGGCTTCGCGCTCGATCGCCTCGAAGGCGGCGCAGATACGGTCGCGCAGGGTTTCGAACCACTCTTTCGCGGCGGCGGTCTGTTCTGTCCACTCGGTCATGCAGCAGCGCTTGCCAAACCACGGGCGCTGCGGCAATAGCGCTCTCATGGTTCCCGTTTCGTTCGCATCCTTTTCCTTCGCTAGTGAGGAGTGGCACATGGTCGATGGCCGTGCCCTCTTTTGGCCGCGCGAAAACGCGCTGCTGGTTGCCGACCTGCACCTCGAAAAGGCAAGCTGGTACGCGAAGGCGGGGCAGCCCCTGCCCCCGTATGATAGCCGCGAAACGCTCGAAAGGCTGGCCAATGCGATCAAGGCGACAGGCGCGAGGCGGGTTTTCACGCTGGGCGACAATTTCCACGACGGCGAAGGACCGGACCGGCTCGAACCGCACGCAAAGGGGATGCTCGACGCGCTGACTCGCGTAGTGGACTGGGTCTGGATCACCGGCAATCACGACGAGAAACACGGGCTGCGCCGGGCGCCGGGCGGGACGCAAGTGACCGAGATGGAAGCAGGCGGTCTGCTGCTGCGCCACCAGGCGAAACCGGGCGAGACGCGGCCCGAACTGTCGGGGCATTTCCACCCTCGCCTGCAAGTCTCGATTCGTGGCCGCCGCATCGTGCGCCCCTGCGCCGTCGCGAGTGAGAGCCGCATGGTCCTGCCCGCATTCGGCGCGCTGACCGCAGGAATGGACGCCGCCGACCCCGTGATCCGCGCCGCGTTGCAGCCTGCCAGTAGCGGCGATGCCATCGTGCCTGCGGCCGGAAAACTCCTGCGTTTTCCGCTCTGGTCTACCGCCGCATAGCGACCAATCGGCTACACCGCGGGGGCATCTGCGCAATTAGCGGCGGGTTGCCCCTTTAAATACTTTCGTTTTGGCTCTAAACCGCGCGCGACGAGGGGGGAGCCGTTTGCAAAGCCGCACTGCGGACCCCACCTATCATTAGTAGTATTCAGCCGCCTGAGGAGAAGGCCCCATATCACGTCCACCCCGCCGCTCAATTCAACCGCCGGTCAAGAGCGGGCCGCGATTCAACAATTTCATTCAGGTCGACAAAGTCCGCGTCATCGATGACGAGGGCGAAAACCTTGGGGTGATGTACACGCGCGAAGCGATCGACCGCGCCGCCGAGGTTGGCCTCGACCTGGTCGAAGTGTCGCCGAACGCAGATCCGCCGGTCTGCAAGTTCCTGGACGTGGGCAAGTTCCGCTACGAGGCGCAGAAGAAGGCGAACCTCGCGCGCAAGACGCAGAAGACGCAGGAACTCAAAGAGATCAAGATGCGTCCGAACATCGACGACCACGATTACGATGTGAAGATGAAGAACATCGTCAAGTTCCTCGAACATGGGGACAAGGTGAAGTGCACGCTGCGCTTCCGTGGCCGCGAAATGGCGCACCAGGAGCTTGGCCTCGACCTGCTCAACCGCGTTCGCGCCGACGTCGAAGAGATCGCGAAGGTCGAAGCCTTCCCGCGCCTCGAAGGCCGCCAGATGGTGATGGTGCTGGCGCCCAAGTAAGGCGCCGCACCAATATCCGCCCGTCAGCCTTCAGGTGGCGGGCGGCTCCCACAATTCGATAGCGTTGCCGTCCGGATCATGGATCCGGACGAAACGTCCTGTCTCTGGCGAATCCCATTCGTCGCACCGCTCCGTCTCGATACCGCTCTGGCCGAGACGGGCAACGAGCGCATCCAGGCCCGACACACGCAGATTGATCATGAAGCCCTTGTCGGCAGCGAAATAGTCGCTGTCGGCCTTGAACGGCTGAAACACCATCGGACCTGCTTCGGGAAACCAGAACCAGTCGGCAGCAGGGTGACCTTCCGCGTCTCCGCAACCCGGCCCGATGCCGAGATGCTGCTTGTACCACGCCGAAAGCGCATCGGGGTTGCTGCTCCGGAAAAACAGCCCGCCCATGCCGAGCACCCGTCCCTCGCTCATTACCCACTCCTTTCTTGCCCTCATCGGAAGCGAGGCTAGAACCGCGAAGGGACGAGCGGAAGGGGAATTGCGTGTCGGGGGCAAGGATCGGGTTCTGGTTAGGGCTGGCGCTAATGGCGATCACAGTCCTCTTCCCGCCGCTCGCCGGGATGGCAGCTGCCGCGTGGCACACCGCAGGGCTCGTACTGTGGATGGCGACGTGGTGGATGACGCAGGCCATCCCGCTTTCCGCCACGGCGATGCTTCCTTTCGTCGTCCTGCCGATGGCGGGTGTATCTCCGGCCAAGACCGTTGCTTCGTCCTACTATTCGCCGATCATCTTCCTGATCCTCGGCGGCGCCATGCTGGCGCTGGCCATCGAGCGGACGGGACTGCACCGCAGGCTTGCCCGCGGCCTTGTCCGGCTCGGCGGGCATAGCGCGTTCTCGATGTTGCTCGCCTTCATGGTGGCAACGGCGCTTCTCTCGATGCTGATCAGCAATACCTCGTCGGCGCTGATCATGATCCCGATGGCGCTTGCCGTCATCGCGGGCGGAGCAGCGCAGGAAAGCGGGGAGCCGGTCCAGACCGGCATCGCGGGCGCTTTGCCGATAGGCATCGCTTTTGCAGCTACGATCGGCGGGTTCGGCACGATCGTCGGCACGCCGACCAATGCCATCGCGGTTGCACTGCTGGACGAAATGTTGGGCGTGAAAATCAGTTTTGCCCGCTGGATGGCGTTCGGTCTGCCGCTGGTCGCAATTTCTCTGCCGGTCGCCGCGGTTCTCATCGCGCGGGTTCAGCGCCTGACCGAGGACCGCTTCGACGTCGACGCGGCCCGCGCCTCTCTCGCCTGCACAGATCACTGGACTCAGCCTCAAAAGCGGATGAGCGTGATCGTCGCCCTCGCCTTCGTCGGGTGGCTCGTCGCGCCTTTCCTCACCGATAGCCTGCCCGATGGCGCGTTGACCGACGGTAGCGTCGCAATCATCGCCGCACTGATCCTCTTTGTCCTGCCCGATGGGACGGGGCGCCCCATGCTGACGTGGAAAGAGGCAAACCGCGCCCCTTGGGATGTTCTGTTACTTTTCGGCGGCGGGCTGGCGCTGGCGGGCGGCATGGGGGCATCAGGACTGGCCGACTGGCTGGGCCAGATGCTCCTGCCGTTGCAAGCCGTGCCGCTTTTCGTCGTCGCAATGGCGATCTGCGCCCTGGTTATCGTGATCACCGAGTTCGCCAGCAACGTCGCAACTGGCAGCGCCATCATTCCAGTCGTCGCCGGGCTTATAGCAGCGCTTGGCGTCGATCCCATCCTGCTCGCCATGCCCGCCGCCATCGCGGCTTCGTGGGGTTTCATGCTTCCGGCCGGCACGGGGCCGAACGCGATCGCGTGGTCTTCGGGGCACATCGCCCTGCCCGCGATGATCCGTTCAGGCTTCATGCTCGATCTGGCAGGCGTGATCCTGTTGCCCGGCGTGATCTGGATCGTGGCGTTCTTGCTCGCCTAGGGGATTTCGCCCCGCTCACGCCTGATCCTGCGCCACTTCACGACGTTGTCGTTGTGGTCCGAAAGACTATCCGCAAAGGCATGTCCGCCCGAACCGTCTGCTACCATGTAGAGCGCCTTGGTATCGGCAGGATGCAGCACCGCCAGGATCGATTCGCGACCCGGATTGGTGATCGGCCCGCGCGGCAACCCGTCCATCGAGTAAGTGTTGTAACCGTTCACCGCGTCGATCTCGGACCGCTTGATACGCCGCCCCAGGGGCTTGCCCTTGGTGATCGGGTAGATGATCGTCGGATCGGCCTGCAACCGCATGCCGACCTTGAGGCGGTTCGAATAGAGCCCTGCCACCATGCGTCGTTCACTCGGCACGCCGGTTTCCTTTTCGACGATGGCAGCAAGGCTCAGCGCCTCATTCATCGTTTTCACCGGAATGCCCGGATCGCGCTTGGGCCATTCCGCGGCGAGGAAATCGGTCATCGCCTGCTGCATGCGGGCCAGCACGGCAGCGCGGGTATCCCCGCGTTCGAAATCGTAACTGTCGGGCATGACCGAGCCTTCGGCAGGCACCTCGACCTCGCCGGTCAGCAGCGGTTCTGCCATCAGGCGTTCGTGCACCATGATCGAGGGTAGACCCTCTGGCACGGTGACCATGCGGCGGATCACTTCGCCGTGCTGCAAGGTATCGAGAATGTTTGCCGGGCTGGCGCCCGCGGGCAACATGAATTCGCCCGCCTTTACCGGATCGCCGCTGCCAAGGATCTTGGCGCGCAGGAGGAAGGCATCGGACGAGGCGATCAGCCCTTGTTCTTCCAGCTTGGCCGCAGTCGAGGTCAGCGACGCGCCCGACGGCACGATGAACGCAGTGTCCTCTTCGATGGCGGAGGCCGCGTACCAACCGGATGCGAACCAGCCCGCAATGCCCGCGATGGCGACGACCGCCACCGCGAACAGCACGAGAATTCCGCGTTTCATGACGCTTAGTCGACCGCCTTCATGATCAGCGAGGCGTTCGTACCGCCAAAGCCGAACGAATTGTTCAGCACGGCCTTCACTTCACGCTTCTTCGCGACCTTGGGGACAAGGTCGACACCTTCAGTGCCTTCGTCCGGATCGTCGAGGTTGAGCGTCGGCGGAACGATCTGGTCGCGGATGGCAAGAATGCAGAAGATCGCCTCAACCGCGCCCGCACCGCCCAGAAGGTGGCCGATGGCCGACTTGGTCGAGCTCATCGATGCGCCGCCAAGGTCGTCGCCCAGCACGCGCTTAACCGCGGCCAGTTCGATCGTGTCGGCCATCGTCGAGGTGCCGTGCGCGTTGACGTAGTCGATGTCGCCTTCGCCAAGCCCCGCCTTCTTGAACGCCATACGCATCGCGTTTTCCGCGCCCTTACCTTCGGGGTGCGGCGCAGTGACGTGGTAAGCATCGCCCGACAGGCCATAACCGACGACTTCGGCATAGATCGTCGCGCCGCGTGCCTTGGCGTGCTCGTACTCTTCGAGCACGACGACGCCCGCGCCCTCGCCCATGACGAAGCCGTCACGGCCCTTGTCATAGGGGCGGCTGGCCTTTTCCGGCGCGTCGTTGGACGAGCAGTTGAGAGCCTTAGCCTGCGCGAAGCCTGCAATGCCGATCGGGCATATCGTGCTTTCCGCGCCGCCTGCCAGCATGATGTCGGCATCGCCGTCCTTGATCATGCGCGCCGCGTCACCGATCGAGTGCGCGCCGGTCGAGCAGGCCGTAACCACCGCGTGGTTCGGACCCATGAGGCCGTACTTGATCGAGACCTGCCCCGAGATCAGGTTGATCAGACGTCCGTGGACGAAGTGCGGGCTGACGCGGCCCGGTCCCTTGTTGGCCAGAACCAGCGATTCGCTTTCGATACCCGGCAGACCGCCGATGCCCGAACCGATCGAGCAACCGGCGCGCAGTTTGGTTTCCTCGTCCATGTCGAGCAGGCCTGCGTCTTCCAGTGCCTGACCGGCAGCGTCGATGCCATAGACGATGAACGGATCGACCTGACGGCGGATCTTGAAATCGACGCGCTTGTCGGGATCGAAACCGTATTCGTGATCGGCGGGCTTCACTTCGCAGGCGATCGTGCACTTCTGGTCGGAAGTGTCAAAGCGAGTGATCTGTCCCGCGCCGCTCTTCCCGGCGATCAGGTTGTTCCAAGTCGTTTCGACATCGCCACCAAGCGGGGTGACGAGGCCAAGTCCGGTTACGACGACACGGCGCATCTTAGTATCTCCGGGAAACTCTTCGCGGCAAATCCGCTACAAACGCAACAGGCCCAGCCCAGCGGGCCGAGCCTGTCGTTGAAGGCCCGATCCGCTATTGCGGCGGGCAGAACAAACGGGTGATTAGCCCTTGTGCTCTTCGATGTACTTCACGGCGTCGCCGACAGTCGTGATCTTTTCGGCAGCGTCGTCCGGGATTTCGACCCCGAATTCTTCTTCGAAAGCCATGACCAGCTCGACGATGTCGAGGCTGTCCGCGCCCAGATCGTCAATGAAGCTCGCATCCATAGTCACCTTGTCGGCTTCAACGCCCAGGTGTTCGACGACGATCTTCTTAACGCGTTCCTCGGTGTCGCTCATTGATAACCCTCTCGGTAAAAGCGGTATGTTGAAACTCGCCGCTTGCCCTAGTCAAGCGGCACAGGCGTTGCAAGGGGAATGAAAACGTAATGATCCCTTCTTCACAACCCTGCTCGCGCGGCGGTAGCGTCAGGTGCGCTTCCCCGGCGGAAAACGCCGACAGACGAAAGGTCGGCCACGCGGGATGCGATCAGTCCCCGATCTGGTCGACGCGGACCTTTTCGGCTTCAGTCGCCTTGGGCGGCTCGATCGTGCGGATGTGCAGTTCGCGCAGCTGCTTGGGGCTGACCACGGTCGGGGCCTGCATCATCAGGTCTTCGCCCTTCTGGTTCATGGGGAAGGCGATGACTTCGCGGATGGCCTGTTCGCCGGCCAGCAGCATGACGATGCGATCGATGCCCGGTGCCGAACCGCCGTGCGGCGGCGCGCCGAACTTGAAGGCATTGATCATGCCCGAGAAATTCGCGTCGACTTCTTCCTGCGAATAGCCGGCGATTTCGAACGCCTTGTACATGATGTCCGGACGATGGTTCCGGATCGCACCCGAGGACAGCTCGTAGCCGTTGCAGACGATGTCGTACTGCCACGCCAGGATGTCGAGCGGGTCCTTGGTCTCCAGCGCCTCCATCTCGCCCTGCGGCATCGAGAAGGGGTTGTGGCTGAAGTCGATCTTCTTGAGGTCCTCGTCGTACTCGAACATCGGGAAGTCGACGATCCAGCAGAACTTGAAGCAGCCCTGTTCGATCAGACCCAGTTCCTCAGCCACGCGGGTGCGAGCGGCGCCGGCCAGCTTGGCGGCGTCCTTTTCCTTGCCGGCGGCGAAGAACAGGCCGTCATCGGGGCCAAGTCCAAGCTCGTTATAGAGCTCTTCCATGCGCTCGGGACCGTGGTTCTTGGCGATCGGGCCGCCGAACTCGCCGCCCTTGCGGGTAACGTAACCGAGCCCTGCGAAGCCTTCGCCGCGAGCCCAGTTGTTCATGTCGTCGAAGAACTTGCGGCTCTTGTCCGCCGTGTTCGGTGCCGGAATCACGCGGACCTTGCCGCCCGAACCGACGATCTTCTCGAACAGTCCGAAGCCTGACTGTTCGAAATGGCTCGAAACGTCCGAAATGATCAGCGGGTTGCGCAGATCAGGCTTGTCGCTGCCATACTTCAGCATGGCCTCGGCATAAGGAATGCGCGGGAATTCACCGGCAGGCGTGACGGTGAAACCGCCTGAGAATTCCTCGAACACGCCGGCAAGAACGGGTTCCAGCGCCTGGAACACGTCTTCCTGCGTGACGTAGCTCATTTCGAAGTCGAGCTGGTAGAATTCGAGACTGCGATCGGCGCGAAGGTCTTCGTCGCGGAAGCAGGGCGCGATCTGGAAGTAGCGGTCGAAGCCCGACACCATCAGCATCTGCTTGAACATCTGCGGTGCCTGGGGAAGCGCGTAGAACTTGCCCGCATGGAGGCGGCTGGGCACGAGGAAATCGCGCGCGCCTTCGGGGCTCGATGCCGTGAGGATCGGGGTCTGGTATTCGAGGAAACCCTGATCCGTCATGCGGCGGCGCAGCGAGGAGATCACTTGCGAACGCAGGACGATGTTCTTGTGCATCGTCTCGCGGCGAAGGTCGAGGAAGCGGTACTTGAGGCGGATCTCCTCCGGATATTCCTGCTCACCGGCCACCGGCAGCGGCAATTCGTCGGCGCGGCTCTGCACCGTGATCGCGCGGGCGAACACCTCGATCTCGCCCGTCGGCAGGTTCTTGTTAATCGTCGATTCGGCGCGGCTCTTCACTTCGCCGTCGATGGTCACGACCGATTCCACGCGAAGCTTGTCTAGCACTTCCAGGGCCGGGCTGTCTTCGTCGGCGACGATCTGGGTCATGCCGTAGTGGTCGCGAAGGTCGATGAACAGGACGCCGCCGTGGTCGCGCTTGCGATGGACCCAGCCCGAGAGGCGTACAGTGGAACCGACGTCGGCCGCCGTCAGCGCGGCGCAGGTGTGAGTGCGATAGGGGTGCATGATGCTTTTACGCTCGAACAATCGAAAATGAATGGATTGGCGCCGCCCCTAGGCCATGCCGAGGGGGATTTCCAGAGGCGGTTTCATGCTCGCCACATGGTAAACGGCATTTCAAGCCTGTGACTAAAACTCTTCTTAACCATCGCCCCGTTAGAACCATGCTCAGATGACTTAAGGGGCCATGCATGTTTGCGAGCAACATTTTCGGCAGCGAGGACGAGCTTTTCGCCTTCCTCAGTGACGTGGAGGCGCTGCTGCGTCGCGGTCAGCCGGACGTTGCGGCGGGCATTCTGGAAAGCCAGCTTGGCGACCTTGCCGACGAAGGCAACGAACTTGCCAAGCTGTGCATCAAGGTCCCGGTAAGCGCGGTTCGCATCGTCGGCTGGGAACAGCTGGCAACGAAACTTGAAAAGCTCGACCGCCCGAACCGCCCCATCACTGCCGTCAGCGTCGATATCTCAGCCCCGTTCGAAATGCCGCAGTTGGAACAAAAGCACGGCAATTTCTACGAACCGGACATCGACACGGTCTATTACACCGACAGCCTCTACAAGTTCACCGGCTCAGATCGTGACACGATGCTCGATGCCTATACCCCGCAGGGCGCACCTTGGCACGGCCACTTCGAAAACGTCGATTCCACAATCGGCGTGCGCGGCCTTGGCGGAATCTACGGCGAAGTCCTGATCGCGCAGAAGGCCTGCCGCGCCGACGATCACGACGACGCGATGGAACAGGACGCAGCCGCGATCGCATCGGCCTTCATCGCCGTCCGCCTGCACCAGGCCATCAAGGCCACCGCCGAGGGACGCGGAATGCCCCGTCCGATGACGCTTCTGGTCGGCAACAATGAAAGTTTTCCGTTCTTCGATGCCCCCGTCGTCACGCGCCTTGCGTATGAAGACATGCTGGATGCCGAGGGTGAAGAGGACGATTGCGGCAATTACGACGCCATGTTCGCCCCGCTGCAACTGGCGCCGATGCCCGACGACTACGATCCCTTCGCAAGTGTGCCCGGAGAGGAACAGGTCTCCGGCGCCTCGCTGCGCAAGCGGCTGCGCGAAGCGGAACCTGAGCAGGAAGCGGCCAACGACCAGTCGCCGGGCGGCTTCGGCGGCTTCCTCAACAAGCTCTTGAAGCGCAGCGCCTGAGGAGAACCGCATGGTCTTTGCCAGTCAGCTTTTCGCCACCGAGGAAGAGGAACGCCGCTTCCGCCTGAAGGTCGAGATGATGCTGCGCGAAGGCAAGCCTGACGCGGCCCTTGCCGCCGTCGACGCACGACTTGGCGAGATTGCCGAGCGGCCCTTTGCCAGGCTCGCCCTTTCGGCCGAGCCCGAAAATGTCACGATCACCGGCTGGGACAAGCTGGCGACGACTATCGATTCGCTTGATGTGCACGGACAACCGATCAGCGCTTTCGGGATCGATTTCTGCAATCCGGCCCAGTTCGGTAACAAGCCCGACGACGCGATGAACCTTCGGCCCGTTCTGGAAACCGCGTTCTATTGCGACGACGTTTTTCCGTTCACGACCAGCGACCGGCAGGCGCTTGTCGCAGGATACGGGCGCGCCGGACCTCGCTGGCAAGGCGGGTTCGATCATAACGACAACGAGATCGGCGTGACCGGCCTCGACGCGATCTACGGCCGCTATCACGCGGTTCTGCCGCACATGGAAGCGGGAGAACTGACCGAGCTTGCCGATTACGATGCCCCGCGTCTTACCGCGATGCGCACGGCAGTCCTGCTGCACATTGCCGTGGCCCGTGCCATTGAGGAACAGGGGCTGCCCCGCGCGATGGCCGTGCTGGTGGGCAGCAACGACGATTATCCGTGGTTCGACGCGCCCGTCATCACGCGCGACGAATATGACGAGGCTACCGACGCGCAGGCCGAATCGGGCGATACCGACGAAACGCTGTTCACCTCGCTCGCCACGCTCGCGCCGGTTCGCCAAAACTCGACCTATCGTTTCACGCCAGAAACCGAGCATGTTTCGGGCCGATCCTTGCGTCACAAGCTGGTGCGCGACGCGCAGGAAGCGAGCGCCGGGGTGGATACCGTCGTCGCGGGCGAAGCGAACGAGCGCACGGGACTTTTCGGCCGCCTCTTCCGCCGCTCTGCCTGAAACGGGCACAAAATCCCTGAAATCGGGGCACGACGGCGCATGCGCCGTTGAATGAGACCGGCCGGTGGACTAATGCGCCGTTTCGATGAAAATACACGATCTGATCACGTCTACCGATGAGCTTCGCGGCATCTGCGACCGCTTTGCCACTGCGGATTTCGTCGCCGTCGACACCGAATTCATGCGCGAGTCCACGTATTGGCCGCTGCTCTGCCTCGTCCAGATTTCCGACGGCAAGGAAGCGGCCGCGGTCGATCCGCTGGCCGAAGGCATCGATCTCAAGCCCCTGCTCGACCTGCTGACCGAGAATGAGGACGTACTGAAGGTCTTCCACGCGGGCGGACAGGACGTGGAGATCATCTACAACCTGACCGGCAAGACCCCGCATCCGATCTTCGACACGCAGATCGCGATGATGGCGATCAGTCAGTCGGAACAGATCGGCTATTCCAACCTCGTCGAATCGTGGCTCGGCACTGCGATCGACAAGGGCGCGCGTTTTACCGACTGGTCGCGCCGCCCGCTGACCGAACGCCAGCTGGAATACGCCGTCGGCGACGTCACCTACCTGTCGAAGATATTCCCCAAGATCCTCAAGAAACTGGTGAAAACCGGACGCGGCGCATGGCTGAACCAGGAGATGGAGCGGCTAGCCGATCCGTCGAACTACGCGACCGATCCCGGCACGCTCTGGCACCGCGTGCGCGCATCGGGCCGCAATCCGCAGATGCTGGGCCGCCTCAAGGCGCTGGCCGCCTGGCGCGAGAACGAGGCGCAGGACAAGAACATCCCGCGCGGCCGCATCATGCGTGACGAGACGCTGGCCGACCTTGCCAGCCATCCGCCGAAGAAGCAGGCCGACCTTGCCAAGGTCCGCGGGCTGTCGAACGGCTGGAAGGACAACGACATCGGCAAGCGTCTGATGAAAGTACTCGACAACGCCGAACCCTTGCCTGCCGACGAAATGCCCGAACGCAAGCGCGGCGCACCGCTGGGCAAGGAAGGCGCGCTGGTCGCCGACCTGCTGAAGCTGTTGCTCAAGATCCGCGCGCGCGAGATCGACGTTGCCGCACGCCTGATCGCACGGTCTGACGACATGGAACAGCTCGCCGCGGGCGTACGCAAGGGCCTGCCGATGCTGGAAGGTTGGCGGTTTGAGGAATTCGGGCGCGACGCGCTTGAGCTCGTCGAAGGAAAGCTCGGCTTCGGGGTCGAGAATGGCCGCCTCAAGATCGCCCGTATCGGCGAAGGCCCCCTCGCCCCCGTGCCGGAGAACCAGGAAGCGTGAGCGCGACCTACCTGCCGACGCTCAAGCAGTTGCAGTACCTGATCGCGCTGCATGAGCATGGGCATTTCGGTCGTGCCGCCGAATCGTGTTTCGTTTCGCAATCGACCCTTTCGGCGGGCATCCGCGAACTCGAATCGCTGCTGGGCGTCACGCTGGTGGAACGCACGCGCCGCGTCGTGCGCTTCACGCCGCTGGGCGAGCAGGTCGTCGCCAAGGCGCACCGCCTGCTGCGCGAGGCCGAAGAGCTTTCCGATCTCGTCCAGTCCGCTGGACAGCCCTTGTGCGGCGAATTGCGGATGAGCGTGATCCCGACGATCGCTCCGTTTCTGCTGCCGCGCATCCTCCCGCGTCTTCGCAAGGAACGGCCGAAGCTGAAGCTGTTCCTGCGCGAAGAGCCGAGCGCCGATGCGATCGAATCGCTGCATCACGGACGGGCCGACTGCGTGTTGCTCGCCCTCCCCTTCCCTACCGGCGAAGTCGAATCGGAAAAGATCTGCGACGATCCGCTCTACGTCGCTTTCCCCAAGGACGATCCGCGCGATCCGCCCAAGGAAGTGCCGCCGTCGATGATTGACGAGGCACGGCTCATGCTGCTGGAAGACGGGCACTGCTTGAAAGAGCACGCACTCGCGGCCTGCAACCGACCGGAAATGCGGGCGAGCGCGACAATGATCGGCACGTCGCTCCACACGCTCGTTCAGATGGTCGACAATGGCCTTGGTCTGACGATGCTGCCCAAAATGGCGCTCGACGCAGGCATCCTGCATGACACGCAAGTCGTAGCGCGCCCGCTGAAGTCCGACAACGCGAGCCGCGAGATCGCTCTCGTCTGGCGCAAGGGCAGCCCGCGTGCAGACGAGTTCATACTTCTCGCTAACGAGCTGCGCGAAGGCTGAGCGCTACTTCGGCCTGCGGATCCGGCGGAAAAGTCCCTTCCTCTCGCTGATCGGCTCGAACATGTCTTCCGCGCTTTCCGGGTCGAGCAGTTCCTCGTCCGCCAGTGCTTTCTCGATGCCGTTCAGTTTAGGAATCTTGTAGATACGAAGCGCCCGTCCCGGTTGCGGGTGGTTCTGGATGAG
Source organism: Croceicoccus pelagius (assembly GCF_001661915.1). Lineage (GTDB taxonomy): Bacteria > Pseudomonadota > Alphaproteobacteria > Sphingomonadales > Sphingomonadaceae > Croceicoccus > Croceicoccus pelagius. The sequence goes on from NZ_LYWY01000006.1 coordinate 43,333, forward strand.
CGCGTGCATCGATCCGTACTTCTCCAGCAGCGGACCGACTTCGTCCGGCTCCAGCCCGCAATGCTCTGCCAGCAGCGAACAACGCAGGCGGCGTATTTTCTCGACCTCGTCCTCGTTCCCGAAGCGCGTGGCATCGAGCAGCAGATCGCATTCCGAATCGAGACCAAGCGACCGATTATTCATATTGGCAGAGCCAAGTTTCAGGATTTCATCGTCGACAATCATCAACTTGGCATGGACGTAGATCGGGTTGTCGCCCGCCGTGCGCGGCATATAGACGCGGAAGCGCTTCTTGGTGTCGACCTTGCCGATAGCCTTCAGAAGCCGCGCGCGGGCGGTGTCCATCGCCTGCTGTTCCAGCCAGCCGTCGGCCTCTTGCGGATTGACCAGGACGATTTCGGGCGGATCCTCCTCCGCCATGCGCTCGGCGATCGCTTCGCCGATCTTGCGTGACGCGAAATACTGGCTTTCGGCGTAGATGAACTTCTTTGCCCGCTTTATCAGCGAGACGAACAGCGTCTCGATCTCGCGGATTTCGTCATAACCGTCGAAAGCGGCGCGGGTCCGCGAAATGCCGAGCATGATGTTGTCGAAGCTGGGCTCCAGGTCCTCAGGCCAGACGCTATGCGGCTGTTCTGGCACGGGATCGAGATCGCTGCCGCTGGCAATGTTCCAGCGCTTGCGGCCCAGATCGTCCAAGGCACGTGCGACGTCGCCTTCGACCAGCATCGTCATGTCGTGCCACGGCATATAAGTGCCGCCACCCGGTTCGCGGCGAAGCCGGTTGCCGTCGAGATGCTCGCGCGTGTCCCACCGATCGGCCGTCATGTCGATGCCGCCGCATACGGCAAAGCGGTCATCGACAATCACGATTTTCTGGTGGTGGCTGCAGCCGACGGGATGGGCCGCGTCGAATTTGAAGTGGATGCGCTTGTGCTTGTACCAGCGCCAGATGTCGGCAAGCATCCGCCCGCGGAAGAACATCTTCACCGCGCCGAAATTCCATTTCAGTACGTAGATCTCAAGATCGGGCCTGCGATTGGCGAGCCAGACGATGAAGCGCCCCAGACGACGCGGCGGACGGTGGCGCGGCAGGAACTGCCACCAGCGTCGTCCACGGCCCAGCGCGATGCGCGTGTCGAAGTCCCAACCGATAAGGAAGATGCGCTTTTCGGCGCGCATCATCACGTCCTGCATGACTGTAAAGTAATCGGCCGCATCGACGATGACGCGCGCTTTGTCGGCGTGCTCGAATCGCCAGACCCCGGGCTCGACGCTCTTGGCGAAGTCTGACCCGGGGCCCTCGTTCTCGATTTCGGCCGGGACGCCCGGCTGGTCCGGACGAACCGTGTTGTCCGTCATGCTAACTCCTGGCGATGCGACCCGGCCTGCACTCTATAGATACGCCTTATTCCTTGGCGTCTTCCATCTTTTCCGGCGTGACTTCCTGCTCGCTGCATTCCGCTTCCTTGCGGTGCTTGAAAACCGAACGCATGTGCGCAAGATCGGCGTCAGTCAGATACTTCTCGAAGTCGGGGAAATGATCTTCCTCTTCCTCGTCGATGTGATGCTCATAACGATGGCGAAGGTCCTTGAACTTGGCCAGCCAAGCGCTCGAGCTCATATCGGTAGCAGCGAGATCATTGAGCATTTCCTCGATCTCATGGTGTTCAGCGACCGAGTGGCGGGTCTCACCCGTGGTCTCGGGCTTCCGCAGCATCGTGGAATAGAGCGCCTGCTCCTCGGCGGCGGCGTGGCTTTTCACTTCGACGGTAAACTGTTCGAGCAGGCTGGAGCGTTCGTCGCTCGCGCCTTCGGTCTCTGCCATCTGCTTCAACAGCTCACGATGCTTGTCGTGATCTTCTTTTAGGCGATCGAAAATGCCGGTCGTGTCGGCCATGGGATACTCCTGCGATTGAATGTGCGTTTGCAGGAATAACCGGATTTGGCAGGTGCGGTTCCGGGGAAAGGCGAATCGTCGCGCCTCGCCAAGTTCGGACCCCAAAAAGCACTTCGCCCCGCTCGCCGGGTGGCAAGCGGGGCGAAGTGTTGGCGCGCCCGAAAGGATTCGAACCTCTGACCCCCAGATTCGTAGTCTGGTGCTCTATCCAGCTGAGCTACGGGCGCGCTGTGGAGCCGGCATTTAGGCGGGGGGTCAGAGCTTGGCAAGCCCCCCACGCAGGTTATTTTTCACAAGCCTGAAATAATCTCTCACTCTGCGACTGCGACAGCAGGATACGGTCCAGCGGAGCAAGGTCCAGAACCTCGCATGCGCCCCGGTCGCACCACGCAATGCCCTCGCCCTCGAGCGCGCGTGGCTCTCCTGACCAGTGCCGACATATGTAAAGAAGGATTACAAGTTCGCCGCTCGCTCCGGGCGGCGGCGGTCCGTTCACGAAGGATAACGGCTCAAGCCACGCCGGATCGACCGCGATTCCCAGTTCTTCGCGCAATTCTCGGGCAAGCGCGGCATCAGGCGATTCGCCTTTATCAACCTTTCCGCCCGGAAACTCCCACAAGCCACCATGATGCTTGCTCAAGGGACGCTGGTGCAGAAGCGTACGGCCCGCCCCATCTAATAGCGCTGCTGCAACGACTAACATGGTTTCACGCCTGTTTACCCGGAGAAGGTGTCGGAAAGTTTTTCAATGGGGTGGCTGCTCTAAACCAAAATTTAAGAACTGACCGCCATTCTCGGTGACGGACCACAGGAAGAGGCCCGGAACCAATGTTGACCACCATCGCAAAATTTCGCGACGACGAGAACGGGGCGACCGCCATTGAATATGGCCTGATCGTCGCGCTCATCGGCATCGCAATGATGGTGGGTCTCAACGGCGTTGCGGGCGCTACCAACAACATGTGGACCTATGTTGCTGACAGCACAACTGAAGCAATGCAAAAATCTGGATAGGTTTACGCATTATTCAGAATTTGTGTCTAGGCAAGTAAACGCTCGAAACATGAACTGGGGGCACCGAAGTTAACTTCGCCAGTACTTGATTAGGGCCGGGTGAACATAAGTAAATTTGAACCAGGAGACCTACCATGCAGTTTTTCAAGAACCTTCTCGCTGACGAATCCGGCGCGACCGCAATCGAATACGGCCTGATCGCCGCTCTCATCGCAGTCGCCTGCATCGCGACCCTGACCGCTGTCGGTTCGGAACTGAACGAAACGTTCGGCACCGTCGAAACGGCTCTGACGACCGCGAACGGCAACTAATAGACGGTACTACCGTTCTTGAGCGAGCGGGCGGCAGGAAACTGCCGCCCGCTTTGCGTTTGGGGCCTGCAATTTAACCAGGTCACGACGAAAAAAAGGGCGCGGCGGCATTTGCCATCGCGCCCTTTTGGTGTCTGGAATAGATCAGTAGGTAACGATCTTGACCTTCTGCCCGACCTGGAGCGAACTGTTGCTGTCCAGCGAGTTGAGGACCAGGAAGCGCTCCATCTTGTAATTGTCGTAAGCCATTCGGCTTGCCAGAGACGAGAGGGTGTCGCCAGACCTGACAGTGACGACATCGATCTTGCGTGCCTTCACGGCGGCCGCCTGCGTTGCGTCGATCCGCTGCATGCTCGAATACATCGAATTGAACACACCCGCGTTGCCCGCCTGCGTGATCGTCACGAAGTGGAAAGCCTGCGAGTTCGAGAATTCGTAGGCGAAGACGGTGACGTCCACCGCACCATTACCCGAATCGACACGCGCGGTACCGTAGGCGGCGGGAATGCCGTTCACGGTCGTGCGCTGGATCGAGGACGGCGTGATCTGCTGCTGTCCGTTGGTCAGCCCGTTGAACGCGTTCTGGATGTACGTGTTCATGTCGCCGTTGTAGGAACCGGCGGTAAGCTGGCCCTTGCCCGACTGGCCGCTGATCGACACGGCCTGCGTGCCATTGACCATGAAGTAGCCGCTTGGAACGCTGAACTTGAAGCGATAGACTGGGTGGATGAACGTATTGCCTTCAACCACGCCCTGCTTCGGATCATCACCATACATCATGCCGTCGATGCGGGTCAGGAAGGTGTCCTTGTTGGTCACGTTGCCCGGCATGCCCTGAGCCTCGGTCAGGGCGCGGCTGACGCGGCTGGCGGGATCCGGGTGGGTCGATGCCCATTCCGGCACCTGGTTCGAAGACCCCATGCGCTGCGCATCGAGTGCGTTCTGCGCGGCGAGGCTCTGCAGCACGGTCGCCATCGCCCGCGGGTCGTACCCGGCATTCGACAGATAGGCGATGCCCAGATCGTCGGCCTGAATTTCCTGGCTACGCGAATACTTGAGCGTCAGAAGCTGCGAACCCTGCATGGCAAGCTGCTGGCCCAGCTGGCCGATCTGGCTGTTGCCGAACAGGACACCCGACAGGATCGCGCCGACAGCGCCAAGGATCGAGTTCTGTTGCGCCGCCTGCTGGCGCTGCTGCGCATGACGGGCGGCGACGTGGCCGACTTCGTGACCCAGCACGCCGGCCAGTTCGGCCTCGTTGTCCATCAGGGCGACGAGTTCACGCGTGGTGTAGATATAGCCGCCCGGAATCGCGAAGGCGTTGTTTACCGGCGAATTGAGGAGCGTGACGGTAAACGCGGTACGCGCATCGCCAAGGCCCGACTGGACCGCGATATTCTTGCCGACCTGTTCGACGTAGGCTGCCTGCGGGCCGGTATAGGCGCCGCCGAATTCGGCGAGAAGCTGCGGATGCGCCTCTGCGCCCAGCTGGCGTTCCTGTGCGGTCATCACGGCGGCCTGGCCGGGTGTGACCGGCGCGGTGGACGTCGCTGCACAGCCGCCCAGGGCAAGCGCAAGCGCGCCCGCAGAGGCGAGCGCGGCGAACCGGCTGGTTCTGGAAGAATTTTTCTTGGCAGACGGGATCGGCATCTTCGGCTCCTCGATCATATAGCTAAAGAGGAGCCTCCACCCTGCGACGGATGGCGAACGTCCCCTCGTTCGAGGATAAAAACCGGAGATGCCGGGGGTTTGTTCCCGACACCTACCCAAAAGGTATCAGGCGAGAGATCCGATCTGGAGAAAGCGCCTGGCCCGCGCGTCGCGCAAATTGTCTGCGCTCTTGCCCGAAAGCCCGCCCAGTTCCTTGGCAATCGCCATGCCAAGCGACTTGGCAGCAGCCACCGGATCGCGGTGCGCACCGCCAAGCGGTTCGGGCACAATCGAATCGATCACGCCAAGCTGCTTCAGGTCCTGCGCGGTCACACGCATCGCCTCTGCCGCGTCGGGGGCACGATCGGCGGTGCGCCACAGGATCGAGGCGCAGCCTTCAGGGCTGATCACCGAATAGACCGCGTTTTCCATCATCAACACGCGTTCGGCGCTGGCAAGGGCAACCGCACCGCCCGAACCGCCCTCGCCCACGATGGCGGCGACCATCGGTACCGGCAGGTTGAGGCACGCCTCGGTCGCGCGGGCGATGGCTTCGGCTTGTCCGCGTTCTTCGGCTTCGACACCGGGGAATGCGCCAGAAGTGTCAACGAGCGTGACGACCGGAAGGCCGAATTTGCCCGCCATTTCCATCAGGCGGATCGCCTTGCGATAGCCTTCGGGCTTGCCCATGCCGAAATTGTGCCTGATCCGCGACTGCGTGTCGTTGCCCTTTTCGTGGCCGATCACCATGACCTTGATACCGCCTTCGGGCGTGTCGAGCGTGGCGAAACCGCCAAGGATCGCCTGATCGTCGGCAAAGGCGCGGTCACCGCCCAGCGGCACGAAATCGGTAAAGGCGTGTTCGATGTAGTCGCCGAAATGCGGACGCGACGGATGACGCGCGACTTGCGTCTTCTGCCAAGGCGTCAGCGACTTGTAAATCGAGGCAAGCTGCCCCTGCGCCTTCTTTTCAAGGCGCTCCACTTCCGCGTCGATATCGACGGCGACATCGTCCTGATCGGCGGCGGTACGCAGCTCAGCAATGCGGCGCTCCAGCTCGGCCAGCGGCTTTTCGAATTCGAGATAACTGGTCATCGCACTTGCGCTAGTCGTCCTTCGCGGGCGGGGCAAGTGGGATAGGCGCACCTCTGCCCAGAGGATGCCGCGCGTTCACCAGTTCGACGAGCCGCGCCGAATCGACATGGGTGTAGATCTGTGTGGTGGCGATATCGGCATGACCGAGCAGGGTCTGGAGAACGCGCAAGTCCGCCCCGCCCTCCAGCAGATGGGTCGCAAAGGCATGGCGCAGGACGTGCGGGCTGACCGATTCGGGGGCAAGCCCTGCCCTGCCCGCCAGTTCGCGGAGCATCTGGAAGAGCCGGATGCGGCTGATATGCTTGCCGCGCGAGGGGAAGACATAGCGCCCGCCCTTTGGTCGCACCTCAAGCCAGCGCGACATCGCGGCGCGGGCGCGGCTCGACATCGGGACCATACGCTGCTGTCCGCCTTTGCCGACGATCGTCAGCAGCGGCGCATCGCGCGGGACGGTGTCCATCGTGAGCGAAACCAGTTCCGTCGCGCGCAGGCCCGAGCCGTAGAGCATTTCGAGCAGGGCCAGCATACGGATCGCATGGGGTTGACCGGTCGCCGCCTCTTCCTCTGCCAGCGTCAGCATAGCCAACACCTGCTCCTTGCTGAGGAGGCGTGGCAACGGGCGGCGGATGCGAGGGCGCGGCAAGGCGTCGGACGGATCGTCGTCGCGATAGCCTTCATCGATCAGGAAGCCGAAATACTGACGAATGGCGGAACAACGCCGCGCAAGGCTGGACGGCGCGAGCTCCGCCCACGCTTTGCCCAACCCCGACAGGTCAGACGGCTGCGCATCGGCGAGAATCGGCACTTCCTGCTCTGCCGCCTCCAGGTCGCGGCGATAGGCGGCAAGAGTGTTCGCCGCCGCCCCGCGTTCGGCGGCCAGCATTTGCAGAAAATCGTCTATGCCCGGCGTTTTCATCCGAGCCGTTCCCGTCAGGCGCGAGTGACCGCTTCGGCCGCGATCATCCTCGCTTCTGCACCAAGGCCAACTTCATTGAGCGCCTTGACGATGTGGTAGAGGTGCACCGGCGTCATCTGCGACCAGCTGTCCCCCTGCATCCCGAGCGCCATGAGGTATGTCACGAGCACCTGGTTCTTGCGCGAGGCAGCGAGGTCGATCGCGCGGGTCCAGCGGGTTTCGCGACCGAGATCGAAACCCAGCACGCCCGAAAGCTCGTTCGATTTGTCAGGAGCCATGCGGCCGAGCCCAGCGAGCGAGGCCACGAGGAACTGCGAACGCCGCTGCGAGGTACTCTCGTCCTCGTCCATGAAGGTTCGAACCGCGCTTTCGCTGACGGTTTCGCTCAGCGCCGGGCTGCCGACCATCAGCACACCCCAACCGAGGCTGCCGGTCTGTACCGTGCTGCCCCAGCGGACCGCGTTCGCGTCGAGCCCCGCCGCCATCATCGCGCCGATCAGCAGGCCCGCATCGGCCTCGAACGCGGGATCGATCGGCAGCCGAGCCGCAGCATAGGCGGTCATCACGAGGCGCGTGTAGAACCGCTTGGACAAGTCCTTCTCGCCCCAGATGTCGCGCATGGCGGCGAGGCGTTCTTCAGGCTCACCCACATAGGCTTCACGCAGCAGCGACGCGCGTGAAGCTTCTTCGCCGTCGATCTCCGGGTCGGAATAGATCTGCGAATAGAGGTCGACCAGTGCAGTGCTGGACAGAACGCCCTCACCCGCTGCCATGTCCGCGGCCCGCGCACGCTGCACCAGCGGGACCGCGGGCAAGATCGCGGCAAGACGTTGATACGTGGCGCCGCCCGCATCAACGAGGCTCGCCGGAACTTCGGCGCCGGTCGCCGTTGCAAGTGCATAACGCCAGACGGTCAGCTCATCGACATCGTCCCATTCCAGCGTCACCGCACGGCGCGTGCTGCCGACCGAGCCGGCATACTTCTGGGCCAGCAGCGAATCGATCTGCGTGCCTTCGCTGCGGCGACGCTGCTGTTCGATCCGGTCCATGCCGCTGCTCTCGCCCGAAAACGAGCTGCAGATACCGCGCAGCAATTCCCACTCGCGATCCTCTCGCGCTCGTCCGTGGAGGCGGACCATCGGGCAAGCGCCCGTGAAATCGCCGGTCGAGACGTAGGAATCGAACGCGCTGGCGATCAGCGCGGGCGAATAGTCGGCACTGTCGACTTCCTGTACCACGGCGCGCGCGATCGGCGCTTCGCCCATCCGGTTCAAAAGGCCTGCCCGCAGTGCGGCAAATTCGACGCCTTCCATCCCCTCGGGCGCGGCAAGCCTGCTGGCGAGCGCGCGGCGGGCAAGGATATGGCCCCAGCGCGAGACCAGCGCACCTTTCGTCCCCTCAAGGATGCGGCGCACGAACAGCGCCTTGTAATTGCCGAGTGAATTTTCGCGCATCCCGCCCTCGGACGGGGCGAGAATGCCGACCACGTCGGTCGAGCGGCGCGCGGCGTCGGGAATGTCGAAAGTCGGTTTCAGGCCGAGGATCTCGTCAATCTCGTCCGTGTCCATGTCTTCAAGCTCGTCGAGGCTGGGAAGCCTTTCGAGCAGTCGGCGCGCTGCATCGGCGCGCGAGGACGATGCCGTTGTGGGCGTGGCAGACGAATTGTCGGGCACTTGCTGGACCACCGGCTGCGATACGCTGGGCGCTGACTGTCCGCCGCCTTGCGTCGAAGTCGGCGTCGGACGCGGCGCGGGCGCGGGCGTCGGGGCCGGTGCTGGGTCGTCAAAGCCCGGCGGCAAAAGCGATTCAGGACCGTCCTGCGCGGAAAGCGCAACTACGGGAGCAGCCGCCAGCAGCGCGGCCACGAACATCGTACGCCGGGAAAAAGGACGGCGCGAAAAAGGACTGGGGTAATTTGCGGGGCGCTTCACTGGCCGTTCTCCGACCCGCCCGGTCCTTGCTGCACCGGCAATTCCTCCTCGATCCAGCGGGGCTCCTCGCGACCGCCGTCGATATAGGCGTAGACGAGCAGGATCAGGATTGCGAGAGCAAGGATAAGCAATACGCCCTTGGTTCCGCGCATGAAATTCCTTCTCGACCTGATCAGCTGCTCAACTTTATCGCCAATTGCGCATCGGTGACACGGGCATGGCGCTTGCGCGACCGCCTAGCGCAACTATAGGCGGGGCTGCAATGGACCAGAGTGACCCCATGCCCGGCAATTCGACCGGGAATGACAACGCATCGGCGCATGACGGTGCAGCACTGCCCGATGCGCGCGCGCTGGCAGAGCTTTCGCGCAAGCTGGATCGCCCGGTCGTGCTGGTAGGCCTCATGGGGGTCGGCAAGTCGACCATCGGGCGCAAGCTGGCGCAGGCGCTGGGCACGCGGTTCGTCGATGCCGACGACGCCATCGTCGAAGCGGCACAGATGTCGATCCCCGAGATTTTCGAAAAATTCGGCGAAGCCTATTTTCGCGACGGAGAGCGTCGCGTGATCGCCCGCATCATCGAGGACATGCATGGCCACCCCGCCGTAATCGCGACCGGCGGCGGAGCCTTCGTCGATGCCGAGACCCGCGCGATGATCCTCGACAAGGCGATCGCGGTCTGGCTCGACGGCGATCTCGACGTTCTGGTCGAACGGGTGAGCCGCAAGAGCACGCGCCCCTTGTTGATCGGCAAGGACCCGCACGAAGTGCTGTCGCGGCTGATGGAAGAGCGCCGCCCGGCCTATTGCCAGGCGCATATCCGCGCTGTCAGCGATGCAGGGCCGCAGGCGGCAAGCGTGGCGCGCATCCTTGCCGCGCTGGAGGAGTACGAGGGATGAGCGACATGCGCACGATCGAAGTCGAACTCGCCGGGCGCCCATACGAAGTGCGCGTCGGGCCGGGCCTGCTGGAGCGGCTTGGCGCGGAATGTGCAGGCATGCTCCGCAAGGCTACCGTTCCCGTCATCACCGATGCCCATGTCGCCTCGCTCTATCGCGGCAAGGTCGATGCGGCGCTGAACGCCGTTGGCAAGGAAGCGCGCTGGCTGGTCCTGCCCGCGGGTGAACAGACCAAGAGCTGGGCGCACTTGGCCCACGTCATCGACTTTTTGCTGGCCGAAGGGGTCGACCGGAACGACCGGATCGTCGCGCTTGGAGGCGGGGTCATCGGTGACCTTACCGGCTTTGCAGCCGCGATCCTGAAGCGCGGCTGCGGGTTCGTGCAGGTGCCGACGACGCTTCTGGCACAAGTCGATTCCAGTGTCGGCGGCAAGACCGCGATCAACGTACCGATGGGCAAGAACCTCGTCGGCGCGTTCCATCAGCCTGCTCTGGTGCTGGCCGACACCAATGTCCTGTCGACCCTACCGCCGCGCGAACTGCGTGCAGGTTATGCCGAAGTCGTGAAATACGGCCTGATCGACGATGCGGACTTCTTCGACTGGTGCGAACAGCACGGCCCCGCCCTGCTGGACGGCGATGCCGACGCACGGATCGAGGCTGTAAGCCGCTCTGTCGCAGCAAAGGCCCGCGTCGTCGCCGCTGACGAGCGGGAAACCACCGGCACCCGGGCCCTGCTCAACCTCGGTCACACGTTCGGCCACGCGTTGGAGGCGGAGACCGGCTATTCGAGCGATCTCCTGCACGGCGAAGCCGTAGCCATCGGCATGGTCCTCGCCGCCCGCTATTCGGTGCAGCGCGGGTTGATGGAACAGCTTGAGGCAGACCGAATCGCGGCGCACTTCAAGGCTTGCGACATGAAGGCCGAGGTCTCGGAACTCGGTCTCGAATGCGGCGGTCAGAAGCTGGCCGACCACATGCTGCACGACAAGAAGATGGACGCCGGCACCCTGCCCTTCCTGCTGATGCGCGGGATCGGGCAGACCTTCCTCGCCAGGGATGTCGAAATCGGCGACGTCGCCGACTTCCTCGATGGCGAACTCAGGTCTCGCCACCCGGCTGATTGACGGGGCCGAGCACGGTCAGGCTGTCGCACGGTCCGTCGGCAAGGACCGACAGGCTCCCATCCGATTCGAGCACCACAGCGGCAATGTCCTCGTAGCGCCCGTGCCCTTCCTTGCGAATTTCCGCGATCACCTCGTCGCGGGTAAAACGCTCGTTCAACAGGGCCTCGTCGAGGAATTCGCCGTCGCGTAGCAGTAGCTTCGGCTCGCTGCGCACTAACTTGGCGAACCGCTGCCAATGGGCGGACGCCTTCGAGACGATGAACTGCATTGCCAGCAGCGCCGCAAAAGCGAGAATGCCTTCAACGAGCTTGGCGCTCTTCGACAGGATCGTGCTGGCTAAGGTTGAGCCCAAGGCGATGGTCACGATGAAGTCGAAAGCATTGAGCTTCGACAGCGAACGCTTGCCGTTGATGCGAAGGATCATGATGACGGCGGCATAGGCGATTGCCGTCGCCGCGAGGATGCGCAGGAATGCGTCTGGCGAACCGATGAACATGTACCACCTACGCTCGGGCGGGGTGATGGGTCCGGTCAGCTTACAGGTGAGAGGTGGACGGCTTCGAAATCCCCGAGCATGGCGTCGTGGAGCAAAGATCGGTGACACTTGGCCGCATCGCCGCAAAAGCAGAGAAGCGCGACCCGTTTGCGCGATGCCAGATCGCGAAGCTCTCCTCCGGCGGCCAGCGCTTCGGGCAGTTCGAGCTGGCCTGAATAGACCCGCTCCAGCCCCTTGCGGTCGCCCTTGCGCGCAGCCTCGCGCCCATCCTTCGGCGTGCCCAAGGCCTTGAAATGGCGATATTCAAGCCCCGCTTCCTGCGCCGCACCGGCAAGGGCCGTCTTGGAAAAGCCGGGACGCCGCGATAACGGCAGGGCGCGGACATCGGCCAGAACTTCAACCCCGGCCCCGACAAGAGCATCGATCACTGCCGGAACCGTTGCCTGTTCATAGCCGATGGTCCAGACGCACTTCATCAGAACAGGCGCGATCCGTTCGGCACGGACTTGTCCGGCGCGAACAGCGTGACCTCACCCGCCTCGTCGGCAAAGCCCAGCGTCAGGACTTCGGACTTGATCGGGCCGATCTGACGCGGCGGGAAGTTCACGACCGCCGCAACCTGCCGCCCGACGAGTTCCTCGCAAGCGTAGTTGGCGACGATCTGCGCGCTCGATTTCTTCCTGCCGATGGTCTGGCCGAAATCGATTTGCAGAATGTAGGCAGGCTTACGCGCCTTCTCGAAAGGCTCTGCGGCAACCACAGTGCCGACCCGGATGTCGATCTTCAGAAACGTGTCGAAGTCGGTCGGGTCGGCAGCGGGGGCCGTGTGATCGTGGAGTAAGTGCATTTACTCCAGTTCGAGGATAATCGCGTCGACCGCAAGGCTGTCGCCTGCCTTGGCGTTGACCTTGGCGACCACGCCCGCCTTCTCGGCACGCAGGATGTTTTCCATCTTCATCGCTTCGATCACGGCAAGCGGCTGCCCCGGCTGAACCTCGTCGCCCTCGCCCACGTTCAGCGAAACGAGCAGGCCCGGCATCGGACAGACGAGGAACTTGCTCATATCCGGCGGGATTTTTTCGATCATGTGCTTGTCGAACTTCGCCATGCTGGTGGGCAGAACCCGAAGGGCATGCTTTGCACCGCGCGTAGTGAATTCGAAACCGGCGGGCACGGGCTTGATCTGGACGATCAGCTGTTCGCCGCCTTCGCCATTTTCATCACTGTCGAACACGGCGGCGAGCGTGCGCTGCCCAGGCGTATATTCAAGCGCCATGTCAACCGCTTCGCCGTCGACCGAAATCGCGTCGCCGGAAAGTTCGGCATTGTGGAACTCGCCGTCGATCTTGACGCTCCACTTTGCCGGCGGGCGCAGGCGGTTGCCCAGTTGCCCGTCGACCCGGCGGGCGCGATCGGCATAGGCCGCCGCGACGAATGCGCCGATCGCGGCAAGCCGGGTGCGCAGAACGCGGCCCGCAGGTGCGCCTTCAAAGCCTTCGGGATATTCCTCGGCGATGAAGCCGGTGGTCAGTTCGCCCGAACGGAAGCGTGGATGCTGCATGATCGCCGAGAGGAAGTCGATATTGTGGCCCAGCCCCTCGATCTCGAACGCGTCGAGCGCCTTGATCTGCAGGTCCGCGGCCTCGTCACGCGTAGGCGCCCAGGTCACCAGCTTTGCGATCATCGGGTCGTAGAACATGGATACCTCGCCGCCTTCCATGACGCCGTCGTCGACGCGGATACCGCCAGGGCCTTCCTCGACGCCGCGAATGCCGCCCGTCCAGCCCGGCACCGGCGGATCGTAGCGTACCAGACGGCCCGTCGAGGGCAGGAACCCGCGATAGGGATCTTCGGCATAGACGCGGTTTTCGATCGCCCAGCCGTCGATCTTCACGTCGTCCTGCTTCAAGGCAAGCTCGCCGCCGGCGGCCACCTTGATCATCTGCTCGACAAGGTCGACGCCAGTGATCGCCTCGGTCACCGGATGCTCCACCTGAAGGCGGGTGTTCATTTCGAGGAAGTAGAACGACTGCCCGGTCTTGTCCGCGCCCGACACGATCAGTTCGACGGTGCCCGCGCTGTAGTAACCGACCGCCTTGGCAAGAGCGACGCACTGCTCGCCCATCGCCTTACGCATTTCGGGCGTAACGAAGGGCGACGGAGCTTCTTCCACGACCTTCTGGTGGCGACGCTGGATCGAGCATTCGCGCTCGTTCAGGTAGATCGTGTTGCCGTGCTTGTCGCCAAGGATCTGGATCTCGATGTGGCGCGGGTTCTCGATGAACTTCTCGATGAAAACGCGGTCGTCGCCGAAGGAGTTGAGCCCTTCGCGCTTGGTCGCTTCAAAACCTTCGCGCACGTCCTTTTCGCTATAGGCAAGGCGCATGCCCTTGCCGCCGCCACCGGCGCTGGCCTTCATCATGACCGGATAGCCGATGTCGTTCGAAATCTCGACCGCGTGGTCGGTGTCGCGGATTTCGCCGACGAAGCCGGGGACGACGTTCACGCCCGCTTCCTTCGCGAGCTTCTTGGATTCGATCTTGTCGCCCATCGCGGCGATCGCCTTCACCGGGGGGCCGATGAATTCGATACCCGCTTCGGCCAGCGCCTCTGCGAACGAGGTGCGTTCGGAGAGGAAGCCGTAACCGGGGTGAACCGCTTCGGCGCCGGTCTGCTTGCAGGCGTCGATGATCTTGTCCGCGATCAGGTAGGATTCGGCGGCAGGTGCCGGACCGATGTGGACGGCTTCGTCAGCCATCTGCACGAAAGGCGCGCGGGCGTCGGCGTCCGAATAGACGGCGACCGTCTGTATTCCCATACGGCGCGCGGTCTTGATGACGCGGCAGGCGATTTCGCCGCGGTTGGCGATCAGGATCTTCTTGAACATCAGGCTGCTTCTTCCCTGGATCCGGGGTTTGATTGATCGAGGCGGCGGTCGGCATAGCCGGCCAGCGCCGCTGCGTAGTGGGGAGCGGCGCGGCGGTCGCCCTCGCCCTCCATGAAACCTTCGATGGACTGCGCGATCCGGGCGACACCGGCATCGGACAGCGTGCCGAGCGGCGCCACGTGGACGCCGATGGTGAAGACGATCGCGCCCGATTTCGGCAACTTGCGTAGCGTTTCGCGTTCGCACCGAACAAACAGGCGTTCACCCGCGTTGTCGGCGGTGACGGCCGCGAACCGCTGTTCGGGCGTGTCGGTCGGCAGGTAGCGCCAGTCGCCGTTCGCCATGACAAAGGCGTTAGTGCGCCCGAAGACATGCGGTGCGCGCAGACCATCCATGAACTTGTCGACCGTGGTGGCGAGTTGGTCGGCGTACCCGCCGATCGGGGCATGCACGGCGAGCATGGGCTTGCCGATCTTCTCCGCCAGATGCCAATCGGTCGGAAAGGCGACAGCCGCTCCGGTCAGCACCCAGCGCCCCGCATTGTCGCGCGTCAAAAGGCAGAAATCTTCCCAATGCGTGCGGGCGATCTGTTCCAGACCCCCTTCGATGCCGAGCATGGCGGCAAGTTCGGCCTCCGCCTCTCGTGCCTCTTCCATGACGATCACGGCATCTGGATTGGCGCCGAATGCCTCGCCGCGAGGGGCGAGATCCGGCGCATCGGCCAGCCACTCGCTTTCCGGCAGACGCACGAGGCCCATGCGCAGCGGGCCGGAAACCCGTGCAGCTGGCAGCAGCGTCTCTACCGAAAAGCCTAAAGTGGGCGCGGGCGTCATGGGGCCGGCCTTACTCCGCCGCCTCGTCCAGATCGGCAGGCGGCATGTTGTGGCCAAGCAGGCGCAGCACGTCGGCAGCAGCCTCGACCACGTTGGAACCCGGACCATAGATGCCCTGAACCCCCGCATCGCGCAGGAACTGGTAATCGCTGGGCGGAATGACGCCGCCTGCGGTCACCTTGATATCCGCGCGGCCTGCTTCCTTCAGCAGGTTGATCAGTTCGGGGATCAACGTCTTGTGCCCTGCGGCGAGCGACGATGCGCCGATCAGGTCCACGCCGTTCTCAAGCGCCATATCCCGCGTTTCGGCAGGGGTCTGGAACAGCGGGCCGGAAACGACTTCGAAGCCCATGTCGGCAAAGGCCGAGGCGATGACGTTCGCGCCGCGGTCGTGGCCGTCCTGACCCATCTTGGCGATCATCACCTTGGGCTTGCGGCCAAGGCGGCGACCGACGGCTTCGACACCGTCGACGACTGCCTGATAGCGATCGTCACCGGCATACGCTGCGCCGTAAACGCCCTTAACCGGACGCGGCATCGTGTCGTAGCGGCCAAATGCGGATTCCATCGCGTCCGAAATCTCGCCAAGGCTGGCGCGTTCGCGGGCGGCATCGACGGCCAGCGCAAGCAGGTTGCCGTTGCCCGCCGCACCTTCGCGCAGGGCTTTCAGCGCAGCCTGGCACTTCGCCTCGTCGCGATTGGCGCGCATCTTTTCAAGGCGGGCGATCTGCGACTGGCGGACAGCGGTGTTATCGATGTCCAGCGTCTCGATCGGGTCCTCGTCCTTCAGACGGAACTTGTTGACGCCGACGATCACGTCATCGCCTTTGTCGACACGGGCCTGACGACCGGCGGCGGCTTCCTCGATCATCGCCTTGGGCCAACCGGCGGCGACCGCCTTGGCCATGCCGCCTTCATTTTCGACACGCTCGATGATCGACCACGCCTCGTCGACCAGCGCCTTGGTCAGTGCCTCGACGTAGTAGGAGCCGCCAAGCGGGTCGACCACGTTGGTCATGCCCGTTTCTTCCTGGATCACGATCTGCGTGTTGCGCGCAATTCGGGCGGAAAAATCGGTGGGAAGCGCGATGGCTTCGTCCAGCGCGTTGGTGTGCAGCGACTGCGTACCGCCCAGCATCGCGGCCATCGCCTCGATCGTGGTGCGCATGACGTTGTTGTAGGGGTCTTGCTCGGTCAGCGAGACACCGCTGGTCTGGCAGTGCGTGCGCAGCATCTTGGACCGTTCGGACTGCGCGCCAAGCTGCGTCATCGCGCGGTGCCACAGCGTGCGGGCGGCACGCAGCTTCGCGATCTCCATGAAAAAGTTCATGCCGATGGCGAAGAAGAACGACAGGCGGCCCGCAAACTTGTCGATGTCGAGGCCGCTAGCCACGCCGTATTTCACATATTCCATGCCGTCGGCGATGGTGAAGGCCAGTTCCTGCACCTGCGTCGCACCGGCTTCCTGCATATGGTATCCGGAAATCGAAATGCTGTTGAATTTCGGCATGTTGTCCGCGGTATATGCGAAAATGTCCGAAATGATCCGCATGCTGGGTTCGGGCGGATAGATGTAGGTATTGCGGACCATGAACTCCTTCAGAATGTCGTTCTGAATGGTGCCGGTCAGCTGGTCGGGTGACACGCCCTGTTCCTCTGCCGCGATGATGTAGAAGGCAAGGCACGGGATAACCGCGCCGTTCATCGTCATCGATACGCTCATCTGGTCGAGCGGAATCTGGTCGAAGAGGATCTTCATGTCCTCGACGCTGTCAATCGCCACGCCCGCCTTGCCGACATCGCCGACGACGCGGGGGTGGTCACTGTCGTAACCGCGGTGCGTCGCAAGGTCGAAGGCGACCGACAGGCCTTTCTGGCCCGCGGCAAGGTTGCGACGGTAGAAGGCGTTGGATTCTTCAGCCGTCGAGAAGCCCGCGTACTGGCGGATCGTCCAGGGACGGCCCGCGTACATCGACGCCTTGACGCCGCGCGTGAACGGCGCGAATCCGGGAAGGCCCGGATCCCACCCCTCGACGTCAGCCTCGGTATAGAGCGGCTTTACGTCGATGCCTTCAGGGGTGTGCCAGGTAAGGTCACGGCCCTTCACTTCCTTGTCGGCAAGGGCTTCCCAGTCTTTGACGGTCTTGTCGGTCATGTCGGCTCCTCGGTGGCCTCAACGGCCCTTGAATTGGGGTTTGCGCTTCTCGCCGAAGGCGGCGATCGCTTCCTTGAAATCTTCGGTGAAACCAGCAGTGCGCTGGTTGTCGCGCTCGTTTTCGAGCGTTTGGGTCAGGCTTTCCTCCACGGCAGAATTCACCTGCTTGCGGATCAGCCCGATGGCCTTCGACGGCCCCTTGGCGAGCCGGGCGGCGATTTCCTGCGCGCGGGCAAGCGTCTGATCATCATCGGCGAGTTCGGCGACCAGCCCCATGGCCAGCGCATCGTCGGCAGAAACCTTCTCGCCCATCAGCGCCATCTTCATCGCGCGCTGGCGACCGATGCTGGAGGCAACGAGCCACGTCGCGCCGGCATCGGGCACGAGCCCGATGTTGACGAAAGCCAGCAGAAGGTAAGCGCTTTTCGCCATGACCGCGATATCGCCGGTCAGCGCCAGGCTGAGCCCTGCGCCGACAGCCGGGCCGTTGATCGCGGTGACGAGCGGGACCGGAAGGTCCATCAGCTTGCGCGTAAAGGGATTGTAGTGATCTTCAACGATCTGGCCGAGATCTTCGGGCAGGCCCTCATAGCCCGCGCCGTCGGGCATCAGGTCCGCGCCCGAACAGAACGCCCGTCCCTCTCCCGACAGTACGAACGCGCGTGCGCCGTTGGCGAGCGCGGTGTCGATCGCATCGTTGAGTTCTGCAAAGACGTTCGGTGTGATCGCATTGAGCTTGTCGGGACGCGCCAGCTTGAGCGTCGTGACGTCGTCTGCCGTTTCGGCCGTTATGAACTGGTAGGCCATCAGTGCGCCGGTCCGTTCTTGGGGGTTTCCATGATCTCGGTCAGCATGCCCAACATGTCCTTGGGGTGGACGAAGAAGATCGGCGTGCCATGCGCGCCAATGCGCGTGGGGCCCAGGATGCGCTTGCCCACGCCTTCGAAATATTCGCGGGCGGCGCCAATGTCGGGCACCTCGAAGCAGACGTGATGCTGCCCGCCCAACGGGTTCTTCGCGATGAAGCCCGCGACGGGCGAATTCTCGTCCAGCGGCGAGAGCAGTTCGACCTGTGTACCTTCGGTTCCGTCATGGCCGGGGGTGTTGACGAAGCAGACTTTAACGCCCTGTTCGGGCAAGTCGAAAGGCTCGGTGATCACTTCTGCCCCCATGACATCACGATAGTGGGCAATGGCGGTATCCATATCGGGCACAGCGTACCCGAGGTGGTTCATTCGTCCCAATTTCATGCAGCCTCTCCGAATACGGGCTCGATCGTCATCTCGCTTTTTAGCGAGTTCGCGATGATGCAGGACTTGTGCGCCCTGTGATGAAGGTCGTCCAGTTCCTCGCGCGTCGGGACCTTGTCGCCAACGAACGTCGCACGAGGGCGCATGACGATTGTGGAAACCCACGGATCGCCCTCCCCGTTCTTTTCGACATGACCGACGGGGTTGTCCTCGTAGGCGTCGATCGAAAATCCTTCCTTTGCCGCAAAGGCGAGGAAATAAAGCATGTGGCAGCTTGCCGCAGAGGCCAGAAGCGCCTCTTCCGGATCGACCGCGCTCTCGTCGATCAAAGCGGCGGGCAGGTAGCCCGGTGCCGCGCACCCGGGCACGACCGCGCCGCCGTCGAAATGCCACTCGTGACGACGGTTGTAGCGATTGGTCGTGAAGACCTCGCCCTCGCCGATTTCCCAGCGGACAGTTGCCTTGTAATCACCCATCGGGATGTCCTCAGAGCGGGATGTTGTCGTGCTTTTTCCACGGGTTGGCCAGCTCCTTGTTGCGGAGCTTGCGCAGGCCGAGCGCGATGCGCTTGCGGGTTGAGTGCGGCATGATGACCTCGTCGATGAAGCCCTTGCTCGCCGCCACGAACGGGTTGGCGAAGCGGTCTTCGTACTCCTTGGTCTTTTCCGCGATCTTCTCGGGGTTGTCGCGGTCCTGACGGAAGATGATCTCCACCGCGCCCTTCGCGCCCATCACGGCGATTTCGGCGGTCGGCCACGCGTAGTTGAGGTCGCCGCGAAGGTGCTTGGAGGCCATGACGTCGTAGGCACCGCCATAGGCCTTGCGGGTGATGACGGTAATCTTCGGAACGGTCGCCTCGGCATAAGCGAAGAGCAGCTTGGCGCCGTGCTTGATGATGCCGTTATGCTCCTGCGCGGTGCCCGGGAGGAAGCCGGGCACGTCGACCAGCGTGACGATCGGAATATTGAAGGCGTCGCAGAAACGTACAAAGCGCGCGGCCTTCTTCGAACTGTCGATGTCGAGCACGCCAGCCAGCACCATGGGCTGGTTCGCGACAACGCCGACAGTACGCCCTTCGACACGGCCGAAACCACAGATGATGTTCGCCGCGTGCCTGGGCTGGATTTCGAAGAACTCGCCCTCGTCCACCGTCTTACGGATGACTTCGTGCATGTCGTAAGGCTGATTGGCCGAAGCCGGGATGATCGTATCGAGGCTTTCCTCAAGACGGTCCCACGGGTCGTTCGTCGGACGCTCGGGCACGTCTTCGCGGTTTGACGCGGGCAGGAAGTCTATGAAATCGCGCGCCTGAAGCAGGGCGACGATGTCGTTTTCGCAGGCAAGATCGGCAACACCGGACTTCACGGTGTGCGTCGATGCACCGCCGAGTTCTTCCTGAGTGACAACCTCGTTCGTGACGGTCTTCACGACCTCGGGGCCGGTGACGAACATGTACGAGCTGTCTTCGACCATGAAGATGAAGTCGGTCATGGAGGGCGAATAGACCGCGCCGCCAGCACACGGCCCCATGATGAGCGAAAGCTGCGGAATCACGCCAGAGGCGAGCACGTTGCGTTGAAACACTTCAGCATAGCCGCCAAGCGAAGCAACGCCTTCCTGGATACGGGCACCGCCCGAATCGTTAAGACCGATGACCGGTGCGCCAACCTTCATCGCAGCGTCCATCACCTTGCAGATCTTCTCCGCGTGACGTTCCGACAGCGATCCGCCGAACACGGTGAAGTCCTGGCTGAAGACGTAGACGAGACGGCCATTGATCGTGCCCGAACCGGTGACGACGCCATCGCCCGGTATATGCTGTTCCGCCATGCCGAAATCGACGCAGTTGTGTTCGACGTACATGTCGATTTCTTCGAAGCTGTCTTCGTCGAGCAGCACTTCAAGGCGTTCGCGCGCGGTCAAACGACCCTTGACGTGCTGGGCATCGATACGCTTTTGACCGCCGCCCAGCTTGGCTGCGGCGCGGCGACGTTCGACTTCGGCGATATTGGCGGACATCCGGTCGGCTCCCTTCGGGCCGCGCTTGCGGCCTAACGTGACGAATTGCGCCTATCCTGTCCTTGGGCGGGCAAGTCCAATGCAAATTTGCAAAATCAGGCGAAGTGGTTTTGCAAAACTTCGCAAGACCGGTAAGACGTTCCGGTCATGAGCAAACCACAACGGATCTTCGCTGGCCAGTCCGTCCGTGCCCTGCGTGAACGTCACGGCATGAAGCAGGCGGCGATGGCGAGTGCGCTGTCGATCTCGGTCTCATACCTTTCGCAGATCGAGAATGACGACCGCCCGTTAACCGCGCCGATCCTGGCCACCCTCACCCGCCGCTTCGGCATGGAGCGTGACGAGATCGGCGGTGAAAGTTCCGACGCGCGGGCAGAGGCGCTGCTGCAGGCCGCATCGGACCCGATCTTCGCAGAACCGCTGGACGAGGCGCTGGCCACCCGCGCAGTGCGCCAGTTGCCGCACCTTGCCGAAAGGTTCGTCTCGCTCCACCGCGCTTATCGCGATGCGGGGGAGCGGCTGCAGATCCTCGACGAAGCACTGGGCGCGGGCACTGACAGCACGGCGCGACTGCCGTGGGAAGACGTTCGCGACTGGTTTCACGATGCCGGCAACTACATCGACACGCTGGACCGCGCGGCCCAGCAGCTTGCTGCACGCCTTTCGGGCGATGCCCCCTCACCCGGCACTTACGCGCTGGAGCGGTTCGGGCAGAATGCCCTGGGCCTTTGCGTCGTCGAAGGAGACGGCAGCGTACTTCGCAAGCTGGAGGCGAACCGCATTGTCCTCGACAGCGCGCAGCCACCCGAAACCCGCCGGTTCCAACTCGCCCACCAGATCGTCGCCATCGCGCTGGAGAGCGAAATTGCAGGCGTCGTAGAGGCGTCGGGCCTTGCGACGCAGGCCGCGCGGCAACTGCTGGCCGTAGGCCTTGCGAACTATACGGCAGGCGCGCTGCTAATGCCTTACACCGCCTTCCGCGAGGCGGCGCTGGAGGAACGGCACGACATTGACCGGCTGACCCGCCGCTTTGCGGTCAGCTTCGAGCAGGCCTGCCACCGCCTTTCCACGCTGCAACGCCCGGACGAGCGCGGCATCCCCTTCTTCTTCTGCCGCGTCGACATGGCGGGCAACATCACCAAGCGCCACTCTGCCACACGGCTCCAGTTCGCGCGGTTCGGCGGCGCCTGCCCCTTGTGGATCGTGCACGAGGCGGTCGCGATCCCCGACCGCATCCTGACGCAGCTGGCCGAAATGCCCGACGGGGTGCGCTATGTCTCTATGGCCAAGGGTCTGGTCAAACCGTCAGGCAGCTTCGCGCGCCCTCCGCGCCGTTACGCGGTGGCGCTGGGGTGCGAGGCGGAGCATGCGGAGAGCTTCATCTACGCCGACGGACTGGACCTTGCCGCGCGTTCGGCCGCGACGCCCATCGGGACAAGCTGTCGCATCTGCCCGCGCGAAAACTGCGACCAGCGCGCCTTTCCGCCCGGCGACCGCACAATCGTGGTCGACCGCAATGAACGCGGAGTCGTGCCCTATTCAATCGGTTGAGATAGCTCAGGCCGCGCCGAAGATGCCGACCGCGCCTTCTGCCCAGATCAGCATGATGGTCAGGAGCAGAACCCCGATACCCGCGATGCGAAACGTCTGCCCGCCGATCCGGCGCATGATCCATTCGACGCCGAGGCCGAGCCCGCCCAGCAGCAGTGCGGCAAACAGGAAGTCCCCCGGCCCCCAATGCACTTCGCGCGTGAACTGCATGGCAATCGCCGGCAGCAGCAGAAGTGCGCCGATGACACTCCACATCAGGACACGGGGAAGTCCGTGCAAGGGATCGCTTCGCTCTCCGGCGAAAGAGTTCATGTGGGGGGCACTCCTCTCTTGCCGCGATCTTCGTTTCTCGCCCCGCGATAGGCAACCCCTTTTCCGCGAGGCTTCAGGAGACAACCGCCTCCAGTACTGCGATGGTGCCCGCGCCGGCATCGATCTCGACCTCAACGCCGAGCGGAATACTAAGCTGATTGCGGATATGGCCGATGTTGGCGCCAAGAAAAGCCGGAACGCCCAAGGGTTCGACCCATTGGCGCACCACGTCGGGAACGGTAAAGCCTGCATAGTCGGGCTCTTCAGTCGCGCAGCGGGTGCATTGGCCGAAGACGACGCCGGACAACCTGCCGAGAATGCCGGAAAGCGAGAGCTGGCTCAGCATCCTGTCGATCCGGTATTCAGCCTCTCCAATGTCCTCAAGGAACAGGATCGCCCCATCGAAGTCTGGCAGCCAAGGCGTACCGACCAGCGCCGCCAGGACAGTGAGGTTCCCGCCCAGCATCCGTCCGCGCGCCTTGCCGGGTGTGATCGTCCCGAACGGGATCGGCAGGTCCGCCCTCGCCCCGCCCAGGACCGGAGCCGACCCTGCGAAGGCGAGCCACCAGAAGCTTTCCCAGCTGGTCTTGAGCCAACTGCTCGCCATGTTCGGCGCACTGATCGTAGGGTATCCGGCCTTCGCGGCGAAAGCCAGGTGAAGGCCCGTCACGTCGCTGAAGCCAACCAGCAGTTTCGGATGGCGCCGGATGAGGCCCCAGTCCAGCAAAGAGAGGATGCGCGCCGAACCCCAACCGCCCCTTATCGCAAAGATGGCGCGGACTTCGCCGTCTGCGAACATCGCGTTGATGTCGGAAGCACGCTGCTCGTCGGTTCCCGCCAGATAGCCGAAGCGTTCGCCGACGTGCGCGCCGAAACGTGGCACAAGCCCCATGCCCTCGACGGTATGGCGGACACGCGCCAGCGCCTCTGGGCCTGACGTATAGCCAGCCGGTTCGACCAGCCCCACGACATCGCCTTCGCGAAGCCGCGGCGGCTTTACGGCACGCTTGTGGGCACAAACCGGCGCGGGAGAAAGGGCAAGCCCCGTGGCCGCGCCCAGTCCCGCCAGTGCCGACCGCCGCGTCGTCAACGCATCAGCACCAGTTCCTCGGCCATGCTGGGATGCAGGGCCACTGTGTTGTCGAAGTCCTGCTTGGTCAGGCCCGCTTTCACCGCGATGGCCGCAGCCTGCAGGATTTCCGGCGCATCGGGTCCGATCATGTGGAGGCCCAGCACTTTTTCTGTCGGAACCTCGACGATCAGTTTGTACAGCCCACGCTCCTGCCGCCGCGCAAAGACGTTCTTCATCGGGCGGAAGTCGGAGGAATAGACCTTGATGTTGCCATAAGTATTGCGCGCCTCGCCCTCGGTCAGGCCAACACCAGCCAGCGGCGGCTGGGAGAAAACGGCGCTCGGCACGCAATCGTAGTCGACGGTCGAAGGCTTGTCTCCGAACACGGTATCGGCAAAGGCCTGGCCTTCGCGGATCGCGACGGGCGTCAACTGAATACGGTCGGTCACGTCGCCAACGGCATAGATGCTGTCGCAGCTCGTTCTCGAATATTCGTCGACCGGGATTTCGCCATTTTCGCCCAGTTCGATGCCCGCGGTCTCAAGACCCAGCCCATCGGTCTTCGGCCGACGGCCCGTCGCGACGAGGATCTGGTCCGCGATGATCGGGTCCTGACCTTCAAGGTGCACATCGAAGGCACCGTCCTCGCGCTTGACGACTTTCTGGAACGGACAATGGAACTTGTATTCGATCCCCCGGCTCATCGTGATCTGCAGCAACCGGTCCCGCAAGCTCTCGTCATAGCCGCGCAGGATCACGTTCGACCGGTTCACGACCGTCACGTGGCTGCCCAGCGCGTTAAGGATTCCGGCGAATTCGAGCGCGATGTAGCCCGCGCCCGCGATGACCACCCGCTTGGGCAGTTCATCAAGATGAAAGACCTCGTTCGAGGTGATGCAGTGTTCCGATCCTTCGAACTCGGGAACGAAAGGCCAGCCGCCGACCGCGACCAATATGTATTTTGCGCTGATTTCCCGGCCGGACGACAGCTTGACGGTATTGCTGCCGTTAACCACGGCACGCTCCATGATCCGCTCCACCCCGTGGCTTTCGAGCGTTTTTTCGTAAAGACCGTTCAACCTGTCGACGTCGCCCAAAACGTGATCGCGCAGCCGATTCCAGTCAAACTTCGCATTTTCGAACGACCATCCGTAATTTTCGGCGTCTTCGAGGTCTTCTGCGAAGTGGCTACCATAAACTAGCAGCTTCTTGGGCACGCAACCGCGAATGACGCAGGTTCCGCCAATCCTGTACTCTTCCGCGATGGCCACCTTCGCGCCGTGGGAGGCTGCGACACGGGCAGCGCGCACGCCCCCGGAGCCTGCACCAATTACGAAAAGGTCGTAGTCAAAGTCTGCCATGGGGTCTCCTGGTCCAAGCCGGTCCAGTACATAGGAATGCCGCGCCGGATCGCAAATGCGTTAACGCGAACAGGTATCGATGGTGGTAGAGACGGCCCACCGAAGTCATCAAGGGCCAGATCTCGACCGCGCTGCTATCAGCCGCACCGACGCTCGACAGCGTGGTCGACACCGCGACCCGCACGATGGGTGTGCGCCTCGGCATTGCCGACACGCGGGTCAACGCGATGAAGTGCGGCCTTCCGACACTGGTGGCGTAAGGGGCGCTGGCTGCGGGAGTGTTGGGCGCCTCAGTCCTTCAGGCCCGCAGCCGCCAGCAGTGCTTCTGTGCTGGGATCGAAGCCCTCGCCCCCGCCAGCCGCGATCTGGTTGGCGATCTGCTTGCCAAGTTCCACCCCGAACTGGTCGAACGGGTTGATGCCGAGCAGGACCGCGTTTGCGAAGGTGCGATGTTCGTGAAACGCGATCAGCGCGCCGAGCGTTGCCGGGTCCATCTTGTCGCACAGGATCGTTGTCGAGGGGCGGTTTCCCGGATAGGCCCGCGCCCCGTCATCGCTCTCCTTGCCCGCCATCAGCGCCGCGCCTTGTGCGAAACAGTTGGTCAGCAGGATCGCGTGGTGCTCGGGGTCGAGATCGTGCCCCGGCTGCTTCACCGCGATAAAGTCCACCGGCACTTCTACCGTGCCCTGATGCAGCAGCTGGAACACCGCGTGCTGTGCATCGGTGCCTACCCCGCCCCAGGTGATCGGCGCGCTCTGCCGGCCCAGTGGCGATCCGTCGGCAAGGACAGACTTGCCGTTCGATTCCATCTCCAGCTGCTGAAGATAATCAGGGAACAGGGCCAGCCGCTCGTCATAGGCAAATACCGCGCGCGTCTGGCAGCCGCGAAGCTGGACATACATGAGGTCGACGAAAGCAGCACGCAACGGCAGGTTCGCAAAACCGTCGGTATCGGCGAAATGCCGGTCAACAGCAGCAGCGCCTTCGAGAAACTCGGCAAAACCGTCCCAGCCGAGCGCGATGGCAACCGGAAAGCCGATCGAGGACCAGAGCGAATAGCGCCCGCCGACGCTTTCGGAAAACGGCAGAACGCGGGTTTCATCGACACCCCACTCGACTGCCTTGTCCGGGCTGGCGGTCAGGGCGACGACCTTGCCGTAGGGATCGGGCACGCCCGATTCCTCCAGCCACTGGATCGCGCTGGCCGCGTTGGTCATCGTCTCGATCGTGGTGAAAGTCTTGGATGCAACCGCGATCATCGTCGTCGCCGGATCGCAGACCTCGAAAGCCGCTTCCAGCGCATTGCCGTCGATGTTGGAGACGACATGGACATCGACCGGCGCGCGCCACTCCGCCGTCGGACGGGCGAGCGCGTCGATGGCGAGAGCCGGCCCCAGTGCCGAACCGCCGATGCCGATATGGATCAGGTGCTTTACGGGTCCGAACACGCCGTCATGTATCGCCTCGACCAACCCGCGCATCCGCATGTGGAAGGCGTCTGCCTCGGCCACGCTCTCGTCAGCGCCGATCCCGCGCTGGGCGGTATGTTCGGCTGCGCGCCCCTCGGTCGGGTTGGCCATGCCGCCGCCCAGCATCGTTTCGCGCGCGGCGTCGAAACCGGCGGCTTCGGCCAGAGCCTCGAACCTTGCGACCAGATCGGCGGACAGATGCGTCTTGGACCAGTCGAAATAGACTTCCGATTCCTCTACGGTCAGCGTCGCCGAATAAGTCCCCACCCGGTCTGCATCGGCAGCGAACAGCTCTTTCAGCGTCGCGGTCGGCGTGTTTTCAAGGGCAGTCCAGCAGGCGGCGGTATCGGTCATCGGGCGGATCGGTCCTTCGTTTTGCTTTGCAACACCGGGTTACTGCCCTATGCCGCGCAGGCTTACCAGTGGGCATGGATGAAACACCTCGAATGCGATTGAAATTCGGCAAAGGGAAAGACGTGGACGCCGCAGATTCAGGCGCCGCTCCCGCGAAAAAGGAAAAGAAAGAAGACAGCTTTGTCGTCTTCCTCGTGAAGCTGGCGGTCGTCGTCTTCATCTTCCGTAGCTTCATATTTTCGCCCTTCTCGATTCCGTCGGAATCGATGCTGCCGCGCCTCCTCATCGGTGACTACCTGCTCGCTGCGAAGTGGCCCTACGGCTACACTCGCTATTCGCTGCCCTTCAACCTGCCGCTGATCCCGGGCCGTATCCTTGCGTCCGATCCTGAACGTGGCGACATCGCCGTATTCAAGGCGCCGCCTACGGCAGAACTGGACTATATCAAGCGCGTCATCGGCCTGCCCGGTGACCAGATCCAGATGCGCGACGGCACACTTTATATCAACGGCGACGAAGTGAAGAAGCGCAAGATCAACGACTTCATGCTGCCGATCACGCAGAACATGATCGACGCTGCCGCGCTCGATGGGCGTCCTTCGCCCTGCGCCCGCACCGATTTCGAGGAAATGGACGAGGCCGGTCAGGGCTTCTGCCGCTATCCCCGCTATATCGAGACTCTGCCAGAAGGCCGCAGCTACGAAGTGCTCGACATCGCGATCACGCCGCAAGACAACACCCGAGTGTTCACCGTTCCGACAGGTCATGTCTTCATGATGGGCGACAACCGCGACAATTCCGAAGACAGCCGCTTTGCGGCCGAAGTCGGTGGCGGTGTCGGCATGGTGCCGATGGAAAACCTCGTTGGGCGGGCCGAAATCATGATGTGGTCGACCGACGGTTCGGCGCAGTGGCTGCTTCCCTGGACCTGGTTCACTGCCGCGCGCTGGGACCGGCTCGGCACTACCTTCTGATCCGATCATGACCCTATCCCCCGAAACAAAGGACTGGATCGCGGCTCAAACCGGGCATCCAGTAAGGGACGAGCATTTGTGGACCGCCGCGCTGACCCACGGCAGCACGGGCGAGGATTTCGACTACCAACGGCTCGAATTTCTCGGCGACCGCGTGCTCGGTCTCTCGATCGCCGAATGGCTCTACGAAAAGGGCGGGGATACCGAAGGCAAGTTGTCGCAGCGCCTCAACGCCCTCGTCAGCCGCCAGTCCTGCGCCCGTGTCGCGCGCGAGATCGACCTGTCGGCCCATATGCGCCTGGGTAAGCAGGCCCGCGCCGATGGCGGGCTGGATAGCGACAACATCCTTGGCGACATCATCGAATCGCTGATCGGCGCCTGTCAGGTCGATCACGGCTTCGAAGTCGCTCGCGCGCTTGTGCGCAAGTGGTTCGGCGATGCGGTCGAAGGCCGTGCCGGACGCAAGAAACACCCCAAGTCCGCCTTGCAGGAGTGGGCCGCCGGCAACCGCCGCAAGCCGCCCGAATACGAACTGCTCGACCGTTCGGGCCCCGACCATGCCTCGCGCTTTACCGTCAGGGTAAGCGTCAGGGGCGTCGGCGAAGCGACCGGCGAAGGCGATTCCAAGCAACAGGCCGAAACCGCGGCCGCAACGGCATTTCTGGACCAACATGGCTGAAGAACAGACAAATTGCGGCGTCGTCGCCGTCATCGGTGCCCCCAACGCGGGCAAATCGACCCTCGTCAACGCGCTCGTCGGGCAGAAGGTGGCGATCACCAGTCCCAAGGCGCAGACGACCCGCGCGCGCCTTCTGGGGATCGCTCTGCTGGGGTCAACGCAGATCGTGCTCGCCGACACGCCCGGCATCTTTGCGCCGCGCCGCCGGCTCGACCGTGCGATGGTCTCTGCTGCATGGGAAGGTGCAGAGGCGGCCGATGCGATCATGCTTGTCGTCGACAGTGTGAAACTGCGCCGGCACGAGCTTGAACCGCTGCTGCAAACGCTGGCTTCGCGCAAGGAGCGCAAGCTGCTCGTCCTTAACAAGGTCGACATTTCGAAGAAGGACGCGCTCCTGTTGCTCGCGCAGGATTTGAGCGACAAGGCCGCTTTCGACGAGGTGTTCTTCGTATCGGCGATGACCGGCGACGGTGTGCCCGAACTGAAAGCGCGCCTTGCCGAGATGATGCCCGAAGGCCCGTGGCTCTATCCCGAGGACCAGGTCTCCGACGCCTCGGAACGCCTTCTGGCCGCCGAAATCACCCGCGAACAGCTCTACCGCCAGCTTCGCGACGAACTGCCCTATGACAGTGCGGTCCGGCCCGAGGCCTATCGTCAGAACGAGGACGGCTCGGTCGAGATCCGCCAGCAGATCGTCGTCGGGCGCGATACGCAAAAGGCCATTGTGCTCGGCAAGGGCGGATCGCGCATCAAGGCCATCGGTGAGGCTGCACGTAAGGAATTGAGCGATCTGCTGGATCAGAAGGTCCACCTCTTCCTTCATGTGAAGGTCGAGGAGAACTGGGCCGAGAACCGGGAGTTCTACGAAGTACTGGGGCTGGACTGGGTAAAATGACCGAGACCGTCGAAGCTTCGCTGACAGCAGATGAAACGCTCGACGCGGCTTCCCAAGGTATCGATCACGTCATCGGTGGCTCCGGCTTCGTATTCTACTATTCGCTGCTCGGCGCACTGCTGGGCATCGCTGTAGCGGCGCTGTTCTCGCCATTTGTGACCTACCTGCTATGGATGAGCGGTTCGCCGGCAGCCGGTGTGCTCGAAGTACCGGTTAATGCCGCGGTTGCCGTCGTGCTGGCCCTGTGGGGCCGCGATATAGGGGCGCGACTGGCCATGCACAGGCACCGGCGCAAGTTCCTTGCCGGGATGCGCGATCGCGGGATGCCTGAAGAAATCACTGGACGTTTTACGGTGACGAACGACGCATTCGTGATTTCGCACGACCGCGTGACTTATGCGATCGCATGGAACGCGGTCGGCGAGGTGATCGAGATACCGACGCACTGGCTTTTCGCCGTCGACCTGCACCAGTTCACGCTACCGCGCAGTGCCTTTGCCGATATCGCCGAAGAACGCACCTTCATCGCGTCGGTGATTGGCCACCTGACCGAAGCAGCGCGTGAGCGTAGCGACAAGGCTCGCGCCTTCGCGGAAGGCTAAAGGGCAGCGCTCGCCTCGCTTTGCCGCGCCTGGGCCGCAGTCACGGTATTGAACCGGAACATCGTGCAAGCGGCGGCAAGAACCGCAAAACCGATCGACACATAGAACGGCACCGGACCAAGCCCGAGGCCGAGCCCCAGCAGCAAACCGACGACCGCCGCCGCCGTCGCCTGACCCAGCAGGCGCGAGGTAGAAAGCACGCCGCCCGCAGCCGCCGACCGGTGCATCGGCGCATTGCCGATCGCGAGCCGCGAATTGGGCGCGAGGAAGAAGCCAAATCCCGCAGCCGTGATGGACAGTCTCCACGCAACGTCGAGCCCGCCCGCATCGTCGGGCAACATCGCCAGCAGGACAAGGCCGATGATCGCGACGATTAGACCAGGAACGCCCAGTTTGCTCGCCGCGACGCGGTCAGAAAGCCAGCCCGCCGTGGGCGAAACGAACAGCATCGTCAGCGGGAACGGCAGCAGCAGCAGTCCGACCTGATCGGGCGAGTAGCCCATGCCCTGCTCCAGCCGGAAAGGTAGCGTAATCATCAATGCGCCTGCCGACAGGAACACCGCGACTGCGGCCAGCGCGGACAGGCCGATGACCGGCATCTTTAAAAGGTCGACGGGCACGATGGGCCGGTCTCTCGTGCTCTCGCGCTTCACGAGGAACCATGTCGAGGCGACACCTGCCACAACACTCGCGATGCCGAGCCAGCGGGTGTTTTCGTGGCTCGCAAGTTGCAGGCCGCCGATCAGCAGCGCCATCGTTACCGCGCTCCAGATCCCGCCTGTCCAGTCGGTCTTGCCGGGACGCGGCTGTGGATCGGGCAAGGCGCGGCCGAGGAGGAGCGAGATCACCGCCAAAGGCGCAGCGACGAAAAACACGGCCTGCCACGGAAAATGCGCGACGATATAGCCGCCCAGCGTCGGTGCCAGCGCAGCCGAGGACGCGATAATGATCGAATTGAAACCCAGCCCCGCGCCAAGCGACTTTTCCGGATAGATCGCCCGCACGAGCGCGACGTTTACCGCCATCGCCATGGATGCGCCGATTGCCTGCCCCGCACGCAGGACCAACAGCATCGAGAAGCTGTCGACGAAAAAGCAGAGCGCCGAGGCGATGCAGAAGACGAGCTGACCGATCTGGTAGAGCTTGCGATGCCCGATCCTGTCCCCAAGGCTGGCCAGAGGCAAAAGGCCCATGACCATAACAAGCTGGTAGATCGTCACAACGCTGGTGATCGCGCCTTCGCCCACGCCCAGTTCGCGCGAAAGCGTCGGAAGCGCGACATTAGCGATCTGTCCGTCGATTACGAGCAGCGCAAGACCGAAGGAAATGGCCGCGATCGCATAGAAGCGGCGCGGCATGGGAAGGCCCGGATAGCCCGCGTCCGCCGCCGAACTATCGCCTGCCGGCCCCGCGGCACCAGCGTCCTTCACATCACTTCGCATTCGCAGCATGACCCGACAACGCCCGAGAAACCAAAGGTGTCCCGGGCGCTATCAAGGTATCAGTCCGCGTCCTTGGCCGGAGCCTTCTTCTTGGCCGCAGCCTTCTTTTTCGCGGGCGCCTTCTTCTTGGCGGCCTTCTTCTTTTTCTTTTTCGCCCCGCCCTTTGCTGCACGTTCGGTGATCAGGCGGACCGCGTCCTCCTCGGTCACGTCTTCGGGCTTCATGTCGCGCGGGATAGTGGCGTTGGTGGTGCCGTCGGTGACGTAAGGACCATAGCGCCCCGCCAGCAGCTTGATCTCGCCGCCGCTTTCGGGGTGCGCGCCGAAAGTCTTCAGCGGTTCGGCCTTGGCACGAGCGCCGCGCCCACCGCGGTTCTGCGCTTCGGCCAGCAAGATCACGGCCGCGTTCATACCGGTGTCGAACACGTCGGCGGTGCTGGTCAGTTTCGCATACTTGCCGTCGTGGCGAAGGTAGGGGCCATAGCGCCCGATGTTCGCCTCGATCTCCTGGCCGGTCTCGGGATGCTCACCCACGATGCGCGGCAGCGAGATGAGCTTTACCGCCCATTCGAGATCGAGTTCGGGAATGTCCTTCGGGATCGAGGCACGAGCCGCTTCCTTGCCCTCACCCATCTGGATGTATGGGCCGAACCGGCCCGTCTTGCGAACGATGTCCTCGCCCGTTTCCGGGTGCTGGCCGACAACGCCGTCGCCGCCTTCTTCACCGTCGGCACCGGGCTGGCCGAAACCGCGCGTGTACTTGCACTCGGGGTAGTTCGAACAGCCTATGAACGGACCGTTGCGGCTGCCGCGCAGCGACAGCTTGCCGTCTCCGCAAAGCGGGCAGGCGCGCGGGTCGGTGCCGTCTTCCTTGGGCGGAAAGAGATAGTCCGAAAGGAAGGTGTCGAGCTGCTCCATCACTTCGGATGGCTTATGCTCCATGACCTCGTCGGACTTGGGCTTGAAGTCCCGCCAGAAGGCGTCGAGCACGGCCTGCCAATCGGCACGCCCGCCCGAAACGTCGTCCAGTTCCTCTTCCATACCGGCGGTGAAGTCGTAAGCGACATACCGCTCGAAAAAGCGTTCGAGAAACGAAGTCAGAAGCCGGCCAGAATCCTCTGCGAAGAAACGGTTTTTCTCGGTGCGGACGTAGTTGCGATCCTTCAGGACCTGAATAACCGAAGCATAAGTCGAGGGGCGCCCGATGCCCAGTTCTTCCATCCGCTTGACGAGGCTGGCCTCGGAAAAACGCGGCGGCGGCTGAGTGAAGTGCTGGGTCGCTTCGACGCCCTTCTTGGCGGGGCGATCACCCGCCTTCAGGAACGGCAGCAGGCCTTCGTCATCGTCCTCGCCTTTCTGGTCGAGACCTTCCTCGTAAACGGCGAGGAACCCGGGGAACTTCACGACCTGTCCGGTGGCGCGCAGTTCGTTGCTGCCAGTGCCGTCACGCATCGTGACGGTCGTACGCTCCAGCGCAGCCGACGCCATCTGGCTGGCCATCGCACGCTTGTAGATGAGGTCATAGAGCTTGGCCGCATCGCCCTGCCCTGCACGATTGCGCGAAAAGTCGGTCGGGCGGATAGCCTCGTGCGCTTCCTGTGCGTTCTTGGCCTTGGTCTGATAGTGGCGCGCCTTTTCGGGAAGGTAGTGCCCGCTGAACCGGTCCGAGATCGCCTTGCGCGCCGCGCTGATCGCGCTCGGGTCCATCTGGACACCGTCGGTACGCATGTAGGTGATCGCACCTTGCTCATACAGGCCCTGCGCGAGACGCATCGTGTGGCTGGCCGAATAGCCAAGCTTGCGCGCCGCTTCCTGCTGCAACGTCGAAGTCGTGAACGGCGGGGCCGGATTGCGGCGCTGCGGTTTCGTCTCAACGTTCTCGACGGTGAAGAGGCCGTCCTCGACCGCCTTCTTCGCCCGCATCGCGGTGCCTTCGTCGCCGATGCTCAGCCGGTCGAGCTTCTCGCCCTCAAACTTGACGAGACGCGCGTCGAAGGCGGTGCCGTCATGCTCAAGCTTGGCAAGCACGTTCCAGTATTCCTGCGGCTTGAACGCCTCGATCTCGCGCTCACGCTCGACAATCAGGCGCAGCGCTACCGACTGCACGCGGCCAGCGGACTTTGCGCCCGGCAGCTTGCGCCACAGGACCGGCGAAAGCGTAAAGCCGAACAGGTAGTCCAGCGCGCGGCGGGCGAGATAGGCGTCGATCAGATCGCGGTCCAACTCGCGCGGGGCGGCCATCGCATCGGTGACGGCCTGCTTGGTGATCGCGTTGAACGTGACGCGCTCGACCTCCTTGGGCAGCGCCTTGCGCTTGGCCAGCAATTCCTGGACGTGCCACGAAATCGCCTCTCCCTCGCGGTCAGGGTCGGTTGCGAGGATCAGGCGGTCGGCCTGCTTGGCGGCATCGGCGATCGCGCGGACCTGCTTCTGCTTGTCGCTGTAAAGCTCCCAGTCCATGGCGAAACCTTCGTCCGGGCGGACCGAGCCATCCTTGGGCGGCAGGTCGCGGACGTGGCCGTAGCTGGCAAGGACCTTGTAGTCCGAGCCGAGGTATTTCTCGATTGTCTTCGCCTTGGCAGGCGACTCGACGATAACAAGCTGCATTTAATATTCCCGGGCGCGGGACAGGACGCCCCTACGCGTATACGCGTGTGAATCTGGGTACCGCCACCTGCGTTGGTCAAGCCGATAAAGCAAGACCCGGCCGCAAGGTCGCGGACCGGGCCTTGTTTGAACCGTTGGAAATATCAGCGAAGCGTTGCCACGCCCGCCACGATGATCTCGTTCGCAAGCGTCGCGACTTTGGCCGCACCTTGTTCGTAGTTCCCCGGCTTGGCAGCAAATTCGAATTTGCGGGTCTTGCCGATCATCGGCAACCCGACACCGGCCGCAGCAGCCAGCCCGCCACCGATATTCGCAGCGGCCTGCGCGGTCTTTTCCGTACCGCCGGTCGCGTTCGCCTGTTCGATGAACTCGCCATCAATCGAGACCTGCTGTTCCAGCACGAGTTCGTCGGTCTTGTTGCCGCCAACGATCGTCATCTTCGAATATTCCGGAACGACCGACAGATTCGCGTTGACCTTGAGACCACCAAAACTGAACGCGCCGGGGCGCTTCTGATCGGAGAAATCGATCAGATAGACGACACTGACGAGCGGGATGCCGCTATTGTGCACATAGCGCGATATCGCGGCCTGGCGCCCGCCAGCGGCAAAGCCCTTGCCGAAAGACGCAAAACCGCCGGTCTTTTCGGCAAGATCACCCTGAAGCGTGATCTGGAGCGGCAGGGCGCTCGGCTTCACGAAAGTCGCGACGCCGCTGCTTTTCTTCTCAAGCTGGATCTTGGTTTCAAGCGGACCTGTACCGTCGGCAGCTTTTTGGATGTCCTCGTTCGCGAAAAGCGTTTCTGCGGGAACGACAGCGATCCCTTGCGCCGCCAGCTTCGCCAGAAAATCGGTGTAGGCAGCATCGGTGACGGTTTGCATCATTTCAGGCGTGACGCCGACAAGCGTGCTCTTTGCCTTGGTAACGCCGCCGAACGCGCCCATCAGGCCGCCGGTCTTCTTCGTCTGGTCGGTCGATTCGAAAATGAAGCCGACGTTGAAGGCTGCGACCGCCACCTGGGTTGTCCCCTCCATCGCGCCGCGATCCTTGATCGACAGCGGCTCGTCGTTCTTGGCGTGAACGGGCTGCGTTACGAAGCCGATCGAAAGCACGACGGCCATCAGCATTCCGGAAACTTTACTCATCAAATCCCCCCTGGATCGCCTTGGTGAGCAGCGCCGGAAGACCTGCAAGACCCCTGCTGCCCTTGGGAAAAGATGCCATCAATGCCGCCGGAAAACCCCTTACAAATGCGGCTATCTTTATTGCTCAGGTGTTGAGAGAAACTCGCCCGCCGGCATGGCGCGCAAGCCGGCCTGCCAGTTCGAGTTCGAGCAGCGCCAGTTGTACCGCTGCCGGACTCTCCCCGCTTGCCCGCACAATGTCGTCGACCGGAACCGGGGCGGCGGAAAGCAGGCTTTCGATTTCGGCTGGGCTGTCGTCGGATGCTTCCGCCAGTTCGAAGTCCGCAAATTCGGGCCGTTCTTCCCGAAAAGTGGAGCGTGGCTGTCCGGTGAAGTCCTCAATCAATTCGATAACGTCTTCGGGCGTCTGGACAAGGATGGCCCCTTCCCGGATCAGCTGGTTGCAACCCCGCGCCCGCCCGTCGAGCGGGTTGCCGGGGATCGCCATGACCTCGCGGCCCGCTTCGCCCGCAAGGCGCGCGGTGATCAGACTTCCCGACTTGGGTGCAGCCTCGATAACGAGCGTGCCGGCAGCCAGTCCCGCGATGATGCGATTGCGGCTCGGAAAATGGCGCGCCTGCGGTTCGATGCCGGGCGGCTGTTCGGCAATCAACACGCCCTCGTTCGCGATACGCTCCTGCAAGTCGGCGTGCTGCGGGGGATAGACGACATCGATGCCGCCTGCGATCACCGCTGCGGTCGCGCCGGTGGCAAGCGCGCCTTCGTGCGCCGCTCCGTCGATCCCGCGTGCAAGGCCCGATACGACGAGCTTGCCCGCATCGGCTAGCCCCTCGCCGAACTGACGCGCCAGTTTCAGCGCGGCTGCGCTGGCGTTGCGCGCACCGACGATAGCCACCGCAGGCTGTGCCAACAGCGTGACGTCGCCGCGATAGGTTACGATCGGCGGCGCGGATGGTGTTTCGCACAGCAGCGCCGGATAGGCCGGATCGTCGTGAAACAGGTACCGTGCCCCACCTGCGCGGACCGCCGCGATCTCTTCGCGGATGGCATCGGGATGCGCGACCGTCATTCGCCGTCCTCCGCGCGCAGCCATTTCGGGCAGAGCCTCGAGCGCCGCGACGGCATTGCCGAAGCGCTGCAGCAACTGGCGGAATGTCACGGGCCCCACGTTGGGCGAACGCAACAGGCGGATGCGGGCGAAAGCCTCTTCCTGCGTCAGGCTCATGGAGGCGGGGTCAGCCCTTCTTTCTGCCGATGCGCGGTTCCTTCCCGGCGAAAAGCCTGCGGATATTGTCGCGGTGCCGCCACAGGACCACGACCGCCATCGCGGCCAGCGCAGGCGCGTAGATCTGATAACCGAGAATCTGCGCCGCGATGGGAGCTGCAATCGCCGCGCTCATGCCGCCGACAGAGGAAATACGCGTGATCGCCAGCACTCCGATCCAGACGACCGCGAAAACCGCGCCGATCGGCCAAGCCAGCCCCAGCGCCACACCCATCAGGGTCGCCACGCCCTTGCCGCCCTTGAAGCGCAGCCAGATCGGGTAACAGTGCCCGACGATGGCCGCGACGCCGGCAATCGCCTCAAGACCGGGCCAGAACGAGCGGGCGAGGAAAACGACAAGAACGCCCTTCAGAAGGTCCAGCAGCAAAGTCGCCGCGGCCAGCCCCTTGCGCCCGGTGCGCAGGACATTCGTCGCGCCCGTGCCGCCCGAACCGATCTGGTGCAGGTCGCCCGCGCCCGCCATGCGGACAAGGATCACGCCAAACGGAATCGAGCCGAGCACATAGCCCAGGATAAGGGCCGAAATCAGCGCGGTTGCAGACACTTGCAGGACTTTCCTCTCTGCCGGCACGCGGGCCGGTTGCATAAGTCGTGGGGACGCTAGCGCCCGTCTGTTTCGGGCACAAGACGCTGGAACGGCTTGCCAAGTCGGCGCGCCATCGCGCATGGCCTTTCGCCAGATGGAACGCGAAACGCAAGCGCCCGAACCCGATGCCCCCCTGCTGATTTTCGATTCAGGGGTCGGAGGGCTTTCGGTTCTGGACGCGGTTCGCAGCACACTGCCCGATGCACCGATCATCTATGCCGCCGACAACGCCGGCCTTCCCTATGGCAGCAAGAGCGAGGCGGAAATCGCCGCCCGCGTCGCGGGGCTGCTGGGCCGGATGGCCGAACGCTATCGCCCGCGCCTTGCCTGCATCGCCTGCAATACGGCAAGCACCATCGCGCTGGGCATGGTGCGAGAGGTATTGCACATCCCGATCGTCGGCACCGTCCCCGCGATCAAGCCAGCGGCCGAGATCACGCAAACCGGGACAATAGGACTGATCGGGACAGAGGCGACGATCCGACAGGAATACGTTGACAATCTTGAGGCGGAGTTCGCCCAGGGCAAGAACCTGCTGCGCCTGGCCGCGCCCGATCTTGTCGCAGCGGCAGAGGCGAAGCTGCGCGGCGAACGCGTCGATCCCGCCAGTATCGAACAGGCCGCGAGCCGTCTGACCATGATGGCCAGCGGCAACCGGATCGACGTTCTGGTGCTGGCCTGCACGCACTTCCCCCTGCTGTCGGACGAATTGCAGCAGGCTTTCGGCCCCGATGTCCGCCTGATCGACGGCGCGGCGGGAATCGCGCGGCGCATCGCTGCACTGACCGACGGCCAGCCCTTTGCCCGCAGCCGCCCCGACCGCGCCGTTTTCACGCGGGACGAACCGGATCTTGCCGGTCTGAAAAACGCTTTAGCGCAGCGCGGGATCGAGGATATCGAGATCCTTTAGGCTTTTTGCGTAGTGCTTTGGACCAATTTGACCTGACGCAAGGACGGCCTAGCCTGCTTTCGATCATAGCGGTGCGCGGTCGTCATCCGTGCCGAGGGGGCCCCGGATGGCGGCCAACCTGTTTCCGGCCCAACCGTTTTGCCGAATCTGGTCACACGCGGGCGACGACTTTGGCACGGATCGGCCAAAGTTTTTGCAAGGAGAGGCACGATGGACTATGGGCGCGATGGACGGAACGGGCTGACGGTCATTGGCCGTATCAAGCACCGCTGCGCCGCTGACCATTCGCAGGATAACGGAAGCGCGACAGTGAATTACGACCAGGTTTTCGATCAGGCTATCGAACGGCTGCATACGGAAGGCCGCTACCGCGTCTTCATCGACATCCTGCGCAACAAGGGCGCGTACCCCAACGCCCGCTGCTTTGCCGGCCACAACGGCCCGAAGCCGATCACCGTGTGGTGCTCCAACGACTATCTCGCCATGGGCCAGCACCCCAAGGTGATCGAGGCGATGGAAAACGCCCTGCACGACGTGGGTGCAGGATCGGGCGGCACTCGCAACATCGGCGGCAACACGCACTACCACATCGAGCTTGAGCACGAGCTGGCCGACCTTCACGGCAAGGAAGGCGCGCTGCTTTTCACCTCGGGCTATGTCTCGAACGACACGACGCTGACGACGCTGGGCAAACTGCTGCCGGGCTGCGTGATCTTTTCGGACGAGCTGAACCACGCCTCGATGATCGCGGGCATCCGCAATTCGGGCTGCGAAAAGCGGGTGTGGCGCCACAACGACCTTGAACATCTGGAAGAACTACTGGCCGCCGAAAACTCGGACGTGCCCAAGCTGATCGCGTTCGAGAGCGTCTATTCGATGGACGGCGACGTCGCCCCGATCCACGCGATCTGCGACCTTGCCGACAAATACAACGCGCTGACCTACATCGACGAAGTCCATGCCGTGGGCATGTACGGCGAACGCGGCGGCGGCATTTCGGAACGCGACAAGGCCGCCGACCGCATCGACATCATCGAAGGCACGCTGGGCAAGGCTTTCGGCGTCATGGGCGGCTATATCGCGGCCGACCAGAAGATCATCGACTGCGTGCGCTCCTACGCGCCGGGCTTCATCTTCACGACCTCGCTTTCGCCGGTCCTCGTCGCGGGCGTTCTCGCCAGCGTGAAGCACCTGAAGTCCAGCAGCGTCGAACGTGAAGGCCAGCAGGCCTCTGCCGCGTTCCTGAAGCAGGCGATGCGCGATGCGGGTCTTCCGGTCATGGATTCGACCACGCACATCGTTCCGCTGATGGTGGGCGATCCGGTGCGTGCGAAGAAGATCAGCGACATCCTGCTTGCCGAATACGGCGTCTATGTGCAGCCGATCAATTTCCCCACCGTGCCGCGCGGCACCGAACGCCTGCGCTTCACGCCGGGCCCGGCGCATACGCGCGAGATGATGTCCGAACTCGTCACCGCCCTTCTCGAGATCTGGGAACGGCTGGAGATCAAGCTGGCTGCCTGACGAGGATGGCTGGCCCTGACGACAAGGTCGGCATCCCGCTGGACGCCACGTCCGGCACGCACAACCGCGAGAAAAAGTCGCACGTCGGCATTTCGCGCCGCTCGAACTTGCGCGCGTTGTGGGCAGGTGCGGTCAACCAGGACTTCTTCGACGAGATCGTCCAGCTGATAAATCTCGAAGAGCTTTACATGGCCTGGCCAACGACGGCTGCGGACATTTCGGGGATCGCCGCGCTCAAAAAGCTGCGTAAGCTGCAGATCGACAGCCCGCGTAATGTTACCGACTTCACGCCGCTTACTCGCTTGCCGAAGCTGGTCGAACTCGATCTGGAGAACGCGAAGCACCTCTACGACCTGTCATGGCTGCGTCCCTTGAAGGACCGTCTGGAGGTGCTCCACCTCGACGGGTCGATCAACACGTCGCAAAAACTGAAAAGCCTCGAACCGCTAGACGGATTCGTGTTTCGCAAGTTCTGGATGACCAATGCGCGGCTTGAGGACAAGGATTTTGGCCCGCTGATCAATTGCCGCAACCTGACCGATTTCCACTGCGCGCGTTTCGCCGCCCGCAAGGAGGATTTCATGCGGCTCGCCGACGCGCGGCCCGATCTCAAATGCCAGTGGTTCGATCCCGACCTTTGGGAGCCGCCGCGCAAGTTCCGTTAGTGCAGCGCCAGCCTTGCGCGGGCAGCATCGTACTGTGCCTTTAGCGTCGCAATACGCTCTGCCACAGGCACCACGGCATCGACGGCACCAATGCCCTGACCGCTGCCCCAAATGTCCTTCCACGCCTTCGCGCCGCCGAAATCCATCGCCGAAGGATCGCTTTCGGGCAGGTTGTCGGGGTCCATGCCCGAGTTGACGATCGAACCGCGCAGGTAATTGCCGTGAATGCCGGTAAAAAGATTCGAGTAGACAATGTCCTCTGCTTTGCTGTCGACGATCATCTGCTTGTATCCGTCCGAAGCCACTGCCTCTTCTGTCGCGATCAAGGCAGAGCCGATGTACGCAAGGTCCGCACCCATGGCCTGTGCCGCCAGCACCGCAGCGCCATTGGCGATTGAGCCGGACAGGGCGAGCGGGCCGTCGAACCACTGGCGAATCTCCTGAATGAGCGCGAAGGGCGACAGAATGCCTGCGTGCCCCCCTGCCCCCGTCGCGACCGCGACAAGGCCGTCAGCGCCCTTTTGGATGGCCTTGCGGGCGAACTTGTCGTTGATCACGTCGTGAAAGACGACGCCGCCATAGGAATGGATCGCCTCGTTCACTTCCTCGCGCGCGCCGAGAGAACTGATCACGATCGGCACCTTGTACTTCACGCAAAGCGCGAGATCTTCTTCCAGCCGCACGTTTGACCGGTGCACGATGAGGTTCACCGCGAACGGCGCATCATCCCCGGTCAGTTCGTCATTCAACCGTTTCAGCCAACTTTCGAACACACCATCGCCGCGCGCATTCAGCGAGGGAAAAGACCCCACGATACCGCTGCGGCATTCGGCCAGAACCATGTCGGGCTGCGATATGATGAACATCGGTGCCGCGATCACCGGAAGACGCAGACGATCGGCAAGCAGGGGCGGCAAGGACATGTCTCGATTTTCTCCCGGTTTTTCTCGTGGCTAGCAGCGCGGATTGCCGCTCACAAGGACGCTACGGAAAGGCGATCAACCCATCCCTAGATAGATTGCCGTGATGCCGATGGCGTTGTTCGTCATGTGCGCGGCGATGCAAGGCAGCAACCTGCGCGAACACAGGACGTAGAGCGCGCCGAGGATCAGGCCGATCAGTCCGGTCGAAATCACGCCCGACCATCCCTGGTAAAGATGGGTGATACCGAAAACGGCCGCAGACAGTACGGCCAGCGGCCATGCCAGGCGCTTGCCGAAAGCGGCGCTGCCCCAACCGATCACCGCGCCACGAAAGATCACTTCCTCGACTATACCGCCGAAGATCAACCCGACTGCCAACATGACGAGATAGTTGGGCACGTTGCCCCTGACGGCGTCGAAATCGCTGAGGTCCACCGGCTCTCCGGTCAGCGCGGCGATCAGCGGTTCGACCGCAATGCTGAACCCGATGGCCGTGGCAGTGCCAACCGCCATGCCGAGCAGGATCGAGGCCGGAACCGAGCGCCAGACCAGCGCCAGCATCGGCCTGCGGCTGTTAGACAGCAAAATGAGTGCCAGCGCGACGACGAGCGCGGATACCAGCGCGCCGACACCCGGCAGCAGCAGGGCCGGCAGGAACATGCCCGCGATCAGCAGGCCGCAAACGATGCGTTCGGTCTTTGCGTTCATGGATGCCCCTCGCCCCTATTGCCGGGAGCGAGCATCGGGCCATCAGGTCGCCAAGTAAAGCGCGGTCGATCCGATGAAGTTGAAAGTCATGTGCGCCGCTATGCAGGGCAAGAGGCGTCGACCGCAAAGCAGGTAAAGCGTCCCGAGAACCAGACCCGCAAACCCTGTCACCACCGCTCCGGACACGCCATAATCCATGTGGGCGTAACCGAAGACCGCAGTCGACAGCAGCATGATGACCGGCGCAAACCCCTTGCCGAAGATCTTTGCGCCCCACCCGATCACATAGCCGCGAAACACGATCTCTTCGAGGATCGCACTGCCCAGCGCGATCAGCAGGACGAAAGCATACATGATGGGATTGCCCGCCGCCTGCTCAAGCCCGCCGACGCTGATGCCCTTGCCGAACTGCTGTTCGACGAAGGGCCGTACGAAATTGGCGATGCCCCACGCCATGCCGCTGCCAACTACAATGCCGAACAGGATCGAGACGATCCGGTTCTTCCAGACCATCGCCAGCGTCGGCGCGCGCGCACCCTTGAAGAAGACGAGTCCGATCGCCGCGAGCGCAATCGACGCGAACACACCGAAACCGGGCTGCAACGCCACGGGGACGAGCGGGAGCAGGCAGGCGATCGCCGCCAGCAGCGTGCCGGTGGCCTTTGTGGCTTTGGATGACATGGGCCGTTTCCTAAAGCGGTAAGGCTAACAGGGCCTTACCGCTTCGGAGATTCAGCGAAGCGAGACGACGTTGTCCGAAACGCGCGGATCGTCGCGGTCGCCGCGGTAAAGGCTGCTCATCGGCTCGTCCGTCACGCTCTCGACAGGACCGGAGCCGAAGCCGTTGAAACCGGTGCGCATTGCCGCGCCGTAGGCGCCCAGCATGCCGACTTCGATGTAGTCGCCAGCCTTGATGTCACCGGGCAGCGGGAACGGGCCTTCCATGAAGTCCGCATCGTCGCAGGTCGGGCCGTAGAACGAGAAATCCTCGCTCTCAACGTCGTTTCCGGCAGTGCCGTCGGCCGCGATGCGGCGGACCGGGAAGCGCCATGCCACGTGGGCGGCATCGAACAGCGCGCCATAGGCGCCGTCGTTGATGAACAGTTCGGTCCCGCGGCGCTTTTCGACGCGCACGATCATCGAATTGTATTCCGCGCACAGCGCACGGCCCGGCTCGCACCACAGCTCGGCGTTGTAGGCGATCGGCAGCGCATAGAAGTGCTGATGGA
This sequence comes from Croceicoccus pelagius, assembly GCF_001661915.1. Classification (GTDB taxonomy): domain Bacteria; phylum Pseudomonadota; class Alphaproteobacteria; order Sphingomonadales; family Sphingomonadaceae; genus Croceicoccus; species Croceicoccus pelagius. The sequence continues at coordinate 86,107 of NZ_LYWY01000006.1, forward strand.
TGATCTTGAAGTAGTCTTCGAGCGGCGGCGGCTCCATGCCCGGATAGACCGACGGGAAGCCCCCGCCGACGTCGATCATGTCGATGACGACCGATGCCTCGGCAATCGCGGCGCGGACACGTTCCAGCGCCTGCACGTAGGCGAACGGGCTCATCGCCTGTGAACCGACGTGGAAACATACGCCCAGCCAGTCGGCCACCTGGCGGGTCGCCTGAAGCAGCGCGGGCGCCTCGGTCAGGTCGACACCGAACTTCGATGCGAGCGAAAGCTCCGAATATTCGGACGAAACGCGCAGACGGACGCACAGGCGCAAGTCGGTTGCGCCCTTGGTGGCGCGCACGATCTTCTCCAGTTCCTCGACGGAATCGAGGCTGAAGGTCTTGCAGCCGTGATCGAAATACGCCTCTGCGATCGCACGCTCGGTCTTTACCGGGTGCATGAAGCACAGGGTCGCTTCGGGAAGGGTTTCGCGCACGAGGCGCACTTCCGCGATCGAGGCGACGTCGAAGTGCGTCACGCCCGATTCCCACTGAAGGCGCAGAAGATCGGCCGAAGGGTTGGCCTTTACCGCGTAGAGCACCTTGCCCGGAAACTTCTCGACAAAGAAACGGGCAGCGCGCCGCGCAGCGTGCGGGCGGTTCAGTATGACTGGTTCGTCCGGAGCGAGGTCGCGGACTACAGAAGCGGCGTCAGGATGGATGTGCAACTCAAGGGACCCCCAGGACAACGTGTTCAACAAGGCTGCCTTGCGGTTTGGAAGTCCCCTTGGGGCAGCGAGGGGGCGCATATAAGGCAAGGCGCGCGAACTGCAAGCCAAAAGTGACCGGAAAGCCTGTGATTTCGGATGACAAAACGATGACATCTGCACGCTTTCCGCTGCGGCTCTGGCCCTGCAGCATGACCATCATACGGACCGGGGCAAGCGTGTGTTCCGCGGCCTGCCACGGGTTGTGGCATTCATGCGGCGGGTCGGGAAGAAAAGATCAGAATTGGACGTTCGGAACTTCGTAAAAAACGCCCTTCCGACTTTCGCCGAGCCGATGAGGTCCGCGTGCAAGAACATCCGCAGGGTGGTTCACGAACGCGAAGTGCTTGTCGCGATCGAAAGTGGCGATGCGTTCGAGGGCGGGTCGATCGACCCATCGGAGATAAGCAAATGATCGCCAGGACATTTGGGCAGTTATCCTCGCTTTCAGGGGTCGCCCGTTCGCTGGACGAAGCTGCGCGCTAGCCCTTCAGTCCGTTCGAAGTCGCCCCGCGCGAAAATGCGCCGACCGACGACATGAACAGCCGTCCGCCCGCCGCAGCGGCATCAGGACCGATGTTCTGGTACGCGAGGCTCTTCAGTTCCTCCTCGCTCAGCGGTTGCAGCGGGTCGGGCTGCGTCTCGATGATTTCGCGCAAACGCGCATCGTCCTTTTCGCGGTCGCCCGAAAGGTCGCCCACCCGCTCGATCACGATGGGAAGCGCGGCAGGCGTGCGCGCCGGATCAAGCGCGGACAGCAGCAGGATGCCGTCCATCGACATTGCGCGCGGCAAGGTAACGCCCTTCATCAGGACGATCAGAGGCGTGCGACCAACCGGGTCGAACAGGAATACGTAAAGGTTGCCTGCCATCGGGAAGAGCCAGCCCTCGAACTTTAGGCCCGAGCCTTCCATCGAAACCTCGATCATGCCGTTGTCTGTCAGGCGGAAGATGCCGTAGTCGTGAAACAATTGGGTAGGCATCAGCACGGACGGGCGCGTCGTGCGCCAGAAGCCGGTGTAGGTTTCCGCGCGGAAGGCAATCTCTGATTCGGATGCCTCGACAATTTTGGCGAAGGGGCCTTCGGCGCGCATTTCGGGGCCCGAAGGCACACCGGCGCGGTAGGCGATGCCGATACGATCGGCGAGAACGGTCTGGTCCTCGTACCAGTCCGCCAGCGTCAGCATCGGGAAGGTTTCCTGGAACACCGCGGTCAGCTTCGCGAGGTTGTGTTCGCCCGGATGGATGCTCCCCTTGACCCAGCGGCCGACCAGCGACTTGTCCACCCCGACCTGCTGCGCAAGCGCAACCCTGCTCAGCGACGAAGCCTTGAGCAGCATATCCAGCTTGGAGGAAAGGTCGACAACCCGTTTCATGACAGGCTTCATCTAACGATTTTACGCAAAATGCAACCGGGTTGCATAAAAGTTGCATTGCGATGCGCCGCTTGGTGCAACTCCCCCCAAGTCCCGTTTTGGCGCAGTTTCAGCACGTTCCGTAGCTGGTTGGGGGATTGGCTACGTCTGGCATGACCGGATTTCGACCCCCCGTAGAAAGGGTCGCAAGAACGCCAAAACGGTGGTTGTATGGGAAGTCTCCGTTCTTTCCATCAGCCACCACTGGCCATGGCGTCCGTTCCAACGCCCGTGGCCGATCGGCAGGTGATGCACTGCGCATACGCGAAGCCTTCGGACTCCCGTCTGGTCCGGCTTCGCGCCCTGCCGGCCTTGGATTGGCGCGAGCGATCCGGGGCATGGACCTGGTTGGTCGCACCAGAGCCGTTTGTCCGGACGGCGTTTGATGGAGCGATATAGAGCCAAAGCGGCATTGTCCGAGCCGCTGTCCGTGCTTCAGATCGCTCCGCCAATTTTTCGTCTCAGCATCGACTCCACCGCCGCGCGCGGCCGCGCCGCGATCAACTCAGCCGGTCGCGGAACGCGTCGTATCCGAAGCCCTTGATCTTTTCGAGCATGCCGGTCTCGCTGTCCCACAGCCAGATCGAGGGCAGCGGCACGCCGTTGAAGGTGTTGGTTTTCACCATCGAATAGTGCGCCTGGTCCAGGAACGCGAAACGCGCGCCCGGCTCGGGCTTGAACGGCAGGCGGTAGTCACCGATGACATCACCCGCAAGGCACGATGGCCCGCCCAGCCTTACCGGTTCCACGCCCGATTCCTCGGGAAGTTCGCCCAGCATGGCGGGGCGATAGGGCGCCTCGATCACGTCGGGCATGTGGCAAGTCGCTGAAACGTCGGTGATGCCCAGCGGCATCCCGTTCCAGTGCGTGTCGAGCAGCGTGCCGACGAGGATACCGGCGTCGAGCGCAACTGCCTCGCCCGGCTCCATGTAGATTTCGCAGCCCGTCATGTCGCGAACGTCGATCAGGAACCGGACGAGTTCGTCGCGCTGGTAATCGCTGCGCGTGATGTGGTGTCCGCCGCCGAAATTCAGCCATTTCAGGTCGGGAATGACGCCCTCGATCCACGGCAGCAGAGACTCCCACGTGCGCTTCAGCGGTTCGAAATCCTGCTCGCAAAGCGTGTGGAAGTGCAGGCCGTCGATGCCTTCCAGATGCTCCTCGGTTACCTGATCGATCGGGAAGCCCAGCCGCGAATGCGGAGCGCAAGGATCGTAGCGGGGTACTTCGCCCTCGGCATGCATCGGGTTGATGCGCAGGCCGACATCGAAGGATTCACCGCGATTGCGGGCAAGCTCGATGTACTCCTTGAACCGTTCGTGCTGCATCGGCGTGTTGAAGATGACATGGTCGGAGAGGCGCAGAATCTCCTCCATGTCCTCATCCTTGTAGGCCGCGCAGTAAGTTGCGATCTCGCCGTCGTAATGCTCCGCCGCCAGAAGCGCTTCCCACAAGCCCGAGGTGCAGACACCGTCGAGATATTCGCCGATCGTGGGCGCGACCGACCACATCGAGAACGCCTTCAGCGCCGAGAGCACCTTGATGCCCGCCCGGTCGCGAATATCGGCCAGCACACGCAAGTTGTCGCGCAGCTTGGCCGCGTCCACGACGAAGGCCGGGCTGTCGACAAGGGTAAGGTCGAAGCGCGCAAATGCGCCGGGATCGCCCGCGCGAGTTTCCATCTTCAATTTACCTTTTCAAACCTTTGTACGCGTGAACGATCGACGGGTTGGACGTCGAACGAAAGTGTTCCGCCTTCCACCAACAGCGGGATGTACTCTGCTTCATCGATGAATTGCAGCCGACAAAGTCCACTGTCGTCGATGTATCGCAGAGTGCTAGAAACCACGAGGTTCGTCACACCCTTCATCCTTGCGACATCGAACTCGATGCCTTCCCTTCGAACAGGAGATGGTCGGCATTCACAAAGACCGAACCACAAAACTGATTTTCGTAACGCCCTTGAAACGCCAGTTCGGCATCAGAAACTTCGACAGATTGGCCGCCACACGCTGCAAGCGTGGCTCCTGAGAGCACCAGTGCGAGGGCCCGTATAGCCGTCATCGAATACAATTTCTCAATCGACGCAGATCGCCCGAACGAGCTTGCCGTCAACGACTTCGGCATAGCACCCGAACAGCGCATCATCGGCCTGACAGGTGCCGACGACTTCGCCGTCCGGCCCGTCATCGGGCGCGGCGACGCATTTGCCGTCACACTGCTGGTTGTCGGTGCACTGCTTGCCCGCGTCGGCATAGGGATGGACGCACATAAGCGTATTAGCCCTGCCGCGCCGGTCCAGAAATCCGCCTGCGGCAGTGCACGCATCACTGTCGATCGAGATTGATGAACTTGTCAGCGCATCGGGCGCGACCACCTCACCCGTCGATTCCGGTTCGTCGGCAACAACCTGCGTACAGGCCGCGCCAAGTAGCAGAAGCGGGGTAAGAAAAAGCGCGCGCATGCCCATTAAAACGGCAGCGGCGCGTCGAGTTCCTCTACCGTCCACGGAAGGCCGTGTTCGTTGAGCATTTCCATGAAGGGATCGGGGTCGAACTGTTCCATGTTGAACACGCCCTCGCCGCGCCACTTGCGGGTCAGCATCATCGCCGCACCGATCATGGCCGGAACGCCGGTGGTGTAAGACACGGCCTGGTTGCCGGTTTCGGCATAGGCGTCTTCGTGGTCGCAGATGTTCTTGATGTAGAACGTCTTCTCGCCCGATCCGTCCAGCGCCTCGCCGGTCGCGATGTCGCCGATATTGGTCTTGCCCTTGGTGGTTTCACCAAGGCTGCTCGGTTCGGGAAGCACGGCCTTCAGAAACTGCAGCGGAATGATCTCGCGCCCCTCGTACATCACCGGGTCGATCCGCGTCATGCCGACGTTCTGCAGCACGGTCAGGTGCTTGATGTACTCGTCACCGAAGGTCATCCAGAACCGCGCGCGCTCCATCTCGGGCACGAAGCGGGCAAGGCTTTCCAGTTCCTCATGGTACATCATGTACATGTTCTTGGGGCCGACTTCCTCGAAGTCGAACTGCTGCTTCACGCCCATCGCCGGGGTCTCGACGAATTCGCCGTTTTCCCAGTGGCGCGCAGGCGCTGTCACTTCGCGGATGTTGATTTCCGGGTTGAAGTTGGTGGCAAAGGCCTGACCGTGATCGCCGCCATTGCAGTCGAGAATGTCGAGCGTGCGAATGGTCTTGAGCTTGTGCTTCTTCAGCCACATCGCGAACACGCTGGTCACGCCCGGATCGAAACCCGAACCCAGCAGCGCCATGAGCCCCGCTTCCTTGAAGCGATCGTGGTATTCCCACTGCCACCTGTACTCGAACTTCGCGACATCCTTGGGCTCGTAGTTCGCGGTGTCCATGTAATCGACACCCGCGTTAAGGCACGCGTCCATGATCGCGAGATCCTGGTACGGCAGGGCGAGATTCACGACAAGTTCCGGCTTTTCCGCCTTCAGCAACGCGGTCGTCGCCGCGACGTCGTCGGCATCGATCTGGTGCGTTTTCACGATCTGGCCGGTGCGGTGCTTCACCGATTCGGCGATCGCATCACACTTGGACACGGTTCGGCTGGCCAGCACGATTTCCGAGAAGATACCGGGATTCATGGCCATCTTGTGGACCGCGACAGAACCGACACCACCCGCGCCGATCACCAGAACCTTGCTCAAAACTCGTCTCCGTATTCTTCATGCGGCTGTCCGTACCCACGGAAAGCCGGTACATCAGGCGTGCGATATAGGCCCCTTGCGTGACAGAACAAGCACAGCGAACGCGCCGCAGCAATCGCAAGAGCCGGCTGGACAATCGGATGTTGCGCAAGCATCACTGCACGCAACTGACAGGGGAAGGAAAATCGATGCCCGACAAGGCGATCCTGATACCGGCGGCACTGCTCGTGTGCTGGACGATGGTAATGGCGATGTGGATGCTTGTGCATCGGGCCGGAACGTTCTCCGCGATGAAAACCTCGCTCGACAAACTGCCCGTCGGCGCACGCGGGCCCGACCTTTGGACGCGCCTTCCCGAAGGGCGGAACGACTGGCCTGCGCACAACTACATGCACCTGATGGAACAGCCGACGATTTACTATCCTGCGGTAGTCATCCTCGCGATCGGCGGGCCGACCGGATACGACGTGGTGCTGGCCTGGGCCTACCTCGTCCTGCGGGTGATCCACTCGATCTACCAGGCAAAGGTCAACCTGGTGAAAATGCGCGCGACGCTGTTCATCCTGTCGACGCTGGTGATGATGATCCTGTCCGTGCGTGCTCTGCTTTCGGTCCTGAACTAGCGGACGAAAAGGCTGGCCAGTTCGACGTGGGTGGACCACCGGAACTGGCCGACCGGGCGTAGCTTTTCGAGGCGATAGCCGCCCTCGATCAGCGTCGCGGCATCCTTGGCCCAGCTTGCCGGATTACAGCTGATGTAGCAGATCCGGCCGACCTTGCTGGCGGCAAGGCGCGCTACCTGCTCCTTCGCTCCTGCGCGCGGCGGATCAAGCAGGACGGCATCGAACTTGTCGAGTTCGTCTGGCAACAGCGGATTGCGGAACAGGTCGCGGTGCTGTGCGAATACGGGCCGCTGCGCCGTGCCGGCCGCTGTCTTGCAGGCCATGTGGGCATCGCGCGCGGCCTCTGCAGCAAGGACTTTCGCCCCGATGCCGTCATTGCCGGAAAGCGCGAATGCGAACGTGCCGAGGCCGGAAAACAGGTCTGCCACCGTCTTTGCCCCGGCCAGCCATTCGCGAGCCGAAGCGATCAGGGCCACCTCGCCTTCCGCCGTCGGTTGAAGGAAACTGCCGGGCGGAAGCGCAACCGGCACGCCGCCCAGCGTGACGGTGACCGGCTCCGGCTCCCAGTGCGTTTCGGGGCCATAGCCGTCGTCCATCGTCAGACGGGCAAGGCCGTGCTCCTGCGCGAAAGCGATCAGCGCCTCGGTCTCTGCCAGACCATCGGGCGTGAAGCCCTTCACATTACAATCGACACCTTGATCGGCGAACGTCATGTGAATGTCTGCCGACAGTTTCTTGCGCGCGAACTTGGCCAGCAGACGGCGCAGCGGCGCGATCATGGCGAACATCGCGGGGTGCATGATCGTGCATTCGGACAGATCGACCAGCGCGTGGCTGCGTCCTTCGCGGAAACCGATGCGAACCGACTTGCCGCGACCTTCGACGTGCAATGTGGCGCGGCGGCGGCTTGCAGGCGGGGACAAATGCGCCGGTTCGATGTGCGCAGGCTCCAGCCCCTGCCCCGAAGCCGCGTTCAGAACGCGCGACGTCACGAAATCGTGCCACGCCTCTTCGTCGAGATGCTGGAGCTGGCACCCGCCGCATTGCGGGAAGTGGCGGCAGGGCGGAGTTGCATGATGCGGCCCCGGCTGCAACGTTCCATCGGCCAGCACGGTATCGCCAGGTGCTGCCAGCGCAACGTGCCGCCCCGACGCAGTGATGCCGTCGCCCTTGGCCGCAACGCGCAGGATTACTTCAGTTTCGCTCACAAACAGGATTCCAGTGCGGATCGGACATGGTCGGCAAGCTGGGCTGCCGTGAAAGCGGGACCGGCCAGACAGGCAGCGTTACCGTGGAGCCAGACGGCCTCGTTAGCGGCCTGCCACGGATCGCCGGTAACGGCGAGACGCGCCGCGGTCAGGCCCGCCAGAACGTCACCGGTGCCCGCGACCGAAAGCCAGCTCGAAGCCTTGCCGGCAAATGCCAGTCTGCCATCGGGCGCAGCAATCACGGTGTCGGGGCCCTTGGCGATTACGATGGCATTGGCAGCCTCGGCCAGCGCCCTCGCCCGCTCGGGTTTGGCTGCATTGCCGTCGAGACCGAACAGCTTTTCCAGTGTGGCAAGCTCGCCCTCATGCGGCGTCATCACGGTCGCAGCCTTGCGCCCGTCCAGCATTGCCGTGCGCAGGATCGTCAGTCCGTCCGCGTCGATCACCGTCGGGCGATCAAGCGACAGGCTCTGGCCAAGCCGCTCGCTCGCCTTTGCGTCGCGGCCCAGCCCCGGCCCTACGAGGAGAGCGGATACCCGCTCGTCACCCGCCACCTTGCCGAACGAGGCATCGCCCGGTGCCTTCACGGTGACCAGATCGGCGGGCGCGTTGGCGATCTTTTGCTGGCTGACCAGCTTCACATAACCGGCCCCCGCATGGGCCGCGGCCTGACTGGCCAGCAAAGCCGCACCGGGCATCGCCCCGCCAACGACCGCGACAAGGCCCCGTCGGTATTTGTGCGCGTCGGGCTCGGGCTGCGTCAGATGCGGCTTGGTGACGGCAACAGCACCGCCCTCCTCCCGATCTGCGCCGATATCGACGAGACGCTGCATGTTCCACGTTGCCATTGCGGGCATCAGGAAATGCGCCTGTTTCCATGCACCGAGCGCAATGCAGAGCACATAGTGCGGCAGTTCGCTAGCCAGCAGAGCGCCACTGTCGCTGTCTATCCCGCTCGGCATATCGACCGCGATGGCGCGTTCGTGGCGTGACGCGAGGTCGAGCAAGAGGTTGCGCAGCTCATCGGACAGCGCTTGGCTCAGCCCTGTCCCGAACAGACAGTCGACAAATATCACGCCCTGCGCTTGCGCCGCCTCGACCACCGGTCCACCGTAGAGCGAGGCAGCGCGCTTTGCTGCCTCGGTTCCCGGCTCACGTGACGCAACGACTTGCACCGGCCCGCCACGTTCGCGAATGGCCTCGGCGATCACGTAACCGTCACCCCCATTGTTTCCGGGCCCGCACAGCACCGTGACAGGCGCGCCAGCCGCCATCCGCCAAATATATTCCGCCGCCCCGCGCCCTGCCCGCTGCATCAGTTCGTGCACGTCAGTCCCCGCAGCCATAAGCCGCTCTTCCGCCGACACCATCTGCCGGACGGTCAGGACCTGATTGGGCGCGAACACGGCCTCAGCGGACGCGGGTAATCGCCGACAAGTCGCGAACCGCACCGCGCGCGGCGCTGGTTGCCATCGCGGCATAGGCCTTGAGCGCGGTCGAGACCTTGCGCGGACGCGGGTGCGATGGCGCCCATGCCGCATCGCCCTTCGCTTCCATCGCGGCTCGGCGTTCGGCCAGAACCTCGTCCGACACCGCGACGTTGATCGTGCGGTTGGGAATGTCGATCTCGACCATGTCGCCTTCTTCGATCAAGCCGATCGCGCCGCCTTCTGCCGCTTCGGGCGAAGCATGGCCGATCGAAAGCCCGCTTGTACCGCCCGAGAAACGCCCGTCGGTGATAAGCGCGCAGGCCGCTCCAAGGCCCTTCGATTTGAGGTAGCTCGTCGGATAGAGCATTTCCTGCATACCCGGCCCGCCGCGCGGTCCTTCGTAACGGATGACGACGACGTCGCCCGCCTTCACCTGTTCGCCCAGGATCGCGACGACTGCCGCTTCCTGACTTTCGTACACCTTGGCCGGACCGGTGAAAGTCAGGATGCTCTCATCGACGCCAGCGGTCTTCACGATGCACCCGTCGCGGGCGATGTTGCCGTAAAGCACCGCGAGCCCGCCGTCCTTGCTGAACGCGTTCTCGGCATTGCGGATCACGCCACCAACGCGGTCGGTATCGATTTCCTTCCAGCGGCGGTCCTGGCTGAACGCGGTCTGCGTCGGCACCCCGCCCGGCGCTGCGGCGTAGAAAGTGCGGACGGCGTCCGAATTGGTCCGGCCCACGTCCCAACGCTCCAGCGCTTCGCCCAAAGTGCGGCTGTGCACGGTCGGGCATTCCGCGTTGATCAGCCCTGCCCGCTCCAGCTCGCCCAGGATCGCCATGATGCCGCCTGCACGGTGGACGTCTTCCATGTGGACGTCGGCCTTGGCAGGCGCGACTTTCGACAGGCACGGCACCTTGCGCGAAAGCCGGTCGATGTCGGCCATCGTGAAATCGACCTCGCCCTCGTGCGCTGCGGCCAGCAGGTGGAGCACGGTGTTGGTCGAACCGCCCATCGCGATATCGAGGCTCATCGCGTTTTCGAACGCTGCGTAGTTCGCGATGTTGCGCGGCAGGACGCTCTCGTCCTCTTCCTCGTAGTACTTCTTGCACAAGTCCACGACGGTGCGACCCGCCTCGCGGAACAGCTTTTCACGGTCAGCATGGGTGGCCAGCATCGACCCGTTGCCCGGCAGCGAAAGGCCCAGCGCCTCGGTCAGGCAGTTCATCGAGTTTGCCGTGAACATGCCAGAGCACGACCCGCAAGTCGGACAGGCCGAACGCTCGATCGCGGCCACGTCCTCGTCCGAAACGCGGTCGTCGGCGGCGGCGACCATCGCATCGACCAGGTCCAGAGCCTTTTCCTTGCCGTTCAGCACGACCTTGCCCGCTTCCATCGGGCCGCCCGATACGAAAACGACCGGAATGTTGAGCCGCAGCGCCGCCATCAGCATGCCGGGCGTGATCTTGTCGCAGTTGGAGATGCACACGATCGCATCGGCGCAGTGGGCATTGACCATGAATTCGACCGAGTCGGCGATCAGGTCGCGGCTGGGCAGCGAATAGAGCATCCCGTCGTGGCCCATCGCGATGCCATCGTCGACGGCGATCGTGTTGAACTCTTTCGCGACGCCGCCCGCTTCCTCGATCTCGCGCGCGACGAGCTGGCCGAGATCTTTCAGGTGCACGTGGCCTGGCACGAACTGGGTGAAGGAGTTGGCGATGGCGATGATCGGCTTGCCGAAATCGCCATCTTTCATGCCGGTTGCGCGCCACAGGCCGCGCGCGCCGGCCATGTTGCGGCCGTGGGTCGATGTGCGTGAGCGGTAGGCGGGCATGGCTTGGACTCCGATGAAGCTTTTCAGGGGCGCTCCCTAGCGCGACATGCGCGGCTGTCTAGGTTTTTCGGGCCTTTCGGACCCTGCTGGCGCTGCTCTTCGTCTTGTGGATAGCACCGATTTCACCCGCGCCCCAGCCCGTGCTATGCTTTGCGGCAATGGACGACTTACCCCGCTACCGGCTTGAAGACCCGGAGCGAGAGTGGCTCGAAGAGTCGCGATCGTGGATCAAGGGTCACTTCAGCGACAAGGCTGAAGAAAACTACGAGGACACCGACGCGAAGCTCGCGGTGATCCGCGCCAACCTGGCCCATGGTTGGGTAGCCGCAGACGATACCTGGAAGCTGCAGGCACTGGGCATCGCGATGGGCGATGCGCTGGCCGACGAACTGATGCTAGACTGGGTGACGATCGACGACGAATACGGCCGTGTGCCCGCGCTGAACTGGCCCGGCACCTCGATCGTGCTCTACCCCGTGACGATGATTTCCCAGCGTCTGGAAAGTGGCGAGGAAGTCGACGTCGACGTAATGTTCGAACAGACCCGCGAAAGGCTTCAGGAAATCGCCTTTTCGGGCGACGTCCAGTAGCGGCGTGCGAATTGCCGCGGGTGACAAAGGTTACACCCTGTCACCCACTGTATTCACGCCGTAGACCCGCAGGAAAGCTGGCTTTCGCCCCGCACCGGACAGGGTGACAGGTCAGGGCTGGAAGACGACAATGGCAAAGAACGGCGCGCATGATGGCGCGGCTTTGCCGTATAGGACAGCGGATTTGCGATGCGGGTCGAACGTCCGGTCTGAGCATAGATCAAGCCAACGTTCGATTGGCACCTATGGTCCGGATTTTTCCGATCCTTGTATTTGCTTCGACTTGATTCAGAAGTTCAAGCCCAAGTCGGGTCGCAGCCAGGCTGAATGACCGAGGTCGTCTCAGTCGCCGTGGAAGAAGGCAGTCCGACCAGCAAGGACGTTGCGCGCCATTTCTCCGGCGTCGTGCAGCGCCAGGGGCCCGCCCGGCAGCGCGTCGTCCCAGAAGCCGTGATCGGCATACTGGTGCAACGCATCTTGATAGCGCGCGATGGTTCCGGCCTGTTTCGCCAGGACGCTAGCGGCAAGCTGCACTTCGTCGAAGTCGTCACCTTGCCCGTCAAGAACGATGCGCGCGAGGTGGGGTTTGTCGATCGCCAGGAAATGTTCCGCCACCGCCTGCCGCGCCTGCGCGATGGACTGCGATTGCGCGCTTCCGGTATTCGATGCTGCAGCAGATGACGTTACGATGTCCACGGCGTCAGTTCCGATCGTTCTTCCGCATCTGCGCCTCGCGATCGTTGAGCTCGGCCCAAAGAGATTCCGTCCCGGCCTCTTGCGCCTTGTTCACGTATTGCGACGCGACCAGCCATCCCTTGATGTACTGCAGCGGCCAGATGCAGCCGATCACCAGCAGTGGCAACGACGTCACCAGGTGCACCCAGAAGGGCGGCTCGAACGCTGCCTGCACCCAGACCGCGATGAATGTCAGGGGGAAGGCGACGATGCACAACGAAAAGAAGGCCGGGCCGTCGTCGGGCGCGGCAAAGGCATAGTCGAGCCCGCAGGACGGGCAGGTATCCCGCAGCTTCAGCCACTTGCGGAACATGCTCGCCTTGCCGCACTGCGGGCACAGACCCTTCAGTCCGGAGCGGAAGATCCAACGCGCCTTGTCGGCGCGCTCAGCTTGTTCGAGGTCTTCTTCGCTCACGAGATGATGCAACCTTGATGATTAGCTATTGGCGATTCGCCCGTACCTTTATATGAGTTTTGCATGCAAGCAAAGATAAAGCAAAAGTGATGCAAAAATGGCTCCCGGCAGTGGAAGGCTCGCAAGGCCCGGTCTATCTGGCGATCTGCGAAGCGCTCGACCATGATATAGGGGCGGGTCGGTTGAAGGCTGGCGACCGGTTGCCGCCGCAACGGGACCTGGCCGAAGCGCTTGGTGTCGATCCCGGCACCGTGACGCGCGCCTATTCCGAAGCCCGCCGTCGCGGGCTGATCGCGGCGGAAGGGCGCAGGGGAAGTTTCGTGCTTGAAAAGCATGCTTCGACCCCGGCAATGGCCAGCATCGCGCCGTTCGATACGGGCATGAACCTGCCACCCATCCCGCAGGGCAATCCCTTTGCCGACCTATTCGCCGAGACCGTGGCAGAGGTTCTGCGAAGCCCTGCGGCTGCGAACCGGATGCAATACCAGCCGGCGGGCGGCGCGCCAGTTGACCGGCAGGCCGGGGCAGACTGGCTGGCCGCGCGGGGCATCCCTGCAACCGAGGAGAATGTGCTCGTCACTAGCGGGGCCCAGACGGCGCTCCATGCCATCTCCAACTCGATCCTGAAGCCGGGCGACGCCGTGTGTACCGGGCCGTTCGTCTATCCCGGCTGGCTTTCGATCTGTCGGCGCAGGGGCCTGCACATCGTTCCGCTAGACGCGGATGACGAGGGCATTTTACCCGATGCATTCGCGGCGGCATGTCGCGAGCAGCCAGTGCGCGCGATCTACCTCGTCCCGACAAATGACAACCCGACCACCGCCACATTGCCTCTCGAAAGACGGGCCGCGATCGCGGCGATTGCCCGGCAGCACGACGTGGCCGTCATCGAGGACGATCCCTACGGGCGACTGGCGGCCACAGACATTCCACCGCTGGCCAGCATTGCGCCCGAACGCACCTGGCACGTGACCAGCCTGTCGAAGATGATCTCGCCTTCGCTGCGCATCGCCTATCTGCGCGCGCCGCACGTGCGCGACATCATGCGGCTTGCCGCGGATATCCACGAAACCACGGTCATGGCGCCGCCGCTCAACACGGCGGTCTCGACGCAATGGCTTTTGTCCGGTGCTTGGGAACAACTCATCGATCAGGTGCGTGCGGAATGCGTCGCGCGGCAGGACATCGTCGCGACCGTACTCCCTCCCGCCAGCTACCGCGCGACGCGTGAGGGCTATCATTTGTGGATTCCACTGGAGGGCGAAATCAACCCGTTCGAACTCGTCGGCCTGCTGCAGCCGCTCGGCGTTTCCATCGTATCTGGCGAGAGCTTCAGGGTACCGCACCACGATACCGGACGACAGGCGATCCGGTTGTCCATCGGCGGCACCCTTAGCCGGGACAAGCTCACGCGGGCGCTCGAAAGGCTGGATGCCGTAATGCACCACCGTGACGGCCGCAACGGTCCCCTGGTCTGAGAGAAGGCAGAAAATCGCAAGCCAAACCGTGTCGCTGCCCCTTCCCTGCCTGCAGGCTAAAAGCAGCGCGCTAACCAGGAAGCCCGGCTATTTCCTCGACCTCGTCCCAACCCTCGCTCCACTTTGCGCGGCTTGCCAGGCAGATGCGTGCTGTGGGCCGGCAGTCCAATTCGCTATCGAGAGAACCGGCGGGGACGACCGCCATGGCTCCATCCGCCTGTATCGACGGCAGGGCCGAGCTGCATTTCGGGCAGAAGCTCTTTTCGTGGCAAGTGCCGGGAAGGCGATAAGTCCGGATCGTGTCGTACCCGGACAGCCACGACACGTCGGCTCCCGAGAGGAACAGGTTCGACGAATGAGCTGAGCCGCTGTCTTTGCGGCAGCGCGAACAATGGCACAGGTAGAACGCCTCGATTTCGCCCGAGATGCGAAACGTGACCGAGCCACACAGGCAGCTTCCTGAAAGTGATTGCTTCAAGAACAGTCCCCGATGTCCCACGAATGCATTGCGCGCGAGATAAAAACACCCCACCCCAATGCAATCAATTTGTCTTCATGGACTTGTGGCTTACCGGTTGATTTCCGTTACTCCTCCGGCGGCATCGCCATCGGCTCGACCGTCCTGAAGTTCAGCATTTCGGGCAGCAGTTCCTCGCCCTTCGCCCCCGATGGCGCTTCTGGCGCGGTCGAGGCGTTGGAGGGGTAGCTTTCTCCGTCGAACTTCAGGATCATCGTGCCGGACGGGCCGCCGCCGCCGGATACCGCGACCGTCAAATCGCGCCAGCCGTTGGTACTGGTTTCCAGAACGCTGACCGGCGTGCGCGATACGCTGATGTCGCCGACCTTGCGCCACATCTGTCCGGCTGGGGTCAGGACCAGCAGGTTGCAGCCGCCCGTTCCGCAGAAATAAGGCCCACCCAGATAGACGATTGCCTCGTCCTCGCCGTCACCATTCAGATCGCTCCACGCGAAATCATAGGAAATCGACGTCGCGTCGGGATATTCCTGCAACAGGAAGTGGCGGATGTCCTCTTCCGCGTCGGACGGCGGCGGGACGGTGGGCGCGGCCAGTTCTTCGGCGGCGTCGCCTGTAGCAGGCGCGGCCTCATCGGCAGGAGCGCCGCACGCGGAAAGAACGATGGCAGCAAGGCCGCCGGCAAGCACATGGCTGAAACGCATTTTTCGAATTTCCCCACCACATCAGGTGGGCGGAAGGTGCCACGGCTGTCAGGGTTCGACAAGCCTGCCGGCCAAGCCAAAGCCGCCCGGCAGGCCCGTCATGATCCCTTCCCGCGCCAACCCTCCGTCGGCGCGGGAAGAAACACAGGTATCAGTCGGCAGCCGACAGGTTGACGGCGCTGGCCTTGCCGTTGCGGCCGGTTTCGACTTCGTAGTTCAGGCGCTGATCCTTATCGAGCGACTGCATGCCGGCGGCCTGCACGGCAGTGATGTGGACGAAGCTGTCGTCCGAACCGTCGTCCGGCTGAATGAAGCCATAGCCCTTGTCGGAATTGAAGAATTTTACGGTGCCAGTCTTGGACATGATGCGTTCCTTTCAAGAACGGTAGGTTGCCGCGCATGCGACATGCAGCGCGGTATGCGTAAGGCCGTCCGATGAAAGGAAGTCGTCGTCTGGTTTGCGCCGTTCCGCAAAGGCGGTCTGGCGGTCGTCAAATACCGAAGTCCGTCGCAAATTTCGACGTCAGCGCGCGCCTTGTAACAGGTGTCGCGCGTTTTTCCAAATTCGCATTACGTGCTGCGCGCAAGTTGTGCTTCCGTGGCGGCCAGTTCGTTAATCGGCCCAGCCCGATCCCACGAATAAACCGGGGTGATCTGGATGCAAAACCTGCTCGTCTTCGTCAGTCTGGCGCCGACTGCGCTTTACGAAGTCGAGGCCAATCATTCGATCAACGCGCTCGTCACGCCTTTCGACCAGGGCGTCTCAGCCCATGGCCAGGACGGTGCGCTGCGCCACGTCGGCGATCAGCGCGGCCCAGCGCGCCTGCCCCGCCTCTGTCGCGATCTGGTCGTTGCGAACCTCGATGGCGAGATAGTCGCGGCCCTTCGCCTCGGCATGGCGGTTCATCGTCGCGTTCAGTTCGCGGCCCGAATAAGGCTCGTTGTCGCCCACGGTTAGCCCTTGCGCGGCGAAGAGACGGATCGCGTGGCGCGCCGGTTCGCTGTTGGTGTTGTAGAGCAGGCCGACTTCCCAGGGACGTTCCTGTTCGGGCTTGCTCTCAAGGCTGGGCGTGAAGCTGTGCAGCGAGATGATGAGGCGCGGCTGTGCCGCATCCAGCCAGCGTTCCATCGCGGTGTGATAGGGGCGGTAGAACTTTGCCAGTCGCATGTCGCGATCCGCGCCGATATTGCCGACGATCAGCTTGCCGTCGCTTTCCTGGGGGATCATGCCGGGGTGGTCTTCCTCGCGGTGGAGATCGACGACGAGGCGGCTGATCGTGGCGAGGAAGGCCGGAATGCCGTGGCGGCGGGCCATGCGTTCGGCAACGCCCTCTACCCCGATGTCGACCGCGATGTGGCTGTCCATCGTTTCGGCGCTGACGCCGAGTTCGATGCCTTCGGGCACAGCGTTGCCGGCGTGGTCCGATACGAGGACTATTCCGCCGGCTTTCGGTTCACCGATCCGGCGGTAGGGTATGAAACTCAACGCAATACTCCGCTCATCTGCCACCAGCCGGGTTGGAGATCGGCGATCGCTTTCGCCGCCCGGTCACGGTGCTCCGTTTCCTCGTACAACGCGAAACAGGTGGCTCCCGATCCCGACATGCGGGCAAGCCACGGATCGGTACCGCTGAGGCTCTTCAGAACGTCGGCAATTTCGGGACAGATAGAGATGGCGGGTTGTTCCAGATCGTTGCGCCCTTCCCGCGCGATCTGGCGGGCAGAGCCGGTGGGCATAGGGCCGAGATCCTCGCCCCCGCTCTCGCTCCATGCCTTGAACACGGGGCCGGTCGGGACGGGCTTGCGCGGATTGACGAGCAGAACGGCCATGCCCTTGAGGTCGTTCTCGACTTTGGCAAGCTTGGTCCCGGTGCCGGTGCCGATCCGCGTGTCGGACCAGATGCAGGCCGGAACGTCAGCGCCCAGCGCGGCTGCGCGGGCCATGACGTCGCTCGGCACCGACTGCGCTTCGGCAATCATACGGATGAGCGCGCCCGCGTCGGCAGACCCGCCGCCAAGGCCGGCGGCCACGGGCAGGTTCTTTTCGAGATGGACATGCCACCCCTCGCCGCGCGGAAACTTGGTTAGCGTGTGGGCAAGGATGTTGTCGAACGGGTTATCCAGCGCAACCGCGAACTCGCCGGAGACGGTGATCTTGTCCTCGTCGGAGTGCCTGGCGGTTAGCCTGTCGCCGTCATCGACGAAGGCGAAGAGCGTTTCGAGCTCGTGATACCCATCCTCGCGCCGCCTGCGGACATGCAGCGCGAGGTTGATCTTGGCGTAGGCGGTTTCGGAGTATCCCATATAAACGTCGTCGTTCCCGCGAAGGCGGGAATCCAGCCCGCGCCATTGGTTCAAATCCCAGATCGACCGCAAGATCGCGCCAATCTGGATTATGCTCCTCGATCAAACGCAGTTTCCACGCGCGGTTCCATTTCTTCATCCGCTTCTCGCGCACGATGGCATTTTCCATCGCCTCGTGCTGCTCGAACCATACCACAAGATGCACGTCATACCGTTTGGTGAAACCGTCGATATCCCCGCTCCGGTGTTGATGCAGTCTCGCGATCAGATTCGAGGTGACGCCAATATAAAGCGTTCCGTTGCGCCGAGATGCGAGGATGTAGACGGTTGGCGCGATTGTTTACTCACTCCCCTGCCTCACTGGATCCCCGCCTTCGCGGGGATGACGACGAGAAGCGATTCTTGTTCAGTAAAGCAAACGCCGCATAACCCGCTGCAACGCACCAGATAATGGCCGAAATTTGAATTCTGGCAGACCGATCTGGGAAGAGATCAGTCGACAAGCCCAGCACAAGGATCAGCGCGAGTCCCAAAATATAGAGCGTGAAAAGTACGAACGCAGCACGCCAAATGTTAAGCGACTTCCACCACCATCCTGAAATCAACCAGACCAGTGCGACCAGGAAGTAGCCATAGCCGAACCCCATCACCACCGCTCCAAGAGCGAGAATGAAGGAGTTCGGCACTCAGGCCACCTCACATATTCGGATAGTTCGGCCCGCCGCCGCCTTCGGGCGTGGTCCAGACGATGTTCTGCTTCGGGTCCTTGATGTCGCAGGTCTTGCAGTGGACGCAGTTCTGCGCGTTGATCACGAACTTCGGCTCGCCCTCTTCAACGCCCGTAAACTCGTAGACGCCCGCCGGGCAGTACCGCTGCGAGGGGCCGCCATAGACCGGCAGGTTCACCTCGACCGGGATCGACGGGTCCTTGAGCTTGAGGTGGCAGGGCTGGTCTTCCTCGTGGTTGGTGTTCGACAGGAACACCGAAGAAAGGCGATCGAAGCTGATCTTGCCGTCGGGCTTGGGGTATTCGATCTTCTTGTAAAGATCGGCGCGGCCCGTGCTCTCGTAGTCGGCGTGATGCCCCATCGTGATCGGCAACCCGATCTTCAGCGTACGCATCCACATGTCGGCACCGGCGAGGATCGTGCCCAGCGAACCACCGAACTTGGCAACGGCGGGTTCGGCGTTCTTTACCTTCTTGAGTTCTTCGGCGATCCAGCTGTTACGCAGGTTCGCTTCGTACTCGCCGACCTCGTCGTTCTCGCGGCCAGCGGCGATCGCCTCTGCAATCGCTTCGGCGGCGAGCATGCCCGACTTCATCGCGGTGTGGCTGCCCTTGATGCGCGGCACGTTCACGAAACCTGCGGCACAGCCGATCAGCGCGCCGCCGGGGAAGCCCAATTTGGGCACCGACTGCCAGCCGCCTTCGTTGATGGCGCGCGCGCCGTATGCCACGCGCTTGCCGCCTTCGAGAATCTTGCGGATCTCGGGGTGCTGCTTCCAGCGCTGAAATTCCTCGAAAGGATAGACCCACGGGTTCTTGTAATCGAGCGCGACCACGAAGCCCAGGGCAACCTGCCCATTGGCCTGGTGGTAGAGGAACCCGCCACCCCAGCTTTCGCTTTCCGAAAGCGGCCAGCCCTGCGTGTGGATAACGCGGCCGGGAACGTGCTTGTCGGGATCGATGTCCCACAGTTCCTTCATGCCAAGGCCATAGACCTGCGGCTGGCAATCGGCCTCAAGGTCGTACTTCGCCTTGAGTTCCTTGGTCAGAGAACCCCGCGCGCCTTCGGCGAAGAGCGTGTACTTGCCGTGCAGTTCCATGCCCGGCTGATAGTCGGCCTTGTGGCTGCCGTCGGCGGCGACGCCCATGTCGCCCGTGGCCACGCCCTTGACCGAGCCGTCCTCGTTATAAAGCACCTCGGCAGCGGGGAAGCCGGGGAAGATCTCGATCCCCATCTCTTCCGCCTTCTCGGCGAGCCAGCGGCACAGGTTGCCCAAGCTGCCGGTGTAGTTGCCATCGTTCGACAGCAGCGGCGGCTGAATGATGTGCGGAAGCGAATACTTCTTGCCGCGCGTCAGGACCCAGTGGAGATTGTCCGTCACCGGCGTTTCGGCCATCGGACAGCCTTCGTCGCGCCAGTCGGGAAAAAGTTCATCAAGCGCGCGCGGATCGACCACGGCACCCGACAGGATGTGCGCGCCGATTTCCGAACCCTTTTCCAGGATGCAGACTTCGATTTCGGGGTTCACCTGTTTCAGGCGGATTGCCGCCGACAGGCCTGCCACGCCGCCGCCAACGACGACGACATCATACGGCATGGATTCGCGTTCGCTCATCTCTGGGGGTTCCCCTTGTCTTCCAGTTGTCCCTCTTCAACTCCAAGCCCTTGATTGCTGCGACGCCGAAGGTCAAGACTGGTCCTAACATCAGCTACGTCTACAAACGCAGAAATCATTGACCGGAAAGCCACACGCTTGAGCAGCGACAGACCCGACTTGCGCACCATGTACGACGCGTTGAACGCCTTTTGGCAGGACGCGGGCGTCGACATGGCGTTCGCGGACGAGCCGCGCAACTGGCTGGCCGAGGCGGAGGAAAAGGCCAATCCTGCCGCCCCCGCAATCCCGAAATTGCCGCCCCCGCCACCCCCCAAGCCGCTGGGGCCAAGTGCGCCCGAACAGGCGAAGCTGGAAGAGGCGAAGGACGGCTGGCCGCAAAGACTGGAAGATTTTGCGGGCTGGTGGCTTTCGAATGCTTCGCTGGACAACGCGCCCGCCGACCGCCGCGTCGCCCCGCGCGGCACTTCGCGCCCGCCATTGATGGTGATCGTGGCAGAGCCGGAAGAAGGCGATCGCGACCTGCTGTTGTCCGGCCCCGAAGGCCAGCTGATGGACGCGATCGAGCGGGCCATGGGTTACGGCCCACAGGCGATCTATCGTGCCTCGGCCCTTCCCCGCCGCACGCCCGCAGCCGACTGGGAGGGGCTTGCACAGGCCGGAATGGGCGCGGTGCTGCGCCATCACGTGTCACTCGTCGCACCAGAGCGTCTGCTCGTCTTGTCGAGAGAAGCGCTGACCCTGCTTTCGCCCGACACGTTCGAACGTGACGGCACGGGTTTCCTGGGGATCGCCGACACGCAAATCCCGCTCATTGCCGCTTATCCACTCGACCAGATGGCAGCAAGAGTCGGATATAAAAGGATTTTCTGGCAGCGTTGGCTGACCTTCGTTTCAGGCGCTTGACGCTAACCGACCTGCGATTCATCGTCGTCATGATGGGGCCGTTCGCGTGCTTGCGCGTTCAGGCCATCTTTACCCGGTTGCCTCACAAAGGGCCTGTCATGGCAAATACGCGTTCGAACCCTCTTTCCCGGTTGCGCCCGCTCCTCCTCGCGCTTTCGGTCGGCACTGCCGCCGTTGCCGCAACGCCTGCCTTGGCGGACAGCGCCAACCTGCCGTCATCGCGCAATGCGGGTATCCCCGGCCAGCTTTCGGGTCAGGACCGCGCGTTCTACTCCGGGGTCTTTGCGCAGATCGATGCGGAGAACTGGACCGCGGTCGAACAGATGCTGGCCGCGCGCCCGAACGACAGCCTGAAGCAGCTGGCGCTGGCGGAGTACTACCTGCATCCCAACAGCCCTAAGATTGAGCTGGACGCGCTGAACAACTGGCTGGCGATGGGCCGCGACTTGCCGCAGGCGGGCCAGATCGGCCGCCTTGCGATCAAGCGCGGGCTTGAGAACGGACCCAGCCTTCCCGGAACGCAGCGGCTGGTTTCGCTCCGCAGCCCGGCCAAGCGCATCCTGCCGCGCGGCACCGGCGATGCCTCGATGCCCGCCGAAGTGTCGAACGCGATCCTCGACCGGATCAAGAACGACGATCCCAACGGCGCGCGCCTTCTGCTGGACGGTATCGACGGCACGCTATCCTCTGAAGCGCGCGCCGAATGGCGCCAGCGCGTGGCGTGGTCCTATTATATCGAAAACGACGACCGCGCCGCGCTTGCCATGGCCCGCACCGTCGCCAGCGGCGGCAGCGGCGCATGGGTCGGCGAAGGCTGGTGGGTCGCAGGCCTTTCGGCATGGCGCCTTGGCGACTGCGCCCTTGCCGCCGACGGTTTCGACAAGGCATCGCGCAGTGCCGTGAACGACGAACTGCGCGCCGCGTCATACTATTGGGCCGCGCGCTCCTACATCCGCTGCCGCCAACCGGAACTGGCCGATCCCGCCCTGCGCGCGGCGGCAGGCTATTCCGAAACGCTCTACGGCATGATCGCTGCCGAGCAACTGGGCATGGACGCGCCCCGTGCATTGCTCGGCCAGCCCTTCTCGGCCAGCGACTGGCGCGCGCTTTCCGACGAGGAGAACGTGCGCACCGCCATCGCTCTGGTGGAGATCGGCCGCGAAGGTCTTGCCGACGAAGTCCTGCGTCACCAGGCCCAGATCGGCGATCCGTCCGAATATGACAGCCTGACGCGGCTGGCGCGACAGCTGGGCCTGCCTTCGACTCAGCTGTACATGGCCTACAACGCGCCGCGCGGGGCAAAGCCCGATCCGGCCACGCGCTATCCGGTCACCCGCTGGGCCCCGCGCGAAGGCTGGCGCGTCGATCCCGCGCTCGCTTATGCCCACACGTTGCAGGAATCGAACTTCCGCGCAGAAGCGGTCAGCCCCGCAAACGCCGTGGGCCTGATGCAGATCACGCCGATCACCGTGCGCCAGCACGCTCCGTCGCTTGGCATGAACGCAGAGGCCGTGGACCTCAAGGACCCGTCCACGAATATGAGCTTTGGCCAGCGCAACCTTGAGATGCTGCGCGACAGCGGCGGGACGCAGGGGCTGCTGCCCAAGATCATGGCGGCCTATAACGCGGGGCTCTCGCCGATCACCCGCTGGAACAGCGAAGTGAAGGATTACGGCGATCCGCTGCTCTACATCGAATCCATCCCCTATTGGGAAACGCGTTCCTATGTCGCGATCGTGACGAAGAACTACCTGATGTACCGCCGCCAGGAAGGCGCAAACGACGATGTGCAGCAGGCGCTGGCACAGAACCTGTGGCCGACTTTCCCCTCGCCCACCGGCGCGGGCGCGGTGGCGCGGCATGGCAAGCCGGTCCTGTCGAAACTGAAACGCTGACAAGGACCACGAATGGCCATCGACGAAAGCCGCAAGTTCAAGCCGATCCGGATTGCGCTGATGACCGTGTCCGACACGCGCACGCCCGATGACGACACCAGCGGCGATATCCTTGCCGACCGCATCCACAACGCGGGCCACACGCTGATCGACCGCACGATCATGAAGGACGACGCCGACCGCATCGTCGCCCAGCTTCACGCGTGGATCGAGGACGAGAACATCGACGCCGTCGTCACCACCGGCGGCACGGGCCTTACCGGTCGCGACGTCACGCCAGAGGCGCTGGAGCGGGTGAAGACTCGCGAAATTCCGGGCTTTGGCGAACTGTTCCGCTTCATCAGCTTCCAGTCCATCGGCACCAGTACGGTCCAGTCGCGCGCCTGCGCGGTCGTCGCGCGCGGTACTTACATCTTTGCCCTGCCCGGATCGAACGGCGCGGTGAAGGATGGGTGGGACGGCATTCTGGCCGAACAGCTCGACAGCCGGAACCGGCCCTGCAACTTCGTAGAACTGATGCCCAGATTGCGGGAGCAGTGAGGCCTTCCGGAAGAGCAGCCGTCATAAACGTTTGACGCCCGCCGCCTCCATCTTTGCAAGAAGGTCTTCCGCCGCATCGCCCAGCGCGCGTCTCGGCACCAGGTTGTAGAACATGTCGGTCTGGTGAAGCAGGATGACGTCCTTCTTCGCGGTGACGGCCATGAATTCCGCGAAGGGCACTCTTAAAGTCCCGCGCGGCCCGCTGAACGTTAGCGCCTCGTCATCGAAGGACAGGCTGTTCTCGTCGCGTAACTGCGCGCTCTGCCGAAATTGCCGCTTCGCCATTATCGGCGTTATCAGGTCCAGCGCAAGCCATACACCGGGCAATCCCAATAGCAGCGCCCCGGTCGAGGCGACGTTCAGATAACCGTCCGCCGCATCGAGAACGAGCAGCAAGATGGCGACGATGCCGAACACGATCAGCATCCAGGAAACGGGCGCGCGAAACATGCGGCCGCGCGAAGCGATCTTCGCTGCGGTGACGGCTTCGGATTGCTCGACCCGATAGGTGAACGGCCCCTGCATGAGTACTGTTTAAGCCGCAAAGGTTTCCGGTTTGCAAGTAAACGGCGAATCGTTGCATGCAGCGCATGTTCCTATTATGTTCTTGCCATGCCCACACCACCCGGATCCCGCGGGCGAGGCGCGCAATCGGGCGCGCTGTCGCGCCGCTTCAACCTTGCCGCGCGCGAGGCGGATGGCGACTGGCTGGACGATGCAGAGGCGGTGGATGGCCCCGCACCCAAGCTGCGGACCACTGTGACGGAGGAGCACCCCCGCGCCGTGCTGACCTTCAACAAGTCGCCCGACATACCCTTCGACCGCTCGGTCAATGCCTATCGCGGGTGCGAGCATGGCTGCATATACTGCTTTGCACGGCCCACGCACACCTACCACGACCTGTCGCCCGGCCTCGATTTCGAGACGAAACTGTTTGCCAAACCCGACGCGGCAAAGATCCTGCGCCGCACTTTCGCCAAACCCGGCTACGCGCCGGAAATCATGGCGATGGGCACGAACACCGATCCCTATCAACCCATCGAAGGCAGGTACGGGATCACGCGCGAAATCCTGGAGGTATGTCTCGAGGCGAAGCACCCTGTCGCCATCACCACGAAATCGGCCCGCGTGCTGCGCGATCTGGACCTGCTGGCCGAATTGGCGAAGCAGCAACTTGTCGCTGTCAGCATCTCGGTTACCAGCCTAGACCCGCGTCTTTCGGGCATTCTCGAACCGCGCGCCTCCTCCCCTGCCCGCCGCATCGATGCATTGACCCGATTGGCCGCGGCGGGCGTGCCGACGCATTGCATGATCTCGCCCATCATCCCCGCGATCACCGATCACCACATGGAAGCCATCGTCGACGAAGCGGCGAAAGCGGGCGTCCGCGCGGCGAACTGGATCATGCTGCGCCTGCCGCACGAAGTCGCACCGCTGTTCCGCGAATGGCTCGACACGCATTTCCCCGACCGCGCGGGCAAGGTCATGGCCTTCGTACAGGAAATGCGCGGTGGGCGGGACAACGATCCCGGCTTCCACTCCCGCTTCCGCCCGACGGGCGCCTGGGCGGACCTGTTTCGCCAGCGGTTCGCGCTGGCCGTGAAGCGATCGGGCCTCCCGCAGCAACGGCTTGAGCTGGACTGTTCAGCCTTCACGCCGCCACCGGTTAACGGGCAGTTGCGGTTATTATGAACCTCCGGCGCCGTTTACGGCGGGGTGGTCGTGGCCGCCGTGGGTCTCAGCGTCTTTTTCGCGCCGGAAATGAATCTGGGAACGATTGAACGCGTGGATCCCGCAAACGGGCCGCTCTATTCGCTGACGCCCGCGCAAGTGTCGGAAAAGCTGGTAAACGCTCCGCTGCCATCGAGCGCAGGCCCGTTCGGCACGTTGGACGTGAAAGGGACGAGCCGAAAGGAAGGCGTCGTCCGCTATGAAGCGTCAGGCGCGCACGCCCGCATTTCGCGCAAGGCCTCGGTGCTCGACGCGCGTTCGGACGCGATACAGGTCGTGACATCGTGCGATCGGGCCGCGCCGAGCGACGTGGCAGCGGCCAACCTTGGCACGCAGATCACGCAGAACTGGTTTACCGAGCTTGTCCACTCGACCCTGCAAGGCCGCGCCTACGACCGGGCAAAGGTCGACATGCAAAATTCCGGCGCGGTGATGAAGAACCTGCCGCAGATGCAGAAGGACGCGATGCGGATGCACAGCGAGATCTCGAAGATGGAGAGCGAATACCGCGAAAGCGCCGCCGATCTCGAAAACCGCGCCTGGCTGGAACGCGACGCGCTGCCCGAATAGACGCGCAGGGCCTGCCTGCGATCAGGCCGCCCGGCGCAGCGCGTTCGCCGCCTTGGCCGACAGAGCCGTTTCGCTGACACCGGCGATATCGGCAATTCGGTCTACCAGTTCGCCGTCGAGCGCAAAATTGCGGCCCAGCACCATCTTCGCCTCTCGCCCTTCGCCCAAGATTAACCTTGCGATCACTTCGCCGGTCGCATCCTCGGCCCGCGGCAGGGCCAGAGCAAGTTCTGGCAGGGCATCGATGCGGTCGATGGTCATTCTCAGTTCCATTCGCGCGGAACCTTTCACCGCCGACAGCGCCCTCGCCCCGCGTACGGTGACGCGCGGCGGTTCGTCGGCGCTTGGCCGGTCGAGTTCAACATTAAGCAGAACGCACTCGCCAGATTTTGCCCATTCGCGGAAGCTGTCGACCAGCGATTCCTCGAAGCAGGATGCGCTGAACTGCCCGGACTGATCGGAAAAGTCGCCCATCACGAAGTCCTTGCCCTTGCGGGTCTGGCGCTTGTTCGCGCCTTCGACCAGAACGGCCATGACGGCATTCGTGCGCCCGCCGGCACCCCCTTCGGAGCCGCTGGCCATCAGGCTGGCGTAGGACCGCGCGCCCTGCGCGCTGGCGACGGCGCGCCACTGGCTGACAGGGTGCGCGGCGAAGTAGAAGCCGAAGTTCTCACGCTCCTTCTCCATCTGCTCCTTACGCGCCCATGCCGGTGCCTCTACCAGCCGCAAGTCGGCACTAGCGTGTTCCTCCCCGCCGAACAGGCCCGCCTGCCCGCTCTCCTTCTCGCGCACCGCGGCGTCCGCGACGGCGAGCAGCATGTCGGCATTGGCGATGATCTTGGCTCGGTTTGGTTCGAGGCTGTCCAATGCACCCGCGCAGGCCAGCCCTTCGAGCTGGCGGCGGTTCATCGAACCTGCGGGCAGGCGTTCAAACATGTCCTTCAGGCTCTCGAAACGTCCGCGCGCCTCACGCTCCGCCACGATCGCGTCCATCGCCTTTTCGCCGACATTGCGAATGCCCGCCAGCGCATAGCGCACGCGGTGCCCCTCATCCGTCGCCTCGACCGTGAATTCAGCCTCGCTCATGTTGATGTCGGGGCCAGCGCATTCCAATCCGCCACCCGGATAGCGGCGCATGTCATCGACGAAGACCGACAGCTTTTCCGACTGGTGCATGTCGAAACACATCGATGCGGCGTAGAATTCGTGCGGGTAATGCGCCTTCAACCACGCGGTCTGATAGGCGAGTAGCGCATAGGCGGCAGCGTGCGACTTGTTGAAGCCGTAGCCTGCGAACTTGTCGATCAAGTCGAACAGTTCGTTCGCCTTCTTCGCGTCGATGTCGCTGACTTCCTTGCAGCCTTCGACGAAACGCGTGCGCTGCGCGTCCATTTCGGCCTGCACCTTCTTGCCCATCGCGCGGCGCAGCAAGTCTGCGTCTCCAAGCGAGTATCCGGCAAGGATCTGCGCGGCCTGCATGACCTGTTCCTGATAGACGAAGATGCCGTACGTCTCGGCAAGGATGCCTTCCAGCTTGGGGTGCGGATATTCGATTTCCGCCTGTCCGTTCTTGCGCTGGCCGAACAGGGGAATGTTGTCCATCGGGCCCGGACGATATAGCGAGACGAGCGCGATGATGTCCTCGAACCGCGTCGGTTTCACCGCGGCCAGCGTGCGGCGCATCCCTTCCGATTCCAGCTGGAACACGCCGACGGTATTGCCCTGCTTCAAAAGCTGGAACACGCCCGCATCGTCCCACGGCAGGCCATCGAGATCGATCTCGATGCCGCGCCGTTTGAGCAGGTCCACCGCCTTGCGCAGCACCGACAGCGTCTTCAGGCCGAGGAAGTCGAACTTAACAAGACCGCTCGATTCGACGTGCTTCATGTCGAACTGCGTCACCGGCATGTCCGAACGCGGATCGCGGTAAAGCGGGACGAGCTGCGACAGCGGACGGTCGCCGATCACCACGCCCGCCGCGTGGGTGGACGAGTTTCGCGGCAGGCCTTCAAGCTGCATCGCAAGGTCGAGCAAGCGGCGCACTTCGGGGTCGCGCTTGTACTCGCCCGCGAACTCGGCAATCCCGTTCAGCGCACGGTCCAGCGTCCACGGGTCGGCCGGAAGGTTCGGCACCATCTTGGTCAACCGGTCGACGTGGCCATAGCTCATCTGCAGGATGCGGCCGCAGTCGCGCAGCACGGCGCGGGCCTTCATCTTGCCGAACGTGATGATCTGCGCGACGTGATCGTGCCCATATTTCTTCTGGACGTAGCGGATAACCTCGCCGCGCCGCGTTTCGCAGAAGTCGATGTCGAAGTCGGGCATCGACACGCGTTCGGGGTTCAAGAAACGTTCGAACAGCAGGCCCAGCCGCAGCGGATCGAGATCGGTGATCGTCAGCGCCCAGGCAACGAGCGAGCCTGCACCCGAACCACGGCCCGGACCGACGGGAATGCCGTTGTCCTTGGCCCATTTGATGAAGTCTGCAACGATCAGGAAGTAGCCGGGAAAGCCCATGCCGACGATGATGTCGATCTCGAACTTGAGGCGGTCGAAATACTTCTGCCGCTCTTCCGGATCCATCTCGCCATAAGGTTCGAGCCGCTTTTCAAGGCCGCGCTTCGCGTCCTCGGTAATCATGCGCGCCTCGCCCTCCAGATCGCCAGCAAGGCTGGGCAGGATCGGCTTGCGATAGGGCGGCATGACGGCGCAGCGCTGGGCGACGACCATCGTGTTGGCCATCGCTTCGGGCAAGTCTTCGAAAATCTGCGCCATCATGGCGGCGGGCTTAACCCAGGCATCGGCAGGCGCACGGGGGCGGTCGGCGGTGTCGATATAGGTCGAGTTCGCGATGCATAGCATGGCATCGTGCGCGGGATGGAAGCTCGCCTCGTCGAACTGCGCGGGGTTCGTGCCGACCAGCGGCAGATCGCGCGCATAGGCAAGGTCGATCAACGCCTCCTCGCTCTCCACCTCGTTCTCTGCCCCGGTGCGGGCGATCTCGATATAGAGCCGGTCGGGGAACAGCGCCTGCAGCCTGTCGGCATAGGCCGCGGCCTCGTCGTTCTGTCCGGCGGCGTATAGACGGGCCAGCGCGCCTTCGCCCGCGCCGGTCAGGCAGATCAGGCTGTCGGTGTGCCCTTCCAGCGCGTCCATCTCGACATGCGGATCAAGGTGGAGCGGACGGTCGAGATGGGCCTTGGAGACGAGGTGGCACAAGTTGTTCCAACCGGTCTCGTCCTGCGCGTAGAGCGCGATCCAGTCGATCGCATCGCGGTTCGGGCGTTTGACGGCAAGGAAGGTACCGACGATCGGCTGTACGCCCACGTCCTTCGCCGCGCCCGCAAAGGCGATCGAGCCGTAGAGCCCGTTGCGGTCGCAGATAGCGATGGCGGGATAGCCGCGGTCCTTGGCCAGCTTTGCCAGCTTCTTCGGATCGATCGCGCCTTCCAGCATCGTGAAACTGGAAAAGACGCGAAGCGGGACGAAGGGAGCGAATGCCATGGTTCCAAACTAGCCAAACGGCCCGCCAAGCGCGAGCGCAAGGCGGGCCGTTTCAACAAGGGTATCCCCGGTTTTGTCGCACCGCAGGGGCATCCCGTCGGCGCGCAAATTCAGGCTTTGGGAAAATCCTCCCGGCGCGAAAGCGCCTCAATCTCGCCCAGATGGAACGTGCGGTCGCCCGACTTTTGAATGACGAGGCCTGCGCGGTCCTTTTCCGGAAGGCTCATCACGAAGGCGATCATTTCGGCAAACGTGCCGTCGCGGATGATGTTCAGTCCGCGCAGCATGTTGCTTTCGACACCGTCTTCGCGGCGGTGAAGCGTTGCGTGGTCTTCCCATTCCTTTTCGGACGGGTCGTAAGGTTCGCTCTGAATGGTTGACGGATGTTCGCTCATGAATGGCCCCTTTCGCGTCCGTGTTCTTCATACCATCAACGCGCAGTCGCGTCGTCATTTCCCGAAAATCGACACGAAAGCGTCACTTTTTCGCGCGGAAACGCGGACCGTCAGGACAGCACACCTTCATGCAGCCGCACAACTCTGTCCATACGGGCGGCAAGGCGTTCGTTGTGCGTCGCGATCAGGGCTGCGCTTCCCTGTCCGCGAACCAGGCGCAGGAATTCCTCCAGCACGCGGTCGCTCGTCACCTCGTCGAGATTGCCGGTAGGCTCGTCCGCCAGCACCAGCTGCGGCTTGTTGGCGAGCGCACGGGCCACGGCGACGCGTTGCTGTTCGCCGCCCGAAAGCTGGCTGGGCCGATGCGTCAGCCGATGGCCGAGGCCGAGCGCCGAGAGCAGTTCTTCCGCCCGCGCCTCCGCCTCTGCCCGCGGCACACCCGCGACTAGCTGGGGCAGAACGACATTCTCGCGCGCGTCGAAATCGGGCAGCAGGTGATGAAACTGATAGACGAAGCCCAGGTGATCGCGCCGCAGCGCGGTGCGGGCATCGCCGTTCGATTTCTCTGCCTGTTTGCCGCAGATCGCGATCTCTCCGCCAAAGCCGCCTTCGAGCAGACCGACAGCCTGCAGCATCGTCGACTTGCCCGAACCCGAGGGGCCGAGCAGCGCGACGATTTCGCCCGGCATGATCGTGAGGTCGATGCCCCGCAGGACATCGATGGTGACGCCGCCCTGCGTGAACGAACGGGTCAACTGCTTCAGTTCGACGACGGGTGCCATTGTGGTGGTCTCATTCATAACGCAGCACCTGCACGGGATCGGTGCTCGCCGCCTTCAGCGCGGGGTAAAGCGTGGCAAGGAACGACAGGACCAGCGCCATACCGACGATGACGACGACTTCGCCAGGATCGGTCCGCGCGGGCAGTTCGGACAGGAAGCGGATCGACGGATCCCACAGCTCTTGCCCCGTCAGCAGTTCGACCAGCTTCACGACCGACTGCCGGAATTCCAGCGCGACGAAGCCGAGGATCAGGCCCGCAATCGTGCCCAGCGCGCCGATCAGGAAGCCCGCCGTCACGAAGATTTTCAGGATCGAGCGCCGCGTCGCGCCCATCGTCCGCATGATCGCGATGTCGCGGGTCTTGGCACGTACCAGCATAATGAGGCTGGACAGAATGTTGAACACCGCGACCAGCACAATGATCGACAGCACGACGAACATCGCCACGCGTTCGACCGCCAGCGCCTCGAACAGCGATGCGTTGATCGTCTTCCAGTCGTTGACAACTGCCCTGCCCGCCAGCTTCTGCGTCAGCGGTGCCAGCGTCTCGCTCACCGTATCGGGATCTTCGGTCATCACCTCGATCATGCCGATGGTATCGCCCATCAGCATCAGGGTCTGCGCGTCCTCTATCGGCATGACGACATAGGCGTTGTCGTAGTCGTAGATGCCGATTTCGAAGATCGCCGCGACCTCGTATCCGATCTCGCGCGGGACGGTGCCGAACGGGGTCGTGCGGCCTTGCGGATTGATGACGGTGATGACGTCGCCGATGCGGATACCCAAGTTCTGCGCAAGGCGCGAACCGATTGCGACACGGCCTGCATCCGGCTGCAAAAGGTCGAGGTTGCCCATGACCTCCTTTTCCTTCAGCTCGGCGATCGATTCCGCCGTAGATCCGCGCACCAGAACGGCCTCGACGCGGCCTTCGTACGTGCCCAGCAGCGGCTGTTCGATCAGCGGCGATGCCGAAGTCACGCCCGGAGTCTTACGCACGTCCTCAAGCACGTTTTCCCAGTCGTTCAGCCGCCCGCCATAGGCCTGGATAACCGCATGACCGTTAAGGCCCACGATCTTGTCCAGCAGTTCGGCGCGAAAGCCGTTCATCACGCTCATCACGATGACGAGCGCGGCAACGCCCAGCATGACGGCAGCAAGGCTGATCCCTGCGACCATGGCGATAAACGCCTCGCCCCGCCCCGGCAGCATATAGCGCTTGGCGATGGTCCATTCGAAAGGAGAGAGAAGCAAGTTGAAGGTTCTGCCTGTTCTGGAAGGGCGCTTTTTTCCGGCAAACCTGATGCTGCCCCGCCCCTGACTTTGCCATGAACCCGTGTGACTAGGCGGCGGTTCCACGACTGGCAAGTTTTGCAACAGCGCCGCCTGGAACGGCGCGGCGGAACTCGACGGTTGTAATCGGGATGAAACATCGGCAAAGGCCCGCGTGACGCGGCGGGGCCTTTCTGCTAGGGCCGCCGCGCAGCCACACAGCAGGCATACCTGCGGCAACACAGCGGAACATTAAACGCATGGCGTCCACGGATTTCGGCCTCCATCCCTTCATCGACGCGGATGGCGACAAGCTGCGCGAAGAATGCGGCGTCTTCGGCGTCATCGGCGCCCGCGACGCGGCGGCGGTCACGGCGCTGGGTCTCCATGCCCTGCAGCACCGCGGGCAGGAAGCCGCCGGCATCACCAGCTTCGACGGTACAGAGTTTTTCACCCGCCGCGGCATGGGTCACGTGGCCGAAAATTTCTCGACCGGCGAGGCCCTGGCCGAACTTCCCGGCGAAATGGCCGCGGGCCACGTTCGCTATTCGACGACCGGCGGTTCGGGCCTGCGCAACGTGCAGCCGCTCTATGCCGATCTGGCCAGCGGCGGTTTTGCCATCGCACACAACGGCAACATCTCGAACGCGATGCACCTTCGCGCCGATCTCGTCCGCAAGGGTGCGATTTTCCAGTCGACCAGCGATACCGAGGTGATCATCCACCTCGTCGCGACCAGCCGTTATCCGACTATGCTTGATCGCTTCGTCGATGCCCTGCGCCTTGTCGAAGGGGCCTATTCGCTGATCGTGATGACGAACAACGGCATGGCCGCCTGCCGCGACCCGCTGGGCATCCGCCCGCTCGTCATGGGCAAGATCGACAATGCCACCGTCTTCGCCAGCGAAACGGTCGCTCTCGACATCGTAGGCGCGGAATTCGTGCGCGAGGTCGAACCCGGTGAGCTGATCGAGGTCGACTTCGACGGCTCGGTGCGCAGCCATCGTCCGTTCGGCACGCCGGCCTCGCGCCCGTGCATTTTCGAGCACGTCTATTTCAGCCGCCCCGATTCCATCAGCGGCGGCCGCTCGGTCTATTCGGTCCGCAAAGCGATCGGCGAACAGCTCGCCATTGAAAGCCCGGCCGAAGCCGACATCGTGATTCCCGTGCCCGATTCGGGCGTGCCTGCGGCCATCGGCTACGCGCAGCAGTCGGGCGTGCCGTTCGAACTGGGCATCATCCGTTCGCACTATGTCGGGCGCACGTTCATCCAGCCGTCGGACGGTCAGCGCCATTCCTCGGTCGCGC
This sequence comes from Croceicoccus pelagius, assembly GCF_001661915.1. Lineage (GTDB taxonomy): Bacteria > Pseudomonadota > Alphaproteobacteria > Sphingomonadales > Sphingomonadaceae > Croceicoccus > Croceicoccus pelagius. The sequence continues at coordinate 118,994 of NZ_LYWY01000006.1, forward strand.
GCAAGCACAATGCGAACCGCGCGCTGGTCGAAGGCAAGCGCATCATCCTCATCGACGATTCCATCGTGCGCGGCACGACTTCGCTAAAGATCGTGCAGATGATGCGCGAGGCAGGTGCCAGCGAGGTGCACATGCGCATCGCCAGCCCGCCGACCGAACATTCCTGCTTCTACGGCGTCGACACGCCCGAACGGTCCAAGCTGCTGGCTGCGCAGATGGACGTGGAGGCGATGCGCAAGTTCATCCAGGCCGACAGTCTCGCCTTCGTCTCGATCGACGGTCTCTACCGCGCGGTGGGCGAGGACGAGCGCAAGAAGAAGTGCCCGCAGTACTGCGACGCCTGCTTCACCGGCGAATATCCCACGCGCCTCACCGACCTTTCGGAGCGTGAGACCCCGCAGCTTCCCCTGCTCGGCGAAAAGGCCGCGTGATGGAAGACAGCACTGGCGACAAGCCCCTTGCGGGCAAGCTGGCGCTCGTCACCGGGGCGAGCAAGGGCATCGGCGCTGCCACGGCCATCGAACTGGCCGCACGCGGCGCGCACGTCATCCTGACCGCGCGCGACGACCGCAAGCTGGAACAAGTGGAAGAGGCCATACACAAGGCCGGTGGCAGCGCGACAATCGCGCCGATGGACCTGGCAGAGCCCGACTCGGTCGCGCGACTCGCCACCGCCATCGCCGGACGGTGGGACGCGCTGGACGTTCTGGTCATCAATGCGGCCGTGTTCCTGCCCCATACACCGGTTCAGGATCTCGATCCCAAGGCCTTCAGCAATGCGCTCACGGTTAACGTGCTGGCCACGCAGACGCTGCTCGCCGCGTTCCATCCGATGCTGAAGAACGCCGAAGCCGGCAAGGTCGTAGGCCTCACCAGCGGGGTGGGCGCGAACGCCCGTGCCTACTGGGCCGGATACGGGGTAACGAAGGCTGCTTTTGACAGTCTTCTCAAGAGCTATGCGCTGGAAAACGCGAACACGAGCCGCATCCGCACCGTACTCGTCAGCCCCGGCGCAACCCGCACCGAAATGCGTGCTCGCGCCTATCCGGGCGAGGACCCGTCGACGGTAAAGCCGCCCGAAGTCGTGGCGCAGTTCATTGCAAACATGCTTGGTGAAGAGCTTCCTAACGGCGAGATAGTTTCCGTTAACCCTGTTTGAAAACCTCGCGCTAACCGCGATTGGGGCACATTGGCCGAACTCAGGAACGGCCGAGTCCCGCATATGGCGAAATCGGCTATGGTTGCCCCTCCGGGGGCGTCTCTTTTGCAAGGGAACGTGTGCCATGACCGAATTTTTCCTCTCCGACCGCTATTTCAAGGCGTCGCAGGAAGATCGCAGCTCGCCGCGCCTTCAGCTCACCATACCGGTGACGCTGCGCCCGGCAGGCGGACACGGCTTTTCGAGCGAGGTCCAGGACCTTTCGCTCGGCGGATTTTCGGCCCAGTGCGTCAATCGTCTCGCCGTCGGCACGCTGTGCTGGCTCAAGCTGCCGGGCCTTGCCGCCCTGCAGTGCGAAGTGATCTGGTGGCAGAACAACCTCGTCGGTTGCGCTTTCCAAAACCTGCTGAGCCCGATCGTCTATGACGACATAGTCGGGCGCTATCGCAACGCATCGGCGCGCCGGGTCTGAGATCAGGTAGTTTCGCCTAAAGGCGGCGTCAGGCGTTCTTCACCAGCGTAACCTGGTGAACGTCGATCCCGCCGCCGCGGAAGCCGCCTTCGCAATACATCAGGTAGAACCGCCAGAGCCTTACGAAGCGGTCGTCGAAACCGCGCGGCAGTTTTCCCTCCGCTGCCGCGCGGTCGAACGCATTACGCCACAGCTTCAGCGTTTCGGCATAGTCCAGCCCGAAGTCGGTCTGGTCTTCCCACGACAGCCCCCGATCTTCGGCAAGCTGCCTGAACTCGCTGGTTCGGATCAGCAGGCCTCCGGGGAAGATGAAGGCCTGAATGAAATCGGCAGAGGCGGCATATGCCTCGAACAGGTCGTCGCGGATCGAGATATACTGGATCGCCGCGCGCCCGCCCGGTTTCAGGTTGCGCGCAATGCAGTCCATGTAGGTCGGCCAGTATTCGCGGCCCAGCGCCTCGACCATTTCGACACTGGCGATCGCATCATAGCACCCGGATGTATCGCGGTAGTCCTGATGGCGGAAATCAACCTTGCGCGCGTCATCTGAGTTGGCTTCGCGCGCATGGGCAAGCTGTTCGTCCGACAGGCTGATCGCGGTAACATTTGCGCCAAAGTCGTTCGCCATCGTGCGCGCCAGATAGCCCCAGCCGCAACCGATCTCGAGCACCTTGTCGCCGCCTGACAGGTTGAGCCGGTTCGCCAGCGCCCGCACTTTCGCCTGCTGCGCCTGTTCGAGCGGCACGTCCGTACCCGCGAACAGCGCGCTGGAATAACACAGCGTCGGGTCCAGCCACGCGGCATAGAAGTCGTTGCCGAGGTCGTAATGGGCCGAGATATTCGCCTTGGCCCCGCTGATCGTATTGCGGTTGAGCCAGTGCGCCAGCCGCGATGCCATGCGCCACGGCCCCTTCGCGCGCCCGACCGAACCCAATCCTTCGGCGTTCTTCATGAACAGCGCGAAGATCGGAACGGGGTCGGGACTGTCCCACTCACCCGCTTCCCAGGCGCGGTACCAGCCGACCGAGCCGCCGGTGAAGAGCCGCACGATGGCGCGCCAGTCGCGGATATGGATGCGGGCCTCGAAACCGGGACGCCGGCCGCCGACGACGCGGATCGAACCATCGGGCAGGCGCGCCTCGATCCGGCCCGTTTCGAGGCCCGCGTCGATCTTCTCGACCACCTTGTCGACGCCGCCCGCCACAAGGCGCGCGATCAGCCCGCCGCCGTCGCCGAAACGAAGGCCGCCGTCGAAGAGATGCCGTCCGCGCGTATTTCCCTGTCCCATCAAGGCCATCTATGCGACGCGCCGCGCCGCCTTTCAACCGCCTGACTTCATCTCCCTGTAGGCAGCCAGCGCCCGCTCGCGCGCTTCCTTGTGGCCGATCAGTTTCTCTGGATAGTTCTCTGGCCGGTGCCTGTCGTCGGGATCGTGGATCTGGTCGTTCGGCAGGTCCGCCAGTTCCGGCACCCATTCGCGGATATAGGCGGCGGCATCGAACTTTTCCGACTGGCTGAGCGGGGCCATGATCCGGCTGAACATGTTGCTGTCGACGCCGGTCCCCGAAATCCATTGCCAGTTGACACCGTTGTTGCCGTAATCGGCATCGACAAGGGTGTCCCAAAACCACTGTTCACCGTGCCGCCAATCGATCAGCAGGTGCTTCACGAGGAAACTCGCCGCGATCATCCGCACGCGGTTGTGCATCCAGCCCGTGACCCAGAGCTGGCGCATTCCGGCATCAACGATGGGATAGCCGGTTTGCCCCTTCTGCCAGGCTTCGAGGTCCTCCTCGATCAGGTGGCCGCGGTTGGGATTGCGCCACAACGAGTTGTCGTAATCGCGATAGGATTGCGTCGGATAGTCGGGGAACTGGCAGATCACGTTCTGCGCATAGTCGCGCCACAGCAGTTCGCCGCGATAGGTGTCGGCCCCGGCCCCCGTGTGCCGCGAAAGCCGGTCCCAGACCTGCGTCGGCGAAATCTCTCCGAAATGCAGGTGCGGCGACAGGCGCGAGGAGCCATCTATCGACGGCAGGTTCCTGTCGTCCTCATAGTCCTTCACATGGTCGGCCCATGCCTCCAACCGGTCGAGCGCGGCCTTTTCGCCGACCTCCCATGCCTCGCGCAAACCATCTGCCCAGTCGGGCTTTGTCGGCAGCAGGTTCCAGTCCGACAGCTTTTCGGAGTTGGGCCAGCTATCGGGATTGGAGAACGAAGGTTCCTCAAGCACCTCGCGCGCGGGCAGGCACTGGCGCGCCGCTTTCGCGAAGGGGGTATAGATCTTGTAGGGATCTCCTGAACCCGTCGTGACGGTGCCCGGCGGCAGGAGGTAGTTGCCATCGTGGAGGCATAGCTCGACCTCTTTCGACAGCTTGCCCTGCGCCCTGCGCCACCACGGTTCGTAATGACGGATCGCATGGACTTCGCAGGCGCCAGTTTCCTCCGCCAGCTTCGCAATCTCCGTCGCAGCATCGCCGCGCCGCAGAACCAGTTTCGACCGGTGCCGCCCCAACGAGGCATCAAGCGATTCCAGCGAATGGTGCAGCCACCAGCGCGAAGCACCGCCCATCGCGTGATGGTCCGGGCCCTGATCGTCAAGCACATAGACCGGGATCACCGGCCCTTCGGCGGCCGCTGCACACAGCGCGGGGTGATCGGACAGGCGAAGGTCGCGCCGGAACCAGACGATGCGGGGGGCGGTCATTCAATCTCCCGAAAACAGGCGCACCCGTGCTAGCGGCAAGTACGCCTTTCGGGAACGGGGGGCATCATTCAGGGGTTCCCGACAGATGACGGTTCCGGAGAAGACTTTGGTATTGCCCGAACGCGGGTGGCGCATCGATCAGCGCAAGGCACTCATCGTCGCACTGCTCTGCTGGCTGGGATTTGCCGCCATCGCCATTGCCGTACAGACCGACAATACGCAGGCGATCGACCGGTTCGGCCTGATGTTCTGGCGCGGCGCGGACGGCATGGTGCCGCGCGGGCCGGAAAAGCTGCTGGAAATGGTACGCGACGTCACGGCCCTTGGCGGGGTGCTGCTGCGCAACCTGTTCGCGCTGGGCGCGGTCGTCGCGCTGCTATTTCTGCGGCTACGGCGCGAAGCGACGCTGCTTGCCGCAACGGTCATCGTCGGCTGGCTGGTCAACAGCGGGATCAAGCAAGTCGTCGGGCGCGCCCGTCCCGCAATCGTGCTCCACCTGACCGAGGCCGGGGGGATGAGTTTCCCTTCGGGCCACTCGTTCAATTCGGCGGTGGTATATATCGCAATGGCTTTGGCCTTTGCGACTTTGTCGGCGCGGCAGTCGGTTCGCATGACCCTGATCGGCGTGGCGCTGCTGGCCAGCATGGCCATCGCGTGGAGCCGCGTATGGCTGGGCGTTCATTGGCCCAGCGATGCCATCGCAGGCTGGCTGGGCGGTGCGGCCTGGGCCTTTACCGCCGCCGCGCTGCTGCAACGACCTGCGGACAGGGCTGCGGACGCCTACTCAAAGTAACACTCCTCCGCCTCTGCGGGCACATCGACCTCGACCTCGAAACGGCCATCAAAGCGCGCATCTTTCAGCACATCGACCATGCGCCCGTCGCGATCTTCCCGCTCCACATAGGGCGCACGCGACCAGAACAGGAACGCACGCACCTCTGCGTCATCGTGCGCGAACATCGGCAGTTGCAGCGGGTGGATACAGGCGGGCTGATCGGTGAGGAGGGTATAATCGTCCGACAACCCCTGCCCCAGCGTCCAGCGCTGCTTCGCCTTGCCGCGATAGATCGGGCCGTCGACCTCGATGATCATGTCGCGGGCCCAGAATGCCAGCGGCACGGGGCTGGCGATCGCCTCGGCCTGCGGCGTCTGCGCGCGGGCGGTGGCGGTCACTACCATGTTGAAGTTGATATAGCCCAGCACCGCGACCAGCCCCAGTAGAGCGGGCCTGCGCCAGTTTCCGGTACCGCGCTTTTCGATCCGGCGAGAGAACACGAAGGCGAAGATCATCGCCGCCCAGATCCACACATCGATGATGAACAGCGTGTCGCCATAGAACCAGCGGCTTGAAAACGGCTCCAGCAAGCGAATGCCGTAGGAATTCATCCAATCGAGCGCAGGGTGCGACAGGCAGCCGACGAAGGCCAGCAGGTAAAGCCAGCCGAAATGCACCGGCAGCCTGTCTTCGGGCCGCGTGCGGCGGGTCGCCTGCCAGCGGTCGAACCACCACAGGAAGCCCGCAAGAAGCAGCGGCAGCAGCACCCACGCAATCGGCCCGTGCGTCAGACCGCGCCGCATGGCGAGGCTTTCAATGCCATAGACGACGCAGCCAGCGTCGATGTCGGGCAGGTTGGCCCCGAAGATCAGTGCGGGCATGGCAAGGCCGGTGCGGCGTTTCAGTCCCGCCTGGCCAAGAAGTGCTCCGACGAGGCTATGCGTAAGATTGTCCATTGGCCCGCCTCATGCAGACAAAGCAGGCGCGCGGCAACGGATAAGAAAAAGGGGAGCCGGCGCGTCGCAGGCTCCCCTATTTCTTACGTAGGCGGACGGATCAGACGAGTTCGCCCAGCATATCGGTCTTGTAACCGTCGAGCTTGCCGATCTCGCCTTCACGTACACGTTTGACCCAGTCAGGGTTCGCGATCAGCGCGCGGCCAACGGCGATGAGGTCGAATTCCTCGCGGTCCAGCCTTTCTTCCAGATCGCCCAGATCGCTTGTCGCATCGGTTTCCTGTCCGGCAAAGGCGCCAAAGAAGTCCTGCGACAGGCTGACCGAGCCAACCGAGATCGTCGGCACGCCCGTCAGCTTCTTGACCCAGCCTGCGAAGTTCAGGCCCTTATCGCCGTCAATCTCGGGGAACTCGGGCTCCCAGAACCGGCGCTGCGAACAGTGCAGCATGTCCGCGCCTGCATCGACCAGCGGCTGTGTCCACGCGGCCAGTTCGTCAGGCGTGGTGGCAAGGCGGCGGGTATAGTCCTGCTGGCTCCACTGGCTGATGCGCAGGAACAACGGCGTATCGCCGATCGCCTTGCGTACGGCGGAAACGACATCGGTGGCGAACCTGTTGCGGTCGACCAGCGTCGCGCCGCCCCATTCGTCGTCGCGCTGGTTGGTGCCGTCCCAGAAGAACTGGTCGATCAGGTAACCGTGCGCGCCATGCAGTTCGATGGCGTCGCATCCGATTTCCACCGCCGCGCGGCAGGCATCGACATAAGCGTCGATGGTGTCGATGACGTCATTGCGGGTCATCGCCTGCCCATAGGGCTCGCCCGGCATGTAGAGGCCCGAAGGGCCTTCGGGCGTGCCGGGCCGCGGCTTGTCGGGGAACTGGCCGCGGACAAGGCCGGTATGCCAGATCTGCGGTGCGAACAGGCCGCCGGCGTCGTGGACGGTGTCCACCACGTTCTTCCAGCCCGCCAGCGCCGCTTCGCCGTGGAAATAGGGGATGCCCGGATCGTTGCGCGCCTCGGGCCGGTCGATCACCGTGCCTTCGGACAGGATCAGCCCGACCTCGCCTTCGGCGCGCTTGCGATAGTATTCCGCCATTTCGGCGGTAGGCACGCCGTCGTCGGAAAAGTTGCGGGTCATCGGGGCCATGACGATGCGGTTCGGCAGTGTCAGGCCCCGAATGGTGAACGGGGAGAAGAGTGTGCTCATGCCCCGTCAGATGGGGTCTTGCGCAGTCCCGTCAACCGTCCAGGTCTGACCCTTGGAAAGCAGCGCACCGAGGTTGCTGGCCTTGGCCGAGCGGGCCTTCGACATTTCCTCTGCGACAACAGCGTCATAGGCCGGACGCGGATCGTCATAGATGACGCCGAGCGCCATCGGGAACGGGCCAAAGGGCAGTTCCACCAGCATGTGGGCCAGCGTGCGGTTCTTCACGTCATGAACCATGACGCCCGCGCCTTCCCAGTCGCCGTCGACAACGTCGACCACCTTCAGGGTCATGTTCTCGACATCGCGGGCAAGGCCCTTGGTGCCTTTGGCGAAAAGCATCGGCTGTCCGTCTTCGAGCCAGAGCTGCTGATCCTCCGCGCCCTTGGGCGCGGCGAAGTCGTTGAAGACGTCCTTGTTGTAGACGATGCAGTTCTGGAAGATCTCGACAAAGGCCGCGCCCTTGTGGGCATGCGCTGCCTTCAGCACTTCGGGCAGGTTTTTCGACACGTCGAAGCCGCGCGCCACGAAACGCGCGCCCGAACCCAGCGCGAAGGCGCAGGGCTGTGCCGGGCGGTCGATCGATCCGCCGGGGGCCGACGGGCTCTTCGTGCCCTGGCGGCTGGTCGGCGAATACTGGCCCTTGGTAAGGCCGTAGATCTCGTTGTTGAACAGCAGGATCTGCACGTCGATGTTACGGCGCAGGATGTGCATCGTGTGGTTGCCGCCGATGGACATGCCATCGCCGTCGCCCGTCACCATCCAGACGTCGAGTTCCGGGTTCGCAAGCTTGATGCCGGTAACAAACGCGGGCGCGCGGCCGTGGATCGTGTGGAAGCCGTAGCTTTCGACGTAATAAGGAAAGCGGCTGGAGCAGCCGATGCCCGACACGAAGACGGTCTTGGCCGGATCGGCGTTCAGCTGCGGCAGGGTGCGCTGCACCGCCTTCAGGATCGCGTAGTCACCGCAACCGGGGCACCAGCGTACCTCCTGGTCGGTTTCCCAGTCCTTGAGCGTGGTCTGCACGGGAGTCATGTCGTTCATTGTTCGCGGACCTTAAGGATTGGCCGCTTCCGGGCTCGGAAGCTGGGTTTCGTTGACTTCGACTTCGCCGCCGATCTGGCTGGGGCGCGGCTCGCCAAGGGCGTCGCAGATCGCGTCCTCAAGCTCGGCGATGGCGAACGGCTGACCGCTGGTCTTGGTCAGCGGCTGTGCATCGACGAGATACTGGTCGCGCAGGACGGTCTTGAACTGGCCCGTGTTCATTTCGGGGACCAGCACCTTGTCAAAGCCCTTGAGCAATTCGCCTAGATTCTTCGGCAGCGGCCAGACATTGCGGACATGAACGTGGCTGACGTCCAGACCACGCTTACGCGAACGGCGTACGGCCTGATGGATCGGTCCGTAAGTCGAACCCCAGCCGACAAGGACGAGCTTACCACTCTCGTTGCCGAGGCAGACGTCCTGATCGGGGATCGAGTTCGCAATGCCGTCGACCTTCGCCTTACGGGCGTCGGTCATCGCCTGGTGGTTGGCGGGCGAGTAGTCGATGTGGCCGGTACCTTGCGCCTTCTCGATCCCGCCGATGCGGTGCATCAGGCCCGGCGTGCCCGGCTTGATCCAGGGGCGTGCGCCCTTTTCGTCGCGGGCGAAGGGAAGCAGTTCGTCCTCGTCGTCGGCATTCTTGGCGTTCTTTTCGGTCAGGAACTTCGCCGGGAACGGCTTGTAGTCGGCAGGGTTCGGCACCTTCCACGGCTCTGCCGCGTTGGCGATGTAGCCGTCGGTCAGCAGCATGACAGGGGTCATGTACTCGACCGCGATGCGGCAGGCTTCGATCGCGCATTCGAACGCGTCGGCAGGGCTGCGCGCGGCGATTACGGGCATCGGCGCGTCGCCGTTGCGGCCATAGATCGCCTGGTAAAGGTCCGACTGCTCGGTCTTGGTCGGCAGGCCCGTCGAGGGGCCGCCGCGCTGCGAGTTCACGATGACGAGCGGAAGCTCGGTCATGATCGCAAGGCCCATCGCCTCACCCTTGAGCGCAATGCCCGGGCCCGACGAAGAGGTAACGCCAAGCTGTCCGGCATAAGACGCGCCGATCGCCGAACAGATCGCGGCGATCTCGTCCTCTGCCTGGAAGGTCTGCACGTCGAACTCCTTCAGGCGCGCAAGATGATGCAGGATCGCGGATGCGGGCGTGATCGGATAGCCACCGAAGAACATCGGCAGTTCGGCAAGCTGGGCACCTGCGACAAGGCCGAGGCTGATCGATTCTGCACCGGTGATCGTCCGGTAGAGGCCCGGTTCCGATGCGACGGGATCGACATGGACCTGCTTGAGCGGGCCCGAAATCTCCGCCGTCTCGCCATAGGCGTGGCCAGCGTCGAGCGCGGCGATGTTCGCTTCGGCCAGTTCGGGCGCCTTGGCGAACTTCTGCTTAAGCCAGTCGTGGATCGGTTCGCGCGGACGGTCGAACATCCAGAGCGCAAGGCCCAGCGTCCACATGTTCTTGCAGCGCAGTGCCTCCTTCTTGCCGAGGCCGAAGGGCTTCACCGCTTCCAACGTCAGTTCGCTGATGTCGAAGGCCAGGACGTCCCACTTGGCAAGGCCGTCGCCTTCAAGCGGATTGGCATCGTACTTTGCCTTGTCGAGGTTGCGCTTCGTGAATTCGCCCGTGTCGGCAATAATCAGCCCACCCGGCTTCAGCGCAGCAAGGTTCACCTTCAGCGCCGCCGGGTTCATCGCGACCAGAACGTCGGGCGCGTCGCCCGCGGTTTCGATGGCGGTCGACCCGAAGTTGATCTGGAAGGCCGAAACACCGAACAATGTGCCCTGCGGCGCGCGGATTTCCGCCGGGAAGTCGGGGAACGTCGCCAGATCGTTACCGGCCAGCGCGGTCGACAGCGTGAACTGTCCCCCCGTCAGCTGCATCCCGTCGCCTGAGTCGCCCGCGAAACGGACGACGACAGCCTCTGCGGCGGTGGTTTTATCGGACGCCATTCACTTATCCTTGCAGTGGCTTTCGTTCACGAATAGCCGAAAATCGTTGGGCGGACCTAGGCCTCCAACTTGCGCGTTTCAATTCAGAAAAACTATGACCCCTGATATGGCGGCATCGCATGACGATGTTTTTCACCAGCAATCTTGTCCAAAAGCCTCGCCCAGCCATCTTCCAAGGAACCCCGATGTCGAAACCCGATCCCGCCCTTTACCGCCCCTGCGCCGGCCTGATGATCGTGAACGAGCAGAGCCGCGTTTTCGTGGGCAAGCGGATCGACACGAAGGAAGGTGATTGGTGGCAGATGCCGCAGGGCGGCGTCGATCCGGGCGAGGATCTTGTCGAGGCCGCCTACCGCGAACTGCACGAGGAAACGGGCATCGCCCGCGACAAGGCGGAAATCATCGCCCGGACAGAGGAAGAGTTGTTCTACGACCTGCCGGATGAGCTGAAGGGCAAGTTGTGGAAGGGCAAGTATATCGGGCAGCGCCAGTCGTGGTTCCTGATGCGCTTTACCGGCACGGAAAGCGACATCGACCTGGCCGTCCACGATCCGGCCGAATTCAACGACTATCGCTGGACCGAACCCGATCTGCTGCCGGAACTCATCATCCCGTTCAAGCGGGACGTCTATGCACGAGTGCTGGAGCTGTTCCGTCCTCACCTTTGAGGGCGCTTCCACCGCTCAATTACGGGCAGCGGGTTCCGAAGTGGTCGCTGTTGCTTCGGCCGATTTCACCTTCGGCAGCGGCCCGCGCGCGATCACGCTGGCAAGTTCAGCCGCCTCTGAGCAATTAGTGCCGCACATCGACTGCAACTTGGCAAGGTTGCCTTCGGCCTGCGTGACGGCGCCCTTTTCGGCCATCGCCGCGCCCTCACCCGAAATCGCGGCGAGGTTTCCGGGATCGCGTTCCTGCGCCTCGCGGTAATACTTGATCGCCTGACCCTGCATCCCCTTGGCGCGGGAAACTTCGGCGAGCTGCAGGTACGCCTGCGTGCTGGAAGGTTCGATGGCGAGAGCCGCCTCGAACCGGTCCGTCGCACCATCCAGGTCGCCAGCGGCAAGCGCTGTGCGGCCGGAATCGATAAGCTCTGCGACGTGAGGATTTGTTGTTACCGGCGCCTGACCGAAACTGCTGCTCGCACTCACGGCGACAAAAAGGGAAATCGCGGCGGCGATCGGCGTATAGCGCATCAGCAGCTCCCTGGTCCGTTCAGAACTGGCAGCGGAATATCGTTGGTTAACAACTGCCATCGTGCGCTTAACCTACCAGACCAAATCTATACGCGCGATGAAAAATCCGTCAGTGGCATCGTCATAAGGTGCAAGACGCCAGCCCTTGCCGCGCGGCGAACCGGCGGAAAGCTTGACATTACCTGCTGAAAATCGCGGATTTCGCGCAAGAAAAAGATCCAGGACCTGCGCCCCTTCGGCATCCAGCAGGGAGCAGGTGACGAAGACAATCCGCCCGCCGGGACGCACGAGTGAGGCCGCGATCTCGATGATTCGCAGCTGCGTCGTGGCGTATTTCGCCACGTCCGTTTCGCTCAGCCGCCAGCGCGCTTCGGGATTGCGGCGCCATGTGCCGGTGCCCGAACAGGGCGCGTCGACCAGCACGGCGTCGGCCTTTCCTTCCCACGGCGCCAGCGCTTCCATCTCGCGGCTCGGATCGAGCAGCACCGTATGCGCGATCTCTGCGCCCGCACGTTCGGCCCGCGGGGCAAGACGCGACAGGCGGTCGCGGTTGGTGTCCGCCGCGATCAGCGTTCCGCCATTCGACATCTGCGCGGCAAGTGCGAGAGTCTTGCCCCCGGACCCGGCGCAAAGGTCGATCACCGTCTCGCCCGCTTTCGCCTCGACGACCGAGCAGGCAAGCTGGCTTCCGCCGTCCTGCACCTCGATCTCGCCGCTGGCAAAGGCATCCCAGCTTTCGACCGGCGTGCCGACGGGAAAGCGCAAGCCTTGCGGCGCGACAAGCGGTTCGCCCTGTTCCGGCAATTCGATCGTATCGCGATCGGCCTTCAGCGTGTTGACACGGATATCCAGCGGCGCGCGTTCCAGCAGCGCGCTGGCCGCCCCGCCCGCAATGCCACTGTCAGCCAGTGCTTGTTCCAGCCATTCGGGCGCGATGCCGCCCTTGGCGACAGGCTCGCCGTTTACGATTGCGGCGGGGCCATAGTCCGACCCGTCGAACAGGTCCGCGATTTCCGGCTCCACCTCGGCAAGCCGCAGTATCGCAGCGCGACCCGTTTCGGGGACGGGTCCGCAAGCGCGGATCGCGGCGTAGATGTGTTCGCGGACGGCGCGGCGGTCTTTCGAACCGGCATAGCGGCGCGCTTTCAGCCCTTCGGCGACGATACGGTCCGCGCTCGCCCCGTTGTTGCGCGCGGCGGCGATGATGTCGTCGAGGATCTCGATCGCGGCCTGGACGCGGGCTGCGGGGCGCATGGCGCTACTTGCCCTTTGAAAGGCGGCGGCGGTTCGCGGTCACCTTGCGGCCGACGTGTTCGATCGTGCGTTCGACCGCCTTGTCGCCAACGCCCAGCGAACCGGTCATCGCCATGAACGACAGTTCGGCAGCGGCGCGCACCTTTTCGGCTACCATGAGGTTCGCCTCGCGCTGGGCGCGCGGGTCGCCGGCCATGATCATCCAGCTACGCATGGCGATCACGTACCAGCTTTCTGCCCAGAGCCACATGGCATCGGTGGCAAGCTTTGCCGGGTCCGACCCGGACTTGCGCGCCATCAGCCGCCGCGAGTCGGATAATTGGGCGCCTCACGCGTGATCGCGACGTCATGGACGTGGCTTTCGCGAAGTCCGGCATTGGTGATCCGCACAAACTCCGCGTCCTTGCGCAGGGAATCGATGCTTTCGCACCCGGTATAGCCCATTGCCGCCTTGATGCCGCCGACGAGCTGGTGGATGACGTCGCGCGCCGGACCCTTGTAGGGAACCTGGCCCTCGATACCCTCGGGCACGAGCTTCATCTGTTCCTTTACGTCCTGCTGGAAGTAACGGTCAGCACTGCCGCGCGCCATCGCGCCGACAGAGCCCATGCCGCGATAGGACTTGTAGGCGCGGCCCTGATACAGGAACGTCTCGCCCGGCGCTTCCTCGGTCCCGGCCAGCATGGAGCCGACCATGATCGTCGAGGCACCGGCGGCAACGGCCTTCGCCGCATCGCCCGACGTGCGGATGCCGCCATCTGCGATCACCGGAACGCCGTGCTTTTCGGCTTCTTCGGCGCTTTCCATAACGGCGGTAAGCTGCGGCACGCCGACGCCTGCGACAATGCGCGTGGTGCAGATCGAACCGGGCCCGATGCCGACCTTGATACCGTCCGCGCCCGCATCGATCAGGGCCTTGGTCGCCTCTGCCGTGGCGACGTTGCCGGCGATGACCTGTACCGAGTTCGAGATCTTCTTCACGCGCTCAACCGACAGGGCCACGTCCTTGTTGTGGCCGTGGGCGGTGTCGATCACGATGATGTCGACTTCGGCATCGACCAGCGCCTCGGTGCGGGCAAAGCCCTTGTCACCCACGGTCGAGGCGGCGGCCACGCGAAGGCGGCCCGAACCGTCCTTGGTGGAATCCGGGTGGAGAACGGCCTTCTCGATGTCCTTGACGGTGATGAGGCCGACGCACTTGTAGGCATCGTCCACCACCAGCAACTTTTCAATCCGGCGCTGGTGCAGCAGGCGGCGGGCTTCGTCCGAACCGATCCCCGCGCTGACCGTGGCGAGGTTGTCCGCCGTCATCAGTTCCTTCACCGGCTGCGCGTCGTTGATGGCAAAGCGCACGTCGCGGTTGGTGAGGATGCCGCACAGCTTGCCGCTGGCCTCGACCACCGGAATGCCGGAGATCGAGTTCGCCTGCATGATCGCACGCGCCTCGCCCAGCGTGGCATCGGGCGTGATGGTGATCGGGTTCACGACCATCCCGCTCTCGAACCGCTTGACCTGGCGGACGGCGGCGCACTGTTCCTCGATCGTGAGGTTGCGGTGCAGGACGCCAAGGCCGCCCATCTGCGCCATGACGATCGCCATGTCCGCTTCGGTCACGGTGTCCATCGCGCTGGAGATGATCGGGATATTCAGCGAAATCTCGCGGCTGATCTTGGTCCGCGTATCCGCCTGCGAGGGGACGAGCGAGCTTTCCGCTGGCCGCAGCAGGACGTCGTCGAACGTCAGGCCGAGGGGAATGTCGTTAGCGGAAAAACGTTTTGCCATGGGCCCTGCCGATAAAGATGGGGAGAGGGAGAATCGTGGCGGCCCATGTAACCACCAAGTGCCCCCGCGGCTAGGGGGCGTTTGCGGTAATTTCGTCCCTTGGCTCATGGGGCAGCGTCGCAGGGCTCGCCGCGCGGCGGATAAGGGCCACGTGAAAGCCCACCATGTCGGCCGCGGCGCCCAGTTCCACATGCTCTACGTCATCACTGGCGCGATGGTAATCGCGGTCGAGAAAGGCGGCAAAACGCGCATCGTCGGCAAAGGCGGCACTGACGATCACGGCGGGCACCTCATTGGACGCAAAGGCCCAGCCGTCCTGACGCTTGAGAAAGGCAAGGTTGCGCTCGTTCGGAGCGACCAGCGTGACGCCGGTGTCGCTTGCGGTCTGGTCGATCAGCGCCATCAGCCCTTCGGTGCGCGGCCCGGCCAGAACGACCGCGGGCGAACCCGGCGGTGCTAGCCCCTCGGTATCGAGGTTGAAGACGGCGACGAACTTGTCGAGCGGAACCGGCGGATCGGCGGCGAAGTCGTAGGCGCCCTTCAGCCCTGCCTCTTCCCCGCCCGAGGCGAGGAAATAGACGTCGCGCACAGGCCTGGGCCCCTTGGCGAGCTGGCGCGCGATCTCGATCATCATGGCAAGCCCGCTGGCATTGTCGATCGCGCCGTTGCAGATCCGGTCGCGGCCGCGGCGGGGGCACTGACGGCCCTTGCCAAGGTGATCCCAGTGCGCGACCAGCAGCACCGCGCCGAAACGCGGACCGGTGCCGGGAAGCCTGCCGATGAGGTTGTAGGTGTCGACCGTCTTCTTGCGCCGTCCTTCGAACGTGAACGGCTTGCGCCAGTCGTGCCCGGGATCGTGCGTGCCCGATTCCAGTCCCGCCGCCGCCATCTGCGCCTGCATATAGTCGAGCGTCAGCGCCTCGCCTTCTGTCCCCACCTCGCGTCCGCCGTAACGGTCGGAGGCAAGTTCGGCGACATGGGCGTGAAGCGCCTGTTCCATCGGGGACAGTTCGCGCGCTGCCACCGTAGGCTCTGACACGGCAGGCGCATGGGCACAGGCGGCCAGCAGCGCAAGCGCGCCGGCCGTCAGTACACTCAATGTTCCCCTTGTCCCCATCGCGGTCCGGTCTTGTCTCTTACTGGCCGTTCTTGTTTCTTACTGGGCGGTCCAGCCGCCATCGGCGGAGATATTCGCACCGGTGATGTTGTCGGCAACGTCGCGGCACAGGAACAGGGCGAGCGCGGCCAGATCGTCGGGCTGCGTGAATTTCTTCGTCGGCTCGCGTTCCAGCAGGACTTCGTTGATCACTTCATCGCGGGTCATGCCCCGCGCCTTCATCGTATCGGGGATCTGGTCCTCGACCAGCGGCGTCCAGACATAACCTGGCGACAGGCAGTTCACCGTGATGTTATCCTGCGCCAGTTCGAGCGCGAGCGTCTTGGTCAGGCCCGCAAGACCGTGCTTGGCCGAAACATAGGCCGCCTTGAACGGCGATGCCGTCAGCGAGTGGGCGCTGGCCGTCATTATGATGCGCCCCCAACCCTTTTCCTTCATTTTCGGCACGGCCAGTCGGCAGGTGTGGAACGAGGAACCAAGGTTCAGCGCGATGATCTTGTTCCACTTGTCGACCGGGAATTCCTCGATCGGGGCGACGTGCTGCATTCCAGCGTTGTTGATCAGGATGTCGACCGCGCCGAACTTGTCGAACGCACCCTGCATAAGCTCTTCGCAGCCTTCGGCAGTGGTGAGATCGGTGTTGATGTAGATCGCTTGGGCCCCGCTCTTTGCGGCGAGATCCTTCCTCTCCGTTTCGATCTCGTCAGCATCACCGAAACCGTTGATGACGACGTTCGCGCCTTCAGCCGCGAGCGCCTTGGCATAGGCAAGGCCGATGCCGGAGGTTGAGCCGGTGATAAGGGCGGTTTTACCGGAAAGGAACATTCGCGTCTCCTTGCGCATTGTCAGGACGGGGCCCTAATGCCCGCTATATGGAGGGCAAACGATGCGGCTCAACGATTTTTCCAAGAATATTCGCGTGCGCGATCAGCGCGGCATGGGTGGCACCGGCGGAAAGCTGGGCTGCGGCGCGGTAGTTATCGCAATTCTGGGTGCGGTCGTGTTCGGAATTGACCCGATGACGACCTTGGGCGTGGTGGACCAGGTCCAGCAAACGCAGGGCGGTTCGCCGCAGGCCAGCGGCCGATCGGTCGAGGAAAGCTGCAGCGTCAACGCCTACAGCCGGGAGACATGTTCGGCACTTTCCTCGCTTGACGAGACATGGGCACCGCTGTTCTCGCAGGCCGGTATCCGTTTCGAACAGCCGACGCTCAACTTCTATGACGGTCGCGGCCAGTCGGGCTGCGGTGCGGCGCAGGCGGCAATGGGGCCGTTCTACTGCCCGACCGACCAGGGCATCTACATCGACACCAGCTTCTACGACCAGCTCGACCAGCAGCTTGGCGCAGGCGGCGACTTTGCGCGTGCCTATGTCATCGGGCACGAATACGGGCACCACATCCAGACGCTGACCGGAACGTCGAAGATGGTGCGCCAGCTTCAGCAGCAGAACCCGCCGCAGGCAAACCAGCTGCAGGTTCGCATGGAGCTTCAGGCCGATTGCTATGCCGGGGTCTGGGCGGCGAAGAACCCGCAGCTGATCGAACCCGGCGATATCGAGGAAGGCCTGCAGGCCGCCAGTGCCATCGGCGACGATGCCCTGACCAAGGGCCGTGTCTCGCCCGACAATTTCACCCATGGCACCAGCCAGCAGCGTATGCAGTGGCTGCAGAAGGGCCTGAGGACCGGAGACGAAGACCAGTGCGACACATTCGCCGACTTGCGGGGCTAAGCGCCCTTTCGCTCGCGCTTGCGCCCCTTGCCGGGGCACAGGCGCAAAGCCCGGTCGATCCCAACGTCAAGGCAGAGGACATCCCGATGCAGCCGCTTCGGGACCTTAACCTTGCCGGTGAAGACCTGCCGCCATTGCTGCTCGATATCGGGGCTGACCCTTATTCGACAGGCGGTTTGACTTCGTGCCAGCACATCGAGCGGGCGATCGCCGATATCGATCTCCTGCTGGGTGCGGACATCGACGACCCGAATGAACGGTCCGACTTGCAGAAAGGCGTGAACAGCGCCGGCCGCATTGCCGGATCGCTCCTCGGCGGACTGATCCCGTTTCGCGGGGTCGTGCGGGAGATTTCGGGGGCGAAGGCGGAACAGCGCCGTCTGCGCGTGCTGGTCAACGCCGCGATGGTCCGGCGCGGGTTTTTGAAAGGCATCGGGCTCGCCCGCGAATGCCCATGGCCCGCCCGCCCGATCGTCGACGTCGATACCGGCAAGGCGAGCGCGAATCTTCCAACCTTCCCCGAACCAGGCACCTATGAAGCGCCTTTCGCGAACGAGAAAGTGCCGGAGGGACAGACGCCCCCCGGCACCCCCAAGTTCAAGTCGACGCCGGTCGTGCAGGACGTCGATTAAGAAGCCCTGCGCGCTCCATCAGGGGCGGAACTCTTCGCCCGTGGTGCGCCCGATGCCCTGCCAGTCGACATTGCGCGTCGCGTACATCGTCCCGGCCAGTGCGAAGAACAGCAGGACCGAACCGATCAGCAGGCTGAGCGCTTCTAGGCTGAGCAATACGAAGAGCAGCGCGTAGAGCCCGACGAGCAGCGCGCCGATGAACTTCGCCCGCTTCCAGCTTTTCAGCACCGCGGCGCTGTAGGCGGTGACAAGGCCGATGATCGCGATGCTGGCCACCGCATAGGCCGCGGCGAATCCGATCACTTCGGCAAAGGCCAGCAGCAGCACGAAGAACAGCACCAGCCCTGCACCCGTCAGCAGATATTCGGGCGCGGAAACGCTGGCCCCTGCGACGATGTCGAACATCAGGAAGGCGAGGAAGGTAAAGCCGATGATCAGGAAGCCGTACTTCACCGACCGGTCGATCTGGCTGTAGAGGTCGACCGGTTCGACCAGTCCGACCGAGGCCGCCATGCTGGGCCCGACGCCGCCGCGTTCGTAGACCGGCACGATGTCGGGGCCGCCGATCAGAGGCGCGCCTGGATTGCTGTTGGACAGCAGGTCTTCGCCCAGCGCAAGATCGCTGACCGCGAACGTCGCGGTAAAGCCGTCGTCGCGCACGTCGCTGCTGGCAGGCAGGAAGCTTCCCGAAAAGCTCGGATGCGGCCAGGGCGAGGTCACGGTCCACTCGGTATCCGCGCCGCGCGGGACAAGGCTCAGCGTCTCGCTGCCTCGAAGGCCATAGGACCAGTCGACGTCAAGCGTGCCGGTGCCGTCCCAGTCGACGAAAGTGAAGAAACCCGAATTGCCGCTGGCCTGAAGCCCCGCACCCGGTTTCGTCGTCAGCGGCTTGCCGTTGGCGACAACGCGGCTGTCGTTCTGAAGGCCGCGCGCATCGGAAATGCCGAAGTGCAGTTCGGCGCGATCAAACTTCATGTTCTCGACCTCGATCCCGCGCCGGTCGAGGTCGTCGGGCATCGCAAAGCTCGCCTTGCCCGACAGGCTGGCGGCGTAGATCACCGATTCGTAGATCGACTTCTTCTTGCGCTCCGGCTCGATCGCGGTGGCGACGTCGTGGCTCTTGGGCGAAAGGTAGAGGTTACGCGTCACGCGCTTGACCTGGCGTACTTCCTGCCCGTTGGTCACCGTCGTCTCGACGCTGTTCTCTTCATAGGGGATGACCAGCACCGGCCCGGTCACGATCTGCGACCCGCCCCACCCCTGCGTTATCGTCGCGCGCGCGGTGCGGGACTGGTCCTGCCGGTCCCAGACCAGCGCATAGACCATGAACAAGGGCACCGCGAGCGCCGCGGCCAGCAGCACGGTGCCCAGAAACTTGATTCCAGGCGATCTTTGTCGCCTGACCGGATTTTCCATGATGTAACTCCCCAGTTCAACACTGCGACGAACCGTGTCTTCGCAGCGATGAACTGAGTGTTAATTGAAGCGAGAAAGCCTCAACCCTTGCGGCGGGCGGCTTTCATTTCGGCGATCTCGGCATCGATTTCCGACAGCGCCTCTGCCTTCTCTTCCTTGCTCATATCGGTGGAGGACGCGATGACCGAACGCACCTGTGTCAGCGTGTTGACGATCATGTCGTGCGGCACGCCAGTGCAGATGTGGCTGACGTTTTCGCCCTTGTTACGGTTTTCTCCGACCTCGCAGCTGCTGTCGATCACCATCTTGCGAACGACCCGCTTCTTCGTCTTTCCGTCGCCTTCGACCTGGCTCATGCGGATCACGTGGACCTTGCCGTTCTTGGACACCTCGTGCTCGACCTGGGGCATGTCCTTCATCACCATCGCGTGTACGCGGCGCTCGGTCTCGGCGGCATTGCGCTCGACTTCGGCGGCGTCGCGTTCGACTTCGGCCATCTTGCGCTCGATCTCGATCTCCATGCGCTCACTTTCGCGCTCGGCACGTTGTGCTTCGAGCTCGGCCATTTCGACCTCGCGCTCGATCTCCGCTTCCATCTGGGCAAGCTCTTCCTCGGTCATGTCCTCGTCGGTTTCGACTTCGATCTGGCCGTCCTCGTCCTTGACGACCCAGACGCGGTTCTGGACATCGGGGTCTTCCATCGCGTTCGACGCGGGGACTTCGGTCGTCCCGACCGTGCTCTCGCCCTCGGCATAGGAAACGGACGCGGTCAGCGGCAGGGCGACGAGGCCTGCGGCCCCGACAAGCAGGAGACCGGTACGATGGCGGCGGGTCGTCGTATTCATGCCGAGGCTCCTCAGGCGGTGGACAATGGCTTTTTCTCCCAGCACCGGTCCGATTTCGCGGAATCCGGCCATTGGGGCAGCAAGAGCAAGGTTCTGGTCGCGGCTGCAGGCGGCGATGACTTCGCCGTAACGGGCGCGGTCTTCCTGCGGGCGGCCGGTCATGACGCGGGCATCGCACGCCGCTTCCTGGTCACGGCGCATCGCACGCCAGCCCAACCATGCGACGGGATTGAACCAGTGGAGCGCCAGCACCGGTTGCGCGGCAAGGTTCGCCAGCAGGTCGTGGCCCCGGTGGTGAGCCAGTTCATGCGCGATCGCGAGGTCGCGGGCGGTAACGTCCTCGTTCGCCATGAAGCCCGGCGGCAGGGCAATCACACGCTCACGCACGCCGAAGGCGACGGGCGCGGCAACGGCGGCGGTTTCGACAAGACGGACCGGACCGGCATCGCCCACAGGCACCGCGCTTTCCAGCAAGTGCCGCGTCATCGCGCGATAGCACCCGATGCGCCACGCAAGAAACGCAGCCGCCCCGATCATCCAGAATGCGATTCCGACGTTGAGCAGGAGGTCATAGGGAATAGCCGAAGTCGCGATGTCAGGCGCGCTTTCGACGACGGTACCTTCGACTGTTTCGAACACCATAGGCGTGCCCTCAATAGCGGGAGCAGCCTCGACCGGCTTCATCCACGCGGGCAGCACGACCGGCGGCAGCACGAAGCGCGCCAGAGGCAGAAGCCAAAGGGCATAGGCGATTCGCGGCCCGAACGCCTTGGCCACCGGCCTGCGCAAGATCAGGACCGCCGCGATCAACACTCCCGTATAAAGAAAGGTATCGACAGCCCAGGAAATGACCGTCCCCGTCACGTCCCCCATCATTTTCTAAGCTCCCTCAGCAGAACTTCGATTTCCTCGATATCATCATCGCTCAGCGCCTCGGCCTCGGCCAGATGCGCGAAGAGCGAGGCCGCCTTGCCGCCGAACAGGCGATCGACCAGGCGGCGCGATTCATGGCCGACGAAATCGGCCCGCGCGATCACCGGCGAATAGAGAAAGCGGCGGCCATCAGGCTCTGCCGCGATGGCGTTCTTGCCCACAAGCCGCGACAGCAGTGTCTTGACCGTCGCAAGGCTCCACCCCCGCTCCTCGCCCACGCTGTCGGCCACTTCGGCGGCAGTCAGCGGCGAGCGCGTCCACAGCGCTTCCATCACGGCCTGTTCGGCGTCGGAGATGCGGTCGGGATTGGCGGCTTGCTTCGTCATGTCTCGCGTTTGTTCGATCTCGATTGCGATTACAGGCGTAGTCGATACGATTACGAGTGTAAACATTGGTGCTATCCCGTTCGACGAACGACATACCGACACCGACGAATGACGTTCAGGATTGTGGGTGTAAGGTGCGGGCATGAAACGTCGATTCGTCATCCGCTCGCTCTGGACGGCACCCGTGGCCGCCCTCGCCCTGACCGCCCTTCCCGCCTTCGCGCAGGAGGCTGCCGAACCGGCAGCGCCCGAAGTGGCCGAAACGTTCGCGACGACGACAGTCGCGATGGAGACTACCGCAGGCACGATCGTGCTGGCGCTCGAGACCGAGCGCGCGCCGATCACCAGCGCGAATTTCTTGAAATATGCCGACGAGGGCCGCTTCGACGGAACGGTGTTCTACCGCACGATGCGGCTGGATTGGGGCGACAAGGTCGCGGGGCTTATTCAGGGCGGCACGCAGTATGATCCCAAGCGGATTCTGCCGCCGATCGCCCATGAAGCGACGAGCGAAACCGGCCTTTCGCACACCAAGGGCGCTATCTCGATGGCGCGTTACGAACCGGGCAGCGCGACTGGCGATTTCTCGATCATGGCGACGGACATGACCGGCCTCGACGCCAAACCCGACAGCGAAAATGCCGACCAGAAGGCGGGCTTCGCGGTCTTTGGCCATGTCGTCGAAGGCATGGACGTGGTGAAGGCAATCCACGCCGCCGAAGTAGATCCGGACAAGGGCGAAGGCTTCCTCAAAGGCCAGATGCTGGCCGATCCCGTCAAGATCGTCAGCGTAAAGCGGATAGCCGAATAGCGTTTAAGCTCAGGCAGCCGCGACCCGGCTCTCGATCTGGGCGCACAAGGCGCGGAAATCGCCCTTGTGCGGGAACACGTGGCCCGACAGCTGAAGCTTCCTGCCAGACTTAGCCCTAATCGTGATCGCATCGTCATGCATGATGCGAAACCGCTTCACGCTCTCGATCTCGTCCCAGCGCATCGCCGTATCGCCCCGCATCGCAAACCCTGCGACGACTAGGCGCTGCGTCTCCAGCCGGACATGCGGCTGGTTGCCCCGTACGAGGCCGAGCAGGATGAACAGCCCCACCCCGAACGCGACGATCGACCCGGCGAGAAAACCAGCGCGCCAAAGCCAGATCGGCAGGTCATAGCCGGTATCATAGCCTTTCACGACAAGGCCCGTCTCTTCCGAATAAATGAGGCCGTAGAGGAAAAACCCGCCGATCCCGAAGGCCACGAGGATGACGACAATGACCTGGTAAAGCGGCTGGTGCATGGCCAGCTTCAACGAACCGTCGGGACGCTGTTCGAACGGCATTCCTGCTCTCCCCCAATCGAGCAATCGGCACAAACAAAAAGGCCCGGCTGCAATCAGCCGGGCCCCTTTGTAACACCTTTCGGGTGAAAACTTAGTACACGCGCTTCTTCGGCTTGATGTACTCGACATCGTCGGTGAGCGTGAACTCGTGGACCGGGCGATAATCGATCTTCACCGAACCGCCCTTGCCGCCCCAGCCTTCGAACCAGGTCGCGGTGTGCTTCATCCACTCGGCATCGTTGCGCTCGGGGAAATCCTCGTGCGCGTGGGCGCCGCGGCTTTCCTTACGGTTATGGGCCGAATGCATGGTGACCGTCGCCTGGCTGATCAGGTTGTCCAGTTCCAGCGTCTCGATCAGGTCCGAGTTCCAGATCAGCGACTTGTCGGCAACCGAGATGTCTTCCATCCGGGCATAGACGTTGGTCAGCTTTTCCTTGCCTTCGGCCATCGATTCGTCGGTGCGGAACACGGCGGCATGGGCGGACATCGTGCGCTGCATCTCGGTCCGGATTTCCGCCGTAGGCGAGCCGCCCTTCGAGTGGCGGAAGTGATCGAGACGCGACAGGGCGAAGTCCGCGCTGTCCTTGGGCAGGTTGTCGTGCGCCGTGCCGGGCTTGATGTTTTCCTTGAGGTGGTGGCCGGTTGCGCGGCCGAACACGACAAGGTCGATCAGCGAGTTGGAGCCGAGGCGGTTCGCGCCGTGAACCGACACGCAGGCCGCTTCGCCGACTGCATAGAGACCCGGGACGACCGTTTCCGGGTTCCCGTCGGCACCGATGGTGACGACTTGACCGTGGTAGTTACAGGGGATGCCGCCCATGTTGTAGTGGACCGTCGGAACCACCGGCAGCGGCTGACGGGTAAGGTCGACACCTGCGAAGATCTTGCCGCTTTCCGTGATGCCGGGAAGACGTTCTGCAAGAACTTTCGGGTCGATGTGGTCGAGGTGCAGGAAGATGTGGTCGCTTTCCGCGCCCACGCCGCGACCTTCGCGGATTTCCAGCGCCATCGAGCGCGAGACGACGTCGCGCGAGGCGAGGTCCTTGGCCGACGGGGCATAGCGTTCCATGAAACGCTCACCTTCCGAGTTGGTGAGATAGCCGCCTTCGCCGCGCGCACCTTCGGTGATGAGAACGCCGGCGCCATAGATGCCGGTCGGGTGGAACTGCACGAATTCCATGTCCTGCAGCGGCAGACCTGCGCGAAGCACCATGCCGCCACCGTCGCCAGTGCAGGTGTGGGCCGAAGTCGCAGTGTAGTAGCAACGGCCATAGCCGCCGGTTGCCAGCACGACCGAGTGTGCGCGGAAGCGGTGGATCGAACCGTCGTCGAGGCAGATGGCGATGACGCCCTTGCACTCGCCGTTCACCATGATGAGGTCGATGGCGAAGTATTCGATGTAGAAGTCCGCGTCGTACTTCAGCGACTGCTGGTACAGCGCGTGAAGCATCGCGTGGCCGGTACGGTCGGCGGCGGCGCAAGTGCGCTGCACCGGCGGGCCTTCGCCCATGTTCTGCATGTGGCCGCCGAAGGGACGCTGGTAGATCGTGCCTTCGGGGTTACGGCTGAACGGAACGCCTGCGTGTTCCAGCTCGATCACGGCCTGCGGCGCTTCGCGAACCATGTATTCGATCGCGTCCTGGTCGCCCAGCCAGTCCGACCCCTTCACGGTGTCGTACATGTGCCAGGTCCAGTGGTCGGGCGTGTTGTTGCCGAGCGAGGCGGCGATGCCGCCCTGTGCCGCCACGGTGTGCGAACGCGTCGGGAAAACCTTGGTGATGCAGGCCGTCTTCAGACCTGCTTCGGCGCTGCCCATCGTGGCGCGCAGGCCCGAACCGCCGGCACCCACGACGACGGTGTCATAGGTGTGGTCGATGATCTTGTAGGCGGGTTGGGTCGATGCTTCGGCCATCAGTTCAGGCTCCCAGCGCGATGCGAATGACAGAAACGACGCCGAAGACACCGGCGGCGATGAAAACGAGGTTCAGCAGCACGATCGCGGCAAAGCGGTTGGCGCCGTGGACGTAGTCCTCGATCATGACCTGCATGCCGAGGCGCGCATGCCAGAAGGTGGAGATGATCATCAGGACCATCGCGGTCGCGGCAAAGGGTGCCGCAAGCCAGGTCTTCACCGTCGAGAAGGTGTAGTCGGGCAGCATGACAAGGCTGAACACGAACCACAGGACGAGGACGAGGTTGCCGATCGCGGTGAAGCGCTGGACCAGCCAGTGATGCGCGCCATGCTTGGCCGAGCCGAGGCCGCGGACCTGTCCGATACGAGTACCGTTACCCATTTGAGTCTCTCCTCAGACCAGCAGGATCACGGCCCAGAAGGCCGCCGTCAGCAGAATGCCGACAAGGATCGAGATGATCGACCAGGAATTGTTGCGCTCCACCTCGAAGCCCGCGCCGGCATCCAGCACGAGGTGGCGAATGCCACTCGACAGGTGGTTGAAGAAGGCCCACGAAATGCCGATCAGCACGATCATGCCGTACCATGTATCCGCGTGGCGCATGAAGGAAACGTAGCTTTCCGGCCCGCCGGCAATCGCGCCGAGGAACCAGAGCAGGACCAGCAGGCCCGCGACCGCAAGGCCATTACCAGAAACGCGATGCAGAATGGAGACGGCCATGGCCGGACCCCATTTCCAGATCGAGAGGTGCGGAGAGAGAGGCCTGTTCGCTGCCTTCGCCATATTATGTGTCCCCGTAGTCTTCTTGCCGTCAGCGACCGATACAAGAGGGCCGGTCGCAAAAGGCGTGCTGCGGGCGCGAATGGCAGGCAGCGCGCCGAAGGGCAAGAGGGCATTTACAGTCTTTTTGTCTAGGTATGGTGCCTGTCCCCCGCTTGCGGCGCCCTCTCCCCCGCCTTAATCGAGCCGCTTATGAACAAGGATGCATCAGGCGGGCGCACGGCGCTTATCATCGGAAGCATGGCGCCGCGCGGCGGGCCTTCCCTGCTGGCCGACATTCTGCTGGGCCGCGTGGCGGAGCCGGAAGAGATCGGCCGGATCGCCGCTTTCCGCGCGCTCGAGGCGCCTGCCAGCATGACCGGTGCGGTGATCGATGCGATTGGAGCGAGCTTTGTCCGCTAAGACCTTCCTGCATGCACTGCCCGCGCTGGCTGTCGCGTCTTGCGCCGCGACAACCGTCGCACCCGTCCCCGAGTCCCCGCCCGCGTCCGAATGGGTGGCCGCCTGCGAGGACTGGGACGAATGGGACAAACCCGGCCCGCCCTTTCGAATCCACGGCGACACCTATTATGTCGGCACTTGCGGCATCTCTGCGATTCTCGTCACTGGTGATGACGGGCACGTGCTGATCGACACCGGAACGGTCGCGGGCACGGCGCACGTTCTGGATAACATCCGCACGCTGGGCTTCGACCCTGCCGAAATCGCACTGTTGCTGGTCAGCCACGAACATTTCGATCACGTCGCCGGAACCGCGATGGTTCAGGAATTGAGCGGCGCGCGCCTTGTGGCGACCGGTCCTGCCGCCGAGGTGCTTGCGACCGCCCTGCCTGCCGAAAACGACCCGCAGTTCGGCGTGACCGATGCTTTCCCCGCCGCCCGCGTCGACGAGACCATCGGCGCGGTAGAGTTCGTGAAGCAGGGCAACTTGTCCTTCAGGCAGATGCCCACCCCCGGCCATACGCCGGGCGCATCATCGTGGCAGTGGATTTCGTGCGAAGACGGCGAGTGCGTCACCATTGTCTATGCCGATTCCATGTCGCCCATCAGCGCGGACGGCTACAAGTTCTCCGACCACCGCGAACTGCTGGACAACTATCGCCGCGGCATCGATTATCTCGCCGACAGCGACTGCGACATGCTGCTCACCCCGCACCCTTCGGCAAGCTGGATGCGCAAGCGGCTGGAAAGTGGCAGTCTTCTGGATAAAGTCGCCTGCCGGACATATGCCGAAGCAATCGGCGAGCGCCTCGATGCGCGGCTTGCCAAGGAGGCTGCCGAGTGAGCTGGAAGATCGTCGCCCATGGATCGAAAGGAATGATTCAGGCCGCACTTGTCGCGCACGAGGACGTGCTGGACTGGGACTACGAAGTCGTGCTGACCGGCAGCGAGATCGCCGAGGACAAGCCCGACGACTGGGTGCTGGAGGCTTATTATCCGCGCAAGCCGACGAGGGCCGACAAGCAGGCGCTGGCCGACTTGTTCACAGGCGGCGCGCCAGACCTGAAGTCGGAGAAGCTACCCGATGCCGACTGGGTCAGCCTGTCGCAAGCCGACGTCACCCCGATCCGCGCAGGCCGTTTCCACGTCCATACACCCGACTTCCCCGCCGATAACAGCGCGGGCGTGACCGACTTCTGCATCCCGGCGAGCCAGGCGTTCGGCACTGGACAGCATGAAACCACGGCAGGCTGCCTTGCCATGCTGACCCAGATGAAGGCGCAAGGCATCGTCGTGCGCAACCACGCCGACATCGGTACCGGCACCGGCCTCCTTGCCTTTGCCGCGCGCGATCTCTGGCCGCAGGCGCAGGGCATCGCCAGCGACATCGATCCGGTCTGCGTCGGCGTGGTGGAGGACAACGCCGCGATGAACGGCATTCCGCTGGGCGACGGGCCGGGCCGGATTGTCATGACCGTGGCGGCGGGGACCGACAATCCGCTGATCCGGCACCGCGCGCCTTATGACCTGCTGATTGCCAACATCCTTGCAGGGCCGCTGGTCGAACTCGCGCCCGATTTCGCCAAGGCCGTGGCGCCGGGTGGCAACCTGCTACTGGCCGGTCTTCTGACGACGCAGGAAGAAGCGGTTCGCCGCGCCCACTTCCGCGCCGGTTTCCGCCTTGCCCGCCGCATGACGAACGGCGACTGGTCGATCCTGTGGCTACGCCGGCGAAACGCGCGTTGAAACTGGCGAGAGCAGTCTTCGGCTGGCTGGGGCTGGCCGTAGGCTGCTATTTCCTTGCCGGATGGGTGGGCTCGTCGATCCCCTCGCAACCTTATTATAACGAGCCGCGACCGGGGGATGACGCAGTAGAAATCATAATCGCCACCAATGGCGTGCACACCTCGATCGCGGTCCCGCTGCGGAGCGCGGACATGGACTGGACCCGCGTCTTCCCGCCGTCAGATACGGCCAATCCGTTTCGCCTCTATACCCACGTCGCGATAAGCTGGGGCGAGCGAGCAGTCTTTCTCGACACGCCGACATGGGGCGATCTCTCGCCGCTCACGGTCCTGCGCGTCATGAGCGTCGGCGGCGACGCGCTTTATCACGTAGAACACTGGGTCCGGCCCGCCCCCTCGCCCGATTTCCGAACGATCCGCATCTCTCACAGACAGTACCGCGCCCTCGTCCGCGCCCTGTTGCGCGACTTGCCCGAACGCACGCCGGACCGCGCGGTCTATGCTGGATATACCGATCAGGACGTCTTCTACGACGCGCTCGGGACTTACACGGTCTACAAGACCTGCAACGAATGGACGGGCGAAACGCTGCGCATGGCGGGGATCGAGACCGGCGCGTGGACGCCCTTTGCCGGAAGCGTGATGAAGTGGGTTCCGCCTTATCGCGCGCACGGTTCACCGCCTATTCAATAAGTTGAGCCGAATATCCTTCCATGCGCTACGCCCTTATCCCGATTTTCGCCCTTCTCGCCATCCCTGCCGCCGCGCAGGAAGAGCCGATGCACGATCATGAGGCACCGCGCGATTGCGTTCTGCCGCAGCAGATCGCGCCGTCCTTCAAC
Source organism: Croceicoccus pelagius (assembly GCF_001661915.1). Classification (GTDB taxonomy): domain Bacteria; phylum Pseudomonadota; class Alphaproteobacteria; order Sphingomonadales; family Sphingomonadaceae; genus Croceicoccus; species Croceicoccus pelagius. The sequence continues at coordinate 147,548 of NZ_LYWY01000006.1, forward strand.
AACACGCCGGCCGCGATGGAGCAGTCGCGCATCGCCGCCAACACCGTCCGCAATGCCCACCGCGCCCGTGGCGGCGCGCTGCCGCCGATCTGCGGCAGCGAACACGATCCGCGCTCGCTCGAGGTGGTGGAGCAGGAAGACATGCTGGTCAGCGAAGAACCAATGGCGCCCGACGCTCCCGAAGCGGACAGCGCCGAGACCTGACCGCCTAAAGCGCCAGCCGCACAAGGTTCTGGTATTCGCTGAAATCGCCCGCTATCTCGAAGCCGTGCTTCAGGTACATCGACAGCGGCCCGTGATAATTGCTGGCCGCGGTTTCGGGCGACTTGGCAGGCTTTGCCTCTACCCATGACAGGCCCTGCGCGCGGAAACCTTCCAGCGCGGTCTCCAGCAATTGGCGCGCAACGCCCTTGCCCCGCGCACTCGGCGCGACAAGGAAGCAGGTAATGATGCCTGTCGCATCACCCGCCTTGCCAGGCACATCATCCCCGCGAAACGCGCGGTAACCGTCCTTGCGTCCGGCATTGAGCCAGCCTACCGGCCGCTGGCCCTCCAGCGCGATCCAGCCGCGCATCGTACCGTCCGCGATTAGGTGGCACGCGTCCGTACGGTTGTCCGCGGCAGGTTCGTTCTCCCAGTCCCCGCACTGGTGGTCGTAGTGGTAGAACCGGCAATAACACCCGCTCCACCCCGGATTGTCGGCAAAGCCTTCACCGTCGAACAGTTCGAAGAACAGGTGCGCCCTGTCAGGCGTCAGCGGTACGATTTCGACCGTCATGGGCATCGCTCTCCTTGAACGGAAATCGGCGATGCCCATCCGGCCCGCTTCAGTCCGCGCCGATGCGGTACAGCACCTGTACGCCAGCGCCAACGTCGGGGCTGCCCTCGCTGAAGCCGGTGTAGCCATAGCCTTGAAGCAGCAGCGACGGATTGACCCTGAACGTCGCCGAAGCCGTCGCCTCGCTACGGTCGGGCGAAGTATCGAGCGCGCCCTCGCGCCACTCGTATCCAAGGCCCAGCGTCAGGCCCTCACCCGCAACGGCATAAACGCCGCCGCCTGCCAGCCAGACATCATCTAGCTGGTAGAGATCGTTTGACCCGTTGAACCGGCGCCCACCGTTCAGCGCGACCGAGACGTTGCCGAAGCTGTGGAGCACCTCGCCCATCGCGGTGAAGTCGGTCGTGCCGGTGCCGAGGTACTTGGCCTCCGACGCGGTGGGCAGCTTGACCTTTCCGATGACATCGAACCACGTCCGGTCGCCGATTGGCAGGGTATAGCCAGCAGACAAGTTGACGTCGCCGATGCCGCTGCGCGTATCGGTGACGACCGTATCGCCGGTACCACCGCCCGCATTACCGTTGCCGTTGCCGCGCGTAACGCCGCCGTCGCCGGGAATGACTCCGTCGGGGCCGGTGACACGCACGTAAGGCACGGAGGCGCGCGCCCAGAAGCCGTCGCCCTGATACTTCACGCCGATCGGCACGGCCAGCATGTCGGTATCGACCACATCGCCGTAATCACCGGTCGAATAGTCGGCACCAAGGCTGAACTGCCAGTATTCGTCCGCGCTCGCTTGCACGGAGCATAGCGAGACCGCCAGCGCCGCAGAAGCCGCGGCACGCTTGAGAAAGACCTTCATGGATCCCCTCTTTCAGATTGTCTGATGACCACACGAGGGAAAGGAATACGACCGCCTATGGCAGCCGCGCCCCTCCCCCCTCGTGAGCAAATTGCGGTCGCTCAGGGACGACCGGGCTTTTCCGGCTTTTCCGGCTTCTCGGGCTTTTCGGGCCGCTCAGGACGCTCGGGCTTTTCGGCCTTGGCGATGCGCTCCGCCTTTTCGGGACGGACATGCTCGACTGTGGTGGTCTTGTTGCCGTCCAAATCTACCGTCTTGGTCAGCGTGTGAACATTGCCGCTCGGCGTCGTGACCGTCTGGGTATAGGCCGAGCCGACGACGTTCATGACCGGATCGCCGTTTTCGTCGGTCATCGGCTCACCGTTTTCGTCGATAGCCTGCTCAAGGATGTCACCCTCTTCGCGAAGCACCTGCGCACCGTTGCCACCGGCGGTCGGTTCCATCGGCTTGCCGGCTTCCTCGACTTCGACGTCTTCGGGCGCGTCGCCGCTTTCGGCATCCTGTGCATAGGCCGTCATGGCCGATACGGCCAGGATCGCGGATGCGCCCGCGAGCATGATCTTTTTCATGATTATGTCCTCATGTCCCCGCACGTCAGCACGTGCGCTATTGTTCCCCTGATGAGGTCAGGGTGGGTGCCCACGCATTAATCCCTTATTAAAGCCGGGCCTTAACGCGGAATTCACCACGAGTTCAGCGACGGGCCGTGCCGCCGCTGCCGTGGGCGGAGAGCGGTTAGCCCGCCGCTTTCACGATCTCGGCCCAGGCCGCCTCGTCGATGACCTCGATGCCGAGCTCTGCCGCTTTCTTCAGCTTCGATCCCGCGCCGGGTCCGGCGACGACCAGATCGGTCTTGACCGAAACCGAACCTGCCGCCTTCGCGCCCAATCGTTCGGCCTGCGCCTTGGCCTCGTCGCGGCTCATGGTTTCCAGCTTGCCGGTGAAGACCACCGTCTTGCCCGCGACTTCGCTGTCCTTCGTTTCGACCACGTAATCGGGCGGCGAAATTTCGGAGAGGAGATCGTCCCAGACCTGCCGGTTGTGATCTTCGTGGAAGAAGTCGCCCAGCGCCTCGACCACGACCGGGCCGACGCCGTCGATGGCGGTCAGTTCGGTCACGGCCTCGCTCGCCACTTCGCCTTTTCCGTTCCGCGCCCGCTCCGCCACGTCGCGCAAGGCAGGAAGCGTAGTGAAGTGCTTCAAGAGATCGCGCGCCGTCACCGCACCGACATGGCGGATGCCCAGCCCGAACAACAGGCGCGCCGCATCAGGCTCGCGCTTGGCCTCGATCGCGGCCAGCAGGTTCTCGACCGACTTCTCCTTCCACCCTTCGAGCGCGAGAATGTCCTCCTTGCGCTGTTTCAGGCGGAAGATGTCGGCGGGACTTTCCAGCCAGCCTTTTGCAAAGAACTCGTCGATTGTCTTCTCGCCAAGTCCCTCGATGTCGAGCGCGCCGCGGCTGACGAAGTGCTTCAAACGCTCGGTCCGCTGGGCAGGACAGATAAGCCCGCCGGTGCAGCGCACGTCGACTTCGCCTTCCTCCGCCACGGCTTCCGAATCGCAGATCGGGCAATGGTCGGGGAAGTTAAAAGCATCGCGCTCCTCGTCCCGCGTCAGGTTCTCGACCACTTGCGGAATGACGTCGCCGGCGCGCTGGATCACGACACGGTCGCCGATCCGCACACCCAGCCGCGCGATTTCGTCGCGGTTGTGCAGCGTCACGTTCGAGACGACCACGCCGCCCACCGTCACCGGCTTCAACCGGCCCACCGGCGTCAGCTTGCCGGTGCGGCCGACCTGGATATCGATACCTTCTAGCGTGGTTTCGGCCTGTTCTGCCGGAAACTTGTGCGCCATCGCCCAGCGCGGCGCCTTGGCCACGAAGCCCAGCCGCTGCTGATAGTCCAGCCGGTCGACCTTGTAGACAACGCCGTCGATGTCATAGCGCATATCAGCCCGCATCGCGCCGATCTGGCGATAATGCGCCAGCATCTGATCCAGCGAACAGCACCGGATCAGGGCAGCGGAGATCGGCACACCCCAGTTGGCGATGGCCTGCATGACCTCGAACTGGCTGTCCCCCGGAACCTCGCTCGCCGCCCCCCAGCCATGGGCGTAGAAGCGCAAGGGGCGCTTGGCCGTAACGCTCGCGTCCTTCTGGCGCAGCGATCCGGCGGCGGCATTGCGCGGGTTGGCGAAGATCTTGCCGCCCTCGGCCTCCTGCGCTTCGTTCAGCGCAAGGAAGTCGGCCTTGGCCATGAAGACCTCGCCGCGGATCTCGAAAACCTCGGGCACGGTGCCGTGCAGTTCCTGCGGAATATCGGCGATATGCGCGACGTTGGCAGTCACGTCCTCGCCCACCTGCCCATCCCCGCGTGTCGCGGCGCGGACCAGCTTGCCCTGCTCGTAGCGAAGCGAACACGAAAGCCCGTCAATCTTGTCTTCCGCCGTAAACACGACCGGCTCGTCCGCGCCCAGCGACAGGAAACGCCTGACGCGCGCGACGAAATCGGCCACTTCCTCGTCCGAGAACGCGTTGTCGAGGCTCATCATCCGAACCTCATGGCGAACTTTCGACAGCGGCGAGGCAGCGACTTCGTGGCCCACGGCCTTCGACGGGCTGTCGTCACGGACGAGATGCGGGAAAACCGCCTCTATCGCGGCATTGCGGCGGACGAGCGCGTCGTATTCCGCGTCCGAAATTTCCGGCGCGTCTTCTGCGTGATAGAGCTTGTTGTGCTTCCTGATCTGGCGCGCCAGCCGCATCAGTTCGTTCGCGGCGTCGGCCTCGCTCATCTCGGCAGGATCGGTCACGCTTTTCCCCGTCATGAATTTTCATGGTATCTAGCCGCCGGGGCGCGGAAATACAGGGGGACTGGTGAATGACCGACAGGATTCTGAAGGCGATGGTCAGCGCCGTGGTGGGGCTGATGGCGCTGCTGTATGTGGCGCACAACATCGCAAACGTCGGCGCGGCCTACGATTTCTTCGTCTACACGACGAGCCACGCGGGACAGGAAGCCTATCCGGTCACGCTTTTACCCGTGCCGCCATCGATCCTGATCGTCGTCGCCATGGTGCTGGTCTTCGCACTGGAGGCAGCCGCAGGCGTGCTGGGCCTCTATGGCGCATGGGTGCTGTTCAGCCTGCGCCGCCACGATGCGGCGAAGTTCGAAGCGGGCAAGAAATGGTCGAAGATCGCGATGGGCTGCGCGGTGCTCAACTGGTGGGGCCTGTTCCAGGGTGTTGCGGTAGCGGGATACCAGCTCTGGCAAATGGAACTGGGCGGCGGGCCGGACCACGGATCGTGGGTCTTCGGCGCGATCGCAATGATGAGCCTGATCTACATCTCGATGCGCGAGGAGTAGATCATTCGTGCGCGGTCATGGCGACGACCGCCTCGACCGCGCGCCAATGCCCCGCGACAGGATCCTCATCCGGATAGACCGCGATATCGACCTGCGGCGGCAGGCCGGTTTCTTCATAAACGGTGCCGTCGGGCGCGGCGAAAATCTCGTTGGACAGTTCCAGCAGCCAGCCATTCGGGAGCCTTTTTGCAAGCGGGGTGGAAAACGCACCGCGCGTCGTCTTGCCGATCTGGATAACATTCGGATTCTGGCGAAGGGCAAGTGTCGCAAGCTCGCCGCCACTCACGGTCACATCGCTGGTGAGAACATAGACGGGCCCGGAAAAGCGCGGCCCGTCTGCGGGTTCGATCCGGTGTGGATAGGGCGCGCGACCGGAACCGCGCGCGCGGGTGGTAAAGCCGGTATAGGCACGGTCGGTGACTCGCCCCGGCAGGGCCTTGGCGATCCGGTCCCAGCCTCCGCGATTGTTGGAAAGATCGATGATGACGGCATCGGCGTCCTGAAACGCGGAAAACGCCTCGTCCATGATCCTGTCGAATTCCGCCATTTCCGCCTCGGCCCAGGCATCGCTGCCAAAGTCCTCCCGATCCGTGAATCCGCCCATCTGGAAGATCTGCAAATAGCCGACCCGTCCGTCGATCGTGCCCCAGACGATGCGATCGCGCCCCGTGTGATGCGCCGTATCGCCAAGCTTTTGCGTCGCCTGCTCGATCAGGCCGACAAGCCAGGCACTCTCACCCCCTTTGCGCGCCCGTTCCCTCGGCAGGGTTTCGCCCTGCCCGTCCTGAATGCGGCGACGTTCTCCATCGATCTCGCCGATCAGCTTGGTGTGGCTGTCGGAAAGCCCATCCATGTAGAGCGCCAACGCATCCCAAAGCGCGTCATCGTCCATCCCCGGACGCATCGCATCGCGCAGCTTTGCCGCACGCGTGTCGTGATCGGGCGGCCTGCGATCAAAGAACGCGTAATGGCGCTCGAAGGCATCGAGTAAAGCCGCAGCCACCGCCTTGGGCCCGGTGTCCGGTTCATCGCGGCATTGGGCTGGAAGTTCGGCAATCCGGTCGAACAGGACCATCGTATCGCCGCGAAGAAGCTGAAAAATCGCGCTGTCGCCATCCGGCATCATGCGAAAGAATCGATAGCCGATCGAGTCCATTTCGCTCTGCGCGTCTTCGCTCGGCGGCAGGTAGCATGTGTCGCCGATCTCGTACTGCGTCACGCCTTGCGCATCGATGGCGAGCAAGCGGCCATAGCCGCGACTTTGCCACACGCCGCGCACTTGCGGTGCGCTGGTTCCGTCCGGCTGCTGAATCGCGCGAACCTCTCCGGCATCGATCCAGGGGCGTGAAAGGCCGCTGCCTTGCGGGGTGGCTGCACAAGAAGACAGCAGGAACGCGAATAGAGGGGCTGCAACTCGGGGCGTGATCCGCATGGCCCAGGTTCTACCGCAGTCAAAATCATTGGCAACAGGCACGGTGGAAGATGCACGGGAGGGGCCTTTCACCGCCACCCGTGCACCCCGTTCTTCACGCCGCCTGCTTCTGCATCGCGTGAATGTCGGCAGCTGCCAGCGACTGGCCGCCGATGGCCCAGTGGCCGCCTTCGACTTCGAGAACGCGGACCCAGGTCACGCCGCGCATCACTTCGCCTTCGATGGCGACGATGGCGTCGGTCACGTCCTTGATCATCTGCTGCTTCTGTTCGCCGTCGAAAACGCCGTCGATCAGGTGGATATCAACGAGAGGCATATTCATTTCCTTTCCAGTCTTGGTGTGTGGCGCCGATCATCCGGCGACAACAACTGGATACCCCGCCCTTCCCACCCCTGCTTGGAGCCTGTGTGGAGATTGCGTGGAGATTTGCCCCCCAACGTGGAGAAACGCGCCTCTCGACGTTCCGGCGCATCGCGATTAAACTTCGTGCCATTGCGGGGGCCCCATGCGATGACGGTCTATGCCTTTGACGGGTTCGAAGTGGACGCCGCGCAGTTCGAGCTGCGCGCAAATGGCGTGCCCGTGCCGATGGAGCCGCAGGTCTTCCGCATCCTCCTGTTCCTGATCGAGGCGCGCGACAGGCTGGTCACCCGCGACGACCTGTTCGAAACGATCTGGAAGGGGCGCATCGTGTCGGACACTGCGCTGTCCAGCCGGATCAAGTCGGTCCGCAAGGCACTGGGCGATGACGGCGCGAACCAGCGATACGTGCGCACGATGCGCGGCGAAGGCTTCCGCTTCGTCGGCCAGGTCGAACAGAGCGCGCCCGTCCCTGCGCCCGTGGAGCCGGTGACGACGACGGTCTCGACCGTCATGTCGCGGCCCCTTGTCGGCGTCTTCCCGTTCAGTTGCGATCACGAGGAAGCCGAATACCTCGTTGACGGCCTTGCCGAGACGCTGATCGCCGAACTGGCCGCGTGGCGCTGGTTTCCCGTACTCTCGCGCCATGCCTCTTTCGCGATGGGCCGCGCGGGCGGCGATCTCCTGCAGCAGGCCCGCGCGCTGAACGTGCGTTATGCGGTGTGCGGGTCGGTCGCCGGCAAGGACGGCAAGGCGCGGCTTGCCATCGACCTGCTCGACGTGCCGAGCGGTGAGACATTGTTGACCGAACTGTTCGAGGACGATCTCACCAGCCTGCTCGCCGTCCAGCCCGAGATCGCGGCGCGCATCCTCCACCTCATCGCGCCCGAGGTCGAAGGCGCCGAACGCCGCCGCATCGTTCGCGCCCCGCCATCGGACCTGTCGGCTTGGGACCTCACGCTGAAGGCGCTCTGGGCGCTGAACCGCCCTTCCCCCGATACGCTGGCCCATGCCCTGAAGGACATCGAAAACTCGATCCGGCTGGACCCCGGCTCGGCCATGCCGTGGAGCCTGAAGGCGCAGGCCTATTTCGAGATGGGGCTGAACGGCTGGCTGGTCGGCAACGTCACGATGGCGCGTGGCTGTTTCAACGAAATGCTGGACGCGGCGCGCAATTCGATCGACCTCGACCCGCGCGGCTGGATGGGCCACTCGCTGGCAAGCGCGGGCGAACTCTTCGCGGCCGGCGCGTATGTCCCTGCCCGCCGCCATGCGGACGAGGCGTTGCGTCTCAACCCCAGTGCAGGGATGGCGCACCACTTTTCCGGCTGCATCGTCGGGTTCGGCGGCGACCCGGCAGAGGCCATCGCGATCCAGGAACTTGTCTATTCGGTCGACCCGTCATATCGCCACGCCACCGTGATCGAGGCGGACCTCGGTCTCTGGCGCTTCCTGCTGGGCGATTACGAACAGGCGCTCGCGCACCTCGACACCTCGCTCGCTCACAACCCCGCGAACCAGCGCGCCTTGCAGCGGCGGGTTGCCGTCCGGTCGAGCCTTGGTGACGTGGCGGGCGCGCGAGACGATGCGGCGAAACTGGCACAAGTCGGCGCGACACCAACGCGCGAACAAGTTCGGGCAAGCTATCCTTTCCAGGACAGCGCACATGGCGACAAGCTGGTCGAAGCGCTGTTTGCCAACGCCTTCGCGGACTGAGGGTCAGACCCCTTCAAGTAGCCTTTCGGCCTGCGCCCGCGCCTCGGGCGTGATTTCCGCGCCCGACAGCATGCGGGCGATCTCTTCCTGACGGCCACCCGCGTCCAATTGGCCGACCGAAGTGCGGGTCACCGTACCCTCGCTGGACTTGGCGATCATGAAATGGATGTTTCCGCGCGCCGCGACTTGCGGGCTGTGCGTGACGGCCAGAAGTTGTCCGTTTTCGCCATTAGCGCTGGCAAGCCGCGCAAGGCGTTCGCCGATGGCGCTGGCCACCGCACCGCCGACGCCGCGGTCGATCTCGTCGAAGATGATGACGGCTGCCCCGCCCTCTTCCGCCAGTGCGACTTTTAGGGCGAGGATGAAGCGCGAAAGTTCGCCGCCCGACGCGATCTTGGCAAGCGGGGCAAACGGCGCACCGGGGTTGGTCGAGATCACGAACTCGACCGCGTCCATGCCGTGCGGACCCCACTTGTCCTCGTCCGTACGAGTGACCAGCGTCTTGAACTTCGCCGCGTCCAATTTGAGCGGCGCAAGTTCCGCCGCCACCGCCTTGTCTAGACGCTTCGCCGCCTCCACCCGCTGCGCCGAAAGCGTTTCGGCCAGCGCGCGATAGTGCGATCCCTTTTCGAAAGCATCGGCCTGCAGCGCCTTGATACGCCCTTCGCCGCCCTCGATCGCGTCGAGCTTGCCGCGCAGTTCGGCCAGTTTTGCGGGCAGATCATCGACCTGGCAGCCATGCTTGCGCGCTTCAGCCCGAAGGTCGAACAGGCGGGTTTCTACCTCGTCCAGCCGCGCCGGATCGAAGCTCAGCGCCTCAAGCGCGCGATCAACCGCCGCCTCGGCCTCGCTACCTTCGATCAGGCAGCGGTCCAGCGCGGATAGCGCATCGCCCAGCGCCTCGTGCTCGGGCGCGATACGGTCCAGCCTGCGCGCCGCGGCGCGAAGCTGCGCCAATGCGCTGTCAGACCCTGCAAAAAGGTGCTGCAGGCTGGCAAGGTCCTCGGAAAGCCGCTCGCCCTTCTGCATGTCGGCACGCTGTCCGGCGAGATCTTCTTCCTCGCCCTCTTGCGGGGCGAGCCGTTCGAGTTCGGCCAGGTGCGCCTCGACCAATTCACGCTCCGCCGCCGCGTTTTCCGCAGCCTCGCGGGCTTCGGCCAAGGCGGCCTCCGATGCTTGCCACTTGCGCCATGCGCTGGTGACGCCCGCCTCGTCTGCCGCGGCATAGCGCGTCAGCAGCGCTCTGTGCCCGCGCGGGTTCACAAGGCCCCGATCGTCGTGCTGCCCGTGCAGTTCGACCAGCCAGGGCGCCAGAGCCCGCAAAGTCGCGACGCCCACCGGCTGCCCGTTCACGAACGCCTTGGACCCGCCATCGGCCTTCAACTGACGGCGGATGACAAGAGCTTCGCCCGCCTCCATCTCGACACCCGCATCGTCCAGTACCTCGATGATGCCCGCCGGCATTTCGGGAAATTCGAAAGTCGCTGTCGCGCTGGCCTTGTCCTCGCCCGCGCGGACCAGACCGCTGTCGGCACGGTTGCCCAGCACCAGCCCCAGCGCGTCGAGCAGGATCGACTTGCCCGCTCCCGTCTCACCCGTCAGCACGCCCAGCCCGCGCGCGAACGCGAGGTCGAGAGCCTCGATCAGCACGATGTTCCGGATGGACAGGTTGGTCAGCATGTTCGCTCTATGTCCTACTTGGCCGCGCCGCGCCAGTCAGCCCCGCGCGACATTTCGCCCACAGAAGCGCACAGCCCTTCCCCGCCTTATCCACAGACTTGCACACCGGCTTGTAACCAGCCCGTCACACGGACGCCGAACCGAAACACGCACCTGCGAAAAGAAAGACGACACAGGGCAGGAATTGGGGGTTTGAGCAATGAAAGTCGATCCCGTGAAGAACTTGATGTTCACGCATTTAGGCCAGGAAACCGCGGCTTTCGCGGTGCCCGGACGGGTCCCGGAATGGCTCGACCTTCCCGAACCGCGCGGATTCGTTCCCAAACGCAAATTTCGCACCGTATTCATCTCCGACACGCATCTCGGCACCAGGGGCTGCAATGCTGAGATGCTGCTCGACTTTCTCCACTCGATCGAGTGCGACACGCTCTACCTCGTGGGCGACATCGTCGATGGCTGGCGGCTAAAGAAGGGCTGGTATTGGCCCGACGCGCACAGCGAAGTCGTCCGCCGCATCCTCAAGATGGCGCACCGCGGCACGCGGGTCATCCTTGTCGCCGGCAATCATGACGAAATGCTGCGATCCTATGCCGGAATGCACTTCGGCGGGATCGAGATCGCGTTCGAGGCGATTCACGTCACCGCCGACGGTCGCCGCCTGCTGGTCACGCACGGCGATGCCTTCGACAGCGTCGTGCTCTATCACCGCTGGCTCGCCTTCCTGGGCGACCAGGCATACGAGCTGCTGCTGCGTGCGAACATCTGGTTCAACAAGGCTCGCAAGGCGTTCAAGCTGCCCTACTGGTCGCTGTCAGCCTACCTGAAACACCGCGTCAAGAACGTCGTCCAGTTCGTCTGCGACTTCGAGGAAGCCGTCGCCCATGCCGCGCGCGATCGCGGGGTCGAGGGCGTCGTCTGCGGCCACATCCACTGCGCGGAAATTCGCCGGATCGGCCAGATCGAATACATGAACGACGGCGACTGGGTCGAAAGCTGCACGGCCCTGACAGAGGACGCCTGCGGCAATTTCAAGATCCTGCACTGGGCCGACGAAATGCGTCAGCGCGAGGGCAAGGACACGTTCGAACCGGCGGAAGTTGCCGCCCCCGCCCCTGCGAAGCAACCGGCCTGAGGGATACGCGATGTTCGAGAGTACCGCGTTCCCGCGCCGCATCTGCATAGCAAGCGACGCCTGGAAGCCGCAGCTTAACGGCGTCGTCCGCACGCTGGCCGAAACCCTGTCACGTCTGACCGCGCGTGGCCATGCGGTCGAGATGATAACGCCGGACCAGTTCACCAGCCTGCCGATGCCGTTCTACGGCGAAATCAGGCTGGCACTGGCGCCTCATCGCGGAGTGACGAAAAAGCTGTCGCGGTTCGGCCCCGACATCGTCCACATCGCCACCGAAGGGCCGATCGGCTGGGCCACGCGCCGGTGGTGCCTGAAGCACGGCGTGCCCTTTACCACCGCGTTCCACACACGCTTTCCCGATTATGTCGCGGTCCGCACCGGCCTTTCGGCAGAGCGGTTCTGGCCGTTGATGCAGCGCTTCCACGCGCCCAGCCGCGCGGTTCTCGCCGCAACGCCAAGCCTGCGGCACGAACTTGTCGGGCGCGGTATCGGCCCCGTCGTTCCGTGGTCGCGCGGGATCGACAGCGGCACTTTCCGCTCCGACGCAGTGCCGGACGAACGGATTGCCGCCCTTCCCGGTCCGATCCTGTTATACGTAGGACGCGTCGCGCCCGAAAAAGGCCTCGACGATTTCCTCTCCTGCAACCATCCGGGCAGCAAGGTCGTCGTCGGCGACGGCCCTGCGCTTTCGGCGCTGAAGTCACGCTATCCGCAGGCGCATTTCCTCGGTCGCATCACCGGAAGTGCGCTTGCCAGCGCATATGCCGCTGCCGACTGCTTCGTCTTTCCCAGCCGCAGCGACACTTTCGGGCTCGTCATGGTAGAGGCGCTGGCATGCGGCGTTCCGGTGGCCGGTTATCCCGTGCAGGGGCCGATCGACATCGTCGGCCCCGTAGGGCGCGGAGGATCGAACGAGTTGCTCGACACCGTGGGCGCAGTTGACGAAAACCTGTCCGACGCCATCGCCCGCGCGCTTACCGCCCGCCGCGTCGACTGCGCGCGATACGGCGCGGAATACAGCTGGGACGCGGCGACCGACCAGTTCGTATCGGCGCTGGCCGGCGCGCTTGAAGATGAGGCTGCCAACGCCGCCTGATGGGCAAGCCTTACGCGGGCTTGCGGAATTTCAGCACGAACTGGTCCGTTTGGCCCTTGATCGCCTCGTCATAGACATTGACGTCGCGCGTGTCGTCGGGATTGGCGAGAACATCGCTTTCGCTGACGAATTCGAAGCCGGCCTTTTCTATCTCCGCCTTCACGAATTCGCCGTCGATGCGGTGCGTCGTGTCCGTCGCGCTCGCGCCGCTGCCGACAGGTGCGGAATGGTCGAGCACGATATACGTACCGCCCGGCTTCAGCAGGTCCATCACCATCGCGTTGTAAGTTGCGGGGTCGAAGTCGAGCAGGTTGTGGAAGTCGTGGTAATTGCGCGACGTCCATACCAGGTCGAACGTGCCAGCCATCGCTTCGGGCACCGGCCCGGCAACCGGGAAATGCGTCGCGGTAATGCGCGGATCGCCTATTTCGGCGGCCAGTTTCTCGGCCCCTTCGATCGGCTTCCACGGCTTGTCCGCCATCTCGTCGGGCGCATAGAGCACGACTTTGCCATCCGGCCCCGTCGCCAGAGCGAAGATGCGCGTAAAATATCCGCCGCCCGGCAGCATCTCGAAGACCGTCTGGCCCGAAGTCAGGCCCGCGAATTCCAGCATGTCGGCAGGCTTGCGCAACGCGTCGGCGGCGCGGTCGTCATCGGTGCGGGAGGCATCGTCGAGAAACGCGTAGTCGCTGACCGCCTCGGTCGTGGCCACAGCTTCGGGCGCGCTCTGGTCAGCAGATCCGCAGGCGGCGAGCGACAGGGCAAGAACGGAGGCGAGGGAAAGGGCGGCGCTTTTCATCAAGACTTCTCCCGGAGACTTCGAGGAAGAACTCTGACGGCCTCACCGGCCCTTTTCAACCGCCTTTCAGGACCAGAGCAGGTGGAGTTCGGTAAAAGCCCCGACATTGCCGCCGCGCATCTTTGCGGGCTTGTCCGGGTTCAGCCGGAACGGGGGGATGGCTGACAACCACTCTTCAAGGAAGATGATCGCCTCCATCCGCGCAAGTCCTGCGCCGACACAGCGATGCGGGCCATTGCCCATTGTCGTGTGGCGGATCGGCGGGAGCTTGCGTTCGAAATCGACAATCTCGGGATTGTCGAAACTTTTCGGATCGAGATTGTGCAGCACGCTGGGCAGATAAATCAAATCGCCCTTGCGTAGCGTCACTCCGTCCGCCTCGACATCGGTAAGAAGGTTTCGCGTCACCGACACAGTGGGATAGCGGCGCATGAGTTCATCGGCAGCCTGCGGGATCAGGTCGGGATTGTCGCGCAATGCCTGCTGGTCTTCGGGGAAGCGGGCAAGATGCGCGGCGATGCTGCCGAACATGGCGACCACCGTGTCGAGCCCGCCGAACAGAAGGTTGCGGCACATTCGCTGCGCTTCTTCGAACGTCCACGGCCGGCCTTCGATGGGGACCGAAAGGATCCGGCTGAACAGGTCTTCACCCGGATTTGCCAAACGCGCCTCGACATAGGGGCGCAGATATTCGTCGGCTGCATCGCGTAGCTGTTCCACCGTCATCGAACCGTCGGGCCGCGTCAGTTGCGCACCCAGCGGACGCAGTTTCGCGCGGTCTTCGGTAGGCACGTCGATCAGGGTCAGGAATACGTGAATCGGCACGATCTCGGCAAAGGACTGCATGAATTCGCAGCCGTCCCGTTCCTTGAGATCGGCGATAAGCTGGCGCGTCACGTCGCGCACCAGCGGAGTCAGCGCGACGATGTGGGAATTGGCAAAACCGCGCATGACGGCATTGCGGAACGGCTTGTGTTCGGGCGGGTCCTGCTGAAGCGGGATGAATTCCATCACTTCGCCAAGCCCCGGCGTTACGGCCAGCGCCTCGTTCGAGAAATTTTCTGCATCGCCCCACATATCGCGGATGAGATCGCCTTGCGTAGCGATCCAGTGGCCGCCATTCGCCGTCGTCCACGCCAGCGCGGGAACGCCCGGTGCCTGCAGCGTCTGCCAGGCGGCGAAGTAGTCATCTTCAATCCCCGGCGGGGCGAAGATGTCGAAATCGATGATGCGATCGGCCGGAACGTTGTCCGGACGGATTGCGGCGGTTGCCATTGCGCTCTCTCCCAAAAGCTTTGGGAGCAAGACTAGGGTTGCATCTCAGCCCCTACACCTGTCGAATATGCCAATGCGCGAAAGCGCCTCGCGCGATCAGCTCGCGAATTCGGGCGCCTTCTTCTGCATCAGGTCAAAGGCCTTCTCGTACCACTCGCTACCCGGATAGTTCGCGCCGAGAACGGCCGCGCTCTTCTTCGCTTCCTCGGGGATGCCGAGCGCGAGGTAGGTTTCGGTCAGGCGGTACAGCGCCTCTGCCGTGTGGCTGGTGGTCTGGTATTCGTCGACGACCTTGCGGAAGCGCATCGTCGCGGCCAGCCATTTGCCGGTGTCTTCGTAGAACCGGCCGATGGTCATTTCCTTGCCCGCGAGGTGATCGTTGACGAGGTCGAGCTTCAGCTTGGCATCGGCGGCATAGCTGCTTTCCGGATAGCGGCGCACGACTTCGGTCAGCGCGGTCTTGGCCAGAAGCGTCGTCTGCTGATCGCGCTGAACGTCACTGATCTGTTCGTAGTAGGAAAGCGCGATCAGGTAGCTGGCGTAGGGCGCGTCCTTGTTGCCCGGGTGGATCGACAGGAAGCGCTGGGCCGACTGGATCGCCTGCGGGTAGTTCTTGCCGACGTAGTATGAAAACGCGCTCATCAGCTGGGCGCGGCGGGCCCAAGGCGAATAGGGGTGCTGACGCTCGACTTCGTCGAAGAGGGCGGCGGCCATCTTCACCTGTCCGCGGTCAAGACGTTCCTTCGCCGCGAAGTAGAGCGATTCCACATCGCGCGCGACATAGGCCGTGTCATCGGGGCGACCGCCCCCGCCTGCACAGGCGGCGGTCAGCAACATGGACCCCGAAGCGAGGGCAAGGGCAAGGGTGCGAACGGGGCGGCTGGCCGACGAAGCTGCGATCATGACCGGAGCCTATAGCCTCGCCCATACTGAACGCCAAGTGAAGCTTGCGGCTCTGTCCACGAAACGCGGCAGTGCCGGTTTCGCGGGCTGAAACAACGAAAACGGGGCGGCCTGCATAAGACCGCCCCGTCGTTCGGGCGAACCGGAGGTTCGGGTTCGTGCGGCCCCGCCGCGGCTTTCACGATACGATCAGAGCGTCATGTTCGATTCGCACTCGGCCGTCTTGATGCGGGCGAGCGCCAGGTTTGACTTGCTCTTGTCGAGGACGAGATAGATGAACACAGCCGGGCGCGCAGCCATCGGACGGATGATGTGGTACTGCGACGACAGCGTGATGAGGATGTCGTCGATCGCGTCCTTGGTGAGGCCGAGAGCCTTCATCGTCTTCAGCTTGGCACGGACTACTTCGGTGTTGCCGGCGCCGGCAACGTCGAGATCGATGCCGCCACCGATCTTGCCCAGGACCATCCCTGAGTCAGAATCGACAACCGCAGCGGCCTTCGCGCCGTCGATGGTCATCAGGTCTTCCATAGCTTCATTGATGCTAGCCATTCTTCTTTTCCTTTTCATGAGCGGTTTATCTGTGTCGGTCTCCGTCCCGCCAAATTCGGTGACCCTTTACGCTGCCTTGTCCCGGACAAGTGTTCGCATGTTGGAGGCGGCGAGCCGCACGACCGAGAGCGCCTTGCCCACCGTTTCAGCCGCGTCGAAATGCGCGGCCAGCACCATCGCATGCTCGGGCACCCGCATCTGGATCACGTAACCGGTTTCCGCCGCGATGATGATGTACTCGGCGCCCCCGATCCTGAGGTCCTTGGCGACTGCATCGCCCAGGGCCTGCATCGAGCTGGCCATGGAGGCGACGCGCCGATTCTGTTTTTCATCGCCCGCAATGCTGGCGACTTCGAAGCCGTCGTCCGTCAGGAACGTCGCATAACGCAGCGACCTGCAGACGTCGGAAAATCCATCCAGAACCTCGTTCGCGAACGCGATCACGACGGGGTCCTTATGTGCGCTAACTTGCTCGGTCATGCCGCGCGCTCCTGATTACCGGCGATCATCGCCGTCATTTCGATGTTTGCGATCAGGCTCATGAGTGCGGTGCGCATCTGATCGGCGTTGCGGGCATCGGCGGTGAAGACGGGGATCATGCGTCCCGGCATCACTTCGCGAATGCGTTCGGCGTACTTGTCGAGATACGGCGTCGGCGCGACGTCGCTGCGCGTCACGCACACGACGATGCCGCCCTTTTCGTGAAGTTCGCCAAATTCTTCCAGAAACGCATCCAGTTCCTCGATCGGGTCGGCCGCGTCATTGTTGACCAGCAGGATGAGCCCGACGGCACGTTCCTTCAGAATGGTCCACATGAAGTTGAAGCGGCGCTGGCCGGGCACGCCGTAAAGACGCACCTTGTCCTCATCGCTCACCGTGATCTCGCCGTAATCGAGCGCGACCGTGGTCGTGTCCTTGTCGGCGGTTTCGCGGTCGGTGTTGGTCGCCTCGGTGCGGATCGTCTCGATCTCCGACAGGCTTTCGATCGCCGTCGTCTTGCCCGCCCCCATGGGGCCCGCGAAAAGTATGACGTGTTCAGCCATCGATCAGAGCCCCAGCTTGGTGCGTAATTTGGAGAAGAGACCGCCGCCGCCTTCCTTCTGCGCCGGCGGCTTGAAGGTTGCGGGCGCTGCCGTCTTGTCGGTCTGGATCTCGAGGAGACCCATCAGCGAATAGGCGTTGAGCGTGCGTGTCGCGCTCTCCACAGAGATCCCCGCTGCCGAAGCGAGTTCGGCGGCATTGAGGAAGCAGTTACCGATGGCTGCCGCAGCGCGCATGTCGGCGACCGCGTGGTTCAGCTCGGTAAAGTTGGGCCAGCGGCGCAGGCGATAGCGATCCTCCGGCTTCAGCCAGGGCGCGCCGGTGCCGTGGAAAGCCTGACTGCCGATGAACCAGAACAGCTTGTCCAGCGATTCACCCGGCAGGTTGACGATGGGCGGGCGAAACGCCTCCACCAGTGTGGAACGGATTGCGATGCGGCTGCCGTTGGCGGCCACCTGTTCCAGCGGAATGCGCGAGTTGTAGGCCCGGAAGCGGAAATCGATGCGGATCATATCGAGGTTCTCGACACGGATTTCGGCAACCGCGGGGGCGGAGTTCTGCACGATGGAATAGAGCGCGACCGCGATCTGGTCCCATGCGGCGGAAAATTCGTGGGCGTCGCCGTGGCTGGCATTGGCGGTCACTGGCTGCGGCGGGGCAACCGGATGCGGCTGCTGCACCGGCGCGTGCATCGCGCTGGGCTGCGTTGCCGGATGCGGACTGCCGTCGGCAGTGACCGGCCAGGCCTCGGTCTTGAGGGCTGCCGAACCGTTGGTCATGTGGTGCGGGGTCGGCGTGCCGAAGCCAGCCGGCACGTGGTGGCGATCGTTGGCCGGGACCGCGCCCCAGTCTTCCATCTTCACCTTCATCGGCGCGACGTCATTCGAACGCGACCGCGTCGAGAGGTTGTCCTGCGCCTTCTTGAGGATATTTATCAGTTCCGCCGCGCTGAGCGGGGTGGTGATGCACAGTTCACCGTCAATCGGCTGGTTACCGAAGCGCACGAGCCTGATGAGAACCTGGTAGGGATCGGCGCTGAATTCGACGTCCGAGGGGACGATCAGCGCGTCGCAGCTATCGGAGTGGAGGACCAGCCACGGGCAACCGGCATCTTCGGCCTCGCTCTCGATGAATGTCGCGATCTTCGCGCATTCGATCGGAGAGAGACCGACGAGCCCCAGACTGTGCCGCGCTTTGGTCACAAAACCCATTGCCCCGCCGCTCCACCACAGCCGCTCCAACACACGGCACGACCAGATCGGGATGATTTGGATCGCGCCGCCCAGGAACACTCACTAAGGCTGGCCCGACTAATCAAGGGTTAAACCGGGTACTTTCGAAAATATTAACTGACCTAAAATCGCATACATCTGCGCGTAAATAGCCCGCATTATCAGGTTAATTAACGATCAAGCGCGACACATGCAAATAACTGCTATGTACAAATACATAAAATATGCTCATTTATATGAATTTCAGTCTGCACTATGCATATTTGGTCGCGGCGGGATGCCTGCCGCCGCGTACGTCCGGGCGTTCAGCCTCGTGGATTTGGAGTTAAGGTGCCACGCAATCCGGCATAAGGGATATCCATGATCCGCACGGCAGGTTCTGCAGCCTTTAGCGACATGCAACAAAGTTGATCGCGTGCCTGGTTTGTCAGGCCGGTTTTCGGCGCTAAAGAGAACCCGGATCCGAATTCCCGCGCGTTTGTTAACCGAATGCCCCCTATTTGCGGACGAATGAATGGGCACGCAGCCTTTAAAAGATAACCGTTACGCCGATGCGGCTGGCCGGGGTTACAATGTTGTTCGCGGCTGGCCGTTCTGGTTCCAGGGGCTTCTCGCCGCACTGGTCCTGTTCGTCGGGTGGGAAATATATGCCGCCCCGCCATGGAAGCTGGGCGGCCCTCCCCCGCCGCAGGGCATCGATTTTCTTGCCACCGACGGTACGGTAATCGCCCATCGCGGCCCCAAATCCGCCGTGCCCGTCAATGCGGAGGAACTGCCCGACCACGTGGTTCAGGCCTTCCTCGCGATCGAGGACAGGCGGTTTTACGAACACGGTGGGGTCGATTTCCGCGGTCTTGCCCGCGCGACTGTCACGAACCTGAAGGCCGGCGGCGTGGTTCAGGGCGGCTCTACCATCACGCAGCAATACGTGAAGAACGCCTTCCTTACGCAGGACCGAACGTTCGTGCGCAAGGGCAAGGAAATGCTTCTGGCCGACTGGGCCGAAATGTGGATGAGCAAGAACGAGATCCTCTCGCGCTATCTCGAACTCTGTTACTTCGGTGAAGGGCAATACGGCCTTGTCGCGGCATCGCATCACTATTTCGACCGTTCGCCCGAAGACCTGACGCTTGGCCAAGCCGCACTTTTGGCAGGCATGGTGAAGGCCCCTTCCCGCCTCTCGCCGCTGGAAAACCGCGAAGCATCGTTCGAACGCATGCGCGTCGTGCTGGGCGCAATGGCATATGCCGGCTTCATCACCGAGGATGAAGCGAAGGAAGAACCCGACCCCAAGGTAACGCCGGGTGCCGAAGACGACGAAGGCCCCAGCGGCACGTGGTTCGTCGACTGGCTCATGCCGCAACTGCCCGAAGGTTTCTCCGGATCGGTACAGACCACTCTGGAGCCTGACGCGCAGGCCCGCGCCGAACGCGTCGTGCGCAACGCGCGGCTTGGCGGGGCGGAAGTGGCGCTGATCGCGATGCGACCCAATGGCGCAATCGCGGCGATGGTCGGCGGCAAGAAATGGACGCCCGAGGCGTTCAACCGCGCGACGACCGCCAAGCGCCAGCCGGGTTCGACCTTCAAGCTGTTCGACTATTTCGCGGCGATCCGCGACGGCGCGACGGCGGATACGCTGATCGAGGACGGCCCGATCGAAATCGACGGGTGGCAGCCGAAAAATGCCTATTCCGGCTATTACGGCCAGATCCCGCTATCGCGTGCCTTTGCGATTTCCAGCAATACCGCCGCGATCCGCATCGCACAGGACGTCGGGCCAGACGAGGTAATCGACACCGCCCGAGATCTCGGCGTCGAATCCGAGATACCCGAAACGCCCAGTATGGCGCTGGGCACGGGAAGCCTGACGCTGAAGGAACTGGCCGCTGCCTATGCCGCCTTCGCCTTGGGCAAGTATCCGGTGGAGCCATACGGCCTTGCCGAAGAGGCCGCGACGCCTTGGCGCAGCCTCGACGCGAAGCGCGAGTGGGTGCCAATGCTGAAACTCCTCTACGGAGCCGCAAACAGCGGCACGGGCCGCGCCGCCGTGATCAATGGCCAGCCGACATTTGGCAAGACCGGAACGACCCAGGAAGGTCGCGACGCGCTTTTCGTGGGCTTTGCCGGCAACATGGTGACGGCCGTGTGGGTGGGCCGCGACGACAACAAGCCGATCCCCGGCAACCATGGCGGCGGCAATCCGGCGCAGATCTGGAAGCAATTCATGAGCGGGGTAAAGCTGGAACCGCTGCGGCTTCCGCTCAAGGTCAATCAGATCAAGCGCCCTGCCCCGCGCCGCACGATGAGCGCCGAAGACGCGGACATGAGCACGATCGAGATAGGCGACATGGACGAGGGCGATTTCGATATCATGGTGCCCGAAGGCATCCCCGACCTGCCTGAAGGCCTGGGTCAGCCCGCACCGATCGGCGCGGAAGGCGATGAGCCGAGCGTGCCGCAGACCGATATCCGCGTACCGGCAACCCCGCCGCAGGCAGAGCCTGCCCAGCCTTCCGCAAACGGGCCCGGCCCCGCGCCCGAATAACATCGGGCACGCTTCAGGGCATGAAACGGTATTTCTATCTGGCTGGCGGCTACCTGTCGCTGACGCTGGGCGGCATCGGCATTTTGCTGCCCCTGCTGCCGACGGTGCCTTTCATGATCCTTGCCGCGTTTTGCTTTGCACGGTCGAGCCCGCGGCTTGAGGCATGGCTGGTCGAACACAGGCATTTCGGCCCGCACATCACGGCGTGGCGCGAAAAGGGCGCGATCAGCCGCCGCGGCAAGACTGCCGCGCTGGCCGCCTTTGCCGCCAGCGTCGTCCTGTCCTTCGCCTTTGCGCCGATGCCGGCACCGCTGATCTCGCTAACGGCGGCAGTACTGGGCGGAAGCTGGATCTGGTCCCGCCCGGAAAGCTAGGCGCTCAGCGCATCGGACAAGTGTTGAAACCCACTATGCGGTAGAGCGGGCAGAACCCGACGAGCCCGGTTATCAGCGGGATCAGGCCAAGCCAGCCCCACGATGTCTGTGGCCCCACGAATACGAGCGCGATGACCAGCAGGCCCACGACGACGCGCAGGATGCGATCCCATTTTCCTTCGTTGACGGGCATTGTTACCGACTCCTTGTCCTCCAGGAGCTTCAAGAATCGCACGGCGCACGGCGCAGCTAAATGATCCCGATCAAACGCGCAGTTCGCGCCATTCGCCAAGGCCCAGCCCTTCGACGGTCCAGTCCCCGATGCTCCACCGCACCAGCCTCAGGGTCGGGTGCCCGATGGCGGCGGTCATGCGGCGGACCTGCCGGTTACGGCCCTCGTTAATGGTCAGTTCGATCCACGTATCGGGCACAGATTTGCGGTAACGGATCGGCGGGTCGCGGTCCCACAATTGGGGCGGATCTATCACGCGCGCCCGCGCGGGTGCGGTCATTCCATCCTTCAACCGCACGCCCTTGCAAAGTGCCGAGATCGCCGCTCCGTCCGGTTCGCCCTCGACTTGCGCAAGATAGGTCTTGGGCATCTTGTGGCGCGGTTCGGCGATGCGGGACTGCAAACGGCCATCGTCGGTCAGCAGCAGCAGACCCTCGCTGTCGCGGTCGAGCCGCCCGGCGGGATAGACGCCGGGAACTTTCACGTATTCCGACAGCGTCGGGTGCGGGTTTTCATCGCGTCCGGCGCTGAATTGCGACAGGACGCCAAAGGGCTTGTTCAGCAGGATAAGGCGCGACACAGGGGTGCCCCGCCTTATTCCTCACCCATGCGAAGTGCGGCGATGAAGGCTTCCTGCGGGATCGAGACGTTGCCGTACTCACGCATGCGGGCCTTGCCCTTCTTCTGCTTTTCCAGAAGCTTCTTCTTGCGCGTGATGTCGCCGCCATAACACTTGGCGGTCACATCCTTGCGCATGGCGCTGATCGTTTCGCGTGCGATGACCTTGCCGCCGATGGCCGCCTGAATCGGGATCTTGAACAGGTGGCGCGGGATGAGGTCCTTCAGCCGTTCGCACATGCCGCGTCCGCGTTCTTCGGCAACACCACGATGAACGATCATCGAAAGCGCGTCGACCGGCTCGTTGTTGACGAGGATGGACATCTTCACGAGATCGCCTTCGCGCAGGCCGATCTGTTCATAATCGAAGCTGGCATAGCCGCGGCTGATCGACTTCAGACGGTCGTAGAAGTCGAAGACCACTTCGTTGAGCGGCAGTTCATAGGTCACCTGAGCACGCCCGCCGACGTAAGTCAGGTCGACCTGAATGCCGCGACGGTCCTGACACAGCTTCAGGATCGAGCCGAGGTATTCGTCGGGCGTGTAGATCGTCGCCTTGATCCACGGCTCCTCGATGACCTTGATGCGGTTCTGGTCGGGATAGTCCGCCGGGTTGTGCAGGTAGATCTCGCGCGCCTCGTCGGTGCGGCTGGCAGCAAGGTCGATGCGATAGACGACCGACGGGGCCGTGGTGATGAGGTCGAGGTCGTATTCGCGGCTCAGGCGTTCCTGGATGATCTCAAGGTGCAACAAGCCAAGGAAACCGCAGCGGAAGCCGAAGCCCAGCGCCGCGCTCGATTCCATTTCGAACGAGAAGCTGGCGTCGTTCAAACGCAGCTTGGCGATCGATTCGCGCAGCTTGTCGAAGTCGTTCGCGTCGACCGGAAACAGGCCGCAGAAGACGACCGGCTGAACTTCCTTGTAGCCTGGCAGCGCCTTGGTCGCGCCGTTCTTTACCGTCGTAATCGTGTCGCCGACCTTGGCCTGTTCGACTTCCTTGATTTGCGCGGTGATGAAGCCGATTTCGCCCGGCCCCAATTCGGAAAGGTCGGTACGCTTGGGCGTGAAGCAGCCGACACGGTCGATCAGGTGCTCGGTCTGCCCTTGCATGAACTTGACGTTCAGGCCCTTCTTGATGACCCCGTCCATGACGCGAACCAGAATGACGACGCCGAGGTAGGGATCGTACCACGAATCGACCAGCATGGCCTTAAGCGGTGCGTCGCGGTCGCCGGCAGGCGACGGGATCTTTTCGACGATCTGTTCAAGGATTTCCTCGATGCCGATGCCCGACTTCGCGCTGGCCAGCACCGCATCGCTAGCGTCGATGCCGATGATGTCCTCAATCTCGGTCTTCACTTTTTCCGGCTCGGCGGCGGGAAGGTCGATCTTGTTGATGACGGGCACGATCTCGTGGTCATGCTCGATCGACTGGTAAACGTTGGCCAGCGTCTGCGCCTCGACCCCCTGCGCCGCGTCCACGACCAGCAACGCGCCCTCGCAGGCGGCAAGGCTGCGCGACACTTCGTAGGCGAAGTCGACGTGGCCCGGCGTGTCCATGAGGTTCAGCTCATAGGTCTCGCCGTTTTTCGCGGTATAGTTGAGGCGCACGGTCTGCGCCTTGATGGTAATACCGCGCTCTTTCTCGATGTCCATGTTATCAAGGACTTGCGCGCTCATCTCGCGCTCTGTCAGGCCGCCGGTGAACTGGATCAGGCGGTCGGCCAGCGTCGATTTGCCATGGTCGATATGGGCAATGATGCTAAAATTGCGGATGTTCGCGAGTTCGGTCATGTGCGCGCCATTAGCGATTGCCTGTGCCCATGTCAGCAAGGAACACGCATCGGGCGTCGCAAGACGCGCGGACCAGACCAATAGTCGGCTATTCCATCGAGCCGGAACCTGCTAGCGCGGCAGGCCTCATGCCATTCACTTTTCGCAAATCCACGATCGAAGGCCTGACTCTTCGGATCGGATACAAGGGGTCGGATTCGTCGCCCGACGCGGTTCCCCTGCTCATGCTGAACGGCATCGGCTTCAATGCGGAACTGATGGATGACCTGTCGCGCGCGTTCCCCGGCCGTCCGGTCCTGTGCCCCGAAATGCCGGGAAGCGGAAAGTCGCCGGATCCCGTGTTGCCATACACCATGCAGCGCATGGCACGCTGCATGGTCAGCCTGATGGAACGCGAATTCCCCGGCAGGCCGTTCGCGGCGCTTGGCTTTTCGTGGGGCGGCGCACTGGCACAGCAGATCGCGGTATCCGCGCCGCGCAAGGTGGAAAGGCTGGCCCTGGTGGCGACGACATCGGGCCTGCCGCTGCCGATCGCCAATCCCGAAGTCCTGCGCCGCATTCTCGATCCGACCGAATATATCGACCCGTCCCTCTTGGCCGAAAACTTCCGCGCCCTGCTGCACGAAGGCGGGGCGAGCGCGGGGCTGATGCGCCGTTTCAAGACACCTACACCCGCAGGTGTGGGCTGCCAGGTCGCCGCCCTTGCCAGCTGGTCGGCCGCGCCGATGCTGCCGTTCCTGCGCATGCCGGTGCTGCTGGCCGGGATGGCAGAGGATGCCATCGTGCCGATCGCGCATCAACGCGCCCTGGCCTGCCTGATCCCGCAGGCCGAAACGTTCGAAGTGCGGACCGGCGGCCATCTCCTCCCACTTGCGGTACCGGATCGTATCGCCCCGCGCCTTGCCGAGTTCCTCGACGGCAAGGAAGCGCTTGTGAACTGCTAAGGTACGCAAGCCTCTTCCCTTTTTCATCGCGTTCGATAGCCTGCCTCGACAAGACAACCAGCTTGCGGGGGACAACAGTTGCGCCATATCGCGGTGATCGGTTCGGGTCCGGCCGGATACTACACGGCAGAAGCGGCCCTGAAGCATTGGGGTGACGACGTCCGCGTCGACGTGTTCGACCGTCTTCCCGTACCATACGGCCTGATCCGCACCGGCGTTGCGCCCGATCACCAGACGATCAAGGCGGTTTCCGGTCGGTACGAGAAGACGGCACTGACCGAAAACGTTCGCTTCGTCGGCAATATCTCGGTCGGCAAGGACATCTCGGTAGAGGAACTGCGCAGCCTGTACGACGCGGTCGTCATCGCGACCGGCGCCCCGCACGATCGGAAACTGGGCATCGAGGGCGAGGAGCAGGCCGGCGTCTATGGCAGCGCCGCTTTCGTCGGCTGGTACAATTCGCACCCCCAGTTCCGCAATCTGGATCCTGACCTGTCGGGCGAAACCGCAGTCGTCATCGGCATGGGCAACGTCGCGCTCGACGTATCGCGCATCCTTTCCAAGACCGAGGCCGAGTTCGAAGGATCGGACATCGCCGCCCACGCCCTCGACATCCTGAAAGGTTCGAACATCTCGCGCATCGTGCTGCTGGGACGGCGTGGCCCGCACCAGATCATGATGACGCCCAAGGAACTTTCCGAACTGATGAAGCTCGACCGCGCCAGTCCGCACGTCGACAGCGCGGACCTTCCGCCCGAAGTCGACGACGCCATGCTGGAGCCGGGCCTGCGCAAGTCGGTGAACCACTTGCGCAGCTTTGCCGCGATCCCCGAACACATCCACGCCGAAAAACCGATCGAGATCGAGTTCGACTTTTTCGCCAGCCCCAAGGCGATCCTTGGCGACGGCAGCAAGGTGACCGGCATCGAAGTCGAGCGGACCGAAGTAAAGACCGGCCGCGCCGTCGGTACGGGTGAGACCTACACTATTCCCTGCGGCCTGGTGGTCAGCTGCATCGGCTATCACACCGCCAATATCCCCGGCGTGCCGTTCGACGAACGCCTTGGCCGCTTCGCCAACGACGACGGCCGCATCCTTACCGGGCTGTACTGCGTCGGCTGGGCGCGGCGCGGCCCTTCGGGAACGATCGGCACGAACAAGCCCGACGGCTTCGCCATCGTCGACAAGATCGCCGAAGACATCGATGCGGGCCTGCTCGGCAACGGCAGCAAGAAAGGCCGCCCCGGTTTCGACGAACTGGCAGCCGCGCGAGGGCTCGACATCGTGACCTTCCGCGACTGGAAGAAGATCGAGGAAGCCGAAGCCTCGGCCGCCCGCGACGGCGCCCCGCGAGAGAAGTTCGCCGATATCGAGGCGATGATCCGGGCGGCGCAGTGAACCCTTTCAAGCGTCGCAACAAAGCGGTCAAAGCCTTCGAGAAGCAGTTCGAACCCGATGGCGATGGCTACATCTACCGTAAGTACGGGACGGGCTCTGCATATAGGATAACGTCGGCAGAGCGTGACGAGTTTATTGCCGACTTCCGGCACGCAATGCGTTGGTCACTGATTGGCGTCATTGCGGCAATCCTGGTCTTCGCCGCCGCGCTCTCCGCTCTTGATATTGGCGAAAAAAGCCTTGTTTTCTTCGGGTTCGGCGTCGTGATCTGCTTGCCGTTATTTCTTGCGATCAAGCAAATGTACGCGGCGCCCGAGTTCCGGCTGCAGCATCGAAAAACGGCCATGCGGGGCATGCCCGTTGACGAGCGGAAACGATACGCCTTGGCGCAGATCAGCTACTGGCAACTTGCCGTCCTGCCGCTACTCGGATTGCTGGTTCTGGGCTGGATCGCCGAGGTAGTGGACGTGAAAAGCGGATGGGGACTAACCGCGTGGCTCATCCCCATCTCTTTCGCTTTAATCGCGGCGGTTCAGGGCTGGCGCAAGTTCCGCGTCAGCCGCGAGGGCTGATCAGCGCCCCTCGCCAGCCTGTTCGTTGGCCGGTGCCGGCGGCTGCAGGCCGTTGATCGTCTGGCCAAGGCGCGCGCCGAAGCTTTGTGCAAGCGGGGCGCAGGTCTCGTTCGCTTTCTCGACATTGCCGAGCAGGCTTTCCACGGTCTGCGGGTTGATCTTCGTCTCGATCTTGCCGCCAGTGCGCGCTTCGTAGCGGCCCATGAAATAGCTCATCATGAAGCCCAGACCACGCTTGCGACCCTCGTCCTGTTCCTGCGAACCGGCGACAAGCGCCCATGTCGCGCAGCGCAGGTCCGGATCGGGCGCGGCGTCCTGCGCGGCGGCAGGCAGCGCGGACAGGCCGAGCGCGGCGGCAGCGGCGATGGATGCGTACTTGGCAATCATGAAAAATACTCCCGTTTGGGCGGCCCCTAACGCGCAAGGCACGCAAAGGCCAACCCATCGCTCGCCGCGATGGACGAAGCGGGCTTGCTGCAAGCTGAAGGGAGCATTCGTGGCGATCAGTCAGCGGGCAGCGGATTCCGGCGCGCCCATTGCTCTATCCCGGTCAGCCTTGCGGGAAGAAGCTTCAGGACCGCTTCCATGTCGACGCGAAAAGGCTTCTCGGGGCTTTGGTTGTACCATTCGTAGATGCGGCGCAGTTCGGACATCAAACGCTCTGCCTCAAGGCTGGCGATGCCGTCGAAGGCGCGGCGCATGCCATCGCAAAATTCCGGAATGGGCTGACTGCGCCACGTGAGTTCGCGGCCCCACCCTTGCGATAGCCTTGCGGTCAGTTCTGGAAGACGGACGGTTTCAGGACCGCCGACCGGGATAGAACGTCCCGCAAGATCCGATCGCCCGATCGCCGCGATCATCAGGCGCGCGAGATCTTCGTGGCAAATCCAGCTGACTTCGAGATCGGGCGCGTGCGGATAACTGACGACGCCGCGTTCCACGATCGAGGGCCACGCCCAGCGCTGACGCAAGTTGTCGAGATAGACGACCGGCTCGATGCTTACACTATCGACTCCACTGGCAAAGAGCCGCGCGCGCATTTCGTGGCGAGCGTCCTGTGCGGCGAACCCGCGCTTTTCGGCGGGCACCGGCATGGACGTGTTGAACACGATCTGCGTCACGCCAGCTGTCTTTGCCGCGCGGCCGATGCGCGATGCCGCCTCGATCAGACCCGATGCCTCCTGAAAAGAGGTCGAGGGCAGGTTCACGAAGACGGTAGCGCAGCCTTCGAACGCGTTGGAAAGTCGCGTTTCGTCGCCAAGGTCTATCGCAGTTCCTGCGATCGGACCTGAAGGTGTCGCAACCTCGCCGCCCGATCGGCTGAGAGCGACAACCAGGAATCCCGCCACGACCAGCTCGCGGACTTGCGCAGCGCCTTGCACCCCGGTGGCACCGATGACGGCGATCGTTGCGGGCATCAGGGCTTGCCGGCCTTCGCCAACAGAGCCTCCAGCCGATCGATCTGCGCGCCGAGCCTTTCTTCCTGGTCCGAGCGGGCCTCTGCGCCGGTGCCGGGAATGCGAATGCCGCCGAGCAGGAGATCTACATACGCGGCCACTTCGCCTGCAACGTCGAGCGGGCGTCCCGCGAATATCGTACGCATCGCGATATGCTCCAGCCCGCCAAACAGGGCATCGCGGACCATCGCGGCATTGATCTCGGGCCGTACTTCGCCCCGGTCGATCCCCCCTTGCACCGCATCGACGACGGTCTGCGCGAAGTCGTGATTGATCTTGTGCAGCGGGGTCCCACGATAGTCGTTCCAGCGGATCTCGCGATAGAAGATTGCGTGAAGCCGCGGCGTGGATTGGATCCCGCGCAGGAAGCGCAGCCCAATGGTCACCAACTGGGCATGCAGGTCCGCGATTGAAGGCAGGTCCTCGTTCAGCCGGGCGACGAAGGGCTTTGCCCACTGTGCAAAGACTTCGCTGAGGAGCGCCTGCTTGCTTTCGAAATACTTGTAGATCGTCGCTTCTGACACGCCCGCCCGCTTCGCGATCTGGGCCATGGCAAGGTCGGCGGTCCCTGCCTCTTCCAGAAGCTCGGTCGCCGCATCGAGAATTTCTTGCGGGCGCGCGCTTTTGCGCCGGTGCCATGCGGCGCGGGGCTTGGCGTCAGGTTCGCGCGGGTCTGGTGTCTTGCTCATAGGTCCGGAACCGGTCTGAAATCTGGGGGTGAAATAATCAAGTCGTCCCTGCGATTGTTGCCGGATCCGCCCACCATCAGGCCGGCACGCCCGCTGCATGACGCCCTGCCACGAAGCCGAAAGTCATAGCCGGACCCAAGGTTGCACCGGCGCCCGGATAAGCCCCTGCAAAGACGCTCTTCTGGTCATTGCCGACAGCATAGAGCCCTTCGATCGGCGAACCGTCGGCACGAACGACCCGCGCGTGGATATCGGTGTTGAGACCCGCGAATGTCCCGATAAGGCCGCTTTCGATCTTCACGGCATAGAACGGCCCCTTGTCGAGCGGGCCGAGGCAGTTGTTGGGTCCGTGTTCGGGGTCGCCCTGATAGCGGTCGTATTCACGGGCACCGCGCCCGAATTCGGGATCGACTCCGTTGCGTGCGTTGCGGTTGAAGTTGTCGACAGTCTCCTCCAGCGCGGTGGCATCGATGCCGCACCTTGCAGCCAGCTCGCGCAAGGTGTCTGCGCGGTTCAAATAACCGCTGCGGATGTGCTGTCCGTGCGGGATCGGGAACGGGCGCGCCATGCCGATGCCCCATTTCCTGACCGCCGCGGCATCGCCGATCAGCCATGCCTCGGCCCGCGACTTGCCTTCGCAGGCCTTGATCAGGCGCGGCACAAAATCGTGATAGGCGCTGCTTTCGTCGCAAAAGCGTTTGCCATCGGCGGTGACCGAAATGAAGCCCGGCTTCTGGCGATCGATCAGGTGCGGCCAGACTCCGGTGAAATCGTCGCTGTCGGGAAGGATTGAGACCGGCATCCAGGCCGCAGGGTGTGCGACCTCGTTGCTGAACACGCCGCCCGCGCTTTCGGCCAGCCGCGTCCCGTCGCCGGTATTGCCGGGCGCCGCGGGGTTACGGTGGTCGACGTTTCCGGCAGGTGCGGGAAAAGCCTCGGCGCGGCGCTCGGCATCCTGCGGGAAACCGCCGCAGGCCAGCACCACGCCCTTGCGGACGTTGACGCGCACGGGTCCCTCACCCGTTTCCACTTCGGCGGCGGAGATGCGCCCGTCCTCTCCGATTAAGCGCTTGATCGGCGAATTGAGCCAAATCGGCGTATCCAAGTCGAACAGCGTGCGCGACAGCCGCGCAACAAGCGCGCGTCCACGCACCACCTGCTGGCCTTCGCCGAAACGCAGGACATCGAGAAAGTGCTTCGCCAGTTTTCGCGCCACGAAACCGGCCGCCCTGATCGAGCGGCCCGCTTTCATGAACTCGATCATTTCCACACCCGACCCGACCGCGAAGCCGAGAAACAGCGTTTGCGGCAGCTGGTTCTTGAGGGTGGACAGATGGTCACCCATGCGCTGCGCCTGGTAGTCGACCGTCCCGATCGAGCGGACGCACGACGAATGCTCGCTCTCCGAGTGATAGTCGGGATAGTCCATCCCGTAGAACTTCACTTCGGTTTCGTCCTCGAGGAAGCGGACCATGCGCGGCGCGACGTCGAGATAGGTCTCAAGCCGGTCGCGGTCGATATAGTTACCCGTCTCCTCGATCAGGTAGGCGCGGGCATTGTCGATCGAATCGGGCCGCCCC
Source organism: Croceicoccus pelagius (assembly GCF_001661915.1). Lineage (GTDB taxonomy): Bacteria > Pseudomonadota > Alphaproteobacteria > Sphingomonadales > Sphingomonadaceae > Croceicoccus > Croceicoccus pelagius. The sequence goes on from NZ_LYWY01000006.1 coordinate 177,978, forward strand.
AGTGCCTCCTGCACGGCGACCGAATGATGGTTGCCCGGCACCCAGAGGACGCCGCCCGATGTCGCGGTCGTCCCGCCGAACACAGCTTCCTTTTCAACAACAAGGACATCCAGACCCGCCTTTCGCGCCGTCACCGCAGCGGTGAGCCCGCTCGCCCCCGTGCCCGCGACCAGCAGGTCGACAGTCAATTCCCTCATGCCTTCTCTCCCTCGCCCGCACTCATGCCGTCAGTTTAATGACCAGCACTCACTATTTGCGGGATAACGTATTTCTCCGGCTCAGCGCATCATGACCTGAAACCGGCACAAGGCCAAACAAAAAGTCATTCATGAATGTTTTGCTTGCCATTCGACCGAAAGAGGATCACAAGCCAATCCGCCAAATATGGGGCGGTCGGCGGCCACGCAGATGACATCCGACTGACAATATCGAGGATTTGATACGAGACTCGTCATCCTGGGAATACAGGAAATGAGGCTTGCTTATGAATGCGGACATATCCGCAAGGGAGAGGGGAGAAAAATGAGTTCCAATCACTGGAAAACCGTGTCGCGCGCTGCACTGGTGGCATCGATTTCGGCAATCGCGTTCGCCGCGCCTGCCCACGCGCAGGATGCATCGGGTGAACCCGCAGGGGTCGAACGTGAGGGCGGTCTGACCGAAATAATCGTGACGGCACGCAAGCGACAGGAATCGGCACAGGACATTCCCGTCGCCGTCACCGCCTTCGCGCCCGAGCAGATCGAGCGTTATGATATTTCGAGCGTGGAGCGCATCGCGGCATCCACCCCGAACCTGCAGGTCGGCAAGGCGACCACCGGTTCCGGCGCCCAGATCACGCTGCGCGGCATCGGCACCCCGGCCAGCGCGCTTGGCATCGAAAGTTCGACCGCGGTCATCGTCGACGGCGTCTATTACGGCAACGGCCGCATCCTCAACGAAGGCTTCTTCGACCTTGCCCGCATCGAGGTTCTGAAAGGTCCGCAGGCGCTGTTCTTCGGGAAGAACGCGACGGCAGGCGTCATCTCGATCACGACGGCCGATCCCACCGACTATTTCGAAGGCTCGACCCGCGTCGGATATGAAATCAAGGGCAAGCGCGCCTTTATCGAACAGATCATTTCCGGGCCGCTTAGCGACACGCTCTCGGCCCGTGTCGCGCTACGCGGTGCGAAGATGTGGGGTGGCTATACCCGCAACTACGCAACCGACCTGCCGCTGACTTTCACCGATCTCGACACCGGCACGACTTTCAACACCGTGGCAACGGCAGTTGCCGACAAAACGCCGCAGGAAAAGGAACTGCTGGGCCGCGCTTCGCTGAAGTGGGAACCGACAAGCGACCTGACCAGCGTGACCAAGATGTCGATGGGTTGGAACCGCGCGAACGATCCGGGATGGAACAACATCATCTTCGCCTGCGACGGCGGCAATTCGACGCTGATGCCCGATGTGCCGTGCGAGCGTAAGTGGTATTCCTATCACAACAACGCGCCCGAAGAAGTCGGCGCCGTGTTCCCCTACGCCTACGAAGGCGGCAACGTCGGCGCGACCTACAAGTCGTTCCAGGTTACCAACAACACCAACTACGATCTTGGCGACGTCGTGCTGACAGCGGTTCTGAACTATCAGAACCAGCGCAACCGCTGGTTCTCGGACTCCGACTACCAGCAGCGCGTGACGCAGATCTTCGTGGGCAGCTACGAGAAGTGGAAGGCCTTCAGCGGCGAATTCCGCGCCCAGACGCAGTACGATGGTCCGCTAAACGCCATGGTTGGCGTGCTCTACCAGGATTCCAAGCTGCTGGCCGACCAGAACGTGTTTTTCGGCAACGTCCAGAAGAGCAACGAGGACCCGATCAACCAGTTCATGGCGTTCAGCAAGTATTCCACCACCGATGGCGAGACTATCTCTCCCTTCGCGCAGGTGGTCTGGAACGTCGTGCCCTCGGTCGAGCTTTCGGGCGGCGTTCGCTATACGCACGAAACCAAGGACAGCTACTTCATCCATCCGTTCATCCGGCCAGGGATTGCCTATCGTGAGAACGATCCGATCAACACGAAGCAGACGTTCACCGACTGGACCCCGGAAGTCACCGTGGCTTACAAGCCGTCGCGCGCGCTCAACATCTATGCGGGCTACAAGGCCGGTTACAAGTCGGGCGGCTTCTCGAACGAGAGCACCTATACCAACGCCAGCGTTGCGGGCGATCTGGACTTCGAGCCGGAACGCGCCAAGGGGTTCGAGGGCGGCATCAAGTCCACGCTGGCCGACAACCAGCTGCGTCTCGACCTTGCGCTCTACAGCTACAAGTACATCAACCTGCAGGTCGACTTCTTCGAAGCGCAGTCCTTCCGTTTCGTGACGACCAATGCCGGTTCGGCACGCACCAAGGGTGTCGAACTGTCGGGCGAATTCGCTCCGCACGCGGCGCCGGGCCTGTCAGTGCGCGGGTCGATCAACTACAACGACGCGCACTACATCGACTTCATCGCCCCATGCGTTACCGGCCAGACCCCGGCACAGGGCTGCAACCTCACCAGCAACCCGTTCGGTGGCCTTCTCGGCCAGGATCTGGGCGGCGTGACGATGGCGATGGCACCCAAGTGGACCGGATCGCTCGGCTTTGCCTACAAGACCGATGTGTCCGACGGCATGTCGGTCGGCATCAGCAGCGATGCCCGCTACTCCAGCTCGTATAACGCATCGCCTTTCGCCAATCCGATCGCGACGCAGGGCGAATACGTCAATCTCGACGCCAGCCTGTTCCTGAAGAGCGACGCGGGTTGGGAACTGGGCCTGATCGGCAAGAACCTGACTAACCAGTTCGTCGTTTCGGGCGCGCTTGACGCACCTTCGACGGGTTCGGGCACTGGCACGGATGCCGGCCGGCTTGCCGACCAGCGCGGCTATGCCAATACGCCGCGCACGGTGCAGCTGCAGCTGACCTATCGTTACTGACTTGGGTCGTGACTGACTTGGAGCGCTACTGAGCGTTAGAGCTCCTCACTGTGGGGCGCAGGTGTTTCCAATCCGCCTGCGCCCTGCCTTTTTTCCCAGCAGACCGTCAGGAACGCCCGGGCAACCGACCGTCCAGATAGGCATCGAGCGTTGCGTGAAAATGCCGGATGCGGCTTTCCATGTAGGTCGCAAGCTGAACCGTCCCGGTGCCCGAAGCTTTCAGGCCGGTCTGCACGTGCGGCATGTTCGCCATGTCCTGATCGATCACGGGGCCAAGCGCTGGCAGTTCGGTCGCGTTCGACCACGGCTCGTCCTCGCCCAGCCAGTGGACGGGCACACCGCGTGGGCGGGTCTCGCCTTTCTTCACCGGCTTAAGGATCATCACTTCCATGATGCAGCTGTCGACATCGCGCCCGTTCGGCCGCCAGCGATAGACGATGTTCGGCACAAAGCCGCCCCACGGCGCGAAGTTGGGAAATACGTTGTAGACGATGGCGTCGAGCATTTCGGCATCGGTCGCCTCATCCAGGTCGCTTCGCGTCGCGCGCGCCATGCTGCTGCGCGCAGTCTCGCCCAGAATCGCACGCGGGGGCAGCGCGTCCGCGTCCACGCCTTCGGGCACGTCCCTGCCCCACAGGCCGAACATCCCTTCCAGCACTTCCCCGTCGCTCGGCCTCTCGCGCAAGTGCGGGCTCGGCTCGCCGAAGGCGGCAAGGTTGCGGTTCACGTGGGGGCCATAGATGTCGTATTCCGACCCCACATCCGAAAAGAACGGCAGGATCTGAGGATGGGTCGCAATGACGTGATAGCTTTCCATGAAAGCTTCCTGCGCCACTTTCCAGTTGCACGGGATAACCCGCGCGACGTGCGCGGCCTTCCAACGGCTCTCCAGCCCCCATCGCTCGAAGTGGTCGGGCAGGACGCCGAGGTATTCCTCCAGAGACGGTGCATCCGCATCGAAATTCACGAAGACGAACCCGCCCCAGCGCCCGATGCGGATGACCGGCAGGTGCAGGTCGTCATCGGACAGTGCGGCGAATTCCTGACGGCACGGCACCGACCGGATCGAGCCGTCCAAGTTCCAGCTCCACCCGTGAAAGCCGCAGCGCATGTTCTCCACCCGCCCGCTTTCGTCCATCAGCTTGCGCCCGCGGTGAAGGCAGGAATTGGGGAACGCCTCGATCGTGTCGGGCCCGCTGCGCACGACAAGGACCGAGCGGTCGATGATGTCATAGACGTGGACGTCGCCGACTTCGGGAATGTCCTCTTCACGGCAGGCCATCTGCCAGACTTTGGACCACATCATCTCGGCTTCGCGGTCAAAGAAGGCCCGGTCGATGTAACGTTCCGCCCCGATCGGCGCGCTGCCGAAATCATGGCGATGTTCGTCGCGCAGAACGTCGGGTGCGGCGCGGCTGTCGGTATCGAGCAGCTGGCGATAGGTGGTGACCATAGCTCGTACTCCTCAGTGGCTCTCGATCCAGGGGTCGAGCACGCGGTCGAGCTTCAGCCCTTCCGGCACGGCATCGCCCATCAGGCGGTCGAGCTCCATGTGCCAGGCATAGATGCGCCGCTCCTGGTACGAGAGGGTCAGCCCTTCGAAACCCTTGGCCTCGACCGATTTCTGGATCGACGGTGCGAACTGGGTGTCTTCTTCGAGGATGCGGACGAGGTTCGAAATCCGCGTCGGCCACATCTCGTGCCCTTCCGACCCTTCGGGCCCAAACCAGTGCACGTCGACGATCATCGACCGGTCGTCCGTCGGCCAGAAGGTGAGGAAGGGCATCCCCGTCGTGGAAGGCGGCGTCACGAGGTTGGGGAAGATGTTGTAGGACGGATTCTGTTCGAAGATGTCCTCGGCCCCGTCGATCTCGGGCATCCCGCGTGTACCGGGATCGCGCCAGTCGGGATCGCGATGCGCGGTCGTCATCATCGAATGCCCGCGCTCCCACAGGTTCATGAAAGAGGACCGACTGTCGAGGAAGCGGTCCACGGTGTTCGGGTGGATAGATTTGAGGTGATAGGTTTCGAGAAACGCATCGATCAGGACCTTGACCTGACAGTCGATGACGAAGCTGTCCGACTGGATGTGGCGCAGGCGGTCGACGCCAAGATTCGACCAGTCGTCGACGATCCCGCCGAGGAAATCCAGGAGCGGCTCGGCATCGGGATTCTCGTTGACGAAAACCCAGTTGCCCCACGTTTCACAGCGAACCTTCTTCAGCCCGTGGCACGACTTGTCGAAGTCGGGGAAGTCGCGCATCTCGCGCACGGCATTAAGGTTGCCGGCAAGGTCGTATGTCCAGCCGTGATAGCGGCAGAAGAAACCCTGCGTCGCGCCTTCCGCCTTTTCGACCAGCGGCGCGCCGCGGTGGCTGCAGCTGTTGTAAAAGGCGCGAATCTCGTTGCCCTTGCCGCGCACGATGACGATCGGCGAACCCGTCCGGTCCCAAAGGCGATAGTCGCCCGGGTTCGGAAGTTCGTCGACGTGCAGCGCGTAGAGCCACACGTTCTGCCAGAGATAGGTCTTCTCCAACGCGAGGAAGCCGGGGTCGGTGTAACGCGCCGCCGGGATCACCGGCAGGCGCGGAAAAGCCTCCGGCGGGGCCTTGCGCGCCTTCTCGGCGGCCATGCCCTCATAAAGCGTCATCTCGAATGCGGTGTCCATCGGCTCTCTCCGGTTTCTCGTTACGGCGATTTCCTAGCCGTTCATGGCGCGGCTCGACTTGATCGGCATCAAGAAACCTGCAAAAAAACATTCTTGCCTGCTTTTTATATAAATGACGCAAAATACCGTTGTGTCGGCATCGCCCCGCCTCGTAGAGTAACAAGCGTCTTATAAAAACTTTTTTGGAGAAGATCGATGAAGCTGCTGGAACCGATTCGCCTCGGCTCGAAGGAAGTCCGCAACCGGGTCGTCTCGACGGCCCATGCAGCATACCTCGATTTCTTCCAGCCCGGATCCACCGGCGAACGCTACATGGCCTATCAGGAACGGCGCGCACGGGGCGGGGCCGGAATGATCATCCTGACTGCGATGCACGTTCATGAAAGCAGCGGACTGCTCAATCATTTCAACTACGAGGAAAAGGACATTGCGGCCAAGTTCCGCCAGCTGTCCTCGCGCGTGCACGAACACGGCACGACCGCGATCTCGCAGCTGTTCCACTACGGTATGCAGTCGATCTCTTCCGTGCGGCCCGACCTGCACCCGCTCTGGGGCTGGTCCGCGCGCGTCAATACCGAAGGCGAGATCGGCCACGCGATGACCGACGAGGAAGTCGAGCTCGTCATCGATGCTTTCTGCCGGACTGCGCTGATCGCGGTCGAAAACGGGATGGACGGCGTCGAACTTCACGGCACGCACGGCTACCTGATCCAGCAAAGCTTTACGCCGATGTTCAACCAGCGCACCGACCGCTGGGGCGACCCGCTGGCCTTCACCACCGAACTTGCGCGCCGCGTGCGGGCGACCATCGGGCCGGACAAGGTCATGGGTTTTCGCACGTCTGCCGACGATCTCGTGCCGCCGGAAAAGGGCGGTGTCGGGCCGGACAAGTGCCGCGAATACACGGTCGAATTCGTGAAGACCGGCGCGTTTGACTACCTCAACCATTCCGAAGGCCAGGGCGGATCGCACTATGCGCTTGCGATCGGGTCCTATCGCCACAAGTTCGGCGAATGGCTGCCCCTCACCCGCAAACTGCGCGAGGCAATCGGGGCCAGCATCCCCGTGCTGGGCGTGGGCAAGATCCCGACGCCAGACCTTGCCGAAGGCGCACTGCAGAACGGCGACTGCGACATGGTCGGCATGACCCGCGCGCAGATTTCCGACCCCGACCTCGTCAGGAAACTAATGGAGGGCAAGGCGTCGAAGATCAGGACCTGCACCGGCGCGAACCAGGGCTGCATCGACCGCGCGCGCTATCCCATCACCTGTTTCCAGAACCCCGAAGTAGGCGAGGAAAACCGCCTGCGCGAAATGGACGCGGTGGCCACGACACCGAAAAAGCTGCTTGTCGTCGGCGGCGGACCTGCAGGCATGAAAGCCGCCGAAATCGCCGCGCGTCGCGGCCATAGCGTGACGCTGGCCGAAGCGGGATCGATCCTTGGCGGAAGGCTCAACATGGTCGGCACGATGGGCGCGGCCAGCAACCTGCTTTCGGCGACCGCGTGGATCGAACAGGAACTGGCCGAGCTTCCCGTCGAAGTGCAGCTTCAAACTTCGGTCGACGAAGCTTACCTGCGCGCCCTTGCCCCCGAAGCCATCGTGCTCGCGACCGGAAGCATGCCTCAAAGCGCGCTATCATGCGAAGACGATGGTTCGGTCGTCGTGCTTTCCTCTGACGAAGCGGCAAGAGGCGAGTTCGAGGACCAGAGGTTCGACATGGCCGGAACACGCGCGCTCATGATCGACCTTCGCGGCAATTACGAAAGCGCGCTGGTGCTGGAATCGCTTGTCGAACGCGGCGTCACAGTCACGGTCGCAACGCCCTTCCAGGTGTTCGGCCCGAACCTTGGCTTTACACACATGAACGACCTGCTCGCCCGCCTGCTGCGCAAGGGCACAACCCTGTTGCCACTGACCAAGCTGGCGAAAGTTGCCGATGGCGTCGCCACCTTGCGCCACTCGGTTTCGGGACAGCAGAGCAAGGAAGAGTTCGACTTCATCGTATCGGGCGCACCGCCGCGGGCGAGCGATGATCTGCGTGCGCTGTGCGAAAGCCTTGCCCCGACCTACCTTGCCGGCGACGTCATCTCGCCGCGATCGGCGCTCGAAGCCATTCGCGAGGGCGACCGCGTCGCGCGCAAGATCTAGCGATGATCAGGAATATGGGCCGCAAGCGCCCTGCCCAGCGCGTCGCGCTGGCTGGCCGCATCCCAGCGCTCGGGGTCGAACACCGCCTGCACCGCGATACCGTAGAGCGAGGCGACGATGCCGCGCGCGATCGCCATCCGGTCCGCCTCGGCCGTGCCTTCGGGCAGGATATCGGCCATCGCGAGATGCGCATTGACCGCGGCAACAATCTCGCGGTTTCGGGCTTTCTGCTCGGCCTTCAGCACCGGGCTGCACAGCGCCTCGGACCAGAACGCGATATAGATCAGCCAGTCGTCCCGCTGCTCGGGATTGAGAGGCAGGATCGCCTCGAGCTGTCCGACGAAGCCTTCGCCCGCACTCTCTTCGCGCCGGCGCCTGACGCGCGCCACCGAGTGGCGATAGGTCGCCAGCAGAATCTCGGCCTTGTCCTTGAAATAGTGAGTCACCGCGGTCGTGCTGCAATCCAGCCTTGTAGCCAGCGCCCGGACCGTAACGGCGTCCAGACCGCCTTCGCAGATCAGCGCGTGCGCCGCTTCGGTAACTTCGCGCATTCTCTCGATAGGATCGACTTCGACCGGCATTTGCCCCGTACTTCCCGCAACCGTGATCGGTTCAATATGACTAGGAGCATTTTGGCCCGCGAGGAAGTACGGTGCGCCGCAAATAGCGCCGAAAAGGCGCGAAAACAGAACGACAAAAGGGAGCAGGCATGACCACGCAAGAGCCGGAATACAAGGCGCCAGTCCAGATACCGCAAAAGGCAGGCTGGGGTGCCTGGGCCATGGTCGTCGTCCTGACCCTTGCCTATACTGTCAGCTTCATCGATCGGCAGGTGCTGAACCTGCTCGTCGAACCTCTGAAGGCCGAATTCGACCTTTCCGATACTCGGTTGAGCCTGTTACAAGGACTGGCCTTCACCTCGGCCTATATCGTCTTCAGCCCGATCTTCGGTCGGATGAGCGACACCTCGAACCGCCGCAACATCGTGCTCGGCGGCGTTGCGGTGTGGAGCATCTTCACAGCCTTGTGCGGACTGGCGCGCAACTACTGGCAGATGTTCGGCGCGCGTGTCGGAGTCGGCGCGGCAGAGGCCAGCCTGACGCCTGCCGCATGGTCGATGATCGCGGACCGCTTTCCGCCGCACCTCCTGCCGCGGGCGATGTCGATCCTGTTGATGGGCCCCTACATCGGCGGCGGCCTTGCCCTGATCTTTGGCGGACTGCTGCTGGAATTTGCCGAGAACAACAGCTTCGGATCGCTCGATGCGTGGCAGGTCGTGTTCATCGCCGCCGCCGTGCCCGGTGTCCTGATCTGCGCGATTCTGCTCCTTATCCGCGAGCCTGCTCGCAGTGCCGACAAGGACGGAGCCGAAGAAGCCGCAATGCCGCTTGCCGAAGTCTGGCGCGGTTTCAGGGCGCGGGGGAAGTTCTACTTCAATTTCTATGCGGGGATGAGCGGGATCGTCATCGCGCTCTACGCCTTTCCGGCTTGGATGCCTGCCGTCCTGATGCGCAAGTTCGGGGCAGAGGCGGCCTCGGTCGGCCTGCATTACGGCACGCTGGTACTGATCGGTGGGTCGCTCGGCGTTCTTGCCGGACCGACATTGGGCAGGCTGCTGGAAAAGAAGGGGCTCAAGGGCAGCCTCATGGTCGTCCCGCTGATCGGGGCCAGCGCGATCTTCCTGCTCTCGATAGGGCTTGCGCTGGCAGGTTCCTACGAGGCGGGACTGGTCTTCGGAGGTCTCGCCAGCTTTGCCTACTCGCTGCCAATGGCCGCAGCATCGGGAGCGCTGCAGATCGTCACCCCGAACCGCATGCGCGGCATGGCGAGCGCGATCTATGTCTTCATCGTTTCCGTCATCGGCCTTGGTGCCGCGCCGACGATCGTCGCGCTCATCACCGATCTCGTGATCGGAGACGAAGCGCGGGTCGACCAGTCGCTTGCGATCACTTGTGCAGGAGCTGCTCTGGTCTCACTTTTCCTCCTGGTGCGCGCGCGACGGGCCTATATCGATCTTGCGGCGAACGACTGACGCTTTGTGATCGTCGAGGCTGGCACATGCCGACCAGATTCTTACAGCATGGACAGTGCCTCGACGGCTTGGCTGGAGCGGGAGCGGTAGCCAGTTGGCTACTTCGGGGCCAGAAAGCAGATTTTCAGGTAACGCCCCCAATTACTGCCAGTCATCAAGCGCCTTATTTCTTCGTTTGGTTGTAAACCACCAATGGGATCGCCATCTTAAGGACAGCTACCTGTCGCAATCGACGGTCTTGGGCGTTCATATAGAAGCGCCGTTTCCTTCCCTTTCGCCTCTTAGCCGCAGCCGCGGCCAATCCCGGCTCGCTGCATCTCGCGTAAAAGGAAGTCCAATGTCTCATTTCGGCAAGATCAAGTGGTACAACAGCGGCAAGGGTTCGGGCACAATCTTGCCCGAAGAGGGCGGCGATGCGCTTCCCTTCCGCAAGTCCGACCTGCAACAGGAAGGACAGGAGCCCAAAAGCGATCAGCGTTACAGCTACGAAACCAGCGAAGTCGATGGCGGGAAGAAGCGTGCAGTCAACTTGCGTCAGCAGGGTGAAAGCCAGACCGTCGAGGAACAGGCGCGCGCTCAACAGGGCTGATGAAAGTGCATGGCTGGGGGATCTCCCTCAGCCATCGCTACCAAGAAGGCGCTATTGCGATGAACCTTAACCAACTTCTGCACAATCACCAGCGGGCCAAACTGAATGCCCGACAGGTCCGCTCGAGCGAGGATCGGGAAACCTATTTCGATCTGGTCGGCTACTACGCGAAGCGCATAACGGATTGGCGCCGCACCAAGGGCCTGTCGGATATCGGCTGGCCGCGAGACGAGCGACCTAACCAAGGGGTAGGACAATGAGCACTTTGCCCGAAACAACCAGCACCACTGGAAAAGGCCCTTGGGAAAACGAAGGCGGCGCACTGGCACCGCATTCTTCTTCCGAATTACCCGACGGTATTACCGCCATTCCGGTCACGCATTACCGGGTGGGGAACTACACCTACACCAACCTTCGCGATGCGATGGCTGAATATCAGCGGCAAGCTCCAGGTGACTGATAAGAGCGGCCTACCGGCCTCATCAGTGACTTTTCAGAAGGAATAGCATGGCAGACTTAAAGAAGTTCGTGCTGTTCCAGCGCGGTGACAGTTCTCAAGTGGCGTGTCAGGTCTCTCGGGTCCTCTACGTAACCAAGAGCGACCGCGGTGCGACCCTGCATTTTGGCGGCAACGCGCAAGTCAATGTCCAGCAAAGCTTCGAGGAGGTTCTGGCCTCGTTGGCAGAAACCCAAGCGTAACGCCGTAAAGACCGTTTCCAAACCTTCGAGGGATGCGGATAACGAGGATCGGCAAATGACCAGATCGGTCGATATACCACTATCCAGGCGAGATGCTGTCGAGATGTGCCGCGCGGCCCGCGTGGGCATCTATGATAGCGAACAGCTCGATCAGAATCTCACCCGAATCTATTGCAAGACCGAAACGGGGGCGGACGAGTTGCGGCGACAGCTTTCCACCCCGACCCAGCCGTCGACGTACCAACGCGACCGCTCCGGGAGCAGTCGAACCGCCCTGAGCGCGAGCACAGGTCGAGGAATTACAAGTCGCGCCAAGCCCAGGCAGCGGGTCGGTTGAAACGTCCGGTGCCGCCCCACAGAGCAGCCTGCTTCTTCCTTAAATGGCGCTCTACTAAACCCGCATCGGCATCAGAACGTAGAGAGCCGGGCTCGCATCGTTCTGACGGATCAGTGTCGGCGCGCCCGCATCGGCAAGGTGGAGTTCGACGTTGTCACCCTCGATCTGGGCGAGGATGTCCTTCAGATAATTCGCGTTGAAGCCGATCTCCAGACCCTCGCTGCCATAGGCAGCGGCGATTTCCTCGGCCGCGGTGCCGTTGTCGGGCGACGTGACGGATAGCGTTACGCGGTCGTTGTCGACGGACATCTTCACGGCGCGGGTCTTTTCGGTCGCGATGGTCGCAACGCGGTCGACGCCGGCAAAGAACGACTTGGGGTCAAGCTTCAGCAGCTTGTCGTTGCCGGTCGGGATGACGCGGCTGTAATCGGGGAACGTGCCGTCGATCAGCTTGCTGGTGAGGACGATGCCGCCCTCTCCGCCGAGCGTGAAGCGGATCTTGCTGGCCGACAGGTCGATCTGGACGTTGGAATCGAGGGATTCTTCCAGAAGCTTGCGCAGTTCGGCAACGCATTTGCGCGGCACGATCACGTCGGGCATCCCCTCTGCGCCATCGGGGCGCGGAATGGTGAAGCGCGCGAGGCGGTGACCGTCGGTGGCTGCCGCCTTCAGAACCGGCTGTCCGCCCGGGCCGTCATCGGCCACGTGGAAGAAGATGCCGTTGAGGTAGTAGCGCGTTTCTTCGGTGCTGATCGCGAAACGGGTGCGATCGACCAGCTGCGCCAGCGTGGCGGCCGGAACCTCGAACGTTGTCGGCAGGTCGCCTTCGACGATGACGGGGAAGTCGTCACGCGGCAGGGTGGGAAGCTGGAACCGGCTGCGCCCGGCCTTCACGACCATGCGGTTGTCCGCGGTTTCCAGGCTGACCTGCGAACCGTCGGGCAGCTTGCGCGCAATGTCGAACAACAGGTGGGCCGATACAGTGATCGCGCCCGGACTTTCGACCGAGGCGGCGGGCATGGCTTCCACGACCTGCAGGTCGAGGTCTGTCGCCATCACCTTGACGGTGCCGTCGGCCTTCGCCTCGATCAGGACGTTGGACAGGATCGGGATCGTGTTGCGGCGTTCTACCACCGACTGCACGTGGGACAGGCTGTGCAGCAGGGTTGCCCGTTCGATCGTCGCCTTCATTTCAATCAGATCCCCTTTTGCCCGACCGTGTCGAGAGGACCGACCGGGCATGAAATACGGTCAAACTTTCCTAGCGGATGGGTGAGACCGGACAAGGCGAACGAAAAGGGAACGGGTCGATTCTGGGGATAAAAGGCCGCGTAAGACCCACTTGGTCCACCGTAAAAGGTGGGATCAGGCGAAATCAGACGGCTCGTAGAACGGCCTGATCTCGATCTCGCTGGGTCCCGGCATCGGATTGGGGCACTTCTTCGCCCAGGCCACTGCCTCGTCCATGTCGGCGACTTCCCAGATCCAGTAACCGGCAACCAGTTCGCCGACCGCCTCGAACGGGCCACAGGTCACGGTGCGTTCCTCGCCGTCGAAAGCAACGCGCACTCCGTGGCTCGTGGGCTTCAGGCCGTCGCCCGACACGATGACGCCCGCCTTGGCCAGTTCGTCGTTGAACCGGTCCATTTCGGCGAAGGCCTGCTCGGTCGGCAGAATACCGGCTTCGCTTTCTTTGGTGGCTTTCACCAGGACCATCACGCGCATGCCAGTCTCTCTCGCAGCTATCCCGCGCTCTCTATGTCGAGATGCAGGAACTGGTTGAAATCGCTGGCCTCATAGTCCGAAAAAACCCCGCAGTTCGCAAATCCGCGCTTGCGGTAAAGCGCGAGCGCAGGTTCGAACGATGAACCCGAACCCGTTTCCAGATAGAGACCGCGATATCCCCTCGAACGCGCTTCATCGATGATGGTTTCGAGAATCTGCGCAGCGGCACCGCGCCGTTCAAATTCGGGAGCCGTCCGCATCGATTTCACTTCTGCCGTGCCGTCGCCAAGCGCCTTGATCGCACCGATGCTGGCGATCGTGTCGCCGTGCCACGCGGACCAGACCGTCACGCGCGGGTCCTGCAGCGCCGTCAGGTCGAGCGCGAACACGCTCTCTGCCGGAGAATTGGCCTGCATCCCGGCAAGATGCAGCGCCAGCAGGCGGCGGGTCTGCTCGCTGCTCAGATCGTCTTCGCGTATCGTGAACATGCGAGCAGTCCCCTGCCGGATCAGATCATCGCCATGCCGCCATTTACGTGCAGCGTCTGGCCCGTGACATAACCCGCTTCCTTCGACGCGAGGTAGGCGACCGCTGCCCCGATGTCCTCGCCCTCGCCCATGCGGCCCATCGGGATGCGGGCATTCAGCGCGTCCTTCTGCGCGTCGGGCAGAACGTCGGTCATCGCGGTGCGGATGAAGCCGGGGGCGACGCAGTTCACGGTGACGTTGCGGCTGGCCAGTTCCTGCGCAAGGCTCTTCGACAGGCCGACAAGGCCCGCCTTGGCCGCGGCGTAATTCATCTGGCCGGGATTGCCGGTCGTGCCGACAACGCTGGTAATCGAAACGATGCGGCCGAACTTGGCCTTCATCATCGGGCGCGTCGCGGCGCGCATCAGGCGGAAGGCGGCGGACAGGTTGATGTCCAGCACCTGCTGCCAATCTTCGTCCTTCATACGCATCATCAGCCCGTCGCGAGTGATGCCGGCATTGTTGACGAGGATGTCGAGGCTGCCCAGCGTGTCGATCGCGGCGGGGACGAGTTCTTCCACCTGCGTCGTGTCCGACAGGTTGCAGGTGATCTCGACGTGATCGCCGCCGATTTCCTCGTTAAGCTGTTCGCGAAAGGCGCGCAGCTTGTCACCGTTGGAGCCTGACAGCGCCAGCCGTGCGCCCTGCCTGGCAAGGGCGATGGCGATGGACGAACCGATGCCGCCGCTGGCCCCGGTAACGAGCGCGGTCATGCCGCTGAGGTCGAACATCTTGTTCATTCCGACTTTCCTTCTTCACTCAATCCACGAAGCCCCTCGATGCGGATAAGCCGCGCCTTGGCAAGCTGGGGGGCGTAGTTTTCGATAACGGCGGTCGCGCCCTCTTCCATGGAGACGACCGAGCCACCGGTCATGGCCTGCATGGCTTGCGCCTGTTCCGCGCTGTCGGCCTGCTGTTCGTCGGACAGGATGCGAAGGTCGCGCATGCTGATGCGGTTCAGTAATTCCTGCACTTCCAGTCTGCTTGGCGCAGACACCGGCATGGAATTCACGATGCCCATCTCGACCAGATAGCCGGTCTGCGCACCGAAAGCCGCCGACATCGTCGCATCGTCCCAATCAAGCTCAGCCATGCAGCGGTAGAGGTGGCTTGCCAGCGCGTCGCCCAAAGCCTCGGTCGGATCGGGAATCGGCCCGCCCGGCTGATAATCGAAATGATCGGTGTAATAGGAAACGTAGGCCGCGCTCTCGGCATCGGTCGCATCCCGCATGCAGGCGATGTTCGGCGGCACGTCCGCTTCCTGCGCGGCGGCAGCCGACGCGACGGCCACCCCGCCCGCGATCATCGTGACCCAGGTGAGAGCGCCCCAGCGCATCACAGTTCCCTTGCCAGCGCCTCTATGTCTTCCATCGTCACGACGCTGGTCACGACCGCGTCGGGAAAGGAACGCTTGATCATGGGAGCCAGCACCTTGCCGCCCAGTTCGTAGAAGTGGGTGACACCGATCGCGCCCATGCCGATCGCGCTTTCGCGCCAGCGGACCCGGCCCGTGACCTGTTCGACCAAGAGGCGGCGGATTTCCGCAGGGTCGGCTACCGGCTGCGCGGTGACGTTGGCGAATACCGGCAGGATCGGCGCGCTCGGCGGAGTTGCGGTCAGTGCCTCGGCCATCGCATCGGCGGCAGGCTGCATCAGGGGGCAGTGGAAAGGCGCGGAAACGGGCAGCTTCACGCCGCGCTTGATGCCGAAGTCCTTCACCAGCGCGATGGCGCGGTCGATCGCCTCTGCATGGCCCGACAGCACGACCTGCGTCGGATCGTTGTCGTTGGCTACCGTGCAGACCTGCCCTTCGGCAGCTGCTTCGGCCAATTCGCCGGCCTTCTCGATGTCGGCACCAAGCAGCGCGCACATTGAACCCACGCCCACTGGCACAGCGGCCTGCATCGCCTGTCCGCGCAGCTTCAGCAGACGCGCGGTATCGGCAACCGAGAACGCGCGCGCGGCACAAAGCGCGGTATATTCGCCAAGGCTGTGACCGGCGACGTAATCGCCCTTTTCGCCCAGCGAGACATCGAATTCGCGGCCCAAGACGCGCACGACCGCCATGGCATTGGCCATGATCGCGGGCTGCGCGTTTTCGGTGAGTGTAAGCTGGTCCTCCGGCCCTTCGGCCATCAGCCTGGCAAGATCCTGGCCCAGCGCGTCGTTCACTTCCTCGAACACTTCACGAGCGGCGCTACTGGCGGCGGAAAGGTCCATGCCCATCCCGACCTTCTGGCTGCCCTGCCCCGGAAAAACGAATGCCTTCATGATACAAGTCTCCTGTTGCCGGGCGGGTTAGGCATGCCGTTGCCCACGGGCAAGCCCTCAACCCAGCGAAATGTCGATAAGCAGGCCGTCGGAAAACCGCCCGGCCTTGTCAGCGACGAGGCCGTAGAAGCCGACCAGCGAGTCGGTCGGCTCGTAAAGCTCGATCATGTGGCCATGAGTCTTCACCGCGTCGATGAAGACGAAGCGAAAGCCGTCCTCCATCCGCGCATCGAAGGCGACCTCGTATCCGGCGGCGGCGTAATGAGCTATCGTGCTCTCGATCGATTCCACGAACAACGCGACGTGGTGCAGTCCGCCCTCCCCCGATCCTTCGGCATACATGTCATGAAAGGCCGACGGACCGGAATTATTCTGCTGGACGAATTCCACCATCACCGAGCCCCACTGGCCATAGGCGCTGGTATGATCGAGCGTCGCGGGATTGCCGCGATGCGTGGCTGATCCCAGCGGGATATTTTCGGCAACGAAATACGGACCCGATCCGTAAAGTGCGTGGTGTTCGGTCGCCGCCTTGCGGACATCGGGCACGAAATACGCAATCTGCCTGACGGGCAGCGCCTCTGGCATCTTTCTCTCCTCCTCGTGCGGTCGCTCAGCCGGGCACGAAGTCGCGCTGCTGACCGAACGGCACGATCCGGTTCGCATGGTCGTGCCCTATGTCCGCGCGGCCAAGGTACTGGATCCCGGCCCTTGCGCACCAGTCCTTTGCAATAGTCTCGGCATCGGCGCCGAACTCGCGGTCGTTTTCCGGCACGTCGGACACGCGGCCAAGGCGCAGCCCGGCGATATCCATGCCCTTAAGCACTTCCACCGTGTGGAAAAACAACCGGTCGACCGAATAGAGATATTCGCTCACTTCCTCGACCATCACGACATGACCGCGCAGGTCCGGCATGAACCGCGTACCTGCCAGCATGGCGAGCGTGGTGAGATTAAAGGCCACCGTCGGGCGGTGATCCAGCGTGGGCTCGATCGGCGCTGCCTCGCCCTTCATCCAGGCGAGCACCCGCTCGACCGCCTCGGCCCCGCGGTGGCGTTTGATGTCCAGAGGCATTGGCGCATGGACCGGCCTGCCGATCCCCGCCTTGTAGAGCGAGCCGAGCAGGTAACCCGCGTCCGAGGAACCGAGAAACACTTTCCGGTCCGCCTCGCGCGAAAGATATGTCAACGCTGCCTCGCAAATGCGGTTCGATCCATATCCGCCGCGCGCGAACCATACCGCGTCGATCGTCGGGTCGTTCGCACAGTCGAGCAAGGCCTCCAGCCTCTGTTCGTCGGTGCCTGCGAAATGCCCCGCTTCGTAAAAGCACTGTTCGTGGAAGTGCAGTTCCACCCCTTCGAAGCACGAGGCGACCTCGCGCACCGGCGCGACGAGTTCGCGCGGCAGCGTTGCCGAAGGGGCGCAGATCGCGATGCGTATGGCCATATGCATGTGGCTATCCGTCGCACCCGCGATTGCCAAGCGTGAGCACAGGCAATAGCCACAGGGGCGATGACCGATACCCCGATTTCGCCAAGCCCCGTTCCGCAAGACCTTACCGGCCGCCCGTTCTTTTTCTGCGGGATCGGCGGGTCGGGGATGCTACCACTCGCCTGCATCCTGAACGCGCGCGGTGCAAAGATCGCCGGATCGGACCGCAGCCGCGACCAGAGGCGCAGCGCGGAGAAATTCGCATGGCTCGAAGCGCAAGGCATCGAACTGTTTCCGCAGGACGGCAGCGGCATCACCAGCGGCGATCAGGTGCTGGTCGCCAGCGCCGCGATCGAGGATACAGTCCCCGAAGTCGCCCGCGCAAAAGAACTGGGCTGCCTGCGCGCCAGCCGCGCCGAATTGCTGTCTGCGCTGTTCAACGCCGCGCCAACTTCGATCGCCATCGGCGGGACGAGCGGGAAGTCGACGGTGACGGGCATGACCGGCTGGATCATGGAGCGTGCAGGTACCGATCCGACGATCATGAACGGCGCGGTGATGAAGAACTTCGTCGCGCCAGATGTGCCTTTCGCCAGTGCGCGGGCGGGGCGCGGGCAGGTCTTCGTGTCGGAAGTGGACGAAAGCGACGGGTCGATCGCGCTTTACCACCCATCGGTCGCTGTGCTGCTGAACGTCACGCTGGACCACAAGTCGATGGACGAACTGCGCGTCCTGTTCGGCGATTTCCTTGCCGCTGCCGATGTCGCAGCGGTCAACGCCGACGATGCCGAGGCGCTGGCCCTGCTGCCGCGCGCGAAGCAGGCGCTGACATTCGGGATCGAGCAGGAGAAGGCGCAGATCGGTATCGTGCCCGACTCCATCGCCGATGGCCCGACGCGGCAGGCCGCGACGCTGATCGACCGGCATGACGGGAACGAATACCCGCTCGTCCTCAACATACCGGGTCGCCACAACCTCTCAAACGCGCTCGCCGCGATTGCTGCCTGCGTTGCCGCCGGCGTTGCGGTCGGCGACGCCGTGGCGGCCCTGGCCAGCTTCACCGGCCTTGCGCGCCGGTTCGACATCGTCGGAACCAGCCCATCGGGCATCGCGGTCATCGACGATTTCGGCCACAACCCCGACAAGGTCCGCGCTACGCTTCGCACCCTGCGTAGTCATCCGGGCCGCGTGATCGCCTTTTTCCAGCCGCATGGTTTCGGCCCCCTGAAGCAGATGGGCCGCGAACTCGCGCATGTTTTTGCCGAAGAGCTTGAGGCAGACGACCGCGTGATCCTGTGCGATCCCGTCTATTTCGGCGGCACCGTGGACAAGAGCGTGGGCAGCACGGACCTTGCCGGATGGATCGCCGATGCCGGGAAACAGGCGGAACATATCCCTTCGCGAGAAGACTGCGGCGACCGGATCGTGGAGATCGCGGAGGCCCGCGACCGCATCGTCGTGATGGGCGCGCGCGACGATACGCTCAGCACTTTTGCCAAGGGCATTCTCGACCGGCTGGCATAACGCCAAAAAACAACGGGGCACCCGGATACCGGACGCCCCGCTCCCCACATCTCGGTTCCGAAGCTTATTTCGGAGCGTGCGTATGGCCCAGTTCGCTGGTCGAGTTCGCGATGATCTCACCCATTTCCTTGTCGAGCGCCTGAAGCGCATCCTTGGAACCCAGCTTCTTGATGCCAGCATTGCGCCACTTCGCGTCGGATGGCGACGTGTCGTAGTCCATTTCGGCCATGCCACCTGCCATCGGGATCATGACCATGATCGGCCAGTCGCCCGAATTCATGTGCATGATCGTCGCAGGCGTCTGCCCCGCATCGACCGTGATTTCATTGTAGGTCTTCACGATCTCTTCGAATCGGTCCCACTTACCGTCTTCGAGCTTAAGATAGAGAATGCGGTACGAAGTACGGCCCGGATCTTCCTTCACCTCCACTTGCGCATGTGCAGAGACGGAAAGGCCAAACGCTACAGTTGCCAAGATGGCAGTCTTCATAAGCTTCATGATGTTCCCCCTTCATCCACTTGAGACGAACAGGAATAGATCAAGCAAAGTCGAGTCGGCGCAACCCCTGCGGCGAAAGTTTATTTTAACCCTACTTTCCATGTGTTTACGTGTCTTGAAACGAAAAAGGGCGACCAGCAAGGGCCGCCCTTCCGTCTATTTGACGAAGTTTTCGTCTATTCAGAACGTCTTGGTAAGCACCACGAGCGCAGGATCGCCCGCGAAAGGACGCGGGGTGAACCCCTTCTCGCGCTCCAGTTCGATGGCCGCATGGTTTTCGCGGTCCTCGATAGCGATGACCTGCTTAAGACCGCGGTCCTGCGCGGCCTTGCCCAGCAGGTCGAGCATCGCCCAACCCACGCCGCGGCCCTTGTAGTCGTGGCGGATCGACACGGCGATTTCGCCCAGGTCCATGCGCGGGTCGCAGGCCAGCATCGCGGTCGCGACAAGCGCGCCGGTCTCGGCGTCGAAGGCCAGGAAGTTCTCGGACTGCCAGTGATCGACCTCGACCAGCGGGGCGATCTGGCTAGCGCCGACGTGGGCCTGCGCGCTCAGAAAGCGGAAGCGGCGGTCATCGGCGCTAACGCTGCGGAAAAAATCGACCAGTGCCTGCGCGTCACCAGCTTCGACGGGGCGAACCGTCAGCTGCACATCGTGGCGCGTCGACACGGTCATGTCGGATGCAATCACGTTCACTGCCATTCTCCATGTTGGGTCGCCGGATCAGATGCCGGCCATGGGTGGGCAGATAGTGCCTATGCTGCATTTGCGAAGTGAAATGGTGCATTGCAGCAGATGCTAATTCGATGCCACCTCTTGCATAAAACGCAAGCGGCGCAAAACAGCAGGGGCAGGCAGCATCGCCACCCGCCCCGCAACGCGTTGCAGCGCTTCAGAAAGTCCGCGTCAGAACCACCAGCGAGTTGTCGCCGGCGAAGGGCCGCGGTTCAAAGCCCTTTTCGCGCTCAAGCTCGATCGCGGCGTGGTTGTCGCGGTCCTCGATGGCGATGACCTGCTTCAACCCGCGCTCTTGCGCAGCCCGGCTCAGCACGTCCAGCATGGACCAGCCCACGCCCCGCCCGCGATAGTCGGAACGGACCGATACGGCGATCTCGCCCACGTCCATCCGCGCATCGCAGGCCAGCATGGCCGTCGCGACCAGCGCGCCGTTGCCGGTGTCGAAGGCAAGGAAGTTCTCGGTCTGCCAGTGATCGACCTCGACCAGCGGGGCGATCTGGTCATGCCCGATATGCGCCTGAGCACTGAGGAAGCGAAAACGGCGATCGCTTTCGCACACGTTCTCGAAGAAGTCTTCCAGCAATGCCTCGTCACGCGGCTCGACCGGGCGAACGGTAAGCTGCACGGCATCGCGGGTAAGGACGGTTCGCTGGGCGGCCATCACGTTCATCGACTTTCTCCTGATCCTTGCGCCGGAACTCTTGCCGGCCATGGGTCAGAGGATAAGCGGGCTGCTGCAGATGCGAATTGATCTGCCGCAAGCGGGTGCGTGACGATTTTGGAAACGCGGTTGCGTGAAGTGCAATGAGTGGCAAGCCAAGTTTTCTTCACTAGCCGAAGGTTACAGTAACATTTGGAGAGGGGCCTTTGCGAAAGTTATCCTTCGGCGCATCGTCCTGCTTCGGAACCACACAGAATTCTCTTAGCGGCTCGATCGTAAATCCACTCATAATGTGTCGGAGCACATGTCGCGCACGCGTGGATTTATCGCGCGCTTCCAGTAACCTGGCCTCAGCCGCTTGGAGTTCGAAAAACGTGATCTTGCTTCCGTTAAAAATCTCATCGATTTTCAAGTGAAATCGACAAAATTCAGCTACATACAGATCATCCGCATCGACGCTATGACTGACGAGATCAAGAGATTCCTTGAATCGCGCTAGCGAGCCATCCAAATTTTTATCTTCGTCATCAATGGATGCGAATGCGACTTCCAAAGAAATTAAGAGTCCGTCCATCGCGAGTGCCAGCGCAAGATATTCTGATTGCTCGTCCAAAGTAGCAAGCGCACTATCCAACCGCCGTCTCGCATGCGTGACGTCGCCTTTGCTCATGGCCTTGCTGGCCGATAAGAGGTAAAATAATAGCTTGAATTCTTTGATGATTGAATTTGGCATAATGACAATATCTCAAGACAGGATTGGACTGGCAAGAACATCATCCTGTTGCACGTCACACGCCTATTTAGCGAAGTAAGTCACGGTGACGGCTGACTGTCAGAAGCTTACGACCGGGGCGTTACCAGTCATCCCCCCGCAACCACCTCCTCACCGCCTGAACGCAAACACCTTCCAGTACGTCAGGCACCGCCACAGCCACTCCAGCGGGCCGAAGCGGTAGCGTTCGAGCCATGGCTTCGACCAGCCGAGCATCAGCGCCCATCCGGCAAAAACGAAGAGCCAGATGCCCCAGCGCGAGACTTGCGCGATGAGGCCAAGGCCCCAGCCGTGGAAGAACACCGGAAAGATCACCGACATCGCGATGTAGTTCGTGAACGCCATGCGCCCGGCGGCAGACAGCCTTTCGCCCAGCCACGTCGTCCCCAACTTCGGAGTCGCCACCACCAGCAGCCCCGCCATGCCCAGCACCATCGGCAGCCGGTACTGCGGCGCCCATGCATATGTGTAGAAATAGGTCGTCGCCGGGCCGAAACCGCTTTGCCAAATAGCCAGCCCCACCCCCAGCGCCACAAAAAGGGAGAACACGATACCGATGCTCGACCAGAGCACGACTTTCTGCGCGTTCCAGTTGCCGGTGAAGAAACCCGCCCGGTAAAGCGCCGCACCGATGAGCATCAGGGCCAGATAACCCGCGCCATAAGCGACTATGACGAAGATCGTCCGGCTGATCGGCGTATCCCGTTCGTGACGGTCGACGGCCATGTCGATGAAGCTCGCCCTCTGGTCGAAAGCGAGCGCATCGCGCGTGTCGCCCTCGAACCCGCCGCGCCAGTCGGCATAGTCGCGCGCGGTCTGCGCGTCGGCTGTCCCGGCGGCAATCGCCCGTTCCATCTGGTAATCGGGATCGAAATGCGAAGCCGCCCCATAACCGTCCCAGACCAGCAGCGCCGCCGCCAGTACGACCAGCGCCCAGTTCGGCACGCGCGGGACCAGCAGGATCGGCACGAGGAACAACCCCATCACCGCATAGTCGAGCAGGATGTCGCCTTCGAAAAACAGCACGTAATGGAGCGACCCGAAGACCCAGAGCCAGAACAGTCGCCGGAACTGCAGCCACCAGCCCTTCGCGCCCTTGGCCCGCGCATGTTCGAGAAACAGCGCAACGCCCGCCCCGAACAGGACCGTGAACAGCCCGCGCATCTTGCCGTCAACCAACAGCAGGTTGATCAGCCAGAACAGCTTTTCGGCAAAACTGTCCTCGATCATCGTCGGCACGCGGTGCGCGCTTCCGGGCAGAGCGAAGGCCACCATGTTCGCGGCCAGAATGCCCAGCACCGCGAACCCGCGGACAAGGTCAAGCGAGCGGATCCGCCCCGCAGTTGCCGGTTCGTCCGGCGTTGCGGCCACGTCCATCATGTCCATCGGCACGGCATTCGTCATACGCATCCCCCAATGCGAATGGTTGCGACTCGTCGTCGAACAGGACATTAGGCCCGCCCGTTCCCCGGTCAAACAGGCGCGCCACCGCGCCCTTTGGCCTTGCATTTGCGGCCAGACCCTGTAAGGCGCGCGCTTCCCTGCCTGTCCGGCACGGGAAAGCAGAAGGCCGGAGGGGCCTTGCACATCCGGTGCAAAGGTCAGCCGATCGGCAGTAAGTACAAGGACGCTACGCATGCCGCTTTACGAGCATGTGTTCCTGGCGCGCCAGGACCTGAGCCAGGCTCAGGTTGACGCGCTTGCGAACACCGCAACCGAAATCGTCGAGGCAAACGAAGGCAAGGTCACCAAGATGGAGACCTGGGGCCTCAAGAACCTCGCCTACAAGATCGACCGTAACCGCAAGGCTCACTTCGTGATGCTCAACATCGATGCCCCCGCCGGCGTCGTTGCAGAGCTTGAGCGCCAGACGCGCATCAACGAAGACGTCATTCGTTACATGACCGTCCGCGTCGAAGAACACGAGGAAGGCCCCTCGGTGATGATGCGCAAGAATGACCGCGAACGCCGCGGCCGTCGGGGAGATCGCTAATGGCCCGTCCGTTTTTCCGTCGCCGCAAGTCGTGCCCATTCTCTGCCAAGAACGCTCCGGCAATCGACTACAAGGACGTCCGTCTGCTTCAGGGCTTCATGTCCGAGCGTGGCAAGATCGTGCCTTCGCGCATCACCGCCGTATCCGCCAAGAAGCAGCGCGAGCTGTCGAAGGCGATCAAGCGCGCACGCCAGATCGGCCTGCTGCCCTACGTCGTTAAGTAAGGAGCGGATCCATGGATATCATTCTGCTCGAACGCATCGAGAAGCTCGGCTCGATCGGTGACGTCGTCACCGTGAAGGACGGCTATGCACGCAACTATCTTCTCCCCGAGAAGAAGGCCCTGCGCGCGAACGAAGCCAACAAGAAGGTCTTCGAAGCCAACCGCGACCGCCTCGAAAAGGAAAACGCAGAGCGTCGCACCGACGCCGAAGCTGCTGGCGCAAAGATCGACGGCACCGAGATCGTCCTGATCCGCGCCGCTTCGAACGCCGGCCAGCTCTACGGTTCGGTCAACGTTCGTGACGTCACCCTGGCGCTTGCCGACAAGGGCTTCGACGTCGACAAGAAGCAGGTCATCATGGGTTCGCCCATCAAGACCATCGGCATGTTCGACGTCACCGTCGCCCTGCACCCGGAAGTTCGCGTCACGATCAAGGCAAACGTTGCCCGTTCGGACGACGAAGCCGAACTGCAGAGCGAAGGCGTCGACGTCCTTGCTGCGATGTTCGAAGAAGAATCGCAGGACAAGGGCGGCTTCACCGAAGCTTTCGATCCCAACGCCGAACCGGGCGAAATCGCCACGGACGTTGCAGAGGGCGAAGCCGAAGGCGAAGAGGAGGCCTGAGAGCTTCTTCAAGCCGATACGGCCTGAAAAAAGGGCGCGGCGGGATCACCTGCCGCGCCTTTTTCTTTGCCAGTCGTGCGGGATCGCTGTTCAGGCGCTTTCGGGCAGTCAGATGGCCTTTAACTGTGCGGCCAGCACCGCCCGCCTCCGGACCGGCGTCCAGTCCTGGGGTGCAAAGCACGTCTCCATCTCGATACCGGTCGCCGCTGCGATCAGGCAGCGGGCATTCATCGTCAATTGCGCCGAGGTCGGCCGTTCGCGATAGCGCGAGGCAATAACCACGCGGTGAACCCCCAGCGCCCCGTCGAGCATGTGGTCGTTCATCAGGCCTGCTGAAGGGTGCAGCAGAGCAGTTTCGACGCGGATCTCGTTGGCGTCGTCGGTCGTCTCGGCCAGCGCAGGTTGCGCGGCAAGGATCGGAAGCAGCGCGAAAGCGCCGCTCGCAAGTACGGTTCTCATCTGTAAAATCCATAAATCTGAAATCGTTATAGCTTCAGGCCTATGTGGCCCGAACAGGAAATCAGGCGATGGATGGTGGTCCCGTGGATGGGGGAAGCGTGTGTAGCTGGCGAGCGGATAGCGCCTTGGCCGACAGCGTCGGTTGAACTGCGGGGGCCGGACGTACCGGGGGAAGCGTCGGCATGCGTCGGGGCGCGAGAGACGGAAGATACGTCGCATTCCGGCCGCTCCGCTAGCGCCGATGCCCTGCACCGCCAAGCCGGAAAAGCAGATCCCCCGAAAAATGTCTGATTCGTCCACCGTCACCGCGCGAACACGGCATAGACGAAAAGTGCATCGGGCCTTTGAATTGTAACCGGGCAGGCGCTAACTCCTGTCCATGAAAACAACAGAAGAAATCATTTCCGAAATCACCCGCATTTACGACGAGGCCCGCGCCACCCTTCGCGCAGACCTCCTGGCCTTTGCCACCGACGGCACCAAGCCGGCCGGAAGCCGTCGAACCGACGGATCGTATGCCTATCCCGAACTGCGCCTGAAATTCCGCGAAGCCGATGTCGCCGCGAACGTCACCCGTGCCTTCGCCCGCCTGACGCGCCCCGGCCTTTACGCCACGACCATCACGCGCCCGCGCCTGTTCAACGAATACCTGTCCGAACAGCTCAACCTGATCATGGCCGACTACGACGTCGAGATCGAGGTCGGGCCCTCGCGGCAGGAGATCCCCTTCCCCTACGTGGTAGACGGGGAGGCCGGTGCGGTGCTTGCAGGGGTCAGCCCGCTGGAACTGGCGCGTCATTTCCCAGCGACAGAGCTTTCGCTGATCGGCGACGAACTGGCCGACGGCATCGACATCGGCGGCGGCGGGCCCATGCCGATGTCGCTGTTCGACGCGCTGCGTACCGATTTCAGCCTTGCGCGGCTGGAACACTATACCGGTACGAATCCCGACCATTTCCAGCGCTTCATCCTGTTCACCAACTACCACCGCTATGTCGACGAATTCGTGGACTGGGCCGGTGAGCAGCTTGGCGAAGGCGGCTTTTCCGCGCTGGCAGGCGCCGGCGGACTGATGCTGACAGAAAAGACGCAGAACGCGCGGGCCCGCCTGTCCGACACGGCGTGGCGTCGCCACCAGATGCCAGCCTATCACCTCGTCGCTCCGAACCGCGGGGGCATCACTCTGGTCAACATCGGCGTCGGCCCGTCGAACGCGAAGACGATCACCGATCACCTCGCCGTGCTTCGGCCCGAGGCGTGGCTGATGATCGGGCACTGCGGCGGTCTGCGGCCCAGTCAGAAGATCGGCGACTACGTTCTGGCCCACGCCTATTTGCGCGACGATCACGTGCTGGACGCCGTTCTTCCGCCCGAAATCCCGCTTCCCGCCATTGCCGAGGTCCAGCAGGCGCTGGCCCGCGCGGCCGAGGAGATCAGCGGCACGGCGGGCGCGGACCTTAAAAAACGCATGCGCACCGGTACTGTCGTCACGACCGACGACCGCAACTGGGAACTGCAGGTGACCAACACCGGGCACCGTCTGTCGCTGTCACGCGCGGTGGGCATCGACATGGAAAGCGCGACGATCGCGGCGCAGGGCTATCGCTTCCGCGTACCTTACGGGACGCTACTGTGCGTGTCGGACAAGCCGATCCATGGTGAGCTTAAATTGCCCGGCCAGGCGAACCGTTTCTACGAGGAAGCGATTGCGAGCCACCTGCAGATCGGCATCCGTTCGTGCGAACTGCTGAAGGCGGAAGGCGATCGGTTGCACAGCCGCAAGCTGCGCGCCTTTAACGAGCCGCCGTTCCGCTAAAATTGCCTTCGGACAGGATCAGTACACGAAAAAGCGGACGAGTTCCTGACCGAGCGCGGGCTCGGAAACGCAGCTCATGTGCGTGCCGGGTATTTCGGCGAACGACGCATTGGGCAGCTTTTCGACCAGCGTGTGGGGCGAACCGTTGTCCTGGTCCTTCGCGCCGTTAATGACCTTCGTCGGCATCGTCACGGCGTCGAGGTTCGACACGTCCGTGCCCTGCATCGATGTCAGCAGTGCACGGGCGGCGACACGGTCCACCTTCTGCGTCTTCATGAAGCTCTTTGCGAAGAAGGCGGCATCGCCCATGCGGATTTCATCGAACCGGTCGATGGCATCGACGAAAAATGCGATGCGTTTGTCCCAGCCGATTAGCCCTTCCCAGCCCATGCCGACCAGCGCCAGCCGCTCTGGCCGCAGACCGTCGAGCACAGCATTGAGCGAGGTCCGCGCACCAAGCGAGAAGCCCGCAAGATCGAACGCACCAAGCCGGTAGTGCGCGATCACATCGCGCAGATCGTCGACCAGCACGTTATGCGCGTACTCCCCGTGCGGAGCCTCCGACAGCCCGTGCGCGCGCAAGTCCGGCATGATTACGTCAAACCCGGCATCGGCCAGCATCTGCGCGGTGCCGAACTTGATCCAGTTTACTTCTGCGCTGGAAAACAGCCCGTGCAGCAGCACGATCGGCTTTCCCGCGCCCGTGCGGTGGACGGCAAGCTTCGTGCCGTCCGCCGCCGTGACGTGTTCGAGAAGCGGGGCGGTCATCAGCCCTTCTTGAGGTGGCGGCGGCCCAGCAGTTCGGCGATCTGAACCGCGTTGAGCGCCGCACCCTTTCGCAGGTTGTCCGAAACGCACCACAGAGCAAGGCCGTTGTCGACCGTCGAATCTTCGCGGACGCGGCTGATGAACGTAGCGTAATCGCCAACGCATTCGACCGGCGTCACGTATCCGCCGTCTTCACGCTTGTCGACGAGCATCACGCCCGGCGCCTCGCGAAGGATGTTCTGGGCCGCTTCTGCCGAAAGCTCTTCCTCGAATTCGATGTTGAGCGATTCCGAGTGGCCGACGAAGACCGGCACGCGCACGCAAGTGGCGTGGACCTTCACCTTGGGATCGAGGATCTTCTTAGTTTCGGCGACCATCTTCCACTCTTCCTTGGTGGAACCGTCGTCGAGGAAAACGTCGATGTGCGGGATCACGTTGAAAGCGATCTGCTTGGTGAACTTCTTCGGTTCGACCTGGTCGCCCACGAAGATCGCGCGGCTCTGTTCGAACAGCTCGTCCATGCCCGCCTTGCCCGCGCCGGAAACCGACTGGTACGTGGCTACGACGACGCGCTTGATCTTCGCCGCGTCGTGCAGCGGCTTCAAGGCAACGACCATCTGCGCGGTGGAGCAGTTGGGGTTCGCGATGATGTTCTTCTTCGTATAGCCATCGATCGCGTCCGGGTTCACTTCGGGCACGATCAGCGGAACGTCCGGGTCCATGCGGTAAAGCGACGAGTTGTCGATCACGACGCAGCCGGCTGCCGCCGCCTTGGGCGCGTATTCTGCCGTCGGACCGGAGCCTGCCGCGAACAAGGCGATGTCCCAGCCGGTGAAGTCGAAATGCTCGATGTTCTTGCATTTGAGCTTCTTGCCGGTTTCGCCAAAATCGATTTCGGACCCCGTGGAACGCGAGGACGCGACAGCGGCGATCTCGTCAATCGGGAACTCGCGCTCTGCCAGGATGGTGAGCATTTCACGACCGACATTTCCGGTCGCACCGACGACGACTACCCGGTAACCCATTTCAACTACTCGCTGCATATGTTCGCGCGGAAACACCCGCACGATTGCGGGTCCGCTAAGGGAGGGCTGCCGTTAGCCGCGATAGGCGCAGAGCGCAAGTTCGCAACTGCAATAGGTTAGTCTGGATTGCGCCGGTCAGGGCGCCATGCGCAACGGGCTTGCTTCGGCAAGGATCAGCATGAAACGATCTTGCGCGTCGCGCCAATGGGTTACCGGCGTCCAGCCACCGGCGAGCAACAGGGCATTGGCGCTGCGACGGGTGTACTTGTGGCTGTTTTCGGTATGG
Source organism: Croceicoccus pelagius (assembly GCF_001661915.1). Lineage (GTDB taxonomy): Bacteria > Pseudomonadota > Alphaproteobacteria > Sphingomonadales > Sphingomonadaceae > Croceicoccus > Croceicoccus pelagius. The sequence goes on from NZ_LYWY01000006.1 coordinate 206,758, forward strand.
ATCGTCTCGCCTTTCAGCATCGTAAAGCGGCGTTCACAGACGTTGAACGCGAGGTCACGGCGCGCCTCCAGATGCATCTCGATCCGGGCGATGGCATCGTTCCAGATCGCGCGATGGACGAAGTCGCCGACGGGCAGTGTGCCCTCCAGCTCGCGGTTGATGCGGTGGAGGACGTTGAGGTTGAAGTCTGCGGTAATTCCGCGCGCATCGTCATAGGCCGCCTCTAGGACGGCGGTGTCCTTTACACGGTCCATCCCGATCAAGAGCTTGGCAGGACGGTCCGCCCCGTCGCACAGAGTCTCTCGCATCTCGCGCAGCAAGTCGACTGCGGTGCGCGGTACGAGGTTGCCGATGGTCGAGCCGGGGAAGAAGCCGAGGCGCGGCATGCCCGCAATGGCGCGAGGCATCGTGACCTTCTTGGTGAAGTCGGCCTCTACCGGACAGACAGGGATCGACGGGAACTTGGCGGCAAGCTGCCCCGATGACGCGCGCAGAAAGTCGCCCGAGATGTCGATTGGCACATAAGCCGCCGGATCGATCGATTTGAGCAACAGAGGTGTCTTGGCCGAACTGCCTGATCCGAACTCGACCACGGCCGTTCCTGCCCCAATCGCCGCGGCAAATGCAGCAGCGTTATTCCTCAGGATCTCGGTCTCGGCGCGGGTCGGGTAGTATTCGTCAAGTTTGGTGATTTCCTCAAACAGTTCCGAACCGCGCTCGTCGTAAAACCAGCGTGCGGGAATCGCCTTCTGGTCTTGTGACAGGCCCTGCAGCACGTCGTTCCTGAAGGCGCGGTCTATGCCGCTGTCGTCCTCATCAATAATGCGAAGTGCTTCCTGGACCGGCATCGGTGCTCCTAGATATCTTTCGCCAGACGCAGGCCGGTGAATTGCCAGCGTTGATGCGGATAGAAGAAATTGCGGTAGCTGGCCCGCGAATGGCCACGCACCGTGGCGCAGGACGCGCCCTTGAGGACGAACTGGCCGCTCATGAACTTGCCGTTGTATTCGCCGACCGCGCCTTCTGCGGGCCGGTAGCGCGGGTAAGGCAGGTAACCGCTGCGGGTCCACTGCCAGACCGAGCCGAATAACGCGCCCGTGGCGCGCGGCAGGACGGGGCCGGCCTCATCCAACTGGTCGCCCGATGATGGGTCTTCCGTGGTTGCCAGTGCTTCCCACTCGAACTCTGTAGGCAAACGATGCCCTGCCCACGATGCGAATGCGTCGGCTTCGAAATAGGAGATATGCGTCACCGGAGCGTGGGCGTCGCGCTTCTGCCATCCGGCGTGCGTGAAATGTTCGTCCTCGTGCCAGTAGAGCGGCGCGTCAATGCCATCGCGCTGCACCCAAGCCCAGCCATCGGACAGCCAGAGCGCAGGATCGCGATAACCGCCGTCGGCGATGAACTCGGCCCACTGCCCGTTTGTCACGAGACTGCGCGAAAGCGCGAAAGGTTCGAGCAGAACGCGGTGGCGCGGACCCTCGTTATCGAAGGCGAAACCGCCTCCGTCATGGCCGATCTGCGCGATGCCGCCGGGGTACTCGGTCCAGCCCTCATCCACGTCCTGAAACGCAGGTGCCGGTTCGGCATACATCGCCGGGCCAAGCGGGTTCTGGAACAGCGCATGCTTGATGTCGGTCTGCAGCAGTTCCTGGTGCTGCTGTTCGTGCGCAATCCCGAGAGCGATCAGGCCGGCACAATCCTCGCGGGTAATCAGCGCTTCCATCGCCTCGTCCACCGCGTGTCGGAAGGTAATGATCTCATCCAGCGAGGGGCGCGAAAGCATACCACGCGAAAAACGCCCGATCCGGGCGCCCTCTGCCTCGTAATACGAGTTGAACAGGAACGGATAACGCTCATCGAACAGCGCATGGCCGTCGAGGTGATCGCGCAGCAGGAATGTCTCGAAAAACCACGTCGTATGCGCAAGGTGCCACTTGGCAGGGCTCGCATCTTCCATAGACTGGATAGTAGCATCGGCATCGGAAAGCGGCGCGGCCAGAGCCTCGCTCAACGCACGGGTGCGCCGGAACCGCTCCGCCAGCGTAAGGGTCGTCTGCCCCGTTATTTCACCAGCGGTCTTGCGATGGGCATTCTCCATGCCCTTCACAATGCATAAAAAGCATTACGGTTGCGAGGCTGTGCGAATTAACTTCGCATCAAGCCTGCGCAACCATGCCAATTCAGGATGGATCAGGCCGCTTCCGCCTTGCGAACCGCCGCTTCCGCGTTGAGTTCTTCGGCCAGCAGGAATGCCAGTTCGATCGACTGCGCGCCGTTCAGGCGCGGATCGCAATGCGTGCGATAGCGGTCTGACAGGCCCTCGTCGGTGATAGCGATCGCGCCGCCGGTGCATTCGGTCACGTCCTGGCCGGTCATCTCGATATGGATGCCGCCAGCATGCGTGCCCTCTGCGCGGTGAACCGCGAAGAAGCCCTTCACTTCGGACAGGATGCGTTCGAACGGACGGGTTTTGAGTCCCGAGGCCGCCTTGATGACGTTGCCGTGCATCGGATCGCACGACCAGACGACGGGGTGGCCTTCGCGCTTCACCGCACGGACCAGCGGGGCAAGCCCTGCCTCCACCTTTTCGTGACCGAAGCGGCTGATCAGCGTGATGCGGCCAGCCTCGCGCGACGGGTTCAGCGTGTCGAGCATCTTGAGCAGCGCATCAGGATCGAGCGAAGGACCGCACTTCATGCCGATCGGGTTTCCGACACCGCGCAGGTATTCGACGTGCGCCGAACCTTCGAAACGGGTGCGGTCTCCGATCCACAGCATGTGTGCGCTGGTGTCGTACCAGTCGCCGGTCAGCGAATCCTGACGCGTCATCGCCTGCTCGTAAGGCAGGAGCAGCGCCTCGTGGCTGGTGTAGAAGCTGGTGCCCTGAAGCTGTGGGACTTCCGAAGGATCGACACCGCAAGCTTCCATGAAGTCCAGCGCTTCACCGATACGGTCGGCAGTCTGGGCAAAGCGTTCGCCCCATGCACTGCGACCGATATGGTCCAACGTCCACTGGTGAACCTGGCGCAGGTTCGCGTAACCGCCGGTCGCGAAAGCGCGCAGGAGGTTCATCGTCGCCGCCGACTGGCTGTAGGCGCGGACCATGCGTTCGGGATCGGGCTTGCGGCCTTCACCGTCGAAATTGATGTCGTTGATGATGTCGCCGAAATAGCTCGAATGTTCGACATCGCCCTGCTTTTCGGTCGGGGCCGAACGCGGCTTGGCGAACTGTCCGGCAACGCGGCCGACCTTCACCACCGGCTGCTTGCTGGCAAACGTCATGACGACGGCCATCTGCAGCAGGACACGGAAGGTGTCGCGGATGTTATCGGGGTGGAATTCGGCAAAGCTTTCCGCACAGTCGCCGCCCTGCAGCAGGAAACCGCGACCGTTGGCAACCTCGCCAAGTTCCGCCTTCAGCGCACGGGCCTCACCGGCAAAGACGAGCGGCGGAAAGGTCGAGAGACGCTGCTCCACGTCTGCCAGTACCGCCTTGTCCGCATATTCCGGAAGATGCCTGCCCTCGAAGGACTTCCAGCTATCCGGGCTCCACTTGCTCGCCACTTTTCTGCTCCGAAACTCGCTCGCCGCCATCCCATCGGGCGGCGTTTCATAATGTCCGAAAATGTCGGAATAGGGGCGCAATACGCCGCCTGCCCGAGCATTGCAAAGGTTTCAGCCGCAATTATCGCGATCTGCGTGATCGCCTGTTACGGTTACGGCAGCTTGTAACCCTCCGGCACGATCGCGACCTCGAAAGACTTGTCATTGAGCAGGAAGGCCTGCGCCAGCGCCTGCATCGCTTCTGGCGAGGTGCTCGAATAGTCGTTGAGGATCGTCCTCACGGCCAGCGCGCGGTTAGGATCGTTGGCGGTTCCGGCCAGCTCGCGCAGCCAGAAACCGTTGCCGCTCGATGCACGGCTGATCAGCTGGCGCAGCGGTTCGGTCACGCGGGAGATTTCCTCCCCGCTCGGCGGCGCGGCGGCAAGGTCAGCCGCAATCTTGCGCGATTCCTCGAAGAAGGCGGGTACCGCGTCAGGTGTCAATTGCGCCATGGCAAGGATCATGCCGCCGTCCTTGCGATCAAGCGGCCAGCGCGAGCCGACATTGGGCGCGTAGCTTGCGCCCAAACGTTCGCGCATCGCATCGAACAGGCGATTGTTGAAGATCTGCGCCAGGATCTCGAGCTGGCGCGAAACGCGGACGCCTTCGCGCCCTGCGCCAGTCGGCCAGCCAATGACAGCCGCAGCCTGATCGGCATCGCCGCGGTGGGTCAGCACGATCGGGGTGCTGGTGGGCGCAGGCTCCTTCGACAGGTTGATATCTGCGCTCGCCTCCTCTCGGGGGGCAAGCGCGCCGAACGTGCGGCTCAGCGCGGCAAGCGCCTCATCACGCTGGATATCGCCGAAAATCTCGACCTGCACCGGCCCACTGGCGAGGATCGGCTCCCACACCTTGCGGAAGCCTGCCATGTCGGTCTTCTTCAGCTCCTCGGGCGTTGGCGTTGCGAAACGCGGGTCGCCGCCACGCAGGATCTGTTCGAGATCGCGGCTCATCACGCCATTGGGACTGGTGGCATAGCTGTCATAACCCATTTCGAGCGCGGCCTTGGCGCGCAGCACCGGGTTCGCGTCCCAGCGCGGATCGGACAGCTTGGCAGCGAAAAGATAGAGCTGGTCTTCGAGATCCGCAGCACGCGTTTCCGCGCCGAAGACGAATTCGCTGTCCTCGATCGAGAAGTCGAGGCCCATCTTCCGGCCATTGGAAATCTGGTCGAGATCGTCCTGCGACAATTCGCCCATTCCGGTGCCCATCAGGGCGAACTCACCCAGCGAGATATAGGGCGCATCGTCCTTGCCGAACGCCTCGTAGCCCTCGCCAAAGCGGACGCGGACCGAAACGCGCCCCGGTTCGGCATCGCTTTGCCAGACGAGCGCGTTGACGCCGTTCGACAGCTTGACGGTCTCGATCTCGAGCACGCCGATGGGCGCGACCGAAGTCACCGTACCAGGCGTGCCGATGGCGGGAAGGTCGGCGAACGAAACCTGCTTGTCCTCGAGCCGGGCCGAGGCGTCGGCCTCTACCGGTGCGAGCATGGCTGCGCGAAAAGCGGCTTCGTCGCCGCTTGCCACATCGGGCACGTTCATCACGCCGCGCAGGACCGATCCGGTAAACAGCGCACGGGTGTGGTCCTGCACGATTGCGGGCGTGACCTTGCCTTTCATGCTGCGAAGCACGTTGAGCACGGTATCGGGCGCGGCCACGGTTTCGCGGATGTCGACGGCCTGCACGACATTGTCGGCAAGATCGGTCGCCTGCTGCACGGCCTGCGTCTCGACACCAATGGAGAAGGCGTTTTCGAACTCGTTAAGCTCACGCGTGATTTCCGCCTCGCTAGGCGGGGTGGTAAGCGCGTCGGCTATCACGGCGCGCACGTCGGCCAGCGCGGCGCGCCAGTCGTTGCCGAGCGGGGTGATCGACACGAACGTCATGTCGGCGCTGCGGCTGACGTCGTCCTGCCCGATCTGCGCGGCAAGGAAGCTGCCGCCTGCGCGCGCCTTGTTTTCCAGCCTGCGGTTGATGATCGACATGGCAAGCTGATCGGTCAGCAGGCCCTCGTTATAGACGATGGTGTCGGCCACCTTCTCCCACGGGCGCATGATCGTGTAGCTGATCGAGACCGGCAGGTCTGGTTCGTGCAGCACTGTCAGCTTGTCGACCGGAGCAAGCGCGCCCGCTGCCGCCCTGGCATCGGGGCCAGGCGTCGGCGCACCGAAATCGGGCGCGGGCACGGGTTCGCCCTTCGCATCCCAGTCGCCGAAATGCTTTTCGAGCAACTGGACCATCACTGCCGGATCGAGATCGCCCGCCACCGAGATCACGGTGTTTTCGGGCCGGTACCACCGCTTGTAGAAGGCGCGAACGCTCTTCTGGTTGGCGGCCTCAAGCGTTTCGACGGTGCCGATCGGGCTGCGTTCGGCAAGGCCCATGCCGGCAAAATAGGTCTCGCGCGTCGCATCTGCCGCACGTTTGCCCGCGCCGCCGCGTTCACGGCGCTCGGCAAGAACGATCGGAACCTCGGTGCGTACCCCGCTTTCCGAAAGGGTCGGCGCCTCGATCATGCCCGACAAGAGGCGGAACGTCTCGTCCGCCTTGGCAACGTCGATGCCCGGCACGTCGAGCTTGTATACGGTGTGCGTCGGCGTCGTTTCCGCGTTGGTATCCGAGCCAAAAGTCGCCCCCAGTTCCTGCCAGCGGGGAATCGTCTCCCCTTCCTTCAGGTAGCGGGACTGGCGGAAGACGAGGTGTTCGATGAGGTGGGCAAAGCCGCGCTCGCTGTCCTGTTCGTGCAAGCTGCCTGCATCCACGCGCACGCGAACCGAAAGCTGTTCTTGTGGCACCTCGTTGAAACGCACCGCATAGCGCACGCCGTTCGACAGTTCGCCGAACGTCCATTCGGTGTCGGGCGGAATGTCGCTGCCGCGATAGATCCACGGGCGTTCCTGGTCCACCTGCGGCCATTCACGCTGCGCTTCGGCAGAAGGTGCGGGCTGCGCAATGGCGGTGGTGGCGAGGAGTGAGAAGATCAGCGCACAGGCAGGTGCGGCACGTTTCAGGAAGGTCATGGGACCCGATATATGGGCTGCCAGCGTGAAGCGCCAGTGAACATGGCTGTCATCCCGCGCACAAAAGGCATAGAATGAACGCTTGATCCCTGACGGAAGGGGCCTAAATCGTCGCCATGTTCATCGAAACCGAAACCACGCCCAACCCCGCCACGCTGAAGTTCCTGCCCGGACGGCAGGTCATGCCCAGCGGCACGCGCGAATTCACCGATCCCGACGCTGCGGAAGTATCGCCGCTGGCCTCTGCTCTTTTCTCGCTCGGCGATGTGACCGGCGTGTTCTTCGGCAGCGACTTCGTGTCGGTCAGCGTCGCACCGGGCGTGCAGTGGGCGGACCTCAAACCGCAGGTCGTGGCCATCCTGCTCGACCATTTCGTCTCGGGCGCACCGCTGTTCACAGGCGGCGATGCAGGCGACATCGCCGTTCCGGCGGAAGATGCCGACATGGGCGACGATCCGGCCGATGCCGATGTCGTCGCACAAATCCGCGAACTGATCGAAACCCGTGTTCGCCCCGCAGTGGCGGGCGATGGCGGCGACATCATCTATCGCGGTTTCCGCGAGGGCGTCGTCTTCCTGACGATGCAGGGTGCCTGCGCAGGCTGCCCGTCTTCGACCCAGACGCTGAAGCACGGGATCGAGGGGCTTTTGAAGCACTACGTTCCCGAAGTGACCGAGGTTCGCGCCGCCTGACCGGCCAAATCTGCTGACGTCATGACGCGGACACTCGTGATCGACAGCGCGACCGACGCTTGCTCGGCTGCTCTTTTCGAGGGCAGCGAATGCCTTGCGGGCGAGTGGTTCCAGCTTGGCCGAGGCCATGCCGAACGCCTTGTGCCGATGATCGGCGCGCTACCTGAAAAGGGCCGTGCCGACCGCGTCGTCGTAGCGCTGGGGCCGGGCAGTTTCACGGGCATCCGTGTCGGACTTGCTGCAGCCAGGGCACTGGCCCTGGCGTGGAAAGCGGACCTATTCGGCTATCACACACCCGCCCTGCTCGCTGCCCAGGCGCGGGCCGAGCATGGCGCGGTGCCGGTCGCGGTAGTGAATACCGGCGGCCATGGCGAGTGGTTCGTCGAGGAGTTCGAAGCCGACGGCTCCAGCCTCGCACCGGTGCGATCGCTCCGCCCAGACGATGCGGCATCGCAGATCGGCGCAGACCTCGTCGTCGGCAGCCAGGCTGGGTCATTGGTAAACTTGCGAGGGACCGGCACGGCGCAGGCAATGCTGCCCGATGCGCGGCGTTTCGCTGAACTGCCCGAAAGCGCTCTCACCCGCGATGTGCGCCCCGCCTATGGCCGTGCGCCAGATGCAAAGCTGCCCGGCAGGAAAATGCCATGAGACCGACCGCGCCCGAAATGGACGGCATGATGTCGGTCATGCTCTCCGCATTCGATCCAGCATTCGGCGAAGCATGGAACGAGCGGCAGCTGGCATCTGCCATGCTCATCCCCGGCACGCGCTTTGCGATGATCGACGCGCATGGCGTGCTGGGCCCGCCCTCACCTTCCGTACCCACCGCCGGCTTCTACCTCACGCGGCAGGTCGTGGATGAAGAAGAGCTACTGCTGATCGCGGTCGATCCCGAGTATCGAAGACTTGGTCTTGGCTCGCGGTTACTTGAGCACCTCCTTGCAAACGCTCAGGAAAGAGGGACTGCGCGCCTGTTTCTCGAAATGCGCGCCGACAATCCGGCAGAGCATTTCTATCGCCGCTACGGCTTCGAACAGGTCGGTTTGCGGCGGGACTACTATCGCGGTGCCGACGGGCGGCTGCGCGATGCAAAGACATTTGCAAGGACGTTAGTTCAAGTAATCGAATTGCGCAGCGCACAATAATCGAAAATAGCGCAGGCAAGTCGAACCGCGCTTCAGGAACAATGTATCGAATTGATACTTAAGAGTGGTTCACAGGGACTTGTTGTCGGGGGACATGCGCCCTATAAGTGGCTGCGAGACGGACACTCGCGGCCTTCCACCATATTTCGCCGATCGGCGAAAACGCCTGAGTTCGTGATCGCAAAGGACACAGAAATGGACAATTCCGCCCCGGACATGACGGAAACCCTCATCACGCTTACTTCGGATATCGTTGCCGCCCACGTCAGCAACAACCCCGTCGAAGTTTCCGACGTACCGACCCTCATCAACAACATCTACAACGCGCTTGCCGGCCTTGGTTCCGAACCGGCCGAAGAAGAAACGCCGCCGGAACCGGCCGTTTCGATCCGCTCTTCTGTCAAGCCCGACTACATCGTCTGCCTTGAAGACGGCAAGAAGCTCAAGATGCTCAAGCGCCACCTGATGACGCACTACAACATGACGCCGGAAGAATATCGTGCGCGCTGGAATCTGCCCGCCGACTATCCGATGGTCGCCCCGAACTACGCCGAAAAGCGCCGCGAACTGGCCAAGAAGATCGGCCTGGGTCGCAAGCCGGGCCGCCGCAAGGCCGCCGCCAAGAAATCCTGAGGGATTTGAGGGTTCGGGCGGTTGCGCTATTGCGGATCAACGGACTATGGTCCGCGCTTCAGCCAACCGCCTGCAACCTGCCGACCGGCGTAAATCGAAAGAACTGACCGACCGGTGCCCAATCGTATCGACATCGAAGCAGTCTGTGCCGAACGCGGCCTTCGCATAACGGACCAGCGCCGCGTGATCGCTCGCGTCCTGTCCGATAGTGAGGACCACCCCGACGTGGAACTGCTGCATTCGCGTGCGTCTGCCATCGATCCGCGCATTTCGATCGCCACGGTCTACCGCACCGTCCGCCTGTTCGAAGAGGCCGGTATCCTCGACCGCCACGACTTCGGCGATGGCCGCGCCCGTTACGAAGCCGCGCCCGAGGCTCACCACGATCACCTGATCGACGTCGAGACCGGCAAGGTCGTCGAATTCGTCGATCCCGAGCTTGAAGCGTTGCAGCGCCAGATCGCCGAACGCCTCGGCTTCCGCCTCGTCGACCACCGGATGGAACTTTACGGCGTAAAGCTGGAACGGGACTGATCCTGTGCGCCGACTGCGGATTGCGGGCCGGCTGATCGCGCTGATCGGCTGGCTTCTGCTCTGCATTCCCGCCTACATTCTCTCGCGCCTGGTCACGCGCCGCCGCATCGTGCCGCGCATTTTCCTTGGCGGGGTTGCCCGCATGATGGGCGTGCGGATTGCGACGACCGGCGAACTGGAGCCGCGCGCGATCCTGCTCGCCAATCACCTCAGCTGGCTCGACATCCCGATCGTCGCCGCCTGCACCGGCAGCGCCTTTGTTGGCCATGACGGAATCGCGCAGAGCAAGTTCCTGAAGTGGCTGGCCGAAATGAACGACACCGTCTTCATCGCCCGCACCCGCCGCCAGACCGTGACGCGCCAGATCGAACAGGTACGTGAGGCGCTGGACAATTCGCACGTTCTGACGCTGTTTCCCGAAGGAACGACGAGCGACGGCAAGGACCTGCTGCCACTCAAGAGCTCGCTCCTTTCCGCGATCGACCCTGCACCCGAAGGCGTTGCGGTTCAGCCGGTCTTTCTCGATTTCGGCACGGCTGCGCAGGAAATCGCTTGGGTGGGCGACGAACCGGGGCTCGACAACTTCTTCAAGGTGCTGGGCAGGCACGGGCCTTTGGACATTACCGTGCATTTCCTGCCCCCGCTGACGGGCGAAAGCCTTGCCGGGCGCAAGACAATCGCCGCGGCCACGCGCCGCGCGCTCGAACGGGCGATGGGCCAGTAGAAACTTACCCCTCGCGCGATCTTCAAATGCGCGCCGAAAGCGCGTAAGGGCGCCCCATGAACAAGGTCTCCACCCCCAAAAGTTTCCGCGTTAAAAGCTTCGGCTGCCAGATGAACGTCTATGACGGCGAGCGCATGGCCGAACTTCTGGGCGCGCAGGGCATGGAAGCGGCAGTCGAAGGCGAAGACGCCGATCTCGTCGTGCTCAACACCTGCCACATCCGCGAAAAGGCGGCAGAGAAGGTCTATTCCGATATTGGCCGGATCGTGAAGGATTGGGGCCGGGACGACGGCTCCAGCCCGCTGATCGCGGTCGCCGGTTGCGTCGCGCAGGCCGAAGGCGAAGAGATCATGAAACGCGCCAAGGACGTCCGCATGGTCGTCGGCCCGCAGGCCTATCACCGCCTGCCCGAAATGATCGAAAAGGCCAGCGCGGGCGAGCGCGTGACCGATACCGACATGCCCGCAGAGGCGAAGTTCGGCGCCCTCCCCGCACGCCGCAAGCGTGCGCCGAGCGCGTTCCTGACGGTACAGGAGGGCTGCGACAAGTTCTGCACTTACTGCGTCGTGCCCTATACCCGCGGTGCGGAAATATCGCGTCCGTTCAGCGATCTGATCAAAGAAGCGCAGAAACTGGTCGAACAGGGCGCGCGCGAACTAACCCTGCTGGGCCAGAATGTGAATGCATGGACCGGCGAAGATGCGAAGGGCGGCGACATCGGCCTCGACGGACTGATCCGCGAACTGGCCAAGCTGCCCGATCTGGCGCGCATCCGTTACACCACCAGCCACCCCAACGACATGACCGACGCCCTGATTGCGGCGCATGGCGAAGTGGACAAGCTGATGCCTTACCTGCACTTGCCCGTGCAGGCCGGTAGCGACCCGATCCTTGCCGCGATGAACCGCAGCCACACCGCCGAAAGCTACATCCGCCTGATCGAGCGCGTGCGCGAGGCCCGCCCCGACATCGCGATCAGCGGCGACTTCATCGTCGGCTTCCCTGGCGAGACCGATGCCGACTTCGAAGCGACGATGCAGATGGTGGCCACGATCCGCTATGCCGCTGCCTTCAGCTTCAAGTACTCGCCCCGCCCCGGCACCCCTGCCGCGACGATGGAAGATCAGGTCGCGGTCGAAGTGATGGATGAGCGGTTGCAGCGCCTTCAGGCCGCGATCACCCGCGACCAGTTCGCCTTCAACAAGGCGAGCGTCGGCAAGACCTGTCAGGTACTCGTCGAACGTCAGGGCCGCCGCGAAGGCCAGTGGCTGGGCAAGACGCCGTGGCTGCAGTCCGCGCACTTTACCGGCGACTATAAGGTCGGCGATCTGGTCGAGGTCGAACTGCTCGAGGCCGGTCCCAACTCTCTTTCGGCGCGCGCATAGTGAAATAGGTGGTTACCCGCCTTGCAAGGACCGGCAATTGTGCGATGATGGTCGGGTAATGTCCCGACCCAAATCCCTGAAATACATCGCGATTGTCGCCGTTCTCGCGGCTGCCGCCTGCAATTCAGGCGAGGCGGAAACACCCGTCCCTGCGCCCAGCCCGACCGTCACGGCGACGCCGACGCCGGTACCGGTGGCTCCGCAAGGCGGTGGCCTGCTCGACGAAGGCTTCGCCCCCATCGCCTTCGACCTTGCAGGGACGAGCTGGCTGGTGATTGCCATCGACGGTGAGCCGCTGGCCGAACGCTATTCCGATCTGGCCACCGTCCACTTTACGCAGTCAATGCTCCACTGGCAGGGCTGCAACTACCACGAAGGGCTCTACGTGCGCAGCCGGACCAGCTTTGCCGCTGGCCGGACGGTCGCAACGCAGATCGCCTGCCCCGACAGCACTCCCGATCCGGCCATGGCGCAAGTGCTGGGCGGGCGCCCGCTCATCGGAAGCAATTCCGAGGGCAAGCTTCAACTCGCTGTCGAAGGCCGCAGGCTGACCCTGTCGCAGATCGACAAACGCTACAACGAACCGCCCGCCCCGCCGCTGGAGGCCGGGCCCTTCCGCCTGATGACCGCAGAGGGCGGGACGCATCCGCCGGTACTCTCGTTCAAGGGCGGTACGTTCTCGATCTGGCTAGATTGTCCGGGCGCGGTAAGTGGACAGGCTCGGGTCGATGATGGCCGGATGCGCACCGGCAAGGTCGAGGCATCGCAGTGCGAAACCCACCGCCCGACCGCGCGGCGCGCGCTGGAAACATTCTTCAAGGGATCACCCACCATCGCGCGCGGGCCAAACGGCGAACTGATGCTGAGCGACGGCGATACGATCATCCAGGGTCAGCAGTGCTATCCCGACCCCAGCGGCTGCGCGCACGCGGCGGCAGAGCCCACCGTTTAGCCAGGGCGAAATCTGCATGGGGCATAGTGCATTTGCACACCTTGCCACCGGCCCGAGGTATCCTATCTTCAACACATACCCGAGTCGCCCCGGGCCGTTGCCCGGTCGGCAGGAACGAAGGAGCATTCGTGGGGAACATCGTGTGAGCCGCAAGCAGGCGCGCGTACAGACTTCCGCCCCGGCAGGCAGCCCATCGGCAGGCCTCCCCGGCAATTCGGCCCCCACACGGGCCCGCACCGAAATGGAATTCGAAAATCCCGAGGTTCTCGGGACTCTTTTCGGCCAGTTCGATGCCAACCTCGTCCAGATAGAGAACCGCCTCGGCGTCTATATCTCGGCCCGCGGCAACCGCATCCAGATCGAAGGATCGGAAGAAGCGGTGGCCCGCGCCAGAGAGGTGCTTTCGGGAATGCACACCCGGCTGAAACAGGGTTTCGAGCTTGATCAGGGCGCCGTCGAATCGCTAATCGCGATGAGCAGCGAGCCCACGCTCGAAGGCATCATCACCGGCGACGACAAACGCCCGCCGATCATGATCCGCACCCGCAAGAAGACGATCGTGCCGCGCTCCGCCGCGCAGATCGACTACATGCAGGCCTTGACCAGCAACGAGGTGACCTTCGCCCTCGGGCCGGCAGGTACCGGCAAGACCTATCTTGCCGTGGCGCAGGCCGTGGCGCAGCTCATCACCGGCAGCGTGCAGCGCCTCATCCTTTCGCGCCCTGCTGTCGAGGCGGGTGAGCGGATCGGCTTTCTGCCCGGCGACATGAAGGACAAGGTCGATCCCTACCTTCGCCCGCTTTATGACGCGCTCTACGACTGTCTGCCCGCAGAACAGGTCGAACGTCGCATCGCCAGCGGCGAGATCGAGATCGCGCCGATCGCCTTCATGCGCGGCCGTACGCTGGGCGATGCCTTCGTCATTCTCGACGAAGCGCAGAACACCACGGCTGCGCAGATGAAGATGTTCCTCACCCGTTTCGGCCAGAACAGCCGGATGGTGGTGTGCGGAGACCCGAACCAGGTCGATATTCCGGGCGGCGTCATGCACTCGGGCCTTGCCGATGCGGTTCGCCGGCTCGAGGGCATCGAGGGCATTGCGGTTTCGCGCTTTACCGCCGCGGACGTGGTTCGCCACCCGCTCGTCGGGCGGATCGTCGATGCCTACGAAGGTCCGAATGCGGAAAAACCGCCTTCCTGATGACTTTCCCGCGATGACTGCGCCCGTACTGGAACTCGACATCGACCCCGTCTGGGGCGACTCGACCGATTGGGATGAACTTTCAGCCGAAGCGGCAGAAGCCGTCGCGGCCGAAGTGCCCGAACTCGCGCGCTCCGAAATTCTGGTCAGCGTCGTCTTTGCCGATGACGAGGAAGTCCACGACCTCAACCGCCAGTGGCGCGCAAAAGACAAGCCGACCAACGTCTTGAGCTTCCCGATGTTGAGCCGGGAGGAGCTTCTGGCCGCCCGGAACAGCCCCGGCGCGCCGGTCATGCTGGGCGATATCATCCTCGCCTACGGCGTCTGCGCGCGCGAGGCGGATGAGAAATCTGTTGCACTTGCGAAGCATGCGACCCATTTGCTTGTCCACGGGTTGCTTCATCTTGCCGGTTACGACCACGAGACGAGCACCGAGGACGCCGAGGCGATGGAAGCGATGGAAATTCGCATTCTCGCCCGTCTCGGCATCGCGGATCCTTACGGGGACCGCGACCCGGTTTGACAAGCCCGCAGGTTGAAAGGACCATGAGGCCCGACGATGTCGGACGGCGATAGATCAGAAGACGCTCGCAACCCGGAGCCTGACCGACGGGGCGAAAAGCGATTCCTGTGGGATAAAATCCGCACCTTCTTCGACGGGCATGAGGGCGACCAGTCGCTTCGCGCCCAGATCGAGGAAGCCATCGACGAACACGAGGAAGAGGAAGAGCGCGACGGCCCGCAGGGCATCGTCGGCGACCTCACCATGCTGGAGCGTCAGATGCTCCGCAATCTCCTCCACTTCAGCGAACACGATGCCGACGACGTCGCCATCCCGCGCGGCGAGATCATCGCCATCGATCGCAGCGCAAGCTGGGACGAGCTGGTCGCGACGTTCTCCGAACATGGCCATTCGCGCATGCCGGTCTATTCCGAATCTCTCGATCACGTGATCGGGATGATGCACATCAAGGACGTTTTCCCCTTCCTGGCGAACAGGAAGGAACCCCCGTCCGACTGGACCAAGCTGATGCGCCAGCCGCTTTACGTGCCGCAAGCGCGCGGCGCGCTGGACGTGCTGGCCGACATGCGGGCGCGCTGCGTGCATCTTGCCATCGTAGTCGACGAATATTCGGGCACCGACGGCATCATCACGATCGAGGATCTGGTCGAGGAAATCGTCGGCGAGATCGAGGACGAACACGACGACGCGCCGGTCCAGCTTCTGGTCCCGATCGACGACGGCATGTGGGATGCGGACGCCCGTACCGAGCTTGAGGAAGTCGCCCGCCGCGTCGACCCGCGCCTCGCCGAAGTCGAGGAAGCGGTCGACACGCTGGGCGGGCTGGCCTTCGTGCTGGCCGAAAAAGTCCCCGTCGTGGGCGAAATCATGGACCATGACAGCGGCTGGAAGCTCGAAGTGATCGCGGGCAACGAACGCCATGTCGAACGCCTGCGCCTCCATCCGCCGGTCGCCGCCGAAGAGGCGGAAGAGGAAGAAGCGGCCTAATGGTCCCCAAGCGGCTCCCTCCCCTCCGCTCGCTGGAGGCCTTCGTCCGCATCGCCCGCCTCGGTTCTGCCAAGGCCGCGGCGGAGGAGCTTGCGATCAGCCCGTCGGCCCTGTCCCGCCGCGTCACCGCGCTTGAGGATTTCACGGGCCGCAAGCTGTTCCATCGCAAGCATCAGGCGATGACGCTGACCGACGATGGCGAAGCGATGTTCAACGCTATTGCGCCAACGCTGGACGAATTGGCGGAGAGGATCGGTCAGCAGATGGCCGACAGCAAGATCATGCGCCTGCGACTTGGGGTCATGCCGCTATTCGGCAGCCAACGACTGGTCCCGCGTTTGCCTGAACTGCGCAGCCTCTACCCGAGTTTGCACATCGACATCGATTCCTCGGGCCACCCGATCCCGAAACTGGGCGACACGCTGGATGCGGCAATCACGCTGGCGGACGAGCCCGATCCGAAGCTGCATCACGTTAGGCTCGATCAGAACCGCGTCCACGCGATCGCTTCAAAAGCTCTGGTTGAGCAATTGGGCAGCTTTCCCGATCCCGAGCGGCTGGCCGAGCAGAACTTTCTCGTCCATTCCGAGATGCAGTTGAGCTTCGAGGCCTGGAAGAAAGCCGTCGGTCTCAACAGTCGTCACGAACTCATGGTCGACAGTTTCGACAGCGGACCGCTCCTGATGGAAGCGGCGGCGCAAGGGCTCGGCATCGCGATCCTGCATGGCGACCACCTCGCCCGATCGAACGACGACAGGCTTGCCACGCTCTACGATATCGAGGTGAAAAGCCCCTACAGCTACTGGTTCGTGTGCAAGCCGCGCGCGCTGGAAAGCCGACCGGTGCGCATCTTCCACGACTGGCTGGTGAACGCCCAGCTTTGATCAGAGCGCTTTGTTCTCGATTCCTGCCGTTACCGGCGGGTCGATCTCATTGCTGATGACCGACTTTCTAGCCGCCTCGCTGTCAAGCGCGGCGATCCACGTCAGGCAGTCGGCCAGCCGCCGCATGAAATGGCTGGCGACCGGGTCGATCGTCGACTGGCAGTCTATGACATAGCCGTCCCAGCGCCCGTCATTGGCGGCAAAGCGCACCCATCCGGCGACGTCGGCAGTCTCGGAGACAGAGGTGTGGACGGTCTTGCCGTCGAGGCCTTTTTCCAGCGCCCAGCCGCCCGCGTTTGGATTGAACAGGTAGCTGTGGAGCGTTTCGGGCAAGGCACCGTCCTCACGCTCGACCTTTTTCAAAACGTGATCGGCAATGCGCCCGCCAAGCGAATGGCCGGTCAATGATACCGGGATGTCGGCATACCCCGCCTCATCCAGTCCATGTCGGACCTGCCGGTAGATGCTGAGGCCGCGTGGCGCCTGCTGGCCCAGAAGCGTGCCGTAATACCAGTCCTTGGGCCCCTCGGTCCCGCGATAGACCAGTACGACTTCCTTCAGGTGATCGCCCTCGAACCGGTCGAACACGCTGTAGGCAAAGCCCACCTTGTCATCGACCGAAGCGAAGCGTTCCTTCAGATCTTCGGGAAGGACGTAGAGTTCGTCATCGGGCTTTGTGCTGGTCAGCCCGTTTTCCCAATAGACGTTCTGGGCCAGCTGGGCATAGCGCCAGGTCTTGCCCGCGACTTCGCGCGTCTGCGGGCAGTAACCGCCCGGTCCGGAGCAATCCTGCCCCAGCCGGGTGACGGTATAACTGCACCCGCCCAGCGCAGGCAGGCACAGCAATAGAAACAGAAATGCGAGGCGGCCGCGCAGCCTTTGCGGCAACGCGGCCATGCCCCTTGTCGGCAGTTCGATCAGGCGACGGTCGCCTTGACGATCTTGCCCGGGTTTGCCGGCGGCTCGCCCTTGGGCAGTGCATCGATCACGTCCATGCCGCTCTCGACCTCGCCCCAGACCGTGTACTGACGGTCGAGGAAACGCGCATCGTCAAAGCAGATGAAGAACTGCGAGTTCGCACTGTGCGGTGCGCTGGTGCGCGCCATCGAACACACGCCGCGGGTGTGCGGATGGTCGTTGAATTCGGCCTGAAGGTCGGGCTTGTCCGAACCGCCCATGCCGGTGCCGTTGGGGCAGCCGCCCTGAGCCATGAAGCCGGGGATCACGCGGTGGAACTTCACACCGTCGTAGAAACCTTCGCCGGCCAGTTCCTTGATGCGGGCGACGTGGCCGGGCGCGATGTCGGGAAGCAGCTTGATCACAACGTCCTTGGCAGCGCCGTCGCCGGTGTCGATGGAGAGGGTGAGTTTTTCGTCGGACATGGGTGCTCCCTAAGTCATAAATGTGCGACGGGTATGGCCCGGCGCTTCCTGGCAGTGGCCGGGATATAGGCATTGCCCGCGCAAAGTCATCCCCGCCCTTTGCCGGATCGCTCCCCAGACCTACCCACAGGGTTGTCCACAAACTGTCCCCAGACGCGCCCGATCCGGCCCCGGACCGGCCCCGAACCGGCAGGCGGGGAACAATCGGCCTTCGCAGTTGCTTTTGCAGCGCAGCAACGTAGTTACATCTGCAAGGGGCCGCGCCCCTTCTCCGCATCGCCAACCATAAGGGGCAACATGGACGGCAAGGATCCGACCCTGCTGGAAAAGGACCGCGAGGAGGACATCGTCTCCGCCGCCGGCCCCGACACGGCAGAGACGGAACCCGAGATCGAACACCTCGACGAAGACGACCGCCTGACGCACGAGTTCGTCGAGGCGGTCCGCGATGCGGTCGAAGAAGGCGACGACGGGCGCGTCTATGACCTTGTCGAACCGCTACACCCCGCCGACATCGCCGACTTGTTCGAGCTTGTCCCGGCAGAGGAACGTCCCGACCTCGGCAAGGCGATAGCCGAACTGATGACCGGCGAGGTCATCACCGAGCTTAACGAACACGTCCGCGACGAACTGTTCGAGGCGCTTTCGCCCGATGCCGTCGCGCAGATCGCCGAGCAGCTCGAAACAGACGACGCCGTCGCGCTGATCGAGGATCTGGACGACGAAGAACAGCGCGCCGTCCTTGCCGAGCTCGGCCCCGAAGACCGCGCCGCGATCGAGGATGCGCTCTCCTTCCCGGAAGAATCCGCAGGCCGTCTCATGCAACGCGACCTGGTCGCGGTGCCCGAACACATCACGGTCGGTGACCTGATCGACTACTTGCGCGACAACGGGGACCTGACGACCGAGTTCTGGGAAGTCTTCGTCGTCGACCCCGCACATCGTCCCGTCGGCACCTGCCAGCTTTCGTGGATCCTGCGCACACCGCGCAACATTCCGATTTCGGACGTGATGAAGCGCGACCAGACCCTGATCCCGGCGACGCTGGACCAGGAAGAAGTCGCCCTCCGCTTCCAGAAATACGCGCTTATCTCCGCTGCCGTCGTGGATGCCTCGGGCCGGCTGATCGGTCAAATCACGGCCGACGACATCGTCCACATCATTCAGGAAGAGGCCAGCGAGGACGCCCTGTTGATGAGCGGTGCGGGCGAAGGCGACATCAACCAGCCGATCCGCGAATCCTATCACGAGCGTGTGCGCTGGCTGATCGCAAACCTTGGTACGGCGCTGATCGCCTCGCTGATCATCGCGGCCTTCGGTGCGGCGATCGAAAAACTGGTTGCGCTCGCGGTGCTGATGCCGGTCGTCGCCTCCATCGGCGGCAATGCGGGCACGCAGACGATGGCCGTTTCGGTCCGCGCGCTGGCGATGAACCAGTTGACCCAATCGAACACCGTGCGCGTCCTGTGGCGCGAGATGCGCGTGGCGATGCTCAACGGTGTTACCGTTGCGGCCCTTATCGGCGGGGCGACGGCGCTAATCTTTCAGCCGATGCTGGGCATCGTCATCGCGCTCGCGGTCGTCATCAACATCATCACCGCAGGGCTTGCAGGTGTTGCCGTGCCGGTGCTGTTCGACCGGCTGGACCAGGATCCGGCGGTCGCGTCCTCGGTCTTCGTCACGATGATCACCGATTCGATGGGCTTCTTCGCCTTCCTCGGCCTTGCCGTGGCATCCGGACTGGTCAGCTAGCGATCAGTCCCCATATGGCCTGTCATGACCGATGGGCCGCTTCACCTTACCAAGATCGCTTTCGGCGCGAAAAGCTATGCCGATATCGAAAAGTGGTTCGAGAACCGGCCGCGCCTTGCCGTCAACACGCGCTACTGCCCCAAGCGGGTGGACGAGATGGAAGGCGGATCGCTGTTCTGGATCCACGAACACGCCATCGTCGCGCGCAGCCCGATAATGGGGTTTGAGCAGCAGGACAACGGCCGCTGGTTCATCAACCTCGAACCGCGCCTGATCCGCGTGCAAAGCCGCCCGAAACGCGCGCACCAGGGCTGGCGCTATCTGAAAGATGCGGACGCCCCGCCCGACCTGCCAGAGGGCGAGGACAGCGGCGATGTCCTGCCCAGCCGGCTTTTGGGAAAGCTGTCGAAACTGGGGCTGGTCTAGACCTTTTCCAGCCACATGCGGAGCAGCTTGTGGGCAATGGCATAGCGCGGCGGCGCTTCGAACAGCCCCGGACGGCCCGACATGACCTCGCGCACCTGTTCTTCGCTGAACCAGCGCGCGTCTTCCAGTTCGGTGCGGTCGACAACGATGTGTTCATGGAACGTCACGCCGGTACAGCCGAGCATAAGCTGCGAGGGCATCGGCCAGGCCTGACTGGCAAGGTAACGCACTTGCGCGACCGGAATGCCCGCCTCTTCCATGACTTCGCGCCGCACCGCTTCCTCGATCGTTTCGCCCGGTTCGACGAAGCCCGCCAGCGCGGAGTAGAGATTTCCCGGCCAGCCCAGCCCGCGCCCGAGCAGGAGGCGGCGGCTGCCGTCCTCCTCGCGCCGTTCGATGGTCATGATCGTCACCGGATCGGTACGCGGAAAGTGGCTCGCTCCGCAGTCGGGATTGACGCAGTTGCGTTGCCATCCGCCCTTGCCGATTGTCGTATGCGCGCCGCACTGCGCGCAGAACCGGTGGCGTGCGTGCCAGTCAACCAAGCTGCGTGCGCCGGCATAGATGCCGAACTGCCGGTCATGCAGGCGCGTGATCGTGGCCATGAATTCGCCGCGTTGGACCTGCACCGGACGTTTCGGAACGGCGGCGAAACAGCCGCGGTCGCCGTCGAGCCCGAGGAACACCAGCTCCGCATCGGGATCTGCCTCGGTGAGCGAGCCCCACTTGATACAGCCGTTGTCGTCCAGTTCAGGCGTCAGCCCATGCAGCTTCATCAGCCGTGCCCGCATGCCCATCAATTCGGACAGGGCATCGGGATCGGCGCGCACATGATCGGCGCGATCGAGTTCGAAAAGTGCAGTCGGCTGGCCGGTTTGTGACAAGTTCATCATCTCCCTGATGCGACGGGCTTACGGGTGCAACGGGCGCTACGCAACGCGCGTAACGATCAGGTCCCCAAAACCAGCTTCGCCGCCTTGGCGAACAGCGTCGGCATCCCCGCCTCGCCGATGCGATCGATGGGCCACCACTCTCCTTCCGCCTCGCGCCCGGTCAGTTCGCAGCGCTGGACCGACAGTTCAAGCAGGAAGTGCGTGAAGCCGTGGCCCACCATGCCCTCGACTTCGGTCCAGTCGGCAAACAATGGTGGCGTGCCGTCTCCGCTGGTCTTTGCACTCCACCCGTCGTCGGGCAAAGCGCGCATTCCTGCGAGCATGCCCTTGCCGTCGCGCTTCACCAGCAGGACATGACCGTCGCTCTCTATCCAGAATGCGGTTCCGGTCCGCAGGGGCCGGGCCTTTTTCGGCGTCTTGTGCGGCAACTGCGCCGCGATGCCCGCCTTCCTTGCCGTACACATGTCCGAAAGCGGGCAAAGCAGACACTTTGGATCGCGCGACGTGCAGATCGTTGCGCCAAGGTCCATCATGGCCTGCGCGAAATCGCCTGCGCGCTCGTCGGGCGTGATCGAATCGGCGGCTGCGCGGATCACTTCCTTCGATCCCGGTAGCGGATCGGTGATCGTGAACAGCCGCGCGATAACCCGTTCGACATTGGCATCGACCACCACGGCCCGCCTGCCGAACGCAATCGCGGCGATGGCCGCCGACGTATAGGCGCCCACCCCCGGCAGCTCGCGCAAGCCTTCTTCGCTATCGGGAAAGACCCCGCCCCGCCCCGCGACTTCGCGGGCGCAGGCGATCAGGTTGCGAGCCCGCGCATAATAACCCAGCCCCGCCCATGCCGACAGGACGTCGGCGTCGTCTGCCGCAGCAAGATCGTGCACGGTCGGCCAGATCGCCGTGAACTTCGCGAAATAGTCCTTTACCGCCGCGACGGTCGTCTGCTGCAACATCACTTCGGACAGCCAGACGCGGTAGGGATCGGGCACCTCCCCGCTTCCCGGCGGCACGCGCCACGGCAGGGTCCGGGCGTGTCCGTCATACCACGCGAGCAAGCGCGCACACGCATCGTCGATCTTGTCGCTGGCTTTCACGAGGCAGCCTATGGCATGGCACCGCACAGGATGAAAAGCGACGACGACAAGAAGCCGGCGAAGAAGGGCAAAACGCCCAGGCCGAAGCCTTACGAAAGGCCGCGCGGAGGAGAGGCGAAAGCGATTTCGGACCTCATGCCGCAGGTCGGCCGCACGGCTTTCCGCCGTTTCGGCTTCGTGCAGTCAAGCGTTGTCACCCGCTGGCCCGAAATCGTCGGCCCGCACCACGCCAAGGTCTCCGCCCCCGAATCGATCCGCTTTCCCGCGGGCGAGAAATCGGAAGGCACCTTGAACCTCGTCGTCATGCCCGCCCATGCCCCTCTGATCCAGCACGTGATCCCCGAGATTATCGAACGGGTGAACCGCTTTTTCGGCTATCGCGCGGTGGCCAAAGTGCGGATGCGGCAAGGGCAGGTTAAGCCAGCCCATGCTGAAGAGAAGCCGAAGGCACCCCCTTCGCTGAAACCGATCCCGATGGAGCTTGGCAATTCGCTGCGCGACATTGGCGATCCGGAACTTCGGACGGTGCTGGAATCGCTGGCGCGTTCGATGGGCAACCAGAACGGCAAGTAATCAACGGGGAATTATTCAGGTAATGTCGGCCATAACCCGCCTTGCAGGCGCAATTGCGCTGGTGATTGCGATGATCGCCTCGCCCGTGATGGCGCAGTCCGTTGCCAACCCCGAACCGGGCGTTCACGTCATTGGCAAGGGCGCGACCAAGCTGACCGAATATGTCAGCTATACCTGCCCCCACTGCGCCCATTTCGAGCAGGAGGGCGGCGAAGTCCTGCGCAGCGTCTATGCCTCCACCGACAAGCTGAAGATCGAGGTGCGCCATCTCGTTCGCGATCCGTTCGATCTAACCGCCGCGATGCTGACAAACTGCGGATCGCCCACGAAGTTCAACCGCAACCACTCGTTCTTCATGCGCGAACAGCGCACATGGCTGGGCAAGCTGGTAAAGGCGACGCAGGCCCAGCAGAACCGCTACAACAGCGGCACTTACGTTTCGCGCCGCCGCGCCATCGCGCAGGATGCAGGCTTCTACGACATGATGCGCACGCTCGGATATCAGCGCGCCGAGGTCGACAAGTGCCTTGCGAACGACGCGCTTGCCACGACGCTGGCCGAAAAGACCAAGGGTTATTCGGAACTCGGCGTTCGCGGCACGCCCAGCTTTGCGATCGACGATGTCCTTTTGGCGGGCACAAGTGACTGGCAGAGCCTGAAATTCCAGCTCGACCTCAAGCTGTAACCTGTCTTTGACAGGCGACGAACCGTCATGACTGTGCAAAACACTGTCGCAACTCTCCCGATTTGCCCGTTCGCTGGGCTAGCCTCCCTCTTTACAGGAGCCAATACGTCGTCATGAACCGCCTTTTGCACCGCCTCGCCCTTGCCCTGATGACCGCGCCACTGGCGCTTGCGCTCTCCGCCTGCGGGGCCGAGGATGACACGGCAGCAACCGCGGGCAGCGGCCCGGCGGGCGAGCCGGTGGAAGCCGTCGCCGCTCCCGAAGGGCAGCAGTGGTCCGAAGTCATCACCAAGACCGAACAGGGCGGCTACCTGATGGGCAATCCCGATGCGGCGATCAAACTGGTCGAGTTCGCCTCTCTCACCTGCCCGCACTGCGCCGAATTCTACGAAAGCGCAGAACGTGAGCTGATCGCCGACTACGTCAACACCGGGCGCGTCAGCTTTGAATTCCGCAATTTCGTGCGCGATCCGATCGACATCACTGGCGCCATGCTGTCGCGCTGCTCGGCGCCCGAAAGCTACTTCGCCCTTACGGGACAGGTCTTCGAGAACCAGCAGCAGTTCTTCGACGCGATGCGCGACGCGGGCGAAGGCGCCTATCAGCAGGCCGTCAGCGCACCGTCGGACCAGCGTTTCGTAAACCTTGGGCAAATCACCGGCCTCACCGAATTCTTCGCCGCCCGCGGCGTCAGCATCGACCAGGGCAAAGACTGCCTGTCGAAGGGCGCAGAGGCAGAGGCGCTTGCCAACGCCACTAACGAGGCCAGCACCCAGTACAACATCACGGGTACGCCGACCTTTCTCATCAACAATACCAAGATCGACGGCCTGACCTGGCCGGAGGTCGAAGCCGCCCTGCAGCGGGCCGGCGCGCGGTAATGGCGCGTCTCCGGCTCGGTCAGGGTCCGGGGAGGGCCTGATGCGGTTTCGCAGGCTTCGACTCTCGGGCTTCAAGAGCTTCGTCGAACCTGCCGACCTGCTGATCGAGCCGGGACTCACCGGCGTTGTCGGGCCCAACGGCTGCGGCAAGTCCAATCTTCTCGAAGCAATCCGCTGGGTCATGGGCGAATCAAGCCCGAAATCCATGCGCGGCAGCGGCATGGAAGACGTGATCTTCGCCGGCACCGAAAGCCGTAAGGCCCGCTCTTTCGCCGAAGTCGTCCTGCTGGCCGAAACCGATGCCGGACAGGAAATGGAAGTCACCCGCCGCATAGAACGCGGCGCAGGTTCGGCCTATCGCCTGAACGGACGCGACGTTCGCGCCAAGGACGTCGCGCTGGTTTTCGCCGATGCCGCAACGGGCGCGCACAGCCCTGCCCTCGTCAGCCAGGGCCGCATCGCCGCCGTTATCGCCGCAAAGCCTGCCGAACGCCGCCAAATGCTGGAAGAAGCCGCCGGCATCGCGGGCCTTCACGTGCGCCGCAAGGACGCCGAACAGAAGTTGCGCGCGACCGAGACCAACCTTGCGCGCCTCGACGACATTCTCTCGCAGCTCGACACGCGTATCGGCGCACTGAAGCGGCAGGCCCGCGCGGCGGAAAAATACAAGGAACTTTCCGCACAGATCCGGACTGCCGAAGCGCGGGTTCTCTACGCCAGGTGGCGCGAAGCTGCTGCCGCCGCCGATGCCGCGAAGGGGCAGGCCAAGGCCGCCGAAGAAGCGGTTTTGGCAAATCAGGCCGCGACGAACGAGGCACAGGGCCGCCAACGCGCTGCCGCCGAGGCTTTGGCCAAGGCGCGCGAGGAAATGGCCGACCGGCGCGACGATCTGAACGCACAGGCCAACATGCTCGCGGTACTGACCGGCAAACTGGAAGCGGCCGAGGAAAAGCTCGCCGATCTCGATCGACAGCGCGCCCGGCTCAATACCGACGAGGGCGACGCAAACCGCACGACGAGGGACGCAGCCGAAGCGCTGTCGCGGCTGGAACGCGAAGTCCGCGAGGCGGAAAAGCGCCTTGCCGAAGACGAGCAGCGCCGCCCCTCCCTCGTGAACGAACAGGACAAGGCCGAACGCGCGCAGCGGACCGGCGAACTGGCGCTGGCACAAGCGACGGCGGAACTGGCGCGGGTCGAGGCCGACTGGCGCGTGGCCGAGGCCGCCGTCGGCCAGGCACGCGGGGCGCTTGCCCGGCTCGAACAGGAACTGACCGCGCGCGAAGCGCAGGACGCGGCGCTTGGCGATGCGCGAGAACTCGATCTGGCGCTGCAAGGCGCGCAGGCGCGGTGCGGCAAGGCGGAGAGCGCAGTCGTTACGGCGCGCGAGGCTCTGGACAAGATCCGCGCTGATCGTGAGGCCGTGTCGAACCGCCGCGACGAGGCTGCCAGCGCGCTCGCCGCTGCCAAGGCTGAACTCGCCGGGGTGGAGCGGGAGCACGACGCTCTGGAACGCGACCGCCGCGCCCGCGAAAAGGCCGACAAGGGCAGCAAGGGTCGCAGGCGCGCCATCGACGCGGTGAAGGCCGCGCCGGGCTACGAACGCGCTCTGGCTGCGGCTCTGGGCCGCGATGCGGCCGCGCCACTGGGCAAGCCCGAACAGGGACAGGAGGGGCGTTTCTGGACCGGCGCCGATGCTCCGAAGCCGATTGCCGACAGCCTTGCCGCCCATGTGCGCGATGCACCCGAAGAGCTGACCGCCCGGCTAGCGATGGTGCGCGTCGTCGAGAGCGACGAGGGACAGCCGCTTGCCCCCGGCGAATGGCTGGTGACCAAGGCCGGAGCCCTACGCCGCTGGGACGGTTTCGTCGCGCGCGGCGAAGGCGCTGCAGAAGCGGCGCGGCTGGAGGCGGCGAACAGGCTAGAAGCTCTGGCAGAGCAGCTTCCCGCTCTGCGCGAGGCGGTCGATGCCGCTGCGGCGCAAGTCGAAGCCGCGAACGAAGACCTGTCCACCGCGACCGATGCCCGCATCGCGGCAGAGCGGGCCATGAACACCGCGTCGGAAGAAGAACGCGCCGCCTTGCGCGCCCGCGATCAGGCCGAAAATGCCGTCGAACGCCATGCCCGCGCCCGGGAGGAACTGGCCGAGCGGATGGAGGATCTTCACGCCCGCCTCGCCGCCGCGCAACAGGACGTGATGCAGGCAGAAGAACGCCGCCGCGCCCTGCCCGATCCTTCGGCGCAGCAGGCCGCGCTGGAATCCGCGCGCAGCCGCAACGATGCCGCTCGCGCCGCGCTCCAGTCAGCGATGGCGCAGCTCGCCTCGCTCGACCAGGCGCTTGCCGTCGGGCGGGAGCGGACAAAGGCGTTGCAGGGCGACATGAAGGGCTGGGAAGCACGCGCGGGCGATGCCGCCAAGCGGCTTGCCGATATGACCCGCCGCCGCGAGGAAATCGAGGAAGAGCGCGCCGTCACCGCCGCCCGCCCTGAAGCGCTGATGCGCGAGATCGATTTGGCCGACAAGGCGCGCGACAGGCTGGCCGGCGAACTGACAGAGGCCGAGGCCGCCCATGCCGCCGCCGAAGCCGGGGGGAAAGAAGCCGACGCCGCGTTCACCGCCGCGAACGAAGCGCTGGCCAGTGCCCGCGAAATCCGCGCCGGTGCCGCCGCCCGCGCGGAGAACGAGGAAGCCCGCCGCGCCGAAATGGCACGTCAGTCGGGTGACCGTTTCCAGTGCCCGCCCCCGTTGCTGCCCGAACGCCTGCAGTTCGAATCCGCCAGCGTGCGCGGCGCGGAGGCCGAGGGTGAGGACGCCGAACGCCTCAACGCGCAGCGCGAGCGGCTTGGCCCCGTCAACCTCGTCGCCGCCGACGAACTGGCCGAGGCAGAGGCAGAACACGGGGCAAGCCTCACCGAACAGCAGGAACTGGCCGAGGCCGTCCACCGCCTGCGCGGTTCGATCGGCAGCCTGAACCGCGAAGGCCGCGAACGCCTGCGCGCCGCATTCGAGGCGGTCGACACCCATTTCCAGAGCCTGTTCACCACGCTTTTCGGAGGCGGTCAGGCGCACCTTGCGCTGATCGACAGCGACGATCCGCTCGAAGCGGGGCTCGAAATCTATGCCCAGCCGCCGGGCAAGAAGCTGCAGTCGCTGACCCTGCTTTCGGGCGGCGAGCAGGCGCTGACCGCGGTCGCGCTGATCTTCGCTCTGTTCCTGACGAACCCGGCCCCGATCTGCGTGCTGGACGAAGTCGACGCGCCGCTGGACGATGCCAATATCGAACGTTTTTGCGACCTGCTCGACGCGATGAGCAAGCAGACCGACACCCGCTACCTGATCGTCACGCACAATGCGGTGACGATGAGCCGGATGCACCGTCTTTTCGGTGTCACGATGGTCGAACAGGGTGTCAGCCGCCTCGTCAGCGTCGATCTCGGCGGGGCAGAGGAACTTCTCGCGGCAGAGTGATGAACGATACACCCGAAGACCTGACGCCGCTGGACCCGCGCCACGTGACCGTGCTGCGCATCGAAGCACTGCTTGCCATGGTGCCGATCCTGATCGGGGCGGTGATTGCCGAACTGGCGGCGAACCTGCCGACGGGCGTGGTGATCGTGCCGGCCTTATTGCTCACCGCATTGTTCACATTCCCGCTGCCCAAGCGCCGCTATCGGCGGAAGGGCTATTCGACCGCGATGGACCGGTTGCGCTTCGTAAAGGGCTGGTTGCAGCGATCCGATACTGTCGTCCCGTTCGGCCGCGTCCAGCACATCGACGTGAAGCAGGGTCTGGTCGAACGCTGGTTCGGGCTCGCCACGCTGGTCGTGCATACGGCAGGGACACACAACGCCTCGGTCTCGGTACCGGGCCTGTCGCGGGAAACGGCGGTCGAAGTGCGCGAGGCGATTGCCGCGCGCATCCGCCGCGACACGATGTGAGCGATCCGCTTCCCACGGACGATTTCCGCCGCACCGATTCCATCGGCGTGGTTGTCGGTGCGCTAAGCGACCTTCGCAAGGCGATCATCCCGGGCATCGCGGTACTGGTCGGCCTTGCCACGCGTGACAACGTGCCGATGGTGGCGATACCGCTGCTGATCGTTGCGTTGTTCGTTTTGCCACCGGTCACGGCCTTCGCGAAGTGGTGGTTCCGCCGCTATCGTACCGGGCCAGAGGACATTCGCGTCGAAAGCGGCGTCTTGGCGCGAGAGGCGCGATCCGTCCCTTACGAACGGATCCAGGACGTCAGCCTGTCCGAAACGCTGCTTTCCCGCCTGTTCGGCCTGGTCGAAGTGCGGTTCGAAACCGGCGCAGGCGGAAAGGACGATCTGACGCTGGCCTATCTCACCAAAGAGGAAGGCGCACGCCTGCGCGATCTCGTGCGCGCGCAGCGCGACGATGACGTTGAATTCGCGCCAGTCGCGCAAGGCGAGGTCGAAGTTGAAGGCACCCCGGTCTTCGCGATGGATCTGAAACGCGTTCTGCTGTCGGGCATTTTCAGCTTCAGCCTCGTGATTTTCGCGGTGCTGTTCGCTGTGATCGACCAGATCGACTTTCTCCTGCCGATCAGCATCTGGGACGGCGATTTCTGGAAATCGCTGTTTTCCGAACAGGGCGAGCGTATCCGCACCTTGGGCCGGATCGGCCAGGTCGGCGGTGCGATCGTCGCGGTGATGAGCGTGATCGTCATCGGCATGGTCAGCGGCGTCGCGAAGACGCTTTTGCGTGATTACGGCTTCCGGCTCGACCGGACCGAAAAGGGATTTCGCCGCCGACGCGGGCTGTTCACGCGAACCGACGTCGTCATGCCGCGCCATCGCGTGCAGGCCGTCGCTACCGAGACCGGCGTAATCCGCCGGTTGCTGGGCTGGCATTCGCTGTCATTCATCTCGCTCGCGAGCGATGGCGGCAAGGCGAGCCACGACGTCGCCCCCTTCGCACGCTGGGACGAGATCGCAGGCATCGCGCGGGAAGCGGGCATTCCGCTTCCCGAACAAGTCCAATGGCGCCGGACCAGCCGCGCCTACTGGATCGACCGCGCGATCATCTTGCTGCCCATTGCACTCGCCGCGCTGGCCGTCACGATCTGGATGGAACGGTGGTTGCCCGCACTGATCCCATCGGCGCTAGTCCTGCTGATCGTATTCTCGTCATCGACCGGATATTTGCGCCATCGCCACGCGCTGGAGCCTGACCGCATCCATGCCCGTGCAGGTCTGCTTTCGCCGCGCACGATGACCGCACCGCGTGTTCGGCTTCAGTCTGCCCAGATCGTGCAGGGACCGATCGCGCGCCTGCGCGGCTATGCAACGTTGCACTTCGGGTTGGCGGGAGGTGTCCTGCTGTTCCGCGGCTTGCCGGTCGAGGAAGCGCGCATCCTTCGCGACGCAGTGCTGCAGAGCATCGACGTGGTCGACTACTCCGCCCTACCTCGCTGATCCCAGCACGAAACGCGGGCCCGGGCCTGCCACCCCTGCCCTGTCCTCAGGGTTGTAGAGTTTGCACCGCGTCAACGAGAGGCAGCCGCAGCCGATGCAGCCGTCGAGCTTGTTGCGTGTTTTCGTCAGCAGCTCGATCTTCGCGTCCAGTTGGCTGCGGATCGAGCGGCTGAGCTTCTGCCAGTCCTTCACCGTCGGGGTGCGGCCTTGGGGCAGCGCGGCGAGTTCCTGCTCGATCTCCGTCAGGCCCAGGCCCAGCTTCTGCGCGATCAGGATGAAGCTGATCCGGCGAATGTCGGAGCGTAGAAACCGCCTCTGATTGCCGTTGGTGCGCAGAGACATGAGCAAACCCTTGGTCTCATAGTATCGGATGGCCGATACCGCCACGCCCGTTCGTTTGGCAAGAGTTCCTATCGAAATCAGTTGGTTGCCGTCTGTCATTCCGCACCTTTCTAGGCCCGAACTTGAAAGCTTGACCTAAAGTTAGCTTGAGGTTGCAGGATAAGGCAAGCAGTGATTCGCGATGGATCATGCACGACAGCGCAAACAAGGAGAAAAGCGCATGAATGCAATCGCCCGTATCGAACACGTGAACATCACCACGTCCGACGGACCGCGCATGGCGGGGCTGCTGGAAAAGCTTTGCGGATGGCATCGCCGGTGGGAGGGGCCTGCGCTGAATGGCGGGCACTCGATCCACTTCGGGTCAGACCGGACTTATGTCGCGCTCTACACGCCCAAGGGCGGCATTGCCGGCCACTTTGCCAAGGGAGAACCGCTGAACCACATCGGGCTGGAGGTCGACGACATCGATGCCGCCGAACGCGTTGTCGTCGAGGCAGGGCTGGAGCCGTTCAACCACGGCGACTACGAGCCGGGTCGCCGGTTCTACTTTTTCGACTGGGACGGGATCGAGTGGGAGGTCATCAGCTATGCCTGAGTTCCGCGACCGCCAACCTTTTGCCGCCCCGCCCTACCTGACCGCGGCGCAAGTCACCTGTTGGATGCGGCGGATCTGGTCCAGGCTTCGTCCGTATGCTCCACGCACAGACCGTGCGGCCACGGGCGGCAAAGCGAGAGCGCCTCTTCCCGGCTGGACGTTTCCACCCAGCGCGCCGCTTCCTCTTGCGTAAGGATTACCGGCATCCTGTCATGCAGGTCGCCGATATCGACGCAGGCCTCTGTCATCACCATCGTGTAGCAGGGGCCAAATTCTGCCGAATTGCGCCAGAGCCCGGCCGCCGCGAAAACCGGCTGGTCGGGCACGGAGAACCAGGTACGGGTCTTGGCGCCCTTCACTCCGGCCGCTTCGGCAAAAGCCTCGACCGGGATCAGGCACCGGCCATGTTCGAAGGCATGGCGCCAGAACGGGGAGGCCAGTTTGTCTGTCCGCGCATTGTTGACCGCCTTGGGTTTCAGCGGCTGACCCTGCTTGCCTTTCAGGACCAGCGGGAAACCCCATGTCATGCTGCTCATCCGCCCGTCGGCGACGACCCAGCCGGGGAAGCCGGGATAGACCTCTCCGCCCGCGTTGCCGGGTGCGGGGGCGTCAACGCCGAACATCTTGGCCACCTCGTCCGCAGCCTTCGTCATGCGGTAGAGGTTGCACATCGCTTAGAGCCCTGCGTTACCGACGACGAGGCAGGCCAGCGCGACAAGGAACCCCGCCGTCCGGTTGGACCGGAAACGGGCCAGCGCATTGTCGCCGTCGTCAGGATGCAGCGTCGCGACCTGCCAGAAAAGGTGCGCTGCCGCGGGAAGAAGCGCGAGGAGCGCCAACCAGTCTTCGCGCAGCAGCCAGAATGACAGCATCCAAAACACCACCGCACCGATGTAGAACCCCGCGACGCCCGGCTTTACCTTGCTGCCCAGCGCCCGTGCACTCGACCGTACGCCGACCAGCGCGTCGTCCTCGCGGTCCTGCAGCGCGTAGATCGTGTCGTAACCGATCACCCAGCAGATGGCCCCTGCATAGAGCGCTGCCAGAACCGCAAGGTTCGCGCCCGAAATCTCGACCCAGCCGACCAGTGCGCCCCAGCTGAACACCATGCCAAGCCACGCCTGCGGCCACCACGTGATCCGCTTCATCATCGGATAGGCGGCAACCGGCAGGATACTGGCAAGCGCCACGACTTGCGCCTCCCAGCGCAGTTGCAAAAGCACGACCAGCCCGACGAAGCAGAGCAGCAGCAGCCACGCCCATGCTTTCTTCAACGACACGGCCCCGCTCGCCAGAGGGCGCGCCGCCGTGCGCGCCACCTGCCTGTCGAGATCGCGGTCGAGAATATCGTTATAGACGCAGCCCGCCGCCCGCATCGCGATCGAGCCGAGCAGGAGCCAGAGCACCAGCCCCCAACGATCCGCCCCGCCGGCCAGCCACACGCCCCACGCGCAGGGCCAGAACAGCAGCCACCAGCCGATCGGGCGGTCGAACCGGCCCAACAGGGCATAGGGCCGCAGCGAGGCGGGAAGCCTGCCGACGAGGCCGCGATACTGGGTGTCGGGAGTTGCAGTTGCCGTCATGGACGCCGGTCTAGCGCCGCTTCCCGCGCCGCGCCAGCATCCGTGCGCCCTCACCCGCTTTGCCTCGCGCCGTCACTCGTCTAGGAAGCGGGCCATGAACGTGAACGAACTCAACCGCGAAGGCTGGAATCGCCGCGCCGAGGAAGCGGATATCTGGACCCGCTCCTTCGACAGCGAGACGATCGCGCGGGCGCGAGGGGGCGACTGGGAAGTCGTGCTGACCCCGCTGATCCCCGTGCCGCGCGCATGGTTCGGCGACATCGCGGGCAAAGACGTGCTCGGCCTTGCCTCTGGCGGGGGGCAGCAAGTGCCGATCTTCGCCGCCGCCGGTGCCAACGTAACCAGCTTCGATGCATCCGATGCGCAGCTTGCCGCCGACCGCATGGTGGCAGAGCGCGAGGGGCTGACAATCCGCACGGTGCAAGGATACATGCACGATCTCTCGGCGCTGGAAGACGACAGTTTCGACCTGATCTTCCACCCCTGTTCCAATTGCTACGCGCCCGAAATCCTGCCGGTCTGGAAGGAATGCGCCCGCGTGCTGCGCCCCGGCGGTGTCCTCATGGTCGGCATCACCAAGCCGGAGGTTTTCATCTTCGATCTCGAACCGTGGGAGCGCGGCGAATTGGTGGCAAAGCACAAGCTGCCCTATTCGGATTTCGACCTGCCGAAGGAAGAGCTGGAGCCGCTGCTGGCCCGCGATCACACCGCATCGTTCAGCCATACACTGGAAACGCAGCTTGGCGGGCAGATGGCGGCAGGCTTCATGCTGACCGACCTGTTCGAGGATTTCGAACCCGAAGGCGAAGCGCCGCAGTTGTTCGCGCCCTACATCGCCACTCGTGCGGTGCTGAGGGACTGATGGGCGCCACCCCCGCCTGGCCCCCGCGCAGCGCGCCGCGGCTTTTCGTCGATGGCGCGATTTCCGCAGGCGAACAGCGCGTGCTGGACGGTCCGCAGGCGCATTACCTCGGCCGCGTCATGCGCGTCGGCGAAGGCGACGGCGTGATCCTGTGCGACGATGTGACCGGAGAATGGGCGGCACGTGTCGTCTCTGCCTCCAAGCGCGAGATCGTGCTCGATCCGGTGGAAATGCTTCGCGTGCGCGAGGAAGTGCCCGACTTCACGCTTTGCCCCGCGCTTTTGAAGAAGCCGCGCTTCGACCAGGTGCTGGAGAAAGCGACCGAACTCGGCGTTGCGAAGATTCGTCCGGTCATAACCCGCCGCTGCGTCGCAGATTCGCTCAACATGGAGCGCGCGAGGACCGTTGTCACAGAAGCTGCGGAACAGTGCGCGCGCACGGCTCTTCCCGAACTTTTCGAGCCGGTTGGCCTTGCGCAGCTCCTGCGCGACTGGCCCGAGGATGCCGTCCTGTGGTTCGCGGACGAGATGGGCAATGCTCCGCCGGCCGCGACCGCCTTTTCCGAACGTCTGCCGCCCGCAGGCCTGCTGATCGGCCCAGAAGGCGGTTTTGACGATGCCGAGCGCGAGGAGGTGCGCGGCTTTCTGCAGGCCCGCCCCGTCACGCTCGGCCCGCGTATCCTTCGCGCCGAAACGGCGGCGATTGCCGCAACGGCGGTCTGGATGGGCGCGATGGGCGATTGGGGCGCAGCGGACTGACGCGAAATTTCGCTGGCATCCGCACGCGCGGCCCCCTAATTCGCGCGGCATGTCTACTCGCACCCAGTCCGCCAAGGACGACCCGCTGATCGAGAGCCGCGACCAACTGATCCGGCCGATGGAAAAGGGCGAGAAGCCCGTCGCCGACTACCGCATCGGCACCGAGCACGAAAAGTTCGTCTATTCCAAGGCCGACTATCACGCGCCCAGCTATGACGAACCCGGCGGCATCCACGACATCCTGATGGCGCTGACCGAATACGGCTGGTCGCCGGTGGAAGAGAACGGCAAGGTCATCGCGATGGCCGGTCCCGACGGCACGGTCAGCCTGGAACCTGCGGGACAGCTGGAGCTGTCGGGCGCACCGCTGATCAACATCCACCAGACTTGCGCGGAAACCGGGCGGCACCTCACGCAAGTGAAGGCCATAGGCGAGAAGTTCGGCGTCGGTTTCATCGGCGCGGGCATGTGGCCCGACAAGACCCGCGAAGAACTGCCGATGATGCCCAAGGGCCGCTATGGCATCATGGCGAACTACATGCCCAAAGTCGGCAATCTCGGCCTAGACATGATGCTGCGCACCTGCACGATCCAGGTGAACCTCGACTATTCGAGCGAAGCCGACATGGCACAGAAATTCCGCGTCGGCCTTGCGCTGCAGCCGCTGGCTACCGCGCTGTTCGCCAATTCGCCGTTCACCGAGGGCAGGCCCAACGGCTTCCTTTCGTTTCGTAGCCACATCTGGTCGGACACCGATCCCGACCGCACCGGCATGCTGCCTTTCGTGTTCGAGGACGGCTTCGGCTACGAACGTTATGTCGACTACATGCTCGAGGTGCCGATGTATTTCGTCTTCCGCGACGGCAAGTACATCGACGCGGCAGGCCAGTCGTTCCGCGACTTCATGAAGGGCGAACTGCCCGCGCTCCCCGGTGAACTGCCGACCGAAAGCGACTGGCAGGACCACCTGTCGACCGCCTTCCCCGAAGTGCGCCTGAAAAGCTTCCTCGAAATGCGCGGTGCCGATGGGGGACCGTGGAACCGCATTTGCGCCCTGCCCGCATTCTGGGTCGGCCTGCTCTATGACCAGAGCGCGCTCGACGCGGCGTGGGACGTGGTGAAGGACTGGACGATGGCGGAGCGCGAGACGCTACGCGATTCGGTGCCGAAGCTTGGCCTCAAAGCGCCCATCGCGGGCGGCGGGACGCTGCAGGACATTGCTGGTAAAGTGCTGTCCATCGCGCGTTCTGGCCTTGCAGCACGTGGCCAGCTCAATTCGATCGGCGATGACGAAACCGGCTTCCTGCGCCCGCTGCAGGACATCGTCGACCGCGGCAAGACCCCGGCCGAGGTCTGCCTCGATCACTATTACAACGATTGGGACGAAGACGTGACCGGTCTCTACAAGCTCAAGAGCTTCTGACCGGCCAGGACCTCAGGCATGCCTTGGCAAGACCGCTTGGCGCTTAGCGCCAGGCGGTGATCTTGCCCTTGTCGTCCAGCACGTAGAGCGTGTTGTTCGCGACGACCGGCGCGAGGCTGATCGATTCGTCGAGGTTCGCGAACGGGCTTGCCTGTCCGCTTGCCACGTCGACCGAATAGACGTCGCCGTTGGTGTTGGTCAGCCACAGGCGGTCGCCGGCCAGAACCGGACCAGACCAGTATAGCTCGCCCTTCTCGTCCTTGACGTTCCGGTACTGCGGCAGTTCCGAGATCCAGCGCACCTTGCCCGTCGAACGGGCGATGGCAAGAACCTTGGCATCGTCGGTAAGGACGAAGATCCAGTTGCCGCCGACCGCGGGGGTCGAGATGCCGGCAAGGTTGAGTTCCCAGATACGCTGGCCGGTCACGAGTTCGTAGGCAGCCATGCGGCCGCCCTGACCGAGAGCATAGACCGCGCCGGAATCGATGATCGGGTCGGCGTCGACGTCAGTCAGCGTGCCGACCGAAGTCGAGATGCTGGTGCGCGCAAGGGCATCGGCCCACAGGTTGCGTCCGTTTTCGTAGCGGTAGGCGATCAATTCACCCGAACTGAAGCCCGCGATCACGGTGCCCTGCCCTGCGGCCGGTGCGGCCACGCCGAAGACGCCCGACTGGCCGGTGGAGCCGGCCTCGGTCCACTGCGTCGCGCCGGTGGCGATGTCGAGCGAGATGACCTGATTGTCCTGCGTCATCACATAGAGCGCCCCGAACGCGACCGTCGGCGAACCGCGCAGCGGGCTGGCAAGCTGGATGCGCCAGATTTCCGCGCCGGTCTCGGCGTTCAGCGCCGCGACTTCACCGACGCCGGTCGTGACGTAAACCTTGCCAGCGTCATAGCTGGCGCCGCCGCCATAGACCGACGACGAACCGTCGCCCTTCACTTCGAACGAGCGGGTCCAGACCTTCCCGCCGGTCTGTGCATCGAAGGCGTGCAGGATGCCGTTCGTGTCATAGACGAACATGCGACCGCCGCCGATGACCGGCGCTGCAGCAAGGCGCTGCTTCTCGGTGGAACCGGCGATCGATGCCGTCCACGCGCGTACCGGGCTTCCGGCGAGCGAGAGGTGGCCGTAGCTTTTCGAGGCCGAACCGCCGGCCTGCGCCCAATCGGCGTTCACCTGCTGCGCGGGAAGCGTGACGGGAACGGCGGCCAGCGCCGGATCGACTTTCGCACCGCTTTCGATGCGCGAAAGGATCGGAACCCTTTCACCCAGCGTCGGAGTCTTTTCCGGACCGTCGCCCTTGAAAGCGCCGCACCCGGCCAAAGTGGCGGCAGCGGCAGTGGCAAGCGCGGCAGTGCGCAGGAACTTACCCCGCGAGACCCGATCATGCTTCATCAATTTCATGCTCCCTATTGCCCCGCCTGCTGCTGTGCCGCGGCGCGGGCTGCGCTGTTGCGCTCAATCTGTTCCATGACTTCGTCGACGTCGTCGACCGCATCGGTGCCGACCAGACCGGCGATCTGGCGGGCACGCGCGCGAAGCGCCTGCGGCGCGGTTTCATCGCGCGAGATTTCGGCAAAAAGGGGCCCGGCAAGGTCCGGCTTGCCCTGTTCGATATAGGCCATGCCGACCATTTCGGCGGCGCTGGGAAAGAAAGGTTCGCCCGGAACGGCCAGCGGCTTCAGCTTTGCGACCACGTCGGCGGGCTTCATGTCGTCATACTGCAGCGAGACGAGGCGCAGCGTAGCCAAATCGCGCATCGGCCCGGGCGCTTCGGCATCGGCGCTGACTTCGCCGAACAGTTTGGCGGCCTTGTCCTTCTCGCCGCGCTGCTGGGCGATGCCTGCTTCCAGAAGCTTGGCCTGAACCGCATAGCCCGCGATGTCGCCGTCTTTCAGCGGCGCGACCTTTTCGATCGCGGCATCGGGCTGGTTCGCCTCAAGCCGGTCGATCGCAAGCGTCATGGCAACGGCGGCTTCTTCCGACTTCGCGTGCTGCTGCGATTCCCACCACAGGTATCCTCCCAGCCCTGCAAGGCCGAGCACGACGACGACTGCCAGCGGAATACCGAAGCGCTTGGCGGCGGTTGCCATCTGGTCCTGCCGGACGGCATCATCGACCTCGCGCATGAAGACATCGTTGCGCGCGTCTTCGCGTTCAGCTGCCTTTTCGAGATCGGTTTTCGGAGATTTAGGGCGAAGCGCCAAGTCCAGTGCCTTTCGGGCTTTGATATATTCGAACGCGTGCGGTTTAGGGGCGGGACAGCCCCTTTTCAACGGCAAAGCCAGCCTTAGTGCACCGGCATCCCCCGTCATCAAGCAGGAGACTGGTGAACGGCGGCTGAAACGGGTGGATCAACGGTCCTGCAGCGACTTGAGCCCCAGCACGCCCGCAAGCGCTGCAAGGTGCGGTGCAGGATCGTTGTGCGCCTCGGCAAAGTCGGCATTGGCCTTGCCCGAACGGGTCAGTAGCCCATCGTCGTGCGCCGCCTTTTCAAGCTGCGAGGCAAGGTCCGAGGCGCGGTCGAGCCTGAGCGCCCTGCTCTCTTCCGGCAGAAGCTCCTCCAGCCCTTTCGGCGCCACGGCCATGACCGGAACGCCAGCCGCCATCAGCGCGGGCATGTCGGACGGGATCTGCCCGTCGCTGCCGTCGACGAGCGCAAGGTCGAACAACGCTGCGACCGCACCGGGCCCGTGGAACCGGTCCGTCACGTGCAGCCTGTCGACCATGTCCTTCGCATCGAAGGCTGCCCGCACGTTGCTGGTATCCTCGGCCGAACCGAAGACGACGACGTGCCAGGCATTGTCCATCTCGATCATGGCCGACACGATCTGGTCGAGGAACTGCGCCGCATCGGCGACGCGCAGGCCCAGCCACTTCTCACCATCGCGCTTCATCAGGCGCGGAATGCTTGCCCCGCCCTTGGGCCTCGGGAAGACCGGCGGCAGAATGCGGATGCGCTGTCCCGGCACGTTCCATTCCGCCGTAACCGAACGGGCCGCAGCCTCGGTCGGCACGATCAGCAGCGGGGTGCGCGCAAGGCCCAGCTTGTGACGGAACCGCGTCCACCAGCCCTTCGGCACTTCGCCGACGCGGTGGTAATAATGGACCAGGGGCGGCAGTTTCAGCGCCTCGCCGAACAGGGTATGCCCCATCGCCGCGGGAAAGGCGCGGTCGCCATGCGTGATGACCAGTTCATACTTACGCATGACGCGCGCCATGCGGTTCATCGGCCCCGGCCCGGCGCGTTCGCGCAGCGGTGGAAATTCGGGGCGGTAGAGTTGTAGCACCGAGGCGGTGGAATCGTCGGTGTGCGGCCCGTGGTTCTCGACGTTGATCGGCAAAGCCTGGACGAGCGTACCCGTCCACGGCGCCGTGACGAGGTCGATCCCGACGTGGAGCACCTTGCGAACGCGGTGCACCTTGATCTGTTTCGCAGTCTTCTTCGCAGCCATGTGCGCCGCTTACCTAGCCTTCATCGGAAGAGCCAGCCTTGATCGCAAGTGGAAGCCGTTCGTCGAAAAGGCGGTCGATCGCCTCAACCGCCACAGGCTCCGACAGGATCGGCAGATGCCCCACGCGCGGCACGGTGACGAGTTCCACCCCGTCGAAGCGCGAGACCATGTCGCGTGCCGTGGCTCCGGTCAGGATGTCGGAATGCTCGCCCCTCAATACGAGAACCGGCTTACCCTTCAGCGCGTCGAACCCAGTCCACATATCGGTCTGGGCCGCATCGGCAAGACCCTGCTGGAATATCTCTGCAACCCGCAGATCGTAATCGAAGGTGATGCGCCCGTTATTGCCCAGTTCCATCGCCCGCTTGGCTTCGGCCAGCCAGTCCTCCAGCTTCCAGTCAGGGTAGGTATCCTGATGCACGTCCTGCAGCGCACGGGCGGCGTGCATCCACGTTGGATAGCTGCGCCCCTGCCCGACGTAGCCCGCGATCCGTTCAAGGCCAGCCTGCCCGATAACAGGCCCGATGTCGTTAAGGACGACGCCTGCAAGTCTATGCGGTTCGAGCAGCGCCATGATCATCGTGACCATTCCACCCAGCGAACTGCCCACGAAAACCGCGCGCTCCAATCCGGCCAGCACGAAGAGGCGCTGCAGATCCTGCGCATACTGCAGCGGGGTGTAGGTAGACGCGACCTTGGCATATTCGCTGTCGCCCCGCCCGCGCAGGTCGACCGCGATGACGCGGCGGTCATGCGCAAGATGCAGCGCAAGGTCGTGGAAATCGCGGGCATTGCGGCTGAGGCCCGGGATGCAGAGCGCAGGAATCGCGGTACTGTCCTGTGGTCCCGCATAGTCGCGGTAATGCAGTTCGAGCCCGTCCTCGCTGCGCCAGAAGGAATCGCGCCACCCCTTGGCGGCGGGCTTTTCACCAGTCATTCGTGCAAAGCGCCCTTGCTGCTCGTTTCGCGTGGATGTCCCGACACGCCTTGCAGACCGGTCGGACGGCCCCCACTATCGCGGCATGGCAAGCGAACCGCAAGCATCCCGCTATCGTCCCGACACCCAGATCGCGCGGATTGCCGACTGGATAGCCGACCCGGTGGACGCCGCAGACTTTCCAGAGACCACGCTGCGCTTCCGAAACGACCGCTGGGACAAGGCAGTCGGGC
This sequence comes from Croceicoccus pelagius, assembly GCF_001661915.1. Classification (GTDB taxonomy): domain Bacteria; phylum Pseudomonadota; class Alphaproteobacteria; order Sphingomonadales; family Sphingomonadaceae; genus Croceicoccus; species Croceicoccus pelagius. The sequence goes on from NZ_LYWY01000006.1 coordinate 246,366, forward strand.
TGGACGGGTTGGGCGAGGAAGACTGGCTGCGTCACTTCGGCCGGTTCGAAGCCCTGCCCGACAACCTGCCCCGTCCGCTGGCGATGCGGTATCACGGACACCAGTTCCGCAACTACAATCCCGACATCGGTGACGGTCGGGGATTCCTGTTCGCCCAGATGCGCGACGGCGCGGATCGCCTGCTCGATCTTGGCACCAAGGGGTCGGGGCAGACGCCCTACAGCCGCTTCGGCGACGGCCGACTGACGCTGCGCGGCGCGGTGCGCGAGATCCTGGCGACCGAGATGCTCGAAGCGCTGGGCGCGAATACGTCCAAAACGTTCTCGGTGATCGAAACCGGCGAGAACCTGCAGCGGCATGACGAACCCTCGCCGACGCGCTCCGCCGTCATGGTCCGCCTCAGCCACGGGCACATCCGCATCGGCAGTTTCCAGCGCCTTTCCGCGCTGGGTGAGAACGAACATCTGGCGGAGCTTGTCGAATATGCGCTCGATCTCTACCCCGGCCCGCCGCCACCGGAGGACGCGCCGGAACGCGATTTGCCGCCCGTCCAGCTCGCGCATCTAGTGGTCGAGCGGATGGCCGACCTTGCCGCCTCCTACGTGACGGCGGGCTTCGTCCACGGCGTGCTCAATACCGACAACATGAACGTGTCCGGCGAAAGCTTCGACTATGGCCCGTGGCGCTGGCTGCCCAAGTGGGATCCGGCCTTCACCGCCGCCTATTTCGATCATTCCGGCCTCTACGCATTCGGCAGGCAGGCCGAGGCGATGCATTGGAACGCGGCGCAATTGTGCATCGCGCTGCGCCCGATCTGCAAAGCCCCGCCGCTTGTCGCCGCGCTTGAGCGTTTCCCCGAACTGTTCACCGCCAACGTTGCGCGCCGCTTCGCATGGCGTCTGGGCGCGCCCGATGCGACGCCGGAACAGGCGGCACTTCTGGTCCAGACAGGCGAGGCCGCGCTGACCAGCAGCGGAATGCAGCCCGATGCCTTCTTCTTTGCCGCACGCACCGATCGCCTGCCCGAAGGAGCGGTGATGGATGCGTTTCGCGCTGCACTCAACGATGCGTCCCGCGTGACCGATGACCACGACTACTGGTCGGACGAAGCACCGCAGTCGCTATTGATAGAAGAAGTCGAAGATATCCTGAACGCGGTCGATCTCGAAAACGACTGGATGGTGCTCGACCGCAAGGTTGCCGCGCTGCGCCGCATGGGCGAAGCGCACGGCGCCGCGCCAAAGCCTGCCGCGCAGCCCTAGAGGTGGTTTCAATTGCAACCACGAAGTCCTAGATGGGGCGCACGATATTCATGCATGGCCGTGCCAAACGGCCAGTGACAGGAGGATGACCCCCGTGACCTTGATTTCAACCGAACCGGCCACCGGCGCCGAACTCTGGCGGGGTGAGCATGGGGACGCCTCAGCCGCCATCGGCCGCGCGAGGGCCGCCTTCCCCGCCTGGGCCGCACGTCCGCTGGCAGAGCGCAAGGCCCTGCTCGAAGCTTTCGCAGAAGAAGTGAAGAAGGACGCCGACGCCTTTGCCGAATTGATCGCGCGCGAAACCGGCAAACCGCTTTGGGAAACGAAGACCGAAGTCGCCGCCGTTGCCGCCAAGGTCGCGATTTCCGTCCGCGCGCACGAAGAACGCACTGGCGAGCGGATCGACGATGCGCCCGGTGGCCGTTCCGCCCTGCGCCACAAGCCGCACGGCGTGATGGCGGTGCTTGGCCCCTACAACTTCCCCGCGCACCTGCCGAACGGGCACATGGTCCCCGCGCTGCTGGCGGGCAATGTCTGTGTGTTCAAGCCGTCGGAAAAGACGCCTGCGGTGGGCGAATACCTTGTGAAGCTTTACCACCGCGCGGGCGTGCCCGAAGATGTGGTCCAGTGCGTCGTCGGCGCCGCCGACGTGGGCCGCACGCTGACCAGCGATACGCGGGTCGACGGCGTGCTCTTCACCGGATCGTCCAACACCGGCATCGCCATCGGCAAGGCGCTGGCAGAGCGCCCCGGCGTGATCTGCGCGCTGGAAATGGGCGGCAACAACCCGCTGGTCGTGTGGGACACCGACAAGCTGGCAGAGGCCGCGACGATCATCGTGCAATCGGCCTACACCACTGCGGGCCAGCGCTGCACCGCCGCGCGCCGCCTGATCGTGAAGGACAGCATGGCAGATAGCCTGCTGGCCGAACTTCTGCCGCTGGTCGACCGCATTCGCGTCGGCGCGCCGTTCGACGATCCGCAGCCCTACATGGGTCCGGTGATCGACAACGATGCGGCAGACGGCCTGCAGCGCGGGTACGATCAACTGATCGAGATGGGTGCGAAAGTCCTGCACCCGCTGGAACGGCCCGATCCGGCCCTGCCGCTGCTTACGCCCGCGGTCCTCGATGTCACCGGCATTGAGGGCCTGCCCGACCGTGAATTGTTCGGCCCGGTACTGCAGATCGTGCGCGTGCCCGATTTCGATGCAGCGATCGAGGCCGCGAACGACACCGCCTACGGTCTTTCGGCCTCGCTCGTCGGCGGAAGCGAAAAGGAATGGCAGCGGTTCTGGCGCGAAAGCCGTGCCGGCATCGTCAACCGCAACAAGCCGACCAACGGCGCCTCGTCCGCCGCTCCGTTCGGCGGAACGGGTCTTTCGGGCAATCACCGACCGGGCGCGTTCTATGCTGCGGACTATTGCTCTTATCCCGTCGCCTCTGCCGAAGGGGATGAGATCGAGGCCAGCATCGGCGTCGGCCTGAAATAAAGCCCGCGCACACAAAACGCCGCGCCGGTCATCCCGGCGCGGCGTTCCTCTATTACTCTTGCGAGTATCTTAGCGGCAGCGCGAATTGCCCTTGTCGATCTCGCGGCCCAGCAGGGCACCGCCCGCCGCACCAAGGATCGCGCCCAGCGTCTTGTCTCGGGCGACTTCGTTACCGATCAGGCCGCCAACCGCGCCGCCGATAAGCAGGCCGGTCGTGCCGTTGTCCTTGCGGCAGTAGTAACGGCCATCGTTGCCGCGCCACACGCGGGTGTTCCGCGTCACGCGGTCGCCGCGATAATAGTCGCGGCTGCCGTAACGCTCGCCCCGCCGGTCGTACCGGTCATAGCGGTCGTACCGGTCATAACGGTCATGCCGATCTCGCTTGTGCGCGGCGCTTTCGACTTCGTAGGTCGATGCAACGGGGTGATCGTAAGCTGCGGCCTGCGCGGTCGGAATGGCACCGACGGCAAGTGCGGGCGCTGCGGCGAGGATCAGGCCGGTGCGGAAAATGGGGGAACGGGACATTGCAGGGTACTCCGAATTCAAATCTGTATCTTGATCGCCCATTCAGGATTAGAACCCCGAACCTGAACGCCATGAAAACAGATCGTCTCGGTCCAACGATTTGCAGACACGCCCTATCGGCACACCGAAATCGCGCCTAGGGGCGCAGTCGTGACTACCGATACCGACTCGCAGACCAAGCGCGGCCTTCCCTATGCGCTTGGCGCATACACGCTGTGGGGCCTGCTCCCGCTCTATCTCGTCTGGCTCAATCCGGTCGATCCGTTCCGGCTGGTGGCATGGCGCGTGCTGTGGACGATCCCGATCTGCTTTGCCGCGCTCGCGCTGTTCCGCAACTTCGCGAAACTGAAGGCAGCTTTCTCCAATCGGCGCGCCATCGGACTTCTGCTGTTAAGTGCGCTGCTGATCACGGTGAACTGGGTCGCCTATATCATCGCGGTGCAGGCAGGGCAGTTCTATGCTGCCAGCCTCGGATATTACATCAACCCGCTCGTCAATGTGCTGCTCGGCACGCTCTTCCTAGGCGAGAAGCTGTCGAAGCTGCAATGGTTGGCCGTCGCGGTGGCGTCGATGGGGATCGGCATTCTCGTCTTCGAAGCGGCTGACACGCTCTACATCAGCCTGACACTGGCGTTCTCGTTCGGGCTCTACGGCCTCGTGCGAAAGCAGGTGAAGGTGGATGCCCTGCCCGGCCTTACGGTGGAAGTCCTGCTCGTCGCCCCGCTCGCGCTCGTCGCGCTGGCGGTCGTGCCGGAAGGGGCGGAGGATTTCGGGACGAGCGTCTCGATGTCACTCCTCCTCATGGGGGCCGGCGTGATGACCGGCGTGCCGCTGCTGCTGTTTGCAACGGCGGCGCGGCGCATGGCCTATTCGGCACTGGGCTTCGTACAGTTCCTGGCGCCGACGATGGTGTTCCTGTCGGGCCTGCTGATCTTCGGTCAGGAACTGGTTACGGCCCAGGCGATCTGCTTCGCCCTGATCTGGACGGCAGTGGCGCTGTTCTGCGCCGATATCGTGATGAAGGGGCGCAGGCGGCGTTTGCCGCCCGACCCAGTTTAACTCAGGACCGTCCGATCAGAGCGAAAAGGCAAAGCGCAACGGTTCGCCCTGCGCGCTTTCGCCAAGCTGGCCATCCCACATTGCGACATTGCCTCGGATGATCGTGCCGACGACGCGGCCCTTCAACTCCATCCCCGTGAACGGCGACCAGCCACAGCGCGAGGCCAGCCATTCATCGGTGATGGTGAAGCTGCCCTTGCGGTCGACGATAGTGAAGTCCGCGTCATAACCGGTGGCAATACGCCCCTTGCCGACCAGACCGAACACGCGCTGTACGCCCGCGCTGGTCATGTCGATCAGCCGTTCCAGCGTCATGCGCCCTTCGAGCACGTGGTTCAGCATCAGCGGCAGAAGCGTCTGCACACCCGGCATGCCGCTGGGGCTGTTGGGATAGGGTTTGGCCTTTTCCTCAAGCGTGTGCGGTGCATGGTCGGACCCGATCACGTCGGGCACGCCCTGCTGCAGCCAGTGCCAGAGGCCGTCGACATGCGCCTTGCTGCGGATCGGCGGGTTCATCTGCGCGTGGCTGCCAAGGCGCGGATAGGCATCTTCGGCATTCAGCGTCAGGTGCTGCGGCGTGACTTCGCATGTCGCCACGTCGCGGTGCTGGGCGATGACTTCCAGTTCGGCAGGCGTCGTCACGTGCAGGATATGGATCGGACGCTTCGCCTCGCGCGCAAGACGCAGGATGCGACGGGTGGCCAGCATCGCCGATTCGTCATCGCGCCAGACCGGGTGGCTCGACGGATCGTTCTCGACGCGGTGGTCCTTGCGCGCGTTCATCCGCTCCTCGTCCTCAGCGTGGATGGCGACGCGGCGGCGGCCCGATGCCAGCACGCGGGCAAGATTTTCGTCCTCTGCCACCAACAGGCTGCCGGTCGACGCGCCCATGAAGATCTTCACGCCCGCGGTGCCGGGAATACGTTCCAGCTCGGCAAGGTTCTCGGCGTTTTCGGCCGTCGCGCCCACATAGAAGGCATGATCGCACCACATCCGGTGATGGGCGCGCTTCAACTTGTCGTGGATGCGTTCTTCTGTGTCGGTATTGGGGTTGGTGTTCGGCATTTCGAAAACGGCGGTAATGCCGCCCAGAACCGCCGCGCGGCTGCCGCTTTCAAGATCTTCCTTCTGCTCCAGCCCCGGTTCGCGGAAGTGGACCTGGCTGTCGATGACGCCGGGAAGAATGTCGAGGCCGGCACAATCGACCTTGCGAACGCCGGGATAATGCCCAACTCCCACGATGCGGCCACCGGCAACGGCGACCTCGGCTTCGACCGGTCCGGACGGCGTATGCACGGTGCCGCCGCTCAGGACCCACTCGGGGGTTTGGTGCGTATCAGTCATGGTCCTTCATCTAGGAGGGCGCAGGCCATTTGGCAAAGGGACTTGCATGAGCGACGGCTTCACCTCGACACGTCTGTGCGACAGGGCGATCATCCGGCTGACCGGAGAGGAAGGGGCAGGCGGCAGTGATGTCGCCGAATTCCTGCAAGGCCTCGTCACCAACGACGTAAAAGGCGCGCTTCCCGTCTGGGCCGCATTGTTGAGCGCACAGGGCAAGGCGCTGTTCGATTTTTTCGTATGGCCCGCGAAAGATGCATTGCTGATCGATTGCGAGGCCGCCCATGCCGAGGAACTGGCAAAGCGACTCACGCTCTATCGCCTGCGCCGCAAGATCGACATCGCGATCGACCCCAAGGTCGCCGTCCACTGGACCGCGCATCGCGGCGACGGCGGCGGCGACGATCCGCGCATGGCCGCACTCGGCCAGCGTTGGCTGGAACCTGTGGAGGACGATCCCACTGACTGCGCGGACGAGGCCTATCGCAAGCATCGCCTGTCGCTGGGCGTTGCCGAAGGACGCGAGGAACTGGGCCATGACCAGACGCTCTGGCTTGAATGCAACGCGGTCGAACTGCACGGCGTCAGCTTTTCAAAGGGCTGCTACGTGGGCCAGGAGAACACAGCCCGGATGAACTGGCGGCAGAAGGTAAACCGCCGACTTGTCGTCGTGCCGCTGGAAAAGTCGGAAGAGAAGCGCCGCCGTGTCGCCTATGACCAATACGATCTTGCCATCGATCACTTGCGCGTGGCCGATGCCGATCCGTCGCTGTTCCCGAAATGGCTGCAAGGCGCGCTGACGAGCGCCGAGGACTAGTCCGCCAGCGCCTCTTTCGCGCCGCCGGTATCTTCGCCGCGCGGCAGGATGGCGACCAGTTGTCGCGTAGCCAGATCGCGGGCATAGCCGTGCGGCAGGTCAAGCGAATCCGCCAGCGTATTGCCGATCATCGATTCGCCCAGCGCCTGGAGGACGAGCGTCATTGTCGCCTCGCGCACCTTCTTCCAGTCTTCGCCCGCAGGACCGATCTGATCGAGCAGCCCGTGGATCGCGTCGAAAATCGGGTCCAGCGCATCGCGATTGCCCGTCACCGCCATCCAGTTGGCGAGAGCGCCAGCGCCCTGAACGCCAAACGCGTCAAAGACGAGATCAACGATCTCGCGCGCGCTTCCCTGCCCTGCCCGGCGGGCCTGCACCGCCTTGCCGATCGTTTCACAGACCGCACTGGCCAGGTGGCCGGCCAGCGCCTTCTGCAATCCATCGGCGCTGCCGAAGTGGTGGAGGAGGTTCGAATGGGTACGCCCGACCTTACCCGCCACAGCCTTCAGCGTGACAGCCTGCGGGCCGCTTTCGATCAAAATTTGCAAAGCCGCGTCGAGCGCCATGCGGCGACTGTCAGCCGGGCTGAATCGCTTGCGTATCGTCGTCAAACTGCAACTTCCCCGTTCCCTGCACGGCGTTTACTAACACATCACCGGGCAGCCTGCCATCGACATGGCAGGGCAGAGGCGCACGATTACTGGAAACCGCGCCCTTTCAACGACATGTCACAAAGCCGTCACGCAGCGATGGCGGCCAGTTCCTCTAAACCAGCTTCGCCGGAAGGGGGCGGAAGCTGCCGAGCAAGCTGGGCCAGCGAATCTTCGGCCTCATCGAACAGGCCGACGTTGCGCCACGCAGGCGCGAGCCAGAGAACCGGCTGCCATTTGCGGCGCATGACGCGAAAAACCGCCGTGCCAATCAGGCGCGCACCGGCAAGATCCTGTCCCTCGGGCCCTTGCCCGCCGGGGAAGGTAACGACCAGGCCCTGACCTTCGAACTTCAAAGGGTCGTGGCGTGCAGGAACGTCGAGCCCGGACAACCGGACACGGTCTTCCGGCCAGGCCGGGCGGACGAACAGGTTTTCACTGCGAATGAACATCGCAAAATCACTCCCCGAGAACGCAAGGCGCCGATAGCAGCGATGCGTTGCAATATGGTGGCACCGAACCGAGGCATGGGACCGGATGCGCGTTCAGGGAGAGCAGAACGAAAAAAGGGAGCGGGGGTGGCCCCTCTCCCTTTTCAGGCCGACATCAGGTGTCGGCGAGGCCATCCCGCGAAGGACGGCCCTTTATCGACCATCCGATTACTCGGCGGCTTCCGCCAGCGCGTCGACCGACACGAACTTGCGGCCGAGCTTGCCTTCATGGAAGCGTACCTGACCTTCGGTCAGCGCGAACAGGGTGTGATCGCGGCCGATGCCGACGTTGTCGCCGGGGTAGAACTTCGTACCGCGCTGACGCACGAGAATGTTGCCACCGACGACGGCTTCGCCACCGAACTTCTTCACGCCAAGGCGGCGGCCGACCGAATCGCGACCGTTACGCGACGAACCGCCTGCTTTTTTATGTGCCATGGTTTAGTGCTCCGAATTCGTTGGGCGGCGACTTAGGCCGCGTCTTCCTGCTTCTCGGTCTTCTTCGCGGGCGCCTTCTTGGCAGCGCCGACCGAAGTGATGCGCAGCAGGGTCATCTGCTGGCGGTGACCGTTTTTCCGGCGATAGTTGTGACGGCGACGCTTCTTGAAGACGATCACCTTCTCCGACTTTGCCTGAGCGATGATTTCGGCCGAAACCGTAACCTTCGAGGCGTCTTCGAGCTTGTCACCTTCGCCAGCGAGAAGCACGTCACCCAGAGTGATCGTGTCGCCGGCTTCACCTGCCAGCTTCTCGACTGCGATCTTGTCACCTTCGGCAACGCGATACTGCTTGCCGCCTGTACGCACGATTGCGAACATTGTTCACCTGTCTGTTCTGCCGCGAAGCCACGACCCGACGTCAATGCGCCGATGTTGTATCCGTGCCGATCTGCGGGCGTTTATTTCCCGCAAAGGCGCAAAAAACGAAGCCGATGCCGGATTGAGCGGTGCCCGTTACTGGAGAAGCCGTCCGCTGTCAACGCGCGATTGGCGGTTGTCGGCCACTCGAGGCCATCTTTACCCGGTGCCATGCAAGGTGGTGGCTGGCACCGCCAAATCAAGCTGCTATGAGAGAGGCGATGTCGCATCTTCGCAACCACGCCGCCCGCCTGCTCGTCCTCGCCTGCGCGACCGCTACCCTGTCGGCCTGTGCCGGCACCTCTTCCAAGTATCCCTCGCTTGCCGTGCGCGATGCCGAGCGGATGACCGGCAGCGCCGAGCCGGCAGAACCGGACGTGACCGCGCCGGTCACGCCCCCTGCCCCGCCCGCGGACCTTCCCGGCCGCCTTGCCGCGATCGAGAAGGTGGCCTACGCCTCGCATGAAACATTCCTTGCCCGAGAGGCGACTGCCCGGGCCAAGGCGCGCTCCGCCTCGGGCGCGGCGCCTGGCACGCTGGCATGGTCGGATGCCGAAGTCGCTCTCTCCAGCCTCGAATCCGCGCGCAGCGATACGATGTTCGCGCTTGCCGATCTCGATTCGCTTTTGGCCGTGGGCGCGGTAGACGAAGCGGACAGCGACAACCCTGCCGGTCTGCCGCAAATCGTGGCCCTGCGCGAAAAGGTTGAAGGCCTGATCGCGGCCGAGGACGCGGTGCTGGAAAGCCTGCGCGGCCGTTGATCAGCCTGCGATCACGAGCTGGCCGGTCACGCCCTCGTTACCCGACAGGAAATCGATCGCGGCCTGAAGAGCCGCATTATCCCCGCCGGAAAGCGGTGAAACGCCGTTCACCCGAAGCGGCGCATATTTGCGCGCGAGCGCGGCCAACGCTTCCTTGCGCCAGCGGTGCGGCTTTTCCTCGGCAGCGCCGAATTGCAGGATCACGCCCGAACCACCGGCGAGAACATCCTCGATTTCCGGCAGGTACTCGGCAAAAAATCTGGCAGCGGCGGCCAGCGGCTCCGCATCGCCCAACGGCACGGGGATGACCCGCACGGGGATCACCTGCTCCGGTATCAACGCCGGTTCCGCACCAGCGTCATGCCGATCTTCTCGTCCGCCTCGGCAATAGCGAGCTTCACGATCTTCACCTTCACCTGGTTCACGCGGTCGTCCTGAAGGAACAGCGTTTCGCAGATATGCTCGGCCACAGCCTCGATCAGCTTGAAGTGGACGCCTTCGGGCAGAGCGCCGCTCGCCGCGAATTTCAGGTCCATGTAGTTCTTGCTGGCCGACAGCGGGGTATCGGGGTCGAACCGTTCGGGCATGGCCAGATCGACCGCGATCGAAATTCGCAGCGGCTGCGGCTTGCCGGTTTCTTCCGAATAGATCCCGGTCAGGACGTCGACGACGAAATCCTCGACCTCGAGTGTCAGGCTGTCGCTCATCATCAGTTCCCGTCGTTGACCCAGCGCGCGAAAATCGCGGTCGGCAGGATACGGCCGCCCTCGCCCGCTTCACGCACGGCAAGCTCGCCATGTTCGATCCGCCCCGGCAGGCCAGCGAACTTTTCAGCCAAGAGCCCTGCCAGCGCGAGCGAGCTCATCCGCACGGCATAGGCGGTGAGGAAAAGAAAACGCGAATCGGCATCGAGCAGGCTGCGGCAATCGGTGACGAGGCCGGGCAACCCGTCCTCGATGCGCCATACCTCGCCGCCCGGACCGCGCCCGAATTTCGGCGGATCGAGAATGATGCCGTCATAGCGGCGTTCGCGGCGAACTTCGCGCGCGGCGAACTTCGCGGCATCGTCGACAAGCCAGCGGATCGGCGCGTCTTCCATGCCCGACGCGGCGGCATTGTCGCGCGCCTGCGCCACCGACTTCTTGCTGGCATCTACATGGGCGACACGGCCACGGCGGGCAAGGCTGAGCGAACCGACACCAGTATAGCCGAACAGGTTGAGGGTCTGCGGATCGTCCAGCCCTTCGAGCTGCGCGTCCATCCAGTCCCACACCGGTGCCATGTCGGGGAAGAAGCCCAGATGTCGGAAGGGCGTGCACTGCGCGGTGAAGTTAACCTCGCGCCATGACAGCGGCCAGCCATCCTTGGGCACGCGCGTATTGAAATGCCAGCGACCGCCGCCATCCTCGTCACTTGCGGGGATGAACTCGCCATCGGCCTGCCAGTCCTTCGTGCGGGGCGTCCACATCGCCTGCGGTTCGGGCCGGATGAACCGGAACGGGCCGTAGCTTTCCAGCTTGCGACCGTTCCCGCTGTCGATCAGGCGATAGCTATCCCAGCCCTCGCCAGAGAGCAGAATCGGGTTTTCGACCAGTTCCGCCATTACAGCGGGCTCGGCGTAGCCCGTTCGGCGACGAATTCGGCCACGGCCTCGTAAGTGCCGGGAAGTTCGCTGAAGGCTTCCTCACGCTCGTACAAGTCACCCACGCGCGGGGGCAGGACGGGCTTCTCGCCGATCGCCTTCTCGACCGCGGGGCCGAACTTGGCCGGATGCGCCGTGGCGAGCGTCACCATCGGCACGCCTGCGGGAAGCTTGGTTTCAAGCGCGGCATGAAGGCCGATCGCGGTGTGCGGGTCGATGACTTCGCGGCAATTATCCCATGCCCAACGCATGGCATCCACCGTCTGTCCGGCATCGGCGCGCGCGCTGGTGAACAGGGCGGCGGCGCCGTCGCGCTGCGTATTGGTAAGCTGCATCGCCTTCGACGCTTCGAAGCTCTTCATCTGATCCGCCATGGCAAGACCATCGCGCCCGCCTGCATCAAACAGCAGCCGTTCGAAGTTCGAAGATACCTGGATGTCCATCGAGGGCGCATCGGTGGGCGTGACGCCGTGGGCCGAATAGTCGCCGGTGGAAATCGCGCGGTGCAGGATGTCGTTGACGTTGGTGGCCACGACAAGGCGCTCGACCGGAAGGCCCATCTTCGCCGCGACATAGCCTGCGAAGACATCGCCGAAATTGCCCGTCGGAACCGAGAACGCGACCTTGCGGTGCGGCGCGCCAAGCTGGACCCCGGCGGCGAAGTAATAGACGACCTGCGCCATCAGGCGGGCCCAGTTGATCGAGTTCACCGCGCTGATGCGGAAACGATCCGTCATCGCGGTATCGGCGAACATCCGCTTCACCATCGCCTGCGCATCGTCGAAGCTGCCTTCGATGGCGATGTTGTGGACATTGGGCGCGATCACGCTCGTCATCTGGCGGCGCTGCACTTCGGACACGCGGCCCTTGGGGTGCAGCATGAAGATGTCGATCTTGTCACGCCCCGCCACCGCATCGATCGCGGCCGAACCGGTATCGCCGCTGGTCGCGCCGACGATCGTGAGATGCTGGTCGCTGTTCTTGAGGAACTCCTCGAACAGCAAGCCGAGCAGCTGAAGCGCGACGTCCTTGAAGGCCAACGTCGGGCCGTGGAACAGTTCCAGGAGCCACTGCGTTTCGTCGAATTGCTTGAGCGGGGTCACCGCCTTGTGCGCGAACCGGCCATAGGCCTGATTCGTCAGTTCGAGCAAACGGTCGGGCGCAATGCATTCGCCGATGAACGGCTGCATGACCTTGGCGGCGAGTTCGGCATAGGGCAGCCCGGCCAGCGCGGCGATCTCGTCTTTCGAAAAGCTCGGCCATGCGCGCGGCACATAAAGGCCACCGTCGCTGGCAAGCCCTGCCAGCGTGACCCCGCGGAAATCGAGCGCCGGTGCGCTGCCCCTCGTCGAAACGTATTCCATGGGGCGCGCGCCTAGCCCCGCTGGCCCTTGCGCGCAAGACGCCGTTTGAGCGCGAGCGCATAGATCACGAGCGCGGTGGCCGCGAAGAAGAACCACTGAATGGCATAGGCCCAGTGATTGTTCGGGAGTTCCGCCGGGTTGGGCTTTGCCAAAGGCTCCAGCCCGGCCTGCGGTTCACTGACCACGAGACGAACGCTTTCGCCAAGCGGGGCGATGGTGCCGGTGACCGTTCCGCCGCTCCATTCGGGCGGGGCGGGATTGCGGCTCCACCCTATGGCGATATCCGCCTCGCCGCCGTCGACGGCGCAATGCGCGGTCATCGCCCAGCCTGCCTCGTCCGAGGCGTTGCGCCCGCTCATCGCACCTTGTGAAAGCACATCACGGCAATCGAGCGCGGACTGGCGATAGAGCCAGCGGTGCGGATCGGGATCGCCCAGCGGGAATACGACCGGATCGGGATTGCCCATCGCGGCATCATAGTGGGCGAGAAGCGCTTCCTTCTCGGCCTTGCGATCGAGCTGCCAGAGGCCAAGCCCGATCATCGTCGCCACGGCGGCCAGCACGATGATCGTAGGGATCAGGGGGAGCTTGCGGATCACTGGTCTTCGCCGGGCGACAAGCGCGTCCCGCCAGTCTCGAGGCTGCCCGCCTCTCGCGCGCTGCGCTGATATTCGACGATGAGCAGCATGCCCTTCGCGATGCGGAGGCCATATAGCACCATGCCGATCGTCAGAGGTACCCAAAGGATCACGTGCACCCAGAATGGCGGGTGAAACCACTGGTCGACCACGATGGCGAGGATCGCTAGCACAGTACCGATGGCGAGCGTCAGGAACGCGGCAGGACCGTCACCGACGTTGAAGCGCGAATAATCGAGGTCGCACGACGAACACCGGTCGGCAAAACTCACAACGCTCTTGAACAATGCACGAGAGCCGCAGCGCGGGCATTCGCCCATCGCCGCGGCTTTCATGAGATTGGCGGAAGCGGGGAGTTCGAACTTGCGATCTTCCCCGTCTGCCATGTCGTCGCTCATCAGTGGTATTCGGCGCCCGCGCCACCCCAGATGTAGATCGCGACGAAGAGGAACAGCCACACGACGTCGACGAAGTGCCAGTACCACGCAGCGGCTTCGAAGCCGAAGTGCTGCTTGGGCGTAAAGTGGCCCTTGTAGGCGCGCACGAGGCACACGATCAGCATGATCGTACCGACGATGACGTGGAAACCGTGGAAGCCGGTCGCCATGTAGAACGCCGAGCCGTAGGTGTTCTCACCGAACGGGAACGGCGCGTGCATGTATTCGTAGGCCTGGATGAACGAGAACACGACGCCGAGGATGACGGTAGCCCACAGACCCTTCTTCAGGCCGTCACGGTCGCCGTTGATCAGCGAGTGATGCGCCCAGGTAACGGTCGTGCCCGAGCAGAGCAGGATAAGCGTGTTGAGCAGCGGGAGGTCCCACGGGTTCATCACCGCTTCGATCGCCTTGGGCGGCCACTGGCCGTCAACCACCTCGGTCAGGGCCGAGGGAAAGAGCGAGAAATCGAAAAAGGCCCAGAACCAGCCGACGAAAAACATCACTTCCGAAGCGATGAACAGGATCATGCCGTAACGCTGGTGAAGCTGCACAACCGGCGTGTGATCGCCAGCGTGTGCTTCCTTGATGATGTTGCCGAACCAGCTGAACATCGAGATGATGAGGCCGAGGAAGCCGGCGATCAGCAGGTAGGTGCCGAACGGGTAGTCATGCATGAAAAAGGCAAGACCCGTCGTCATCACGAAGGCGCTGACCGAAGTGATGAGCGGCCAGGGATCTGCCGGCAGAATGTGGTAATCGTGGTTCTTAGCGCCGGCCATTATACGGTCCCCTGAGTTTCCAGCCTTTGAGCACTGCGGATCCGGTGACGGGTCCGCCCAATCGGTTTGACGGGGCCTTTAACCCCGCCTGCGCGCCCGGTCCAGAGCCTTTGCGCGCCTTTTCGCCGGTTAGCGGTTAGCTATCCGCGCTTTCGTAGAAGGTATAGCTGAGCGTGACCGCCCCGACATCCTTCGTATCCGGGTCGTTGAGGTATTCCGGATCGATGTAGAAAAGCACCGGCATCCGCATTTCCTGCCCGGGTTTCAGCGTCTGCTCGGTGAAGCAGAAACACTGGATCTTGTTGAAATAGACCCCCGCCTGCGTCGGCGTGACGTTGAAAGTCGCGGTCCCGGTGATCGGCTTGTCTGAATCGTTGCGCGCCACGAAAGTCGCCATGTCACGCTGGCCGATCGTCACTTTCTGCTTGGGACGCTCGGGCCGGAATTCCCAAGGAAGGCCCGGATCGGTGTTGGCGTCGAATCGCACCGTGATCGTCTTGCCGGCAGCCACCTCGATGCTGGCAGCCTGTGCTTCGTCCACCCGCTGTGTCGTGCCGCCAAGGCCGGTGACCTGGCAGAACATGCGGTAAAGCGGAACAGAGGCGTAACCCAGGCCCAGCATGGCGACCGCGATACCGAGCGCGAACATGCCAACGCGGAGGTTGCTCTTCGGCTGATCGGTATCGCTGGCCGCCGTCGCGTCTGCCGCGCTCATCGCGACGCCTCCAGCTCTGCCTCGTAGGCAGCGCGATCTTCTTCATCGGGGAAGCGCACGATGGTGAGCGCGAAGAACAGGATCACGAGGCCGACGAGAACGAGGCCAAGCGCCTTGTTCCGGCTCTTGCGGCGAGCTTCGAGTTGTTTCTGATCTTCAGGCGTCATGCGATCAGTCCTGCGTTGTAGATGAGCCTGTCGGCAACGAGCGCGCCAAACAGGACAAAAAGATACAGTATCGAGAAGGCGAAGAGGCGCTTTTCAGGCTTCATCGCGTCTTCCTCGGCGCTGGTGCGAAGACCGACCGGCACCGATAGGGCGACGAAGGCGATCGACAGCAGTGCGGCGCTGACCGCGTAGATCAGGCCTGCCGAGCCCAGATACCACGGCGCAAGCGCGACGGGCACGAGCAGGACCGCGTAGATCAGGATCTGCCGGCGGGTCGACTTTTCGCCCGCGACGACCGGCATCATCGGAATTCCGACCTTGGCGTAATCGGTCTTCACGAAAAGCGCGAGCGCCCAGAAGTGCGGCGGGGTCCACATGAAGATGATCGCGAAGAGCACGATCGGCATCAACGTGACATCGCCCGTCACCGCGACCCAGCCGATCAGCGGCGGGAAGGCCCCTGCCCCGCCCCCAACGACGATGTTCTGCGGCGTGCGCGGCTTCAGCCAGATTGTGTAGACGACGGCGTAGTAGACGATGGAGACGGCAAGCAGCGCCGCCGTCAGCCATCCTGCGGCCAGCCCCATGACGATGACAGAGCCTGCCGAAAGCGCGATGCCGAAGTCGCGCGCGTCGGTGCGCGCCATGCGGCCTGCGGGAATTGGCCGCTTTGCCGTGCGCTTCATCTGCGCGTCGATCTCGGCCTCGTACCACTGGTTCAGCGCCGCTGCGCCGCCTGCGCCGACCGCGATGCACAGGATCACGATTGCGCCGATAACGGGATGGATGCTGCCCGGTGCCGCCAAAAGGCCGCACAAGCCGGTGAAGACGACCAGCGTCATCACGCGCGGCTTCGTCAGCGCGAGAAAATCGCGCCAGTCGCTGGGGATCAGTACGGAATGATCGGTGGTGATCATCGGTGCCCTATGAACCATGCGGTCCGGTGTTGGAAGCCCGCCATTGGGCGAACGTGTTACCTCAAACAGAACGCCCCGGGATCAGATCCCGGGGCGCCTTGGTGATCGCGGTGTCCCGGTGCCTCAGTGGGCGCCGGCCTTGTCGTCGATGACCGGCAGGGTCTCGAACTGGTGGAACGGCGGCGGGCTGGACAGCGTCCATTCCAGCGTCGTGGCACCTTCACCCCAGTAGTTCGGGGCAGCCTTCTTGCCGGCGATCAGCGAGTAGAAGACGTTGATGAAGAAGATGGCGACCGAGATCGACATGATCATGTAGCCGTCGGTCGCGACCTTGTTCCACAGCTCGAAAGCCGGGGCATAGTCGGGATAGCGACGGGGCATACCCTGCATGCCGAGGAAGTGCATCGGGAAGAACAGCGTGTTCACGCCCACGAAGAAGACGATGAACTGCAGCTTCGCGAGGAACTCGGAGTGCATCTTGCCGAACATCTTCGGGAACCAGTACCACCAGCCAGCGAAGAGAGCGGTAACCGCGCCCAGCGACAGAACGTAGTGGAAGTGCGCGACGACATAGTACGTGTCGTGCAGGTTGTCGTCGATGCCGCCGTTGGCCAGCACGACGCCCGTGACGCCACCGACGGTGAACAGGAAGATGAAGCCAAGGGCCCACCACATGGGCGACTTGAATTCAAGGCTGCCGCCCCACATCGTCGCGATCCACGAAAAGATCTTGATGCCGGTCGGAACCGCGATGACCATCGTGGCGGCCGTGAAGTACATCTTCTCGTTAACCGACAGGCCGACCGTGTACATGTGGTGCGCCCACACGATGAAGCCGACCACGCCGATCGCGACCATGGCATAGGCCATGCCGAGGTAACCGAAGACCGGCTTGCGGCTGAAGGTCGAGATGATCTGCGAGATGATGCCGAAGCCCGGCAGGATCATGATGTACACTTCGGGGTGACCGAAGAACCAGAAAAGGTGCTGGTACAGGATCGGGTCACCGCCACCGGCCGGATCGAAGAACGTCGTACCGAAGTTACGATCGGTCAGCAGCATGGTGATCGCGGCGGCCAGGACCGGAAGGGCCAGCAGCAGCAGGAAGGCGGTAACCAGCACCGACCAAACGAACAGCGGCATCTTGTGCAGGGTCATGCCCGGCGCACGCATGTTGAAGATGGTGGTGATGAAGTTGATCGCGCCCATGATCGAGCTGGCACCGGCAAGGTGCAGCGAGAAGATCGCGAAGTCGACGGCAGGTCCGGGCGAACCGGAAGTCGACAGCGGGGCATAGACCGTCCAGCCGGTGCCCGCGCCATTGCCCGTTCCGCCGGGCACAAAGGCCGACATCATCAACGAGCAGAAGGCGACGAACGTCAACCAGAACGAGATGTTGTTCATGCGCGGGAACGCCATGTCGGGCGCGCCGATCATGATGGGCACGAACCAGTTGCCGAAACCGCCGATGACGGCCGGCATGACCATGAAGAAGACCATGATCAGGCCGTGGGCCGAGATCAGGACGTTCCACAGGTGGAGCGTTTCGTCGAAGTTCGCACCGTCGCCGCCGAGGAACGAGGTCCACCAGCCGAGGTACTGGATGCCCGGGGCCGCGAGTTCGGCACGCATGATGCCGGAAATCGCACCACCGACGACGCCCGCGAAGATCGCGAAGATCAGGTAGAGGGTGCCGATGTCCTTGTGGTTGGTGGACATGAACCAGCGCTGGAAGAACGGCGGCTTGTGATCTGCGTGGCTGTGCAGGTCGTGCGCGTCGTCGTGTGCCGGCAGCGTTTCAGGGGTTGCTGTGGTAGCCATGATGTTACCCTATGCGAATATCTGGTCAGGCCGTCGTGACGTCGGCGGCGGCGGGCTCGTCGCCCTCGGTGGTGACTTCGGCCTCGCCCTCGTCGGCAGCGGCGGGAGCAGCTGCTTCTTCCTTGGCGCCGGCGAGTTCACCGCCCTGTTCGAGAACCCATGCTTCGAATTCTTCCTTGGGAAGAGCTTCGACCGCGATCGGCATGTAGCCATGGCGCACGCCGCACAGTTCCGAGCACTGACCGTAATAGACGCCGGGTTCCTTGATGAAGAGCGCCTTCTCGTTCAGGCGACCCGGAACCGCGTCCAGTTTGAACCAGAGCGAGGGGACGGCGAACGAGTGGATCACGTCCATGCCCATCGTCTGGATGCGGATCGGAACGCCGGCGGGGACGACCATGCGATTGTCGACGGCGAGCTGGTGCGGCTCACCGCGGGCCAGCGCCTCTTCCTCGTCCAGCATGTTCGAGATGACTTCGAAGCCGCCGTTGTCGGGATATTCGTAGCCCCAGTACCACTGGTAACCGTTGACCTTGACGGTCAGCGCGTCTTCCGGCGGCGATTCGTACTGCTTGGCGAGCAGGTCGATCGACGGGACGGCAATACCGAGAAGGATGAGAACCGGAACACCGGTCCAGATGACTTCGATCAGCGTGTTGTGGCTGGTCTTTGACGGTGTCGGGTTCTTGCCGCGGCGATAGCGCACCATGACCCAGAGCAGCAGGAGAAGAACGAACAGCGAGATGACCGTGATGAGCGGCATGAGCAGCGCATCGTGCATCCACGAACCGTAGTCGCCGATCGGCGAATACTGGTCCTGGAACCAGATGCCGCCGTCAACCGGCATGCCCTTGCCCGGCGTCGGAGCCATCGGGACGTAACCGCCCGCTGCTGCGGCCGCGGCCTCGGTTGCTTCGGCAACGGGTGCCTCGCCAACAGGTGCCTCGGTGGTCGCTACTGCGGCGAGAGCCGCCTGCGGCAGGAGGGCGAGCGTCGTCGCGGCCCCTGCAATATACTGAACTGTGCGGCGGATTCCCATCACCAGTCTGTCGCCTTCCTGCGTCGTTCCAACTGTATTCCAGCCCCCTTCGCCTGTGCTGCACCGCGCCCGAACGCGATACAAAACACCCCTTGAAGGTCCGCTTGCGAGGGGGCCTATACGCGCGCTTGCGGCCTGTCTCAAGCACCTCTAGGGGATATTTTTGCACTGCGGCGCGGCAGTCGGTCCATCGCACCATTGGCCCAGACCGTCGCAGCGGCATTAGAAAGGCCCAGATCAGCGGCCCAAAGGCCCCGGGAAAGAAACGCATGACCGACGAAGAAGTCCTCTCCGAATTCCGCGCAGCAGGCGCATTGCTCGAAGGGCATTTCCTGCTCTCCTCGGGCCGTCACAGCGCACATTACCTACAGTGCGCGCGCGTTCTGATGAGCCCTGATCGCGCGGGCCGGCTGGCCGTGGCGCTGGCTGCAAAGCTGCCCCGTGACCTTCGGGGAAAAATCGACAAGGTCGTCTCGCCCGCGATGGGCGGCCTCATCATCGGGCATGAAATGGGCCGCGCGCTGAATGTCGATGCCATTTTCGTCGAACGCCCCACCGGCACCTTCGAACTGCGCCGCGGATTCTCGATCGAGCCGGGCGAGAAGGTCCTGATGGTCGAAGACGTCGTAACCACCGGCCTTTCCAGCCGCGAGGCGATCAAGGCGATCGAGGACGAGGGCGGCAAGGTCATCGCGCTTGCCTGTCTCGTCGACCGCACCGGCGGCGAGATCGAGTTCGACGTGCCGTTCCAGCCGCTCGTCTCGCTGACTTTCCCGACTTACGCCGAGGACGAGCTGCCCGAGGAACTGGCCGCGACGCCCGCCGTTAAGCCCGGAAGCCGCAAGGCCGCATAAGGATAAAGAGCAGTGGTGAGCGAAGGCCCCCGACCCGATAGGCTGCGCCTAGGGGTAAACATCGATCACGTCGCCACCATCCGCAATGCGCGCGGCGGCGACCATCCCGATCCCGTGCGCGCGGCGGAAATCGTCGCGGCCGTGGGCGGTGACGGCATTACCGCGCACTTGCGCGAGGATCGCCGCCACATCCGCGACGGCGACCTCGCCCGCATCCAGTCGGCTACCGGCCTGCCGCTGAATCTCGAGATGGCGGCGACGGACGAGATGCTGGAAATAGCTCTCGCCCACGCGCCGCACGCGGCCTGCATCGTCCCCGAAAAGCGCGAGGAGCGCACGACCGAAGGCGGGCTCGACGCAGCAGGCCAGCACAATCGCCTCGCGCCGATATGTGCGCGTCTGGCCGATGCGGGCATTCGCGTGTCGCTGTTCATCGAAGCCGAGGAACGCCAGATCGAAGCCGCGATGAAGCTCGGCGCGCCGGTGGTCGAGTTTCACACCGGCGAATATGCCCACGCGCATCTTGACGGCGACAGCGAACGCACCGCACGCGAGTTGAAGCGCATTACCGACATGGCGGCGCTGGCAGCCAAGAACGGGATCGAACCCCATGCCGGCCACGGTCTGACTTATGAAAACGTCACCCCCATCGCGGCCATCCCGCAACTGGCGGAGCTGAACATCGGGCACTACCTGATCGGTGAGGCTGTTTTCGTCGGGCTGGAGAACGCTGTGCGCCGGATGCGCGAACTGATGGACGAAGCCCGATGATCATCGGCATGGGCTCAGACCTCTGCAATATCGAGCGGATCCAGAACTCGCTGGACCGGTTCGGCGAGCGTTTCGAACTGCGCGTTTTTACCGAGGTCGAACGTGGCAAGGCTGCGCGTCGCCCGCACACCCGCGCAGGTACTTACGCCAAGCGGTTCGCCGCCAAGGAGGCTTTCTCCAAGGCGGTCGGCACCGGGTTCAAGCACGGGGTCTTTATGAAGGACATCGGCGTCGTCAATGCGCCGTCGGGTGCGCCGACGCTGGCGCTTGAAGGCGGCGCGGCGGCGCGGCTGGCCGAGCTCACGCCCCACGGCCACGAAGTCCTCGTCCACCTGACGCTGACCGACGATCACCCCTGGGCCCAAGCCTTCGTAGTGATCGAGGCGCGGCCCCTCTTGCAGGCAGGTTTGAACGATGCCGTTGTTCGGTAAAGGCGAGCCGGTCCGCAAAGCGCCGCAGACGCTGCCTAAGGACAAGGAAGGCCACTCCTGGTTACAGGAGATCATCGGCCTCCTTGTCATGTTGCTGGCCGTGATCGCGTTCCACAGCCTGGTGGCAAAACCGTTCTACATCCCCTCGATCTCGATGATGCCCAACCTGCTGGTCGGCGACCGGCTGATCGTGTCGAAATATCCGTACGGCTATTCGTGGGTCTCGGCGAGCTTTCATGTCCTTCCGCGTGACGATTGGCGCGTGTTCCCCGGAACGCCCGAATATGGCGACATCGTCATCGTTGTGCCGCCTTATGCGACCGATGACTGGATCAAGCGCGTCGTTGCCCTGCCCGGTGACAGGATCGCGGTCGAAAAGGGGCGTATCGTCCTGAACGGTGTTGCCGTCCCGCAGGAAGTCGAACCGCCGGTCGACCTTCCCGTCGATCTCAACGCGCCGTGCGAACCCTACACTTTCCCCTACCTGCGCAAACGGCTGCCTTCGGGTGGCGAAGTCTGCGAACTGCCGCTACGCCGAGAAACGCTGCCCAACGGGGCCAGCTATGTGATCATCGACCACATGGAGAACCAGCCGCTCGACGACATGGCGGAGATCGAGGTTCCCGACGGCCACGTCTTCCTGATGGGCGACAACCGCGATCACAGCGCAGACAGCCGCGAAATGAACCCCGGCAAGGGATTGAACGGTCCCGTCCCCCTCGCCAATATCGGCGGGCGGGCAGAGTTCATCACCTTTTCGCTCGACGGAACAGAGAGTTGGAACCCGCTGACATGGTGGGGAGCCTTGCGCGAAGGGCGCGCGTGGCGCAGTCTGCGGCCCGAGATAAGGGAACGCGGCCCGGCGATCGCGTCCACGCCCGCAAGCGGCGACACTGGGGAGCATGACAGCTGATGGACGTCGACGATCCGCACCCGCAGTCGCACAGCCCGACAACCATTTCCGATCCACAACTGCGCTTCGAGGCGCGAAAGGCGCTGGTCTGGTCGCTGGTCGTCGTACTTGTCGGCACCGCGATTTACATGGCGCAGGCTCTGCTGGTCGTGTTCGGCGGCATGGTCTTTGCCGCGATCATCGACGGCGGCGCGCGCCTTCTGGGCAAGGTCGTCCCGCTAAGCCGCGGGGCGCGCATTTCGATCGTGCTGTTCGTCGGCCTGCTGTTCGCCGCGTGGGTCGCGTTCTTTGCCGGCACCCAGCTTGCCGAACAGGCCGCGCAGTTCCCCTCGATCATCGAGGAACAGGGCGTTCGCGTAATCAACTGGCTCGAGAAACAGGGCTTTGCCATCAACGCCGATTCGATGTCGGGCATCGTGCAGCAGGCGGCAGGCGGCGTCGGGCAGCTGACCCGCGCGGTCGGGGGGCTGATCGGCGGCGTCACCACGCTGCTGCTGATCCTGATTCTCGGCATCTACATTGCGCTGGAACCACGGCTCTACGAACGCGGCGTCGCATGGATGCTGCCCGACAACAGCCGCGAAAGCTTCCTCGAAATGGCGGGCAAGATGGCCCACGCGCTGCGCCGCCTTATGTTCGGCCGGCTTGTCGGCATGGTGTTCGAAGGCCTGCTGACGTGGGCTGCGCTCGCGCTTTACGGGGTGCCTCTGGCGGCCTTGCTGGGCTTGCTGACGGGCCTCTTGGCCTTCATCCCCAACATCGGTGCGGTCATTTCAGGCCTGCTGATGGTTCTGGTCGGCTTTTCTGGCGGGACGGACATGGCGCTCTACTGCCTTGGCGTCTATCTCGTGGTGCAGACCTTCGATGGTTATGTCGTGATACCGATGATCGCGAAGAAGACGGTCGATCTCGCCCCTGCCCTCGTTCTTGCCATGCAGTTGATCCTTGGCATCCTGTTCGGGATCATCGGCCTTGCCCTCGCAGATCCGCTGGTCGCGATGTTCAAGGTCATGCTCGAACACCGCAGTGAACGTGCCGGCAAGGGCACGCCCGATGGCTTCCCCGACGCGGAGACACCCGCCTGATGGTTCGCAAGTTTCTCTATTTCATCGCCTTCTGCATCGTCCTCGTCATCATCGCCGGTTTCATCCTGACGATCTGGTCGAAGGAATTGACTGAACTGGCCTTCACGCCCAAGGGCGACTTCGTGGCGCAGGACCCGCTGACAGGTAACGCCTACGAAGATCCGGCGATGTGGATCAGCCGCCCGGGCAACAGCTCGTCAGACCCTGCGCGCTGGCGGCCCGACAGCCTGCCCAGAACCGAAACACCTGCGCGTTCGGCAGTCTTCTTCGTCCATCCGACCAGCTACCTCGCCCGCGATGCGTGGAACGCGCCACTGGACGACGAGACGGCGAATTCGGGCGCGGAACTGTTCGTGCGCGGGCTTGCCAGCCCGTTCAACCGCTCGGTCGAAATCTGGGCCCCGCGCTATCGCCAGGCTGCGGTCGGAGCATTTCTAGCTTCAGGCGAGAATACGACCAAGGCCTTCGACCTGGCCTACAACGACTTGGCGCAGGCTTTCGATTATTTCGTCGCGACGACGGGGAAGGACGTGCCGATCGTGCTGGCCGGGCACAGTCAGGGCGCGCTGCACCTGAAGCGGATTCTGGCGGAGAAGGTGGCGGGCACCCCGCTCGCCGACCGGGTCGTCGCCGCGTATATTGCCGGCTGGCCGGTATCGATGGAGCGGGATCTGCCTGCCATGGGCCTGCCCGCTTGCGCCACCGACAGCCAGTCGGGCTGTGTGCTGAGCTGGCAGAGCTATGCCGAGCCTGCCGATGCCGAACTGCTGTTCGACGCTTACGAACGCGGGCCGACGCTGGACGGCAAGCCGCTCACGAAGGCCGACACGCTCTGCACCAATCCGATCCTTGGCACCGTGGGCGGTGATGCCCCGGCAAGCGACAACCTTGGCACGCTGGTGCCCAACGGCAACTTCACGGGCGGCGAAATCGTGGTGGGCGCGGTTCCTGCGCGCTGTAGCGAGGACAACCTCCTGCTGATCGGCGACCCGCCGGAAATGGGCAACGCAGTCCTCCCGGGGAACAACTATCACGTTTATGACATCCCGCTGTTCTGGATGAACGTGCGGCAGGACTTCGCCAGGCGCGAGGCCGGCTGGCTGAAGACACATGGCGGCGGGGCGCCTGGCGCTCCGGCCACCGCAGCGGCGCAATGATCCTCGAAAACGCGCGCGAATTCGCCGACCTTCTGCCCGAAGGCGGCGTGCTATTGGGGCTCGACCCCGGCACGAAGACCGTGGGCGTTGCCACGTGCGATGCGGGCTGGCGCTTCGCCACGGCGGGAAAGACGCTGCCGCGCGGCAAGTTCGGGCCGCTGAAGGCTGCGCTGGAAACGCTGGTCGGCGAACGCGACGTGAAGGGCGTGGTGATCGGGCTGCCCAGAAACATGGACGGCACCGAAGGCCCGCGTGCGCAGGCGACACGGGCGCTTGCCCGCAATCTCGATGCAGCTTTCGCGCTGCCGATCCTGTTATGGGATGAACGCCTGTCCACGGTCGGCGCAGAGCGCGCGATGATCGAACAGGACATGAGCCGCGCCAAACGGGCCGAACGCATCGACTCTCACGCGGCAGCCGTCATCCTGCAGGGCGCGCTCGACGCGCTGGTTCAGGACGGGCTGGGATAAAGGTGCGATCCCCCTGCCCGACACTGCGGGCAGGGATCACGCGAGAGAGATTAAGCCTTGGCTTCGTCCTGGGCAGCAATCTGCTTGGTTGCCCAAACCGAAGCTGCAAAGCTGATGCCGACGCCTGCGGCTGCCATTGCTACGATCATGACTGGTCTCCTGGTTGGTCTCTTACTTGCAAGTAACGAGATATGTCAGGAACCTTGCAAAGCCGTTAACGCTGATGAGGGCCAAAACCCCTGCGCCCGCACGGCAATTTCTCAAGACAGTCTAAGAACGACGACCAACCCGTCATGCGCGGTATCTTCAGGTCCCGTGCGGACGGCATCGGCGCGGGCGCGAACCAGTAATGCTTCGGACACGGCAGGATCGTGCGCGACGACATCCGCGCTGCCCAAAAGCCGCGCCTCGCGCAGCGTCAGATCGTCTGGATCGGTGGAGCGCAGAACGATCTCGTGAAGCCCGCTCGGCGCGCTGTCCGCGCTGCTGGCGATCCAACCCGCGACCGCGTCAGGCCCCTGCGCCGCCATGATGTCGAGCGCCCCGCCCTCGTCCAGCGCGGCGTCGAGCGCGCGGCGGCATTCGGCAGGTTTTGCCCAACGCGCCTTCATGGCATCTCTCGCATCGCGCAGAGCCTCGGCCAGTCGGCCCAACCCTTGCGGCAGCAGGCGCTCGATCCTCAGGCGCAGGATCTTGGCCAGCCCCGCCGAAGCCCCGCCCGTGCCCACGGCAATCAGCACGGGATCGCGGTCCACGATCGAAGGCACGGTAAAATCGCAAAGCGCGGGCTTGTCGGTGACGTTGACGAGCAATCCCTTGCATCGCAACCGGATGGCCGCAGCCTCGGCATCACGGTCGTCCTCAATCACGACGAAGCCCAGAACCGCGTGGTGCGCCTCGGGCTCTCCCACGCATTCGCCGCCTGCGCGTTCAACAAGGCGGCGTTTGGCATCGGCAGCCTCGCCCTGCCCCAGCACGACGACCTTACGGCCAGCAATGCGGAAGAAAAGCGGGAGCGACTGCATCAGGCGATCACTTCAGCCAGTCCGGCACCTGCTCGGCCGCGAGGATCGTGGCCGGTTCGATGCGGTTGGCAACGACGGCATACCTGTCGCCGCTCACCAGCACTTCGGGCACAAGCGGGCGCGAGTTGTAGGTGTTCGCCATCGTCGCGCCATAGGCTCCCGCCGTGCGGAACGCGACAAGATCGCCGGTCGTGACGGCATCCATCTCGCGGTTCCTGGCAAAGGTGTCGGAGCTTTCGCAGATCGGTCCGACGACATTCGCGGTCATCGTCTCGCCACTTGGGCGCACAGCGACGCAATCGTGCCAGGCATCGTACATGGCCGGGCGAGCGAGATCGTTCATCGCCGCATCGACGACGACGAAAGGATTGTTCGCCCCGCGCTTCACCCGCACGACCTTGCTGACCAACACGCCCGAATTGCCGGTGATGACGCGGCCCGGTTCGAACATGACGGTAACGTCCCAGTCCTTCGTCACCTCCGCAACCATCGCGGCATAATCGTCAGGGCCGGGAAGCTGCTCTCCCACGCGATAGGGCACGCCAAGCCCGCCGCCCAGATCGAGGTGCGTGATCGTGTGGCCCGCTGCCCGAAGGTCGGCCAGCAGCACGCCCATCTTGGCAAAGGCGGCGCGGCTGGGGTCGAGGTTGGTGATCTGGCTGCCGATGTGTACGGCCAGACCGCGCAGGTTCATGCCCGGCAATGCGGACAGGCGCGCGAAGATGTCCTTGGCGGAGAAATAGGGCACGCCGAACTTGTTGTCGGCCTTGCCAGTACTGATCTTGTCGTGCGTTCCCGCGTCGACGTCGGGGTTTACGCGCAGCGCGGCGGTCGCGGTCAGGCCCTTTTCATGCGCGATGCGGGCAAGTTCGACGCCTTCTTCCTCGCTTTCGAGGTTGAACTGGCCGATGCCGGATTCCAGCGCTTCTGCCATTTCCTCGTCGGTCTTGCCGACACCGGAAAAGACGATGTCCGCGCCCGGAATGCCTGCCGCCAATGCGCGGCGCGCCTCGCCGATGGAGACGACGTCGGCGCCAAAGCCTTCTTCCTTCAGCACGCGCAGCACGGCGAGGTTCGGGTTCGACTTCACCGCGAAAGCGAAGTGCGTTTTGGGCAGAATCGAAAGCGCCTCGCGGAACACGCGGGCGTGTCGGCGCAGGGTCGCCTCGGAATAGACATAGACGGGCGTGCCCACGGCCTCGGCGATCGCCGGCAAGGCCACGTCCTCGGCGTGGAGAACGCCGTTCTTCACCTGGAAATGGTCCATCTCAGCCCTCCGGCGGCAAGTCGAAGGGGTCCTGCTCCCGCTCTTCCGAACGGGTGCGCAGTTCCACGCTGCGTTCGGGCGCGGCCTGTGCCGGACGTTCCAGCAGATCGTCGGCATCGGGCTGCGTATCCGCGCCATAGGGCGTGGGCGGCAGCGAGGCGCCTTCCACGGGGCGCAGATCGGTTTCGCGCGCGCAGCCCGAAAGGGCCAGAACTGCCAGCGCGCTGCCGATCACGGCGTTACGGATGTTCATGAGCCCTGCTCCCCAAGTTCGTTCAGGCCCAGAACCTGCTTTGCCTCGACCACGCGCTTCGTCACTTCGGACGGCGCGGTTCCGCCATGGCTACACCGCGCGGCGACCGATGCCTCTACCGAGAGCGCATCGTACACGTGCTCGTCGATCCGCGCATCGATGGCTTTCAATTCGGCAAGCGAAAGCTGGTCCAGTGCCACGCCCTTGCTTTCCGCAAGCTTGACCGCAGCGCCGGTGATGTGATGCGCCTCGCGGAAAGGAATGTCCGCCTGACGCACCAGCCAGTCGGCAAGGTCGGTCGCGGTGGCATAGCCGAGTTCGGCGGCCTGACGCATCCGGTCCGTCCTGAACGTCGCGTCGGCGACCATGCCCGTCATCGCCGCGATCGACAGGGCCAGCAGCGAGGCGGCTTCGAACACCGGCGGTTTGTCGTCCTGCATGTCCTTCGAATAGGCGAGCGGCAGACCCTTCATCGTGACCATCAGGCTGGTCAGGCAACCGACGATCCGCCCTGCATGTCCTCGCACCAGTTCGGCAGCGTCGGGGTTCTTCTTCTGCGGCATGATCGAGCTGCCGGTCGACAGCGTGTCGGGCATCCGCACGAAGCCGAAGGGCTGGCTGGCCCAGATGATCATTTCCTCGGCGAGACGCGACAGGTGGAGCGAGCACTGCGCAGCCGCCTGCAGGTAATCGAGTGCAAAATCGCGGTCCGACACGGCATCGAGGCTGTTGTCGGTCGGCTTGTCGAAACCCAGCGCATCCGCGGTGCTGTCACGGTCCAGCGGGAAGCCGGTTCCGGCCAGCGCAGCGCTGCCAAGCGGGCATTCGTTCATGCGCGCGCGGGCATCGGCAAAACGGGACCGATCCCGGCGGAACATCTCGTAATAGGCCATCAGGTGGTGGCCCAGCGTCACCGGCTGCGCGGTCTGAAGGTGCGTAAAGCCGGGCATGATGCTGTCGGCATTTTCGCCCGCCCGCGTCACCAGCGCCATCTGGAGTTGCAGCAGCCCCGCCTCGGCCTGGTCCATCGCATCGCGCACCCACAGGCGGAAGTCGGTCGCCACCTGGTCGTTGCGACTGCGCGCCGTATGGAGCCGTCCGGCAGCCGCGCCGATCAGCTGGGTCAGGCGGTCCTCGGTCACCATGTGGATGTCTTCGAGGTCCCAGTTTTCCGGCACGCCGTTCGCTTCGTATTCGGCCGCAACCTGATCCAGGCCGCCCGAAATAAGCTTCATGTCGTCTGCCGACACGATCCCCTGCTTGCCCAGCATCGAGACGTGCGCCTTGCTGGCGGCGATGTCCTGTCGCCACATGGCCTTGTCGAAGGGGATGGACGCGTTTATCTCGCGCATGATCGCGGACGGCCCCTCGGCGAAGCGTCCGCCCCACATCTGGTTTGCCTGACCGCCGCCTTCACCGGAGCCCGAATTGCCCGTCATCGAAATAAGCCCGCCCTTCAAGTTTCTCGCCGGAATCGCGCTGGCTTGCGCCGTACCGGCAATCGCCGCGTGCGATAGGCAAACCGACGCTCCGGAGCAACCTGAAGCATCGGCCAGCAGTGACGCCAACGCTACGGAAAGTGGCGATGACGAGTTCAACGGCACGCTGGACATTTCCACCCGCGGTCAGGAAATGCCGGATTTCGTCATCACCTTGCCTAATGGAACGTCGAAGAAATTGAGCGATTTCAAGGGCAAACCGCTGCTCGTCAACCTCTGGGCAACGTGGTGCGGGCCTTGCGTACTGGAAATGCCGATGCTGGACGAACTGGCTGGCCGCTATCCGGAAAAGTTGAAAGTCATCGTCGTGTCGCAGGACATGGGCGGGGCCGAAACGGTCGAACCGTGGTTCGCGGAGAAGGATTTCGCCAATCTGGAGCCGTGGATGGACCCGAACAACGACCTCGGCTTTTCGTATAATACCGGCATGTTGCCCATGACCGTGCTTTACGATGCCGACGGCAAGGAAGTCTGGCGCATGATCGGCGGCCACGACTGGTCCGGCGCGCGGACCGAGGCGATGCTGGCCGATACGATCTCCTAAGGGGAATCGAGCTCGTAAGAGGAATCGAGCTCGTAAAGGAAATCGGGTCCGTAAAGGGGATCAGGCCCCGGCGGGCGGCAGGGCTGCGTCTAGTTGCTTGGCGATCAGCACGGCTTGGGTACGATTGACCACGCCCAGCCGGCGGAAGATCGCTGTCATGTGCGCTTTCACCGTCGCTTCGGAAATGTCCATTTCGTGGGCGATCTGCTTGTTGAGCTTGCCTTCGGACACCAGCGTCAGGATGCGCCGCTGTGCCGGGGTCAGACGGGCCAGCTTCTCGAGGTTGCTGGCATCCTGCTTGGTCACCTCGCCTTCTTCGGGGAACCAGTAGTCCCCTTCGGCAACGGCGGTCAGCGCCTCTCGCATCAAGGGAAGCGGCGCGCTTTTCGGGATGAACGCGGCCGCGCCCAGTTCGCGGGCACCGCGCCTGACCTTGGCGTCCTCGCTCGCCGACACGACGACGACGGGGATCGCGGGAAAGTCCTGCCTGAACGCCATCAGCGTCTGCAGTCCGGCGCTGTCCGCCATGTGCAGGTCCAGCGTCAGAAGCTCGACCCCACCCTTCCCGGCCTCGACACGGGCAGAGGCGGCGTCGGCCACCTCCACCACGTCGCGGCCCGGCCACGATTGTTCGACACATCCACGCACTGCTGCGCGCAGCAGCGGATGGTCATCGGCGATTACTATGCGCCCGGTCATCGGCATCCCCACCCTTGTCACGGCCCTCCCACTGGGCCGGGACCTTAGCGGTTCAGACGGCCTTCGATAAGCCCGTCAACCAACGAAGGGTCGGCAAGCGTCGAAGTATCGCCCAGCGAGCCGAAATCGTTCTCGGCGATCTTTCGCAGGATGCGGCGCATGATCTTGCCCGAACGCGTCTTGGGCAGGCCCGGCGTGAACTGGATATGGTCGGGCGATGCGATCGGGCCGATCTCGGTACGGACCCAGTTGCGCAGCGCCTTGGCCAGTTCGTCATCAGGTTCAACGCCCGCATTCAGGGTAACATAACAGTAGATGCCCTGCCCCTTGATGTCGTGGGGAAAACCGACGACCGCCGATTCGGCGACGAGTTCGTGGAGGACGAGCGCGGATTCCACTTCGGCCGTACCCATGCGGTGGCCCGACACGTTGATGACGTCGTCGACGCGGCCCGTGATCCAGTAATAGTCGTCCTCGTCGCGGCGGCAGCCGTCGCCGGTGAAATACTTGCCCCTGTAATTGGCGAAATAAGTCTGAACGAACCGGTCGTGATCGCCATAGACGGTGCGCGCCTGGCCGGGCCAGCTGCGCGTGATGCACAGGTTGCCCTCGGTCGCGCCTTCCAGCACGGCACCGTCATTGTCGACCAGCTGCGGGCAGACGCCGAAGAACGGCTTGCCCGCGCTGCCCGGCTTCATCGCGTGCGCGCCGGGAAGCGTGGTGATCATGTGGCCGCCGGTTTCGGTCTGCCACCATGTATCGACGATCGGGCAATTATTGTGGCCCACGTGCTCGTAATACCAGCGCCATGCCTCGGGGTTGATCGGCTCGCCCACCGTGCCAAGCAAGCGCAGCGAGGACAGGTCGTGCTTCTTCACGTGGGCATCGCCTTCGCGCATCAGGGCGCGGATCGCGGTGGGCGCTGTGTAGAAGATGTTGACCT
Organism: Croceicoccus pelagius; assembly: GCF_001661915.1. Lineage (GTDB taxonomy): Bacteria > Pseudomonadota > Alphaproteobacteria > Sphingomonadales > Sphingomonadaceae > Croceicoccus > Croceicoccus pelagius. The sequence goes on from NZ_LYWY01000006.1 coordinate 277,054, forward strand.
TGTGCTTGTCGCAAACCGCCCAGAACCGGTCATGGTCGGGATAGTTGGGCACGCCTTCGAACATCAAAGCGGTCGCGCCGGCCTGAAGTGGGCCATAGACGATGTAGCTATGGCCCGTGACCCAGCCGATGTCGGCGGTGCACCAGTAAACCTCGCCGGGGCGATAGTCGAAGGTGTAGCGGAAGGTGGTTTCGGTCCACACGGCATAGCCGCCAGTGGTGTGGACGACGCCCTTGGGACTGCCGGTCGAACCCGAGGTGTAGAGGATGAACAGCGGATCTTCCGCGTTCATCGCTTCGGGCGCGCATTCGGTGTCCACGCCTTCTGAGTATTCGTGATACCAGTGATCGCGGCCTTCGGTCATGTTCACGTTGCCACCGGTGTGCTGGACGACCAGCACCGACTTGACCGAAACTTTCTTCAGCGCCTCGTCGACGTTGCCTTTCAGCGGCACGCGCTTCGATCCGCGCAGACCTTCATCGGCGCAGATCACGTAGTCGGACTTGCAGTCCTCGATACGGCCCGCGATGGCATCGGGCGAGAAGCCGCCGAAGACGACCGAATGGACCGCGCCGATACGCGCACAGGCCAGCATGGCGACCGCGCCTTCGGGGATCATCGGCATGTAGATCGTGACGCGGTCACCCTTCTTCACGCCCATCTTCTTGAGCGTGTTGGCCATCTTGATGACGTCGGCCAGAAGCGCAGCATAAGTGATCTTGCGATCGGGGGTGTCGGGGCTGTCGGGTTCGAAGATCAGCGCGACCGTATCACCCTTGCCCGCGGCGACATGGCGGTCGAGCGCATTGGCGCATATATTCAGCTTGCCGTCGGTGAACCACTTGATGTTCACCGGATCGAACGACCAGTCGGTGACCTTGGTGGGCTTTTCGATCCAGTCGAGACGCTCTGCCTGCTCCATCCAGAAACCGTCGGGATCGTCGACGGAACGCGCGTACATCTCGTTGTACTGCTCAAGCGTGCACGAAGTCCCTTCCTTCGCACTTGCCGGAACGGGCACGATGTCGCCCTGGCGTTCGATGGTTTCCTGCATGGCACTCCCCCGAGGTCTGGTGTTGTCCGCATTTCGCTGCAACCGCGAAAAGTCACGCATTTCCTAGCGTCTTGCAGCCTGTTTTGCTTCTCGACCTTAGTCTTATAGACGTATTGCCGATAGAGGCACGCACCCGAAACTGCGACTTTGCGCCCCACATCCACGACAGATGGGGAGGGGAGTACCTGATGTACAAGAATACGTCCGGCAAAGTATTGCGTCGTTCCATTGCAGCGGGCCTTCTGGCCGCCACCGCGATGGCCCCGGCAGCAGCCCATGCACAAAGCTCGGTAGAGGATCGTCTCGACAAGCTAGAGGCCATGATCATGGCGCTTGAGGCGCGGATGGACGCACAGCAGAGCGCACCCGCCGATCCGCAGACACAGGCCGCGGTCACCGAGATGCGCGCCGCGGTTGCCGAAACGCGTGCGGTCGCGGCGAAACAGGGCGAACTTGAAACCCGTGTCGCCGCGGTAGAGACCTCGGACAAGTCGGGCTTCCACATCGGCGATACGAAGGTCACGCTCGGCGGCTATGTAAAGATGGACGCGATCACCGCGCGCACCAGCGCAGGCCAGCTTGGCGGCGACACGTTCCTTCGCGACTTCCTGGTCCCCAGCACCGTGCCCGTGGGCACCGGCGCCGGTTCGGGCTGGGATACCGACTTCAGCGCCCGCCAGACCCGCTTCGCCATCAAGACCGCGACGCCGGTTGGCGGCAAGACGCTGGGCACGACCATGGAAATGGACTTCATGGTCACCAGCGGCGGCGACGAGCGTATCACCAATTCCTACACGCCGCGTCTGCGCCATGCCTTCGTAACTTACGACGGTTGGACCATCGGCCAGACCTGGGGCACGTTCTTCAACGTGGGCGCCCTGCCCGACACGCTGGACTTCATCGGCACGACGCCGGGCACCGTCTTCGTCCGTCAGCCGCTCGTCCGCTATACCACGAAGAGCGGGCTTTCCATCGCGGTCGAACAGCCCGAAACGACTGTCACGACCGCAACTGGTGGCCGCGTGACGCCGGGCGACGATGCCCTGCCCGATGTCGTGCTGCGCTTCGACAAGAAGGCCGGCAAGAGCGCGTTCTCGATCGCCGCGATCGGTCGCCAGCTAAAGGTCGCGAATGACGACTTCGGTCTCGGCAGCGACAGTACGCTGGGTTACGGCGTTTCGGTGTCAGGCACGATCGGGGTCGGCGCGAAGGACGACTTCCGCTTCATGGTCAACGCGGGCGAAGGTCTGGGCCGATACATCGGTCTCAACATCGTCAACGATGCCGCGATCGATCCGGTTACCGGCGATCTCGATGCCATTGCCAGCTACTCGGGCTTTGCCGCCTACCGCCATGTCTGGAGCGACAAGCTGCGCTCCACCATCGCGGGCAGCTATTTCAAGGCGGACAACCCGGTCGCGCTGACGTCGGCGTCGCCGACCGACACGGTCTGGAACGCGCTTGCGAACGTGATCTACACGCCCGTCCCGAAACTCGATCTGGGCGTGGAGTACATGTACGTCGAACGCGAGAACGAGGCGGGTCTCGACGGCAATCTGCAGAAGGTGCAGGTTTCCGCCAAGTACAGCTTCTAGGGCACTTTGGAACAAGCAGCGGTACCGCTGATTGTGCCATGATGACGGGCCATGGGGCGTTCGCGGATGTCGGACGCCCCATCGGCCATTACGAATCGACACGTCTTGAGGGAGACTCCAGGTGGCATACGAAAAGGCTTTCGAAACGGCAGACCGCGATCCGCAAGGATTCTGGATGGACGTTGCGAAAACGCTGGACTGGGACGTTGCCCCATCCACCGCCCATGACGAGGCTACCGACGGTTGGTTTCCCGATGGCAGGATGAACACTTGCGCCAACGCGGTCGATCGCCACGTCGCGGCAGGACGCGGCAGCCAGCAAGCCCTGATCTACGAAAGCCCGATCACCGGAAAGTCATCGACCTACACGTTCGACGAACTGCTTAAGCGCGTGTCGCGGACCGCGGGCATGCTGGTGCAAGCTGGCGTGAAAACCGGCGACCGGGTCGTCATCTACATGCCGATGGTGCCCGAAGCGGTCTTCGGCATGCTCGCCTGCGCGCGCATCGGTGCGATCCATTCGGTCGTCTTCGGCGGGTTTGCAGCGCCGGAACTGGCCAAGCGCATCGACGACTGCAAGCCTGCCGCCGTTCTGTCGGCGTCCTGCGGGCTGGAGCCGGGGCGCACGATTGCCTACAAGCCGCTGCTCGACAAGGCGATCGAACTGTCCTCGCACAAGCCGGACGTCGCCATCATCCTCCAGCGCGAGGAACTTCACGCCGATCTCGTCGCCAATCGCGATATCGACTGGCAGGCAGCCTATGATGCGGCCAGCCCCGTCGATCCTGTTCCGGTGGCGAGCACCGATCCGCTTTACATCCTCTACACCTCGGGCACGACCGGCACGCCAAAGGGCGTCGTTCGCGACAACGGCGGCCATGCCGCGGCGCTGTCGTGGTCGATGAAGAACATCTACGGGATCGAGGCGGGCGACGTCTTCTGGGCCGCATCCGACATCGGCTGGGTCGTGGGGCACAGCTACATCGTCTATGGCCCGCTTCTGGCCGGCGCGACGACGATCCTGTTCGAAGGCAAGCCCATCGGCACGCCCGATGCGGGCATCTTCTGGAACCTGATCGACAAGCACCGGGTAAAAGTCCTGTTCACCGCCCCCACCGCGATCCGTGCCATCCGCCGCGCCGACCCCGATGGCGAATTCATTGCCAAGGCCAGCCTCGCCAGCCTGACCGCGCTGTTCCTTGCTGGCGAGCGCGCCGATCCCGACACGCTGCTGTGGATCGCGGAGCAGCTGGGCAAGCCGGTGATCGACCACTGGTGGCAGACCGAACTGGGCTGGCCCGCCATCGCCACGTGCTTCGGCCTTGGCGAAACCCATATCAAGCCGGGCAGCGCAGGCCGTGCGGTTCCGGGCTATCGCTTCAAGGTGAAGGACGAGGCAGGGACCGACGCAGAACCCGGAAAGGTCGGCACGCTGCTGATCGAACAGCCGCTGCCGCCGGGCAATTTCCGTGCGCTGTGGAATAACCCCGAAAAGTTCGCGTCCGGCTTCGTCGACTTCCCCGGCCACTACACCACGGGCGATGCGGGCATGATCGACGAGGATGGCTTCATCCATATCATGGGCCGCACCGACGACATCATCAACGTCGCCGGACACCGGTTGTCGACCGGCCAGATGGAAGAAGTCGTCGCCAATCACCCCGCAGTCGTCGAGTGCGCCGTCGTCGGCGCGGCGGACGAGCTGAAGGGCGAGATGGCCGTCGCTTTCGTCATCACGCGTCCGGGCGCCGAAGACCTGCCCGCCGTGAAGAAGGACATCGTTCGCACCATCCGCGAGGATATTGGCCCGATCGCATCCCCGCGCGACGTGTTCTTTGCCGATGCCCTGCCCAAGACGCGTTCGGGCAAAGTCCTGCGCAACCTGCTTCGCGCGATCCTCAACGGAGACGAGATCGTCGTGCCCCAGACCATCGAGGATCCCTCGGTTATCGAAGGCCTGATAGACCTTGCCGCGCCTCAGCCCGCAGAGGGCTGAGGCGTCGCGCCCTCCGGCTTCGGCCGCGACAGGATCCGCGAGTAGAACCAGCCGATCCCGATCAGGCTGAAGCCGAGGGCAAGGAAGCTGCCGATGCGGGCCAGCCCGTCCAGCACGGCGGCATCGACGATGAACACCTTGCCCACCGCAAGGATCATCAGGACGAGCGATCCGATGCGCCACGTCCGGTCCTCTGCCCGCGCGCCCCACAGCAGGTAACCGATGGCCAGCACGATCCCGGCGAGCGAGCGGAGCAGGTCCTCGCCCTGTCCCATCGGCACGGCGGTCAGGATCGGTCCGCTGAACCCCTGCCGCAGCAGCGTGATCGCCAGCAGCGGCAGAAGCGCCATGATCGCGATATCCGCCGCGCGTCGCCAAGCCGCATTGCCCAGCGGTTTCAGCACAGCGAGCGCCGCAACTGCCACCGTATAAGCCGCCAGCGCAAGGTTCGCGACCGGCACCGGGCCCACGGCCTGCGCGTTCCAGAGCGGGTTGTGCCAGAGCAGCGTGAACCACCCGAAATGCGCCAGCGCCGCGCCCAGCATGGCAATCGCCGCCGCGCGGGCCGCTCCAAACCGGCCCTGCACTTGCGTCAGCGCGAAGGCGGCAGCGACAAGCAGTGCTTCCCAACCGGTGCGTTCGGCAAGGCCGTAGTTCATAAAGCGGGTGTAACCCTCAATCGCGAATCCCAGCTTGTAGAAGCTGTGCAGTGCGATCACCGCCCCTGCCCCGCCCAGCGCCGCGAGACCGCGCACGACATGGCGCGAACCGATCCCCGCCTGTCGCCACGCGAGGACGAGAAAGGCCAGCGCGCCGGGAACGAGGTAGCGCAGGGTGTCGTCCCAGCGCTCCAGATCGGACAGGTAGAACGGTTCTCCGGCAATGGCGTCGAGGCCGCTGTCGAACCACGCGATCAGCGGGAAGACCGCAAAGACCGCTGCCACGACAGCGAATGTCCGCGCTGCCGCGACACGCCCCGGCAGGCCGAGCGCGAAGCCAATGGCCGCCGTCGCGCAAGCAATCGCACCCCAATCGTCGTGCAGGACCTGCGAGAACGCGACCACGGTAGTCATCGCAGCCAACGTCTCCAGCAGCCAGACTTTCCAGCCCTCGTCAGGCGCAAGGCGCGACGCGGCGAGCGCGGGCAACGCAGCCAGCGCCAGCGACACCGCACCCAGCACCGGCAGGAAGTCATGGAAAACGTCGCCATATTGCCACGTCGCGGCCAGCGCGAGGCCCGGTGCGAAGCAGGCGACCTGCACGACGTCGGCGCGAAAGCGCTCTCCCCGCCAGATGTGGAACAGCGGGACCACGGCAAAAATTGCCGCCATGGCCGCGCCGATCAGGGCGAACTCGGCCTCTTCCGGGTTGGGCCAGAATGCCAGCATGAACACGGCAATCGCGGCGGCAAGCGCCTGAGGATCGCGCAGATCTGGCTTTTTCCATGCAAGGAAGGCCAGCGCGCCGCCAAGCAGGACGTAAAGCCCCCACGCCAGCAGCGAGTATCCGCCCTGATCGATCAAGATCGCCATCTGCAGCGCGGCAAAGGCCCCTGCCCCTGCGCGCAGCCAGTGACGGAACGGCACTTCGCCCAGCGCCGTCGGCAGCACCGCGCCGACACCGATAAGGTAGAAACCAACGAAAAGCTGGTCGGCAAAGGTCAGGTCCTGCGAGTACAGCAGCAGCAGGCCCCACAGCAGACCGCCCCCCATCGCCGCCGCGCCAAGCCAGGGACGCTGCTGGCGATTGCCGGTCAGTACCAGCCCTGCCGAAACAAGCGCGAGATAGATCGACAGGATCGGCAGATTGGATTCTTCTGCCGACACCATCATCGGCGCGGCAAACCCGCCCAGCAAACCCAGCACCGCACAAGGCAATCCGAACCGGAACGACAGGTAGATCGCGCCAGCCGTTACGGCGGCAAGCCCTGCGAAGGCGAACCCCGCCCCGATCAGGCCATATCCGGTGCCCGCAAGGTAGAAGCAGGCATAGAGCGTCGCGATGCCTGCACCCGCCAGCGCCTGCGGCACGCGGATGTCGGCAATGCGCTCTTCCATCTTCTCGGCCACGAAAGCCCCGCCGATCAGCAAGCCGCCGAAGACGAAACCAAGCAGCACGCGCACGGCGGGCGACAGCAGGCCCAATTCGATCGCGTACATGACAAGGAAAAAGCCCGCGATGGCGAGCGTTATGCCGCCCGCCCAGATCGGCAACTGGCGACCGAACAGGTCTTCGAAGTTGAAAGCGATACCCGCCTTTTCACGCGGTGCGTCGTCTGTCGCGGAAGGCGCGGCGATGGCTGTAGCAGCGCCGGTCACGCGGGCAACGGCGCGTTTGACGCGTGGCACCGCGCTTGCCACCGCCGGTTCTGGCGGCGCGGATTGTTCTGCGACAGGCTCGGCCACGGGTGCGGAGGTTTCCTCGACAGGAACGATTGGGCGGCGGCCCAGCATTTCCTGCATCGAGAGCCTTTCCTCCAGCCGCTCGACCCTGCGCCACAACTGGTACAGCGCCACGGCCAGCCCGATGATGACAATCCATTCCATCGCGAATGTCCTTCCCCTTCGTCGCGGCGGAGATAACCGATTACTGAACGGTGTTCAATATATTTATTGGACAGTGTTCATTTGTTCGATTAAACCACCCTTCATGGGACGCAGGTCAGATCATACGCGAGAGGAATTGCGCGCGCTTTTCATAGGCGAAGGTCACGCCCATCTGGCGCAGGTGGGGTTGGCGAAGTTCTCTGGCCGCGAAGTCGCGAAGCGCGTCGGCTATTCGGTGGGCACGATTTCCAACCTGTTCGGATCGGTCGACGGGCTGATTGTCGCGATCAATTCGCGCAGTTTCGAGCTCTGGGCGCAGATCCTGCGCGACAGGCTGGAAAGCGCAACCGATGACCGCATCGCCGCGCTCGTTGATGGCTATTTCGCCTTTGCCGAACAATCGCCTGAACTATGGTCCGCGATATATGCACACCGTCTGCCCGAAGGACTGGACCTGCCCGAAGAGGACAAGGCCCGCCGCGCAGGCCTGACGCAGATCGTCGAGGACGAGATCCGCACCGTTCTGCCTGCGGACACCGATGCCGATGTCGTGCGCCTTGCTCGCTCGCTCGTCGCGGTCGTGCACGGGCATTGCAGTTTCGTGGTTTCGGGCAGCTTCGCGCTGCTGGAAGAACCCGATCCCCAGGGCGCCGCCCTCGCCCGCGTGCGAGAGAGCCTGGCGGCGCACGGGTATTGCGCTGAAGATTTCAGGTCGGATTCGGGTCTGGGCGACAGCGAAAATCGTGGATCGCTGTGACCCGGAGCGCAGCGTACTTCAGTACGTGAGCACCGGAAGCGCATCGATCCGCAATTTGCAGCCGAGCACAGGCCCGAAGGCGATCTGAAATTAATATCCCATCAGGGACAGCACTTCCTTCCGGCTGCGCTGGTCTTCAAGGAACGTGCCCATCATCCGGCTGGTCGTCATCGCGACACCGGGGGTCCGCACGCCGCGCGCGGTCATGCAGGCGTGGCTTGCCTCGATAACCACCGCAACGCCGTGAGGTTTCAAGTGGTCCCAGATGCACTGCGCCACTTCGGCGGTCAGGCGTTCCTGGATCTGCAAGCGGCGGGCATAGCCATGAAGCACGCGGGCCAGCTTGGAAATCCCGACGACATGATCGCGCGGCAGGTATGCAATCGCCGCCTTGCCGATGATCGGGGCCATGTGGTGTTCGCAGTGCGACTGGAAGGGGATGTCCTTCAGCAGGACGACCTCGTCATAGCCGCCCACTTCCTCGAAAATGCGGGACAGGTGAATCGCGGGGTCTTCCTGATAGCCGACGCAATATTCCTTCCACGCGCGCGCCACGCGCTTGGGCGTGTCGAGCAGACCTTCGCGTTCCGGATCGTCCCCTGCCCAGCGGATCAGCGTGCGGATCGCGTCCTGCACATCCTCGGGCACGGGCGGTTTACCCAGCGGGTTATCTTCGTCAGGACCTACGAGGCTGCTCATTCATCTTCTCCCTTTCGGCCCGTCAGGTAGGGACGATTTTCCCGCTGCGCCAGTCGTTCAGCCATTGGGGTGATAGAAATCGAATATCTGCCGCGCGACCGCAGCGGAAACGCCGGGCACGCGGCGCAAGTCTTCCAGCCCTGCCGCACGCACTTTTCCGGCCGTGCCGAAATGCAGCAGCAACGCCCGCTTGCGCGCAGGGCCAATGCCGGGAATTTCATCCAGCGGGCTGGCCTGAATCGCGCGGCTGCGCTTGGCGCGGTGGGCGCCGATGGCGAAGCGGTGAACCTCGTCCCTCAGGCGTTGCAGATAGAACAGCACCGGCGAATTGGTGGGCAGCGTCTTTTCACGCCCGTCGGGGAAGTGAAACACCTCGCGCCCGTCGCGGCCGTGGTGCGGCCCCTTGGCGACGCCGACGACGTTCACGTCCTCGATCCCCAATTCTTCCAACGTGTCCATCACGGCTGACACTTGCCCTTTCCCGCCGTCGATGAGCACGAGGTCCGGCCACATACCGTCACCCTTGCCCTGCGTGGCGCGATCGGGGTCCTCCTTCAGCGCGCGGGAAAAGCGCCGCTCCATAACTTCGCGCATCATGGCGAAATCGTCATTCGACTGCGCCTTCCTGATGTTGAACTTGCGGTACTGGTTCTTCAAATACCCTTCCGGCCCGGCAACGATCATCGCGCCGACCGAATTGGTCCCCTGTATGTGCGAGTTGTCGTAGACCTCGATCCGCTGCGGAATGTCCGGCAGATCCAGGAACTCCGCCGTTTCGCGCATGGTCGCGGCCTGCGTGCTGGTTTCGGCCAAGCGGCGCTCCAGCGCCTCTACCGCATTGCGGCTGGCCTGTTCGAGCAAGCGGCGACGGTCGCCGCGCTGTGGCACGCTGATCGCGACGGCCCGGCCCGCGCTTTCGCCGAAGGCTTCTTCCAGCAATTCGCGGTCGGGCAGTTCGCGGTCGACAAGGATGGTCTTGGCGGGCGGCACTTCTTCGTAGAACTGAGCGAGAAAGGCGGAAAACACGGCCTCTTCCTCCAGCCCCTCGGTATGGCGCGGGAAGAAGGCGCGGTGGCCCCAATTCTGCCCGCCGCGGATGAAAAACGCCTGTATCCCGACCTGACCGCCCTTGGTCGCCATGGCGAAAACGTCCGCATCGCCGACGCCTGCCGCGTTGATGGCCTGGCTGCCCTGGATAAAAGTCGCCGCGCGCAGACGGTCGCGCAGGATCGCCGCGGTCTCGAAGTCGAGCGCTTCGGCGGCCTGCGCCATCTGCTTCTCGATCTTGGCCTGAACCGCGCTCGACTTCCCCGCAAGGAAATCCTTCGCCTCGCCTACGAGTTCGGCATAGCCCGCCTCGTCGATGCGGCCCACGCAGGGGGCCGAACATCGCTTTATCTGGTAGAGCAGGCAGGGCCGGTCGCGGCGTGAGAAGAAGCTGTCGGTGCAGGACCGCAACAGGAACAGTTTCTGCAGCGCATTGATCGTCGTGTTGACCGAACCGGCGCTGGCGAAGGGGCCGTAGTAATTGCCCTTGGCCCGCCGTGCACCGCGATGCTTCATGATCCGCGGGAAAGAATGATCGGACCGCAGCAGGATAAAGGGGAAGCTTTTATCGTCGCGCAAAAGCACGTTGTACGGCGGGCGATAGCGCTTGATCAGCTGCGCCTCTAACAGCAGCGCTTCCGCCTCGCTGTTCGTCGTTACGATCGTCATCGAGCGCGTCTGCGCGACCATGCGCTTCAGGCGCATCGGCAGGCGTTCGACCTGCGTATAGTTCGCAACCCGGTTCTTCAGCGCCCTCGCCTTGCCGACATAGAGCACGTCGCCTCGCGCATCCTGCATCCGGTAGACGCCGGGTTTCGGCTTCAACGTGCGCTGTACTTCGCGGATGGCATTGACGCCTGCCTCGATATCCGGCTGCGACCCGCGCACGGCGGCAGTCGCCTTCTCTTCCAGAAAGCGTTCGCTGCCCGTGGGTGTGGGCGGGGTTCCGGCCTTGGTGCGCGACATGGTCGTTCCAGATAGGAATCGCGCGGGGGAAAGGGAACAGTCGTCGGCCGGTTTCGCCCCGTATTTCAGCGACGAGGACCGGTTTCGGGCCGACCTCCTGCTGCGAAGGGCCGTTGCGGGCGGTGGCTGTTGCCTGATGGCCGCGTCGCCGGTTTCCTGACCAGAGCACTTGCCGGAGGCCCCCATGACCAACAGACCGCTTGCCCTCACCCTTTCGCTGGCCGCTCTGTTCGGCGCGGTCCCTGCCCTTGCCGCACCCGGCCTTGGCGGCGCCGCGTCGGGCGCGAACGTAGAGGAAGGCGAGATCGGCGTGCTGGCCCGATGGGACCGGCTGGTCGGCGATGACCTTGGCGGCGAGGACGTTCTGCGCGGAGAGCTTGGCTATGGCGTCACTGACAGGTTCGGTGTGACCCTTGCCGCCGACTTCGTGCGCGTGCCCGGTGAAGGGCGCGATGCCGATGCCGTGGCCATCGAAGGCGTTTACGAACTCGGTACTCTTGGCAGCGTCGATCTTGCGATGAAGGCCGAATACGTCGCGGTCCTGCATGGCGCGGACGCGACCGCGCTCTCGCTATTGCTGGAGCACGAAAGCGGGCCGGTGGCAGTTCTGGTCGACTTTGTTGCGGCCAAGGATCTTGCGGGCGGCGAACCGGTTGCTTTCGGCTACGCGGTGCTGGCCGACTACTCTGCAAGCGATAACCTGCGGCTCGGCTTCGAGGCGTTCGGCGATCTGGGCTCGACCGGCGATTTCCTGGTCGATGACGCCCATTTCGCCGGCCCTGCCGCGACGCTGGCCGTCGGTGACAGCCTCGAAGCGACGCTCGGCTTTCTGATCCCGCTTTCCGAGTACGAGGCTGACGGGATGGTCCGCGTCAGCCTCGGCGCGGCGTTCTAGAACCGCTTGCGGAAATCGAACTCGATGAAGCGACCCTTGGGGTCGGTGAAGTCAGGCAGATAGCTGACCGGCACGACGCCGAATTCGTCGGTCACCCGCTGCTGTGCATCGAAGATGTTGTCGACGCGGATCGAAAAGCGGCTGCCCTTGAGGAAATCGACATCCTTGAACTGGCGCTCGAGGTCCACGAACAGGCGCGCATCGAACGTCGCGTAATCGTGGAAGTCGAGCGAGGTCGAACCCGCCGACGTGCTGCCGTCGACACTGGAACCGCCGTAATAATTGCCCGACAGGCGCAGGCCGATGCCGTTGTAGAAGACGCCGCCCTGAAGCTCGATCTCGTGCCGCGCGGTCGGGCTGCTGGTCAGCGAATCGCCGTCGAGCAGGTCGAGCGACGGGCCATCGGCGCTGATCAGCACGTCCTGCTGAAGACGCCACGTGTGGTAGAGCGCAACGTTCCAGCGCCCGCCGCTGCGACCACCGGGCGGGCCCATGCCCGGACCGCCGCCGCCGCGTCCGCGACCGCCGCCGCGCGCGCCTTCTTCCTCCTTGCCCGCAATGCGGTCCGAAATGTCGAAGCCATAACGGATACGCTGGCCATTCTCGCTGGCGAAAGTCACCGGGCGCTGGTCGATGGAAACGAGATTGCCGTCGCTGTCGCGCACCACCCGGTCGGGGAAAGCCGTCTCGATCGCAGGCGTCAGGACGGGGAAGGACGATGACACGTTGGTCGAGTTCTCATCGTAATATTCGACGATGAAGCGCGAGCGTTCGAGTACCGGCAGGTCCCAGTTCAGCGAGAACTTCCAGTCCTTCTGCTTTTCCGCGACGAGATCGGGATTTCCGCCCGACAGGATGTCAACCAAGACGGTCTGGCCGGTGGTGAAGTCGTAGACGGTCGAGCCCGTCGTGACGACCTGCGGCGCGCCGAGCTGGCTGAGGCTCGGTGCCGCCTCGCGGTAGATATAGCTCGCCTGCAGGTCGAGTTTCTCGGTCACCCCCCAGTTCAGCCCCGCGCTGCCATCGAATAGCGTGCCGAAGTCGGAGAGGTGATTGACCCCGCCCGACAGGTCGAGCGTCAGATCGCCGATGGCCGAGAGGAAACCTTCGCGGCGGCTGGCGATGGGCACGCCGACGGAAAAGCCGCCGCTGGCATCGCCGCGGGTCAGCTTCGCATCCCTAAGCGGATTGCGCGTGTCGGAGCTGTCGATGCCGTTCCAGTCGTATCCGGCCTTCAGCACCAGCGACAATTCGCCTGCGGGCAGCACTACGGGGTGCCCCGTCACCGTGACGAGCGATGACACGGACTCTGTATTGGTGTCGGCCCGGTAGGTATCGCGAGCCTCGACCAGACCGCTCGACAGCAGGGTCGCGACCGGCGCGTCGTAAGCGATCGTGCCTGCTGCCACCGCGTCTTGCAGCGCGGCCGTATCCGCGCTGGCGTCGGTGAAAGTGCGGGTCTCGTCATGCGCCCAGTTGGTCGTTGCCGTCAGGCCCCAGTCGCCCAGCCGCGTGTCGTAACTCACGCCCAGTTCGAAGCCCTGGCTCTTCGTATCGCGAATGCGCGGGCCGAACCCTGAGTCCTCGTCATAGAGCGTGCGATAGGCGCTGTTGCCGCCTCCATCGGTCAGCGTGACGGCATCCAGCCCGCGCCAAGAAAGGTTGTCCGAACGCGTGGCGGTGGCGCTCAAGGTGATCGCCCCGCCAAGCCCGCCTTCGCCAAGGCTCTTGGTCCAGTTGGCGTTCAATTGCAGGTCTCGGCTGTCCGCCACGAGCGAGCGGTAGGCCGCCGGATCGGCATCGCCGGTCAAAGGCGTTGCGGAAACGGAAGAAACGTCACGCTCCGCTTCGGTCAGCATGGAGCTGTCCTCGGCCTCGAACGCGATGTTGAGCCGGTTGTCCCCGTCGATACGCAGGAACGACCCCTCGATCTCGTTGGTCGAATAGCCGCCGCCAGAGGGAAAGCCGTATTCGACATCGCCGCTGACCGAGACGAAGTTGTCCTTCAAAATGAAGTTCACGACACGCTGGTCGGGCCGGAAGCCGTAACGCAGCGCCACTTCCTCTGGCAGGATCTCTACGCGGCGGATCGCTTCGGGCGGATAATTGCGCATTTCGCGGAAGCCGTTGACCCGCCGCCCGTTCACCAGAAACGCGGGCCTGCCGCCGCCGCGACCGCGGGCCGAACCCGTCTGCGGGGCCAGTTCGTCGATCAGTTCGGCAAGGGATGCGACGCCGTAGCTGGCGATCTCGTCCTCTTCCAGAACTGCGATCGGGGCCTGAGGCGCCTCGACCTGGCCGCGGATGCGTTCGGCGGTGACGACGATCTCGTTGTCTTCCATGCCGGCGACAGGGTCTTCCTGCGCGAAGGCCGGGGCTGCAGAGGCGGCGAAGGCCAGCACTGCGCTGCTGGCCAAAAGGGGGCTGAATTTCATGGCCACATAGCTGGCAACCGAGCCTTTGGCTCACAAGTCGCGCCAGGTATCATTTTGTCGCATCGCGCTGTGATTGCGGCGAATTGGGGGCAAATCGCGCGATGTAGGGATATGCCCAAATTGAAAACGCGGCTTGGGCTTCCCATTTCCCGCAGGTGCGGCTAAAGGCGCGCGCACGTTTTTCATTAACAAGACGAAGTGAAAGGAAGGGCGCAAGCAGCCCCTTATGGCCAAAGAAGAACTCCTCGAAATGCGCGGCACGGTCGTCGAACTGCTGCCCAACGCGATGTTCCGGGTGCGGCTCGAAAACGATCATGAGATCCTCGGCCACACCGCCGGCAAGATGCGCAAGAACCGCATCCGCGTGCTGGTGGGCGACGAGGTGCTGGTCGAACTCACGCCGTACGACCTTACCAAGGGTCGCATCACTTACCGCTTCATGCCCGGTCGCGGCGGCCCCGGGCCGCAGTAATCCGCGGCCATGGCGCCCCCGCGCCTCATCCTCGCCTCTGCCAGCCCGCGCCGCCGCGATCTGATCGCGCGGCTTGGGCTGGAACCTGACGGCATATCCCCTGCCGACATCGACGAAAATCCGCTGAAGGGCGAATTGCCCCGGCCCTATGCCACGCGCATGGCGCGCGAAAAGGCGCAGGCGGCAACAAGCGATGACGCGCACGTCCTTGCCGGCGACACTGTTGTCGCCGTTGGTCGTCGCATCCTGCCCAAGGCGGAAGATGCCGATACCGCGCGCGAATGCCTGGCGCTCATGAGCGGGCGGCGCCACCGTGTCCTGTCCGCCATAGCCCTGCGCGCACCCGACGGCACGATCCGCGAACGGCTGTCCGAAACGATCGTACGTTTCAAGCCGCTGCACGCGGAAGAGATCGAGGCCTACATTGAAAGCGGCGAGTGGGAAGGCAAGGCCGGTGGCTATGCCATACAGGGCCGTGCCGAAGGGCTGATCGCGTGGATCGAGGGCAGTCATTCGGGCGTCGTCGGCCTGCCGCTGTTCGAGACCCGCGCCCTGCTCAAATCCGCAGGTTTCCCGATTGGCTGAATGGCTGATCGAGGACGGGATCGGCGAGACCCGCGCGATCCGTGTCGAGGCCGGCGAAATCGTCGCTGCAAAAGTCGCATGGCCGGGTGAACTGGCCGCAGGCGCGGTGGTAAAGGCAAAGCTCGCCTCGCGCAGCGCCGGATCGAAGCGCGGCACGGCAAGGCTCGATGACGGCACCGAGATCCTTGTCGACCGCCTGCCCAAGGAGGCCAGCGAAGGCGCATCGATCCGCATCGAGATAACCCGCGCCGAAATCGGCGAAGGCAGCCGCGTGAAACGCGCGCAAGGCCGCCCGAGCGACAAGCCGCTGCGCCCTGCCCCGACGCTGGCCGACATTCTCAAGGCAGAGGGGCACTCGGTCCGCACCGTCCATCGCTTCCCGGTCGAAGGCTGGGACGAACTGGCCTCCGACGCGCTGGAAGGCGCGATTTCATTCGACGGCGGATCGCTGCTCCTGTCGCCCACGCCTGCCATGACGCTGATCGACATCGACGGGGTGCTTGCGCCCAAGCCGCTGTCGCTGGCCGCCGTGCCCGCGATTGCCGACGCGCTGCACCGCTTCGACATCGGCGGATCGATCGGCATCGACTTCCCTACGATCGAGGCTAAGGCTGATCGCCGCGAAGTGGACGAGGCGCTGGAAAATGCGCTGTCCACCTTCCCGCACGAACGCACCGCGATGAACGGGTTCGGTTTCGTTCAGGTCGTCTCGCGCCTTACCGGCCCCTCGATCCTTCACCGCTATCGCCGCCACCGCATGGCCTCGCTCGCGCGGATACTGGCGCGAAGGGCCGAGGGCGTGACCGAACCGGGAACGCTGGTGCTGCACTGTCATCCCGGCGTTGCCAGCTTCATTTCGGACGATTGGCAAGCGCTGCTCGCCCGCCGCACGGGAAGGCAGGTGCGGATCGAATCGGATGGCGGTCTTGCACCTCACGCCGGATTCGCGCAGGCGGTCCAGCCATGACGACTGCGAAGAAATGCCCGATGTGCGGCAAGCCGCGCAAAGAGGAACACACCCCCTTCTGTTCGCCCCGCTGCCGCGACCGCGACCTCGCGAAATGGCTGGACGACGGCTATGCGATCCCCGGCGAACCGGCCCGCGTGCCGACCGGCGAAGAGGATGAAGAATATTGATGAAATAGGGGCTGGACAGGCGGCGCGGCTTTGGCCATATGCGCCGCTCCCGTCGCCGGACAGCATGGTTGTCCCTTCCGCGACGCGGCCTGCCGCAAGGCAATGCCCGGGTAGCTCAGTTGGTAGAGCATGCGACTGAAAATCGCAGTGTCGGCGGTTCGACTCCGTCCCCGGGCACCACCTCTCCAAATCGGAAAAGTCGGCCCCTTCGCGATCTTCGTCATGCGGCAATTGCTGCGAACGCAAGGGCGGCTCATCCTTTTATATCAAATGCTAAACCGCTATGCGTGACGGCATGCGCTTACTTGCTACCGTCCTCGCCCTTGTTGCAGGCCTCTCGCTCTCCGCTTGCGGCAAGGACCCGGCTCCGCGCCCGCCGCTCGTGCTTGCGGCGGCCAGCACGCAAGAGGCCATGACCGAAGCGGCAGAGGCATGGGCGGCGCAGGGCCATCTCAAGCCGACACTATCCTTTGCGGGCAGCGGCGCGCTGGCCCGACAGATCGCGACGGGCGCGCCTGCGGACCTGTTCGTGTCGGCGGATTCGCGCTGGATGGACTGGGTCGAGGGCAACGTCTCGCTACGTCATGGGACGCGCGACATCGTGGCCACCAACACGCTCGTACTGATCGCACCCAAGGACAGCGACGCAGCCTTTCCCGAAGGCGGTGACTGGGCAAAAGCCCTCGACGGCGGCCGTCTCGCCATCGCCGATCCGGTGGCGGTGCCTGCAGGCCGTTACGGCAAGGCATCGCTGATCTCCATCGGCGCATGGGACGAAGTGAAAGACCATGTCGCGCAGACCGCCGACGTGCGCGCCGCACTGGCGCTGGTCAGCCGCGGCGATGCCCCGCTCGGCATCGTATATGGCAGCGACGCGATAGCCGATGAGGGCGTGAAGGTCGTGGGCCGCTTCCCCGATGAAAGCCATGCACCGATCACCTACCCCATTGCCATCCCCGACCGTTCGACGGCGACCGACGCGGAAGGTTTCCGCAAATTCCTGCTCTCACCCGAAGGACAGTCGATCTTCGAGAAATACGGATTCGGTCCGCCGCCGCTCTCTGGCGAGCCTCATGAAGCCGGCGACGCCGCTTCCGGGGACGAAGAGCCGGAGGCCTGATGCTGTCGCCTGCCGAATGGGCGATCGTCGGCCTTTCCTTGAAGGTCGCGGCCGCCGCGATCGTACTGACGCTTCCGATCGCGTTTGCGCTGGCCTGGCTGCTGGCGCGCAAGCGGTTCTACGGGCGGATGCTGCTCGACACGCTGGTCCACTTGCCACTGGTCCTGCCGCCGGTGGTGACGGGCTGGCTGCTGCTGCTGTTCTTCGGTGCGGGCGGATGGGGCGGACGCACTCTCCAGGCGCTGTTCGGCACGACGCTGATGTTCCGCTGGACCGGCGCGGCGCTGGCGGCGGGCATCATGGCCCTCCCGCTGATGGTGCGGGCAATCCGATTGTCGCTTGAGGCAATCGACACGCGGCTTGAAACCGCCGCCCGCACGTTGGGCGCGTCGCCCCTGCGCGCATTCGCCTCGATCACCCTGCCGCTCGCCCTTCCCGGCATCGCCGCGGCGGTCGTGCTGGGCTTTGCACGATCGCTGGGAGAATTCGGCGCGACGATCACGTTCGTGTCCAACGTGCCGGATGAGACGCGGACCCTGCCGCTGGCCATTTACACCGCGCTTCAAGTGCCGGGCGCAGAGGCCAGCGTGACGCGGCTTGCCATCGCCTCGGTCGTGCTCTCGCTCGCCGCCCTGCTCGTGTCCGAATGGCTTGTCCGCAAGGGAGGGCGCAGCTATGTCCTTTGACATCGACCTGTCGGTTCCGCGCGGACGGCGCACCATATCGGTCCGAATTGCGCCGGCGGCGGGCATTACCGCCCTGTTCGGCCCGTCCGGCATCGGCAAGACGACGGTTCTGGACGCGGTTGCGGGTCTGGTACGCCCGACATCGGGCCATGTCCGCATCGGCGAAGCCACCCTGTTCGACGCCGCTGCCGGGATCGCGCTGCCGCCTGAAAAGCGCGGCTGCGGTTACGTCTTTCAGGACGGCCGCCTGTTC
Source organism: Croceicoccus pelagius (assembly GCF_001661915.1). Lineage (GTDB taxonomy): Bacteria > Pseudomonadota > Alphaproteobacteria > Sphingomonadales > Sphingomonadaceae > Croceicoccus > Croceicoccus pelagius. The sequence goes on from NZ_LYWY01000006.1 coordinate 295,297, forward strand.
CCGCACAAGTCGGTGCGCAACAACCTGCTCTATGGCTGGAACCTCGTGCCCGAAGACCGTCGTTTCATAAACCTTGGCGAGGCGACCGAGTTTCTCGGCATCGGCGCTCTGCTCGATCGGTCGGTCCGGCATCTTTCGGGCGGAGAAGCGCAGCGCGTCGCTATCGGGCGGGCCTTGCTGTCCGGACCGCGTGCACTCCTGATGGACGAGCCGCTATCTTCGCTCGACGCGGACCGGCGCGACGGCATTTTGCGCGTGATCGAACGGATCCGCGACGATCTGGCCCTGCCGATTCTCTACGTCAGCCACGACCGCGCCGAAGTCGACCGCCTCGCCTCGCAAGTTGTCGAGCTTTCCTAACCCCGCTTCAGCATGATCCAGCGCGCGGCCATCGCAGGCCGCTCGACGCCCTCGACCTCGATTTCGACATCCATCGCACAACGCGTGCCCAGCTTCACCCGTTCGCGCCCCGCCTCGCGGAAATGTGCGCGAATGCGGCTGCCGCTCGGCACCGGCGCGATAAAACGCAGGCTGTCGAAGCCATAGTTCAACAAGTTCGGTGTGTCGCCCAAAGGGTGCCCGCTATCGGACAGCAGCGGCGCCAAAAGCGAGATCAGCAGGAACCCGTGCGCGATCGTACCCGGCAGGCCCGATGCGCGGGCAGCGTCCTCGTCGACGTGGATCGGGTTCCAGTCCTCGGTCAGGTCGGCGAACTGTTCGACCAAATCTGCGCCGACTTCCATCCAGTCGGTCACCCAGACCTGTTCTTCCGCCTCGTCCATGCCTGCCCGGTCCATTCACCCTACGCCCCTTGCAACCCTGCCGCGCAGGTTAAGCGGGGCTAACCGCCGCGCACAAGCGGCATCGGCTTTGCTTTTGCACCTCGTTCGCTTATAGGGCGGGCAAGATGCCCCGGCAGTTTCCGGCAGACGCTTTTTCGAAACGCGGCCGGCAAGGCCGGGGCTTGGTTTTTGGCAAAGAAAGTCCAGCCCATGTCGCGTCGCCGCCAGATCTACGAAGGCAAGGCCAAGATCCTTTACGAGGGTCCCGAACCGGGCACCATCATCCAGTACTTCAAAGACGATGCCACCGCGTTCAACGCCCAGAAAAAGGGCACGATCAACGGCAAGGGCGTGATCAACAACCGCATAAGCGAGTTCGTGTTCACCCGCCTGTCGCACATCGGCATCCCGACGCACTTCATCCGCCGCCTCAACATGCGCGAACAACTCGTCCGCCAGGTCGAGATCATTCCGCTCGAAGTCGTGGTGCGCAACGTGGCGGCCGGTTCGATCTCCAAGCGGCTCGGCCTTGAAGAGGGCGAACCGCTGCCCCACACGCTGATCGAATATTACTATAAGGACGACGCGCTCGGCGATCCGCTGATCGCGGAAGAACACATCGCGTGCTTCGGCTGGGCCTCGAACGAGGAGATGCAGGACATGTCGTCGATGGCGATCCGCATCAACGACTTCCTGTGCGGCATGTTCGCCGGTGTCGGCATCCGGCTCGTCGACTTCAAGCTTGAATTCGGGCGCATCTGGGACGGCGACTATTCCCGAGTGATCCTTGCAGACGAGATCAGCCCCGACGGCTGCCGCCTGTGGGACATGGCCACGAACGAAAAGCTGGACAAGGACCGGTTCCGCCGCGACCTTGGCGGGGAAGAGGATGCCTATCAGGAAGTGGCGCGCCGCCTTGGCGTGTTGCAGGAAGATGGGCCGAGTGAAGTCGCGGACATCGCGGCGCACCGGAAGCTCAGAGGAAAGAAATAATCACGATACAGCGCGTTACGGGAGCCTGGGTCGCACTAGCAGCCCTTCTGCTGACATCCTGCACCACGGCGACGGGCGACGCTGACGTCGCCGTTGTGCAGCCGGCCGCCGCACCCGATGCGGCGATCCCGGCCAGCGCGCGACCATCGCAATCCGGCCTGCCGCCTTACGAGGCGATACTGGCCGCAAGCGACCTTCAACCCGATCCCGCACTGCGGATCGGGCGTCTGCCGAACGGCATGACTTACGTCATCCGCCACAACGAGACCCCCGCAGGCACTGCTGAAGTGCGGCTGCGCTTCGACACCGGCTCGCTGGACGAAAGCGCCGCCGAACAGGGCTATGCCCACTATGTCGAGCACATGGCGTTCAACGGATCGACCAACGTGCCCGAAGGCGAAATGGTCGCCCTGCTCGAACGCAAGGGACTGGCCTTCGGCGCGGACACCAATGCGTCGACCGGTTTCGATGCTACGATCTATAAACTCAGCCTGCCGACAAATACGCCCGACCTGCTCGACACGGCGTTGATGCTGATGCGCGAAACGGCGGGTGAGCTGCTGTTCGACGATGAGGCGGTGCAGCGCGAAAAGGGCATCATCCTGTCCGAACGGCGCGATCGCAGCACCTACCAGTTGCTCGATCTTGTCGACCGGTTCGCTTTCGAAGCCCCCGACGCGACATATCCCGACCGCCTGCCGATCGGCACGCTGGAAACGCTGAATGCCGCCAACGGCAAGGCTTTGCGCGCCTATTGGGAGCGCAATTACCGCCCCGAACTCGCCGTGCTGACCGTCGTGGGCGACTATCCGGTCGATGCGGTCGAGGCGCAGATCAAGGCGAAGTTCTCCGACTGGCAGGCCAAAAGCCCGTCGGTCCCGCAACGCGCATACGGCACGGTGGACCTGACCCGCGCACCGGCAGAGGACATCTATATCCACCCCGCCCTTCCCGAGCGCGTAACCGCGACGCGGCAGGGGCAACCGCAAGTAAGCGCGGATACGTCCGCCTCGCGCCGCAAGGACGTGCTGCGCTGGATCGGCTATGCCATCGTCAACCGACGCCTGAAGCGTCTGACGCGGCAGGACGATCCGCCTTTCAAGTCGGCCGGAATCGGCACCAGCGACATGTTCCGCATGGGTCGCATCTCGCGTCTCGTCGTCGATACGCCCGAAGGCCAGTGGAAGCGCGGGCTGGAAGCTGCAGTCGCCGAATACCGCCGCGCGCTTGCCGGCGGGTTCAGCGAGGCCGAAGTCGCCGAACAACTCGCCAAGCTGATGACTGCGCAGGAAGATGCCGCCGCCGGCGAAGCCACACGCACGAACGCCGCGCTGACGGGCGAGATCCTGAACCTGTTCGAAGAGGGCGAAATCCCGACCCTGCCCAGCGCCAGCCTCGAACGCTTGCGCGCGATGCAGGCCGAAATCACGCCCGACGCCGTGCTGGCGGCACTGAAGGCGGAAATGGTCCCGCTCGACGATGCCATGCTCCGCTATTCGGGCCGGACCGAGCCGGAAGGCGGCACCGCCGCCCTGCGCGCCGCATGGAACGAGGCGATGGATGCCCCGCTGGCCGACACCGCGCCGCCCCAAGTGACCGAGTTCGCCTATACCGATTTCGGCCCCGCCGGAACGGTGGTGAGCGACGAGCGCGACCCCGTCTACGACATCCGCCGCGTCACGTTTGCCAACAACGTGCACCTCAACATCAAGCAGACCGATCTTGCCGAGGACCAGGTGATCGTGCGCGTCTCGCTCGACGGGGGCGACCTGCTGAACACGCGGGAAAATCCGCTTGCCACGGAACTGGTGTCGAGCCTGCCTGCGGGCGGCCTTGGCGAACACAGCGCGGACGAGCTTGAGACGATCCTTGCCGGACGCAACGTGGGTGCAAGGCTGGGCGCATCGGGCGAAGTCTTCACGTCCACCCGCACGACCACGCCGCGCGATCTGGGCCTGCAATTGCAGCTGATTGCTGCCTATCTCACCGATCCGGGTTACCGGAGCGAAGCGATCTCAGCATATCGCCGCCAGTTGCCGGACAGGTTCGCCCGCATGGACGCAACGCCCAACGCGGCGCTTGCCACGCGGCAAATGGAAATCCTGTCGGACAAGGACCCGCGCTATACGATCCAGCCGATCGAGGCTTACGAAGCTCTCGACTTCGCGGACTTGCGCGAAGCCGTCGCCGACCGTCTTGCCAAAGGCGCGATCGAAATCGGGATCGTCGGCTCCATCGACGAGGACGAAGCGATAGCAATGGTGGCCAGGACCATCGGTGCCCTGCCCGCCCGCGAACCGGCCTTCCTGCCCCGCACCGATGCCCGCCAGCGCACTTTCACCGCCACGCGCGGCCCCGTCTTCGTGCGCCACGGTGGTCAGCAAGACCAGGCCGTCATCCGTTACTTCTTCCCGACGACGGACGACAGCGACGCAGCCCTGACTGCGCGGCTGGAACTGTTGCAAAGCGTGGTCGACATCGCGCTGACCGAGGAACTGCGCGAACGGCTGGGCCAGGCCTATTCCCCGGGCGTGGCATCGTCGATGAGCCAGACCTACCCCGGCTTCGGCATCTTCCTGCTTAACGTGGGCGTCGATCTATCGCAGGTCGCGCCCTCGGTCGAAGCGATCGAGGAAACGATGCGCAAGCTGCGGGATGAACCCATCCCCGCAGATCTCGTGCAGCGTGCGCGCCAGCCGATGCTGGACAAGTACGACAACGCGCTGAAATCCAATGCGGGCTGGCTAGGCCTCGTCGACCGGGCACAAAGCCGGGGCGACCGGCTTGCCCGCTTTGCGGCCTATCGCGGAAGGCTCGAATCGATCACGCCGGCAGAGCTTCAGCAGGCAGCGCGCAAGTGGCTCCCTGCGGGCGGCGCGGTCGAGATGATCGCCATTCCCGAGGGAGTGTCAGAGCCGGATCTGTGAAGCCATGAAGAACAAGTGAAAGTCTATCGCAATTATACTTGGCAATAGTACTTTTGCTTGTTCTCCCGATTCACATGATTGGGCTTACCGCGCCCACAAGTAAGCCCCTTGCTGCTACTTGTTCAGTCTTTGCGTCCATTTGGACTTTGCAGATATTAAGTGTTCGTTCATGACACGATAACGGTTCATCGTACGCAGAGAACGCTTCGCGGTAACCGTCCTTGCGGGCTGATGGCCTGAACCGACACAAGGCCGCCGGATCACCCAAACGGAGATACTTGGACGATGAAGAAATTCCTCGCTGTTGCGACGCTGGCCGGTGCCCTCACCGCTGCTCCCGCACTCGCTCAGGACGAAGCTGCAGCCGAAGCGCCCGCAGCCGAAGCACCCGCCGCTGCCCCCGCTGAAGAAGCTGCCGCTCCCGAAGCAACGCCCGTCACCGATGCCGACCTCGACAAGTTCGCGGCTGCTGCCATCAAGGTGAACGAAGTCGCTCAGGATGCGACGCTTTCGGCTGAAGAAAAGCAGGCCGCCATGGTCGCTGCCGTAAGCGGTTCGGGCCTCGACCCGCACATGTTCAACGACATCGCGACCAAGTCGCAGACCGACGAGACGATGAAGGCCCGCGTTGCCGAAGCTTTCGCCCGCCGCCCGGCCCCCGAGGCCCCGGCTGCTGCCGCGACCGCCGAAGCCGAAACCGAGACCGAAGAACAGGTCGGCGGCTGATCGCCTTACCGCGATAAGCACAAGATCGAGGCCCCGCCCGCAAGGACGGGGCCTTTTTCGTTGTCTCGGGGGGCGGCTTGCTTGCGGGCGCGGCACAATCACGGCATAGGCGCACCACGAATCCCAAGTCAGCCATTTCGAAAGGCCCTTCGATGAAGGTCAACGTCCACGTCAGCCTCAAGTCCGGTGTGCTCGATCCGCAGGGCCGCGCGATCCATCACGCGCTCGAGGGACTTGGCTTTTCCGGCGTCAACGACGTACGCGCAGGCCGCCTGATCGCTCTTGACGTCGCCGACGACACTAGTGACGAGGCACTGGACGAAATGTGCCGCAAGCTTCTCGCCAATATGGTGATCGAAAACTACCGCATCGAGAAGGTGGGCTGACCATGGCCTTTACCGCCGGCGTCATCACCTTTCCCGGCTCCAACTGCGACCGCGACATGGCGGTTGCGATCGAAGCGGTATCGGGCAAGCCCGCCACCCGTATCTGGCACGGCGATGCCGCGCTTCCCGATGGGCTCGATTTCATCGCGGTTCCGGGCGGGTTCTCCTATGGCGATTACCTGCGTTCGGGCGCAATGGCCGCGAACAGCCCGGTGATGCGCGCCGTTGCCGAGGCAGCGGAGCGCGGCGTGCCCGTGCTGGGCGTTTGCAACGGCTTTCAGATCCTTACCGAAACGGGCCTGCTGCCTGGCGCTCTCATGCGCAACGCCGGCATCCACTTCGTCTGCCGCGAAGTGCCGCTGATCGTCGGCAACGATACCTCGCTGTTCACCGCGAAGTATTCCAAGGGTCAGGAAATCGTCATCCCCGTCGCGCACCACGACGGCAACTACTACGCCGATGACGAAACGCTCGACCGGCTGGAAGGCGAAGGCCAGGTCGCGTTCCGCTATGCCGAAAATCCGAACGGCTCGGCCCGCGATATCGCAGGCGTGCTGAACGCGAAGGGCAACGTGCTGGGCATGATGCCCCACCCCGAACGCATGATCGAGGCCGCACAGGGCGGCGACGATGGCCGCGCCCTGTTCGAAGCCGTTTTCGAAGGACTCTCGGTCGCGTAAACCGGTCGCCGGTATGCTGGACCGGCTCAAGATCTGGGCAAAGGCGCTGAAACGCGATGTGGTCGCGCTATGGCTCGCCGCGCGAGATCCGCGCGTACCGCTGGGCGCGAAAGTTCTGGCCGGCGGGGTAGCCGCCTATGCGCTTTCGCCGATCGACCTGATCCCCGATTTCATTCCGGTGCTGGGCCTGCTGGACGACCTGCTGATCGTTCCTGCGGGCATCTGGCTGGCACTGCGCCTGATCCCTGCGCCGTTAATGGCGGATCTGCGCGCACGGGCAGAAGCTATGGCGAAACCGCGCTCCACCGCAGGGCTGATCGCGGTTATCGCTATCTGGATCGCGCTGGCGGCGGCGCTTTACCTCATCTTGATTTGACCGGCCGACGGTCTGGGCTATGGCCCTGACAATGCGCCTGTTCGCCCACCTGCCCTGGATTGCACCGCTGCTTGCAGTCGCGGTCGTGGCTCTCTCGCTCGCCGGCCTATCGCCCGTGGTGCTGACAGGGTTGGTTCTTTGCGGCACGGTCATGGCGGCAGTGCACCACGCAGAAATCATTGCACACCGTCTGGGTGAGCCGTTCGGCACCCTGATCCTTGCGCTGTCGGTGACTGTTCTCGAAGTCGGGCTGATCGTAACGCTGATGCTGGGTTCAGCGGAGGGCGCGGCAACGCTTGCGCGCGACACGGTCATTGCCGCGGTCATGATCATACTCAACCTACTTGTCGGGGTCTGCCTGCTGATTGGGGGCATCAAACATCACGAACAGTCATTTCAGCAGACCGGCGTCAGCGCCGCGCTGGCGACGCTCTCGGCACTGACCGTCCTCAGCCTGGTGCTGCCGAACTATACGGTCAGCGAGCCGGGGCCGGTCTATGCGACGCCGCAATTGCTGTTCGTCGCCGTCGTCTCGCTCCTCCTCTACGGGACTTTCGTGATGGTGCAGACCGTGCGCCACCGCGACTATTTCCTGCGCCCCGAAGGAGCAGATGCCTCTACCGACGATCACGCCGAACAACACGTCTCGCAACGCGACGCGCTGATTTCCCTGGCACTGCTGGTGGTCAGTCTTGGCGCAGTCGTGCTTCTGGCTAAGGCGCTGTCCGGTCCGCTTGACAGCGCGGTTGCCGCCGCCGGGCTGCCCAAGGCGCTTGTCGGCGTCGTCATCGCCGCGCTGGTTCTTGCACCCGAAGGCATTGCCGCCACGCGGGCTGCACTTGCAAACCGCTTGCAGACGAGTCTCAACCTCGCGCTCGGCTCGGCGCTGGCGACCATCGGCCTCACCATCCCTGCCGTTGCCGTCGTGTCGATCATGATCGACCTGCCGATCGCGCTCGGGCTGACGGGCAAGGGTACGGTCCTCTTGCTGCTCACGTTGCTGGTGACGACGCAGACGCTGGCGACGGGGCGCACCACTGTCCTGCAGGGCGTGGTCCATCTGGTGATCTTCGGCGTTTACCTGTTCACGACAGTCGTGCCCTGAAAGCGAAACAGGTTTATCAGCCTATATCGATGACCGCGGCCGTCACGGTCATCATCGCGCAGGTCTTTCCGTCAGGCGATTGCAGACTAGCCTCCAGAACGGCGGTGGTCCGGCCCAGCTTGATGATACTTGCCTCGCCGAACACGGTCCCCACCGGCGTCGGGGACAGGAAGTTCACGGTAAAGCAGAGCGAGGGCACCGCCTTCGTCAAGGGCAGCGAAAGTTTTGCCGCCATCCCCGCCGCCTCGTCGAGCATGGCCGTGACGTAGCCACCGTGCAGGTTGCCAAGGATGTTGGTAAACTCGGGCAAGGCCTCGAACGAGAGGGTGACTTTGCGCTCATCCGCGTCGTAGGCGATCAGTTTCGCGCCCAGCGTTCGGCCGCCGGGCGATAGAACCTTGTCGAAGAGCTCGGAAATCGGATCAGTGTCAGTCTGCATGGCGTGACGGTAGCGGGGCGCCCGTTTTCACCGAACTGACCCTATGGGCAGGGTTTTGCTGTCCTACACGGGCAGGTGCCGCCATCCTGCACATCGCTATTTCAAATCGTCGGTCTCCGCCCCCGCGCAATCTGTCACCCTGACGCATCAGGATGAAAGGCGCAGAAATACTGGTGTCTTGGCGTGTTGGACTTGGGTGACAGAGTGTCACTTTTGTCACCCAGAAAAGGCGATCGAAACTTTATCGACCGCGATAAGGCTCGCATGCGATGCCATCACCATCTCCGTCCATGCCTTCCCGATATCCCGGTTCGCCAATATAGATCGGTGCAGTACCAGCGGCTTTCGCCGCATTACATCCCGACCAATAATCGCCGGCTTGCGGTTCCCGTGCTCGTACAAATCCGCCGCTGACACCGACTGCACGGGCGCGACTGGCAATCGTGCCTTCCGCCGTCGGATCGAAAATATAGGTACCCGCGCCGATCAGCAGACCTGCACCAGCCGCCAAACCGATAATGTTGGGCAACTGCCAGCCAGAATTCCGCGATCTTCGCGCCCGGTATGGATGATACCTGACCTTACGCAATCTTGCGGTCCGCGTCCCGTGCCAGCAGCGCCGCCGCCTCGATCGCGCCCATGGGTCGGCCGAACAGGAAGCCCTGGATCTTGGTGCAGCCGAGCTGGCGGATGCGGTCGAGTTCGCGTTCGCTTTCGACGCCTTCTGCCGTGGTCGTCATGTCGAGTGCGTCGGCCATGGCAACGACGGCCCGGATGATGGCCAGCGATTCCGGGCTGTCCTTGGCCGCGCCCTGCACGAACGAGCGATCGATCTTGATCGTGGTGAAGCGGTTGTTGCGCAGATATCCCAGCGACGAATAGCCGGTGCCGAAGTCGTCGAGCGCAATGCCGCAGCCCAGCGACTGGATCTGCTGCAGCGTGTTCTGTGCCGCACCGCCATCGCGCAGGAAGATCGATTCGGTGACTTCCAGCTCCAGCCGCTCTGCCGCGAGGCCGCTGCTGGCAAGCGCCGAGACGACGGTGCTGGCAAAGCTGGCGTCCAGCATCTGCTCTGCCGACACGTTCACCGCAATGCGAATGTTCGAGGGCCAGCGCGCCGCCTCTTCACAGGCGCGGCGCAGGGCCCATTCACCGATCGGAACGATCAGGCGCGTGTCTTCGGCGATCGGGATGAACTTGGCGGGGCTGATGGGCCCAAATTCCGCCGAATTCCACCGCAACAACGCCTCGAAGCTCATCACCTGTTCGGTCTCGGCATGGACGACGGGCTGGAAGGCCAGCGTCAGTTCGTCCCGCTCAAGCGCATGGCGAAGCGCGAATTCGAGCTTGCGGCGTTCTTCCGCGTGGGCGTGCATCTGCGGTTCGTAAGCGAAGTGGCTGCCGCCCCCCTCGTCCTTCGAACGATAGAGCGCCAAGTCGGCATTGCGCATCAGCGTTTCGACCGTGCGGGCATCGCGCGGACCGATGGCCGAACCGACAGACGCGCCGACGTAAAGCGTGTGGTGGTCGACGTCGTAGGGCTTCGACAGCACGTCGATGATGGCATGGGCCATGCGGTCGACGGCGTTGCGATCGTTTACGTCGGCCATGACGACGGCAAACTCGTCACCACCCAGGCGTCCGCACGTATCGTGCTGTCCCATCAGGACGCGCAGGCGGCGCGAAACCTGGGCCAGCAGTTCGTCGCCGATCTGGTGTCCCAGCGTATCGTTCACGGCCTTGAAGCGGTCGAGGTCGATCATCAGGAAGGCGCAGCGCGTGCGCCACTGTTCCGCCCGCTGCAGCGCGGTACCCAGCGCCTCTGTCAGCATCATGCGGTTCGGCAGGCCGGTCAGCTGGTCGTAGCGGGCCAGCTGCGCGATCTTCTCGGCGCTCTCGCGCTGTTCTGTGACGTCAGAGCCGACGCCGCGGAAGCCGGAGAACTGGCCGTGTTCGTCATGCTTGGGCGTCCCGGACAGTTCCCACCAACGGCTGCGACCGCCGACGTTCACGCGGACCATGAGGTTGGAAAAACTCTCCCGTCGCTTCAGACGCTCCGCCAGGTCGCGCAGCGACGACGGCAGCGAACCGCTTTCCCATCCGTCGCCCGCAATCAGGCGGAGCAGCGGCTGACCGTCGGCCTCATGCGGGCCCATCTGCAAGGCATGCGCGAACCGCGGGGAGACACCGCGAACTCGGCGGGAACTGTCGACGCTCCACAGCCAATCGGCGCTGTTTTCTTCGAACTCGTGAAGCAGGAGCGAAACGGTTTCGGCCTTTTCGGCAAGGCTCGCCTCGGTAAGGCGCAGGCGCAGGTAAAGGCGTGACAGAGCGAGCGCACCGCCCGCGATCGTGCCCGAAAAGGCAAGCTGCGCGATCACGGCGACCCAGTCGCCACGGATCGCGGGGCCGATGGCCCCGCCGATACCGAATGTGCCGATGAAGACCATCGCCGCCGTCGGCACGACCGAGAGCGAAAGGACGAAGACACCGATCAGCATGACCATCACCGCGTACTGCGCCGCGTTGCCGGTGCTGAGCACTTCGGGGAAGATCAGCATCGGCGCGACCCACAGCCCACCGGCAAGGCCGACGGTGGCAAGGTGGGTGCGAAGTTCGTCAGAGCCGAGCTGGCGTCGTTCGGCGTCGGTAAAAGTCCGCTCGATCCGCATCATGGCCAGCGCCATCATCACGACGAGAGCGAACCAGCCGCCGACGATCATTCCGCCCGCAGCCGCCTTCCAGACGACCATGGCAGGAAGCGCAGCGGCGATGAAGATCGCAAAGCGCAGCCAGGCACCGCGTGCCAAGGCGCCATATTGCAGGCCTACAAGGCGTGAGGGTATTTCCTCGCCGCGGCGAAGCTTGCCCATGACGCGTTTCGCCATGCCATCGCGCGACTCGGGCACGAAAGCGTCTTCGCTCGCTGATGTGGGCGCCGAATTGCCGCCCTTGCGCTTGAATACAGACCCCAACATGACATCAGGGGTACCGAAACAGGGTTGATAACAGGTAAACGCCGCGTCCGTGCCGGACAGCTTTCAGCGGCCCGAAACGGTAGCGCTCACTTAACTATGAAAGTGCCCGTTCAACGGTCGAAAACGACGGTCCGATCGCCATTGAGGAACACGCGATCTTCGAGGTGCGCGCGCACCGCGCGGGCCAGGACGCGGCGTTCGACGTCACGGCCGCGGGCGACCAGAGCTTCGGGCGTATCGGCATGGGACACCGCTTCCACGTCCTGGGCGATGATCGGCCCTTCGTCGAGGTCGGCAGTCACGTAATGACTGGTTGCGCCGATCATCTTCACGCCCCGCGCGTGAGCCTGGTGATAGGGCTTCGCGCCCTTGAAACCGGGGAGAAACGAATGGTGGATGTTGATGCACCTGCCCGACAGAAACGCAGCCATGTCGTCCGACAGGATCTGCATGTAGCGGGCCAGCACGACCAGCTCTGCACCGGTTTCGTTGATGACCTTCTGGACCTGCGCTTCCTGTTCGGCCTTGGTGTCCTTCGTGATCGGCAGGTGATGGAACGGCGTATCGCCCAACAGCGTCACCGCCAACGCTTCCTGCGGGTGGTTCGAGATCACCGCGACGACATCCATCGCCAGTTCGCCGATACGGTTGCGATAGATGAGGTCGCCAAGGCAATGGTCGAACTTGGAGACCATGAGCACGACCTTCTTCCGCTCGTCGCGGTCGCGCAGGCTCCAGTCCATGCCCGCTTCCCTGGCCAGCGGCGCGAAGCCGGTGCGGTAGGCGTCGAGCGTTACGTCAGCCGGATCGAACTCGACCCGCATGAAGAAACGCTCGGTATCGGGGTCGTTGTACTGCTGCGCGTCGGTAATGTTGCCGCCCTGCCCGGCAAGAAAACCGGCCACTCCGGCGACGAGACCGGGACGGTCCTGGCAAGACAGGCTGAGGACGAAACGTTTCGCCAAGGGTCGCATCTCCATCGGGCGCGAAAGCCGCGCGCCGTGGCGCTTTAGGCAGGAACGCCGCCGTCCTCAACCGGCCATTGGGCGTCGCGGGTCAGAAGCGTTCCAGCGCGATGGCCGTCGCCTCGCCGCCGCCGATGCAGATGCTGGCCACGCCGCGCTTCAGGTTGCGGTTCTCAAGCGCGCCCAGAAGCGTCGTCATGATGCGCGCGCCGGATGCACCGATCGGGTGGCCCAGCGCACAGGCGCCGCCGTTGACGTTGAGGCGGTCCCGCTCGATACCCAGATCGCGCTCGGCGATGAGGGCGACGACGGCGAATGCCTCGTTCACTTCGAAAAGGTCGACATCGTCCATGCCCCAGCCGATCTTTTCGAACAGCTTCCGGGTCGCAAAGACGGGCGCGGTCGTGAAGCGCGCCGGTTCGTGCGCGTGACTGGAATGGCCGACGACGCGGGCAACGGGATTCAGCCCCATCCTTTCGGCGGTGGATGCGCGACACATGACGAGTGCGGCGGCACCATCCGAGATCGAGGAGCTGTTCGCCGCCGTCACCGTGCCGTCCTTGGCAAAGGCGGGACGCAACGAGGGGATCTTGTCGACATTGGCCTTGGCGGGCTGTTCGTCGGTGTCGATCGTGACGTCGGCCTTGCGCGTCTTGACCATAACGGGCGTAATCTCGCGGTCGAAGGCGCCGGTCTCGCCCGCCTCGCGCGCAAGGGTCAGCGAACGGATCGCGTATTCGTCCTGCGTTTCGCGGGTGAACTGGTATTCCTGCGCTGCGTCCTCGGCAAAGGCACCCATCAGGCGGCCGGGATTGTAGGCGTCTTCCAGACCGTCGAGGAACATCGAATCCTTCACGACATCGTGGCCCAGCCGCGCGCCGCCGCGATGCTTTGGCAGCAGGTAGGGTGCGTTGGTCATGCTCTCCATCCCGCCCGCGACGACGATATCGGACGATCCGGCCAATAGCGCATCATGCGCCATGATCGCGGCCTGCATGCCAGACCCGCACATCTTGTTGATGGTCGTCGCCGTAACGTGTTCGCCAAGACCTGCAAAGATCGCGGCCTGGCGGCCAGGGGCCTGCCCCTGCCCCGCCGGAAGGACGCAGCCCATGACGATCTGGTCGACGTCCGCCCCCTTGATCCCTGCACGCTGGACCGCGGCGCGAACCGCTTCGGCACCCAGCGTCGGCGCGGTGACTTCCGAAAAGACGCCCTGCATTCCGCCCATAGGTGTGCGGGCGTAGCTGGCGATGACGATCGGATCGGTGGTCATGTCACTCTCCTTGTCCGGCGATTACCGGGTATCTCGTATTCTACGTTCGGGGGCTCAGCCCCTGCATCAGGAATTCGACGAGCTGGCCCGCGATCTCTTCCTTTGACAAGGCACCATCGGGATCGTGCCAGCGCGCAGGCCAGTTCAGGGCACCGGCCATCGCGAAGACGGCCAACTTTTCGTTCTCGCAAGCGACGGAGCCGTCCTTCACGGCCTCGTGCAGGAATTCGCCCATGGCTGCGTCGATACCGCGCTTCATCTCACGATATTCGGGCATGCTTTCGGACTTCAGCTGCTCGACGCCTGTACGGATCACGCAGCGGCCGAAATCGTCCATCGTGATCACAGCATAGCGGCACAGGAAATAGGCCAGCCTGTCCCGCCCGCTTCCCTCGCGGCTGCGCGCCTCGTCCGCCGCGTCCAGCAACTGCCCCAGCCCTTTCTTCAGGCATTCGAGCAGGACCCGGTCCTTGGTCGGATAATAGTGATAGATCGTGCGCTTCGACACGCCCAGCTGCGCCGCAACGTCATCCAGCGAAGTATTGGCAAAGCCGCGCTCGTTGAACATCCGCGCTGCCGCCGACAGCACGGCGTCACGCTTGGCGGCGCGTTCGGCCTCTTTCTGCTCGGCCGTTCTGAAGGGCGATGCGTCGGTCATCTACAGCCCCTCGATTGACAGAACACGGCGTAGATAGCAATACACTCATGCGTTTTCATCGGTCCCGCAAGCATTGCCGGCCGCAAGGAAAGAAGGATAGCGAGATGGAACTGAAGGACACGGCAGCGATCGTCACCGGCGGCGCGTCGGGCTTGGGCAAAGCGACCGCGACGATGCTGGCAGACGCTGGCGCAAAGGTCGCAATCTTCGACATGAACGAAGAAATGGGCGAAGCCGTTGCCAGGGAACTGGGCGGGATCTTCCAGAAGGTCGACGTAGCAAGCGAAGACAGCGTCAAGGCAGCCCTTGATGCCGCCGAAGATGCACACGGCACTGCGCGCGTCCTTGTCAACTGCGCCGGCATAGCGCCGCCCATGAAGACCGTGAACCGCGACAACGAGCCTCACCCGCTTGGCGCATACCGCAAGGTAATCGAGGTCAACCTCATCGGCACTTTCAACATGATCGCGCAGTTCGCGGCCCGCCTCGTCCTGCTAGATCCTATCGGCGAAGAGCGAGGCGTAATCGTGAACACCGCCTCGGTCGCGGCCTTTGAAGGGCAGATCGGCCAGGCAGCCTACGCATCTTCCAAAGCCGGAGTTGCCGGCCTGACGCTTCCCGTGGCGCGTGATCTGTCGCAGCACCAGATCCGCGTCATGACGATCGCACCCGGCATCTTCTGGACCCCGATGCTGGCGGGTCTGCCCGAAGCGGCGCAGGAAAGCCTTGGCAAGCAGGTCCCGCACCCCAGCCGCCTTGGCCGCCCCGAGGAATACGCGATGCTGGTCCAATCGATCGTGGCGAACCCGATGCTGAACGGTGAAGTCATCCGCCTCGACGGCGCGATCCGCATGGCTCCGAAGTAAGGGGCACCCTGCTCGGCGGCGTAGTTGTTCCGCGTCTGGACACCATCCAGACTGGCGGAAAAACGATTTGTTAAAGGCTGATGGTTACCTGCAGGGTAACGTTATGGAACAGCTGCGCGCCTTTTTATGCATATTGGGCACCGGCCTCGCCTTTGCGGGGCTGCCCGGTATTGCCCGGGCGCAAAGCGAATCGACGACGATGTCCGTCGGGGCCGAAGTGGCAGAGGCCTGCTCGATCGAGGCAACCACGATGGCATTTCCCATCACCACGCCCGGCGGCGGCGGCAATGCGACGGCAACGGCCGACATCACGCTTAATTGTTCACCCGGCGTCGACTACGACATCGCGATGGACAACGGGCTTCATGTCCAGGGCCAGACCCGCAACATGTTCGACCCCGTTCTCGGCACTTACCTGCCCTACGAGGTTTACCGGAACGCGAAGATGACTGCTCAGTGGGGCGATCGCAGCGGCATCAATACCGTCAGCGGCCGTTCGCGTCGCGGCGGTGCCACCGTGATCACCGCTTATGGCAAGATTAAGTCAACGACGCAGACCGCGCGCAGCGGCAAGTATTCCGACTACGTCGTCGTCACCGTCAATTTCTGATCCGGTTCGGCCCGTATCTACCGGCACCCCGGTGCCGGAGGGGTTACTGCGCGCTTGCCCGCTACCCCTTTCAAAATGTGTGCAATTACCAAAAGGTAAATGTGCAATTTACGAACAATACAGGTTTTCCCCCTAGATGGCTGTTTACCCTTTTCGGGTCAGCACAACAGGGAGACCACCCCATGAAGACCATCCTGAAGATCGGCGGCGTCGCTGCGGCGCTGATCGCGGCACCGGCCTACGCCGGCACCGACGACACGACGATGCCGGTCACGGCAGAAGTGCTCGACGCATGTGAAGTCAGCGCAACCCCGATGGCATTCGGCACGATCCCCGTGCTCGGTTCGCAGGACATCGACGCGTCGGCTACCGTTTCGCTGCTCTGCACCGTCGGCGCCAACTACGATGTTGCAATGGACGTCGGCCTCAACTCTGCTGGCGGCGGTCAGCGCTACCTCGGCAACTCGGCTGGCGCAGCAGACGTGATCCCTTACGAGATCTACACTGATGCCGCACGCAGCTCGATCTGGGGCAACACGGCGGGCAACACCGTCGGCGGCGTCGCCACCACAGGGCTCGTCGACATCACCGCCTATGGCCGCATCCCCGTTTCGGCCGTACCGGTCGTTGCAGGCTCCTACGAAGATACCGTGACCGTCACGGTCACTTCTGATCGGCGCGATCTGACAATGCGTAACGGTGCCATCGCCCTGCTCGCCCTTCTGGCCGCTACCAGCCCCTTGGCAGCGGAAACGTCCGACGCACCTGCATCCCCGGCGGGCGCGGCTTCGGACAGGGGTGCGAACATCTCGGTGGCACCGCTGCGTCTCGAACTCGACGGTGCCCAGACCGCCGAGATCCTACGCCTGCGCAACCCCGCCACCCGCAAGATCGGCGTTCAGGTCCGCATTTTCGCGTGGGACCAGGTGGACGGCAAGGACGTCTACTCGCCCACCACCGACGTTACCGTCTCCCCCTCGATCATCCAGATCAAGCCGGGCGACACCCAGGTTTTCCGCGTGGTCCGCACCACGCAGCCGGGCGAAACAGAGAAGCGCTATCGCGTCGCGATCGACCAGCTTCCCGATCCCTCGCTCAACCGGCACGGCGAGTTTACGCCGCGCCTTCGTTTTACGCTTCCGCTTTTCGTCGACCGGCAGACAGCCCAGCCCGCTCAGCTGGCCTGGCAGGTCGCAGGCAACAAGCTCCTGCTCGACAATGCGGGTGGCCAGACCGTGCGTATCGCCGCCGTTGCCATGAACGACGGCACCGGCGAGACGCTGCCGCTCGACCGCAGCGGACTGCGCTATGTCATGGGCAGCACGAGCGCGGAATGGACCATCGGCACCGGATGCCCGTCCGGCCCGATCGAGATCGCGGCTCTCGTCGACGGGGAAGAAACCCGTGTCCAGGCGCAACCGAACTGCGGCTGATCTCCTCGCTGCGACGTTTCTGCTGATCGCGGCGCTGGCCGGGTCGATCGCTCCGGCTGCGGCGCAATCGGCCGATCCTTTCGCGCTACCCGGCAATGTCACGATTGCCGATGCCGTGGACCTGTCCGGCCCCGGCCTTTCCACGATCCGCATCGACGGCAAGGATCAGGAAAACCTCGTCCGCCTCGCGTGGATCGACGGCACGCTCCACATCGATGCAGACGACGCTCGCATGGTTGGTCTGCCCGTTTCCGAAGACACGAATGACACAGAAACGGGCGGTTACGTTCCGCTCGACAATTTCATTCTGGCGAAATGGGATTTCAGCCAGCTCGACCAGACATTGATCGTGAAGAAGTTCCGCAAGAGCGATGGGGTCAATTACAAGGACATGGGCCGCCCCATGCGCGATCCGGCGGAATTCCGCCCGATGGCCGCGTTCCTGATGGACTACGACCTCACCGCCTCGGCAGGGGCCAGCGGAAGCTATGCCGCAGGATCGTTCGATGCGCGTCTTGCCCGCGGCGACGAACGGTTAGGCACGAATTTCCGCGTGCTCTCCGACCCGGCGACCGGCTACAATACGGTCACGCGCCTCAACACCGCGCTGCAGATGGCAGACCGCGCGCGGGGCGTGACGATCACGGTGGGCGATCACATCACGGTCGGCAGCAACAGCCAGCGTCCGCTTCGCTTCGGCGGCATCCAGATCGCCAGCGATTTTGCGCTGCGCCCCGGCATCGTTTCCTACCCCCTCCCCGCCTTCGACGGACAGGTCGCGGTGCCGACGGGCATCGATCTCATCATCAACGACAAGCGGTTTTCGGCAGGCGAACTGGAAGCAGGCGAGTTTGCCGTGCGCAACGTACCGGTCAGCCCGGGGCGCGGCGAAGTGTCGGTCGTTCTGCGCGATGAACTGGGGCGCGAAGTCGTGCAGACCACCAAGCTCTACGTCTCGCGCGAATTGCTGCGCAAAGGGCTTTGGGACGGCGGCGTGAACATCGGCACGATCCGCCGCAATTTCGGCAAACGCAATGCCGACTATCACGACCTTGCCGCGACTTTCCTTGCCCGCCGCGGGCTTTCCGACACGCTGTCGCTGGGGGCATCGGGTGAATTGGGTGCAGGGATCGCAAACCTTGGCGCACACGGCGAAGTCGCGCTGGGCGGCGTGGCGCTGGCAACAGCGGAAGTACGCGGCAGCACGGGTGGCGGCTCGTCGGGCGCGCTTGTCCGCATGGGTGTCGAATCCTTCGGGCGCGGGCTTTCGGGCCGGATCGAAGGCGTGTTCCCCACCAAGGGCTACCGAGACCTGGCGGCGGCCTCAGGGGACGCCCTGCCCGTTTCGCAGATCAACGCGATGGTTAATTTCGACCTAAGGCAATACGACGCCCGCTTCCTCGTCAGCGCCAGCCGGATCACCCGGCAGAAGGACCCCCGCTATTCCACGCAAACCGGCAGCACCACGATCCTGCGCGCAAATGCCCGAAAGTCGCTGGCCGAGCGCCTCGACGTCGGGCTCGACCTCGCTTGGCGCAAGAGCGACAACTCGCGGATCAGCGCGATGATCGGCGTCATGTACCGCTTTGGCGAGCGTACGCAGGCCATGGGCAATGTCTCGCGTAACGGTTCGCGGACGTCGATGCAGGCCAGCCTCCAGCGCCCTGACGTCCAGCCGGGCGACTACGGCTATGCGGTGGAGGCGACCCACGCGATCACCGACCGGTTGAGCGGGCGCGGCAGCTATCGCACGCCGAACACCCGCGCCGAGATGCAGGCCGAATACGTATCGGGCCGCATCGCCGCACGCACCGGCGTTCGCGGCACCCTGATCGCGACGGGCGGCACCGTTTTTGCCCGTAACCAGACCGGCGGGGCCTATGCCTTCGTGCAAACAGGCAATGTCGGCGGCGGCACCGTGATGCGCGAGAACCGCCTTGCCGGTGTCTCCGACGAACAGGGCCGCGTGCTTGTCGAACAGGTCACTCCGCTGGTGCCGACGCAGTTCGATATCGATCCCGACGAACTGCCCGCAGATGTCATCACCGGATCGACCTACCGCCGCGTCGCTGTTGCGCGCGGTTCGGTGGGCCGGGTGGAAATGGACATCAGCGCGTTCCGCTCGCTCCCCGTCCGCGTGATCGATACGAACGGCAAGCCGCTGCCGCTGGGCATGATGCTGCAGTCGGGCAGGGGCGAAAGCTACATGGTCGGCTATGACGGACTGATCGACTATAACGCACTGTCCCCGGCCAAGACCCTTCGCGGCGAGGTGCGCCAAGGGCAGGCCTGCACGATCACCGTGCCGGACGGCATTGCCGCGATTCAAGGCATGGCGGAGATCCGTGCCGAGTGCAGTCAGACGGTCATTGCGCTGGCCGACTGAAGCATCGACCTAAACGAAATCCTCGGTGTCGATCGTCTCGCGCATGGTCTCGCCATCGCGATGACCGGCGACGGTCTGCTGGTTCACGATCTCGCCCGCCTTTTCGGGGCGTGCCATAGGCCCAGGCCACGTCCATGCAGCCGAGGCCAACTGCATTCACCTCGCGTCCGGCAAGCTTTCTTGGCATTTACGATCAGCCATCCTGTTTCTCGAGGTTGGGGGCGAGTGCGTCGATCACGCGAGAGCAGTCAAGCGCACTGGTAACCGTACTGCCCTTGGATCATGCCGCCCAGATTTCGCTCCCCTCGATGCCGATATCGCTGCATACCACTCAGCCTGATATCCAGCACAGGACGTCGCCGCATGATCGCCGCATCCGCACTCGACTACCGCGAACTCGCCCGCAGGCGCCTGCCGCATTTCCTGTTCGAATATATCGACGGCGGCTCCTACTCCGAAGTTACGCTCGAGCGGAATGTCGACGACCTGAAACGCGTCGCCCTGCGCCAGCGGGTGCTGCGCGACGTGTCGGACCTTAACCTCTCGACCGAAATCTTCGGGCAGAAACTGGCGCTTCCCGTCGCGCTCGCCCCCATCGGGCTGGCCGGTCTCAACGCCCGGCGCGGCGAGTGCCAGGCGGCGCGTGCGGCGGAAAGTGCGGGTATTCCTTTCACGCTTTCGACCGTGTCGGCCTGCAATCTAGAGGAAGTCGCCGCCGCCGCGACCAGCCCCTTCTGGTTCCAGCTCTACATGATTCGCGACCGCGCCTTCATGCGCGACCTGATGGCCCGCGCCCGCGCTGTCGGGTGTTCGACCCTCGTGTTCACGGTCGACATGCCGGTGCCGGGCAGCCGCTACCGCGACTATCACTCCGGTCTTGCAGGCGCCGAAGGGCTCAAGGGCGCGCTCCGCAGAACCTTGCAGGGCGCCCTGAAGCCCGACTGGGCATGGGATGTCGGTGTGATGGGCCGGCCCCACTCGCTGGGCAATGTCGCACCGGTACTGGGCGACCAGTCGGGGATCGAGGATTTCTTTGCGTGGATGCGCAACAACTTCGATCCTTCCATCAACTGGAAAGATCTGGATTTCATCCGCGCGGAATGGGGTGGCCCGCTTATCATCAAGGGCCTGTTGGACCCTGACGACGCACGCGAGGCGGCCGAACTGGGCGCGGACGGGATCGTCGTGTCGAACCATGGCGGAAGGCAGCTCGACGGCGTACTGTCCACGGCTCGTGCCCTACCCCCGATCGCCGATGCCGTGGGCGACCGGCTGACTGTGCTCGCCGACGGCGGCATCCGTTCGGGCCTCGACGTTGTCAGGATGCTCGCGCTGGGTGCCAAGGGCGTCCTGCTGGGCCGGGCGTGGGCCTATGCCTTGGGCGCACGCGGACAGGCAGGCGTAGAACACGTACTGAAGCTAATCGACGCGGAAATGCGCGTTGCGATGTCGCTCACCGGCGTGACCCGTATTGACGAAATCGACCGGTCGATCCTCGCCGTCACATGAGCCCCGCCTGACGGTCCTGTCAGGCGACCGGCAAGCGGATCTCGAAGCAACTGCCCTCGCCCGGCGCACTGCGCTTCAAGGATATATTCCCGCCATGCATCTCGACCAGTTCCTTGACCAGCGCGAGCCCGATGCCGAGCCCGCCGCTTACGCTTTGCGACACCGATGCGGCCTGGCCGAAGATCTCGAAGATCCTCTCCTGCTCTTCAGGTTCAATCCCTATGCCGTTGTCGCTGACCGCGATCACGGCATGCTCGCCGACCTGTGATACCTCGACCGAAATCCTGCCACCATCAGGCGTATAGCGGGCCGAATTGCCGACAAGGTTGCTCACGATCTGGATGATCCGCGCCGGATCGGCATCAAGCGTGATCGGTCCCTCGGGGATGCTGACCGTCAGCTCGTGCCCTGCAGAATCGATCGCCTGCGTATTGTGGTCGAGAGCCTGTGGGATGACGGTTTGAAGCGTCATCAATTCCTTTCGCAGGGATATCTTGCCCTGTTCGATCCGCGCGATGTCCAGTAGGTCCTCGACCAGCCGCGAAACGTGGGCGAGGTTCTGCCGCATCGCGCTGCGGACCTCGTCCTCGTTGATGCGTCCGTTCGCGCGTTCAAGGATGTTGAGACCCGAGCCGAGCACAGCAAGCGGATTGCGCAGCTCGTGCCCGAGAACGGCGAGAAAGCGGTTCTTCTGCTGATCCGCGTCGCGCAGCGCCGCAGTCAGGCCAGCCAGCTCGTCTCGCTGCGCCGCGATCTGACGGCGCTGATCGTACAGGTTCAGGAAGACTTCGGCCTTCGAACGCAGCACGTCCGTCTCGATCGGCTTCTGGATGAAGTCGACCGCGCCTGCCTCGTATCCGCGGAAACGGCGGGCCGTGTCGCCCGATCCCGCCGTCACGAAAATGATCGGGATATGCCGCGACCGTTCGTTGGCGCGCATGAATTCCGCCAGTTCGAACCCGTCCATGCCCGGCATCTGAACGTCGAGCAGTGCCAGCGCGTAGTCGTGCTGCAGCATCAACTCCAGCGCCTCGTCGCCGCTGCGGGCGGTGTGGAAGTTGACGCCGTCGCGCTTCAGCAATGCTTCCAGCGCGAGGAGGTTTTCCTCCAGGTCGTCGACCAGCAGGAAGTTGATGGGAGTTTCTGGCGCGGTCATGGCTCCACCATATCGGCAAGGTATGCTGCGATTTCGTCCAGCGTGAGTATTTGCGCGCCCTCGCATGCCTGGGCGGCGGCTTCGGGCATGGCCGCCATTTCGGCCGTCGCGGGATCCTGGATCAGCGCCGTCCCTCCCCTGCCGGCGATGGCCTGCAAACCGCTTGCGCCGTCATGGTTGGCGCCGGTCATGATGACCCCCGTCACGTCGGGGCCGAAGGCATCGGCGGCTGTTTCGAACAAGACATCGATGGCCGGACGCGAATGGTTGACCGGCTCTTCCGTCGACAGGGCCAGCGTGTGATCGGTCTCGACCAGCAAGTGATAGTCGGGCGGCGCGAAATAGATCGTTCCGGGCCGCAAGGGTTCCTTGTCCTCGGCCTCCTTCACCCGCATCCGGCATTTCTCGGAAAACAGCTTCACCAGTGCGTTTTTTCTGCGCGGCGGAACGTGGACGACGATGGCGATGGCGCGGGGATAATCGGCTGCGAGCATCGGCAGAACGTGCGACAGGGCCTGAACCCCGCCCGCCGAAGCACCGATCGCCACCAGTTCGCAGGTCATCGGCCCTTCCTCCGGTAGATGCGATCTTCGCGGGCGTGTTCGGTGAAACGGTCCGCGTGCGAGGAAAAGCGCAAGCTCTCCTTCGATCCGATGCCAAGAAAACCGCGCCGTGCCAGCGATTCGGCGAACAGGCCGATGACCCGTTCCTGCAGTTCCTTGTCGAAATAGATCAGGACGTTGCGGCACGAAATCAGATGCATTTCGGCAAAGGCCGCATCGGTGACGAGGCTATGGTCGGAAAAGACCGTCCGCGCGCGGAGCGACTTGTCGAATACCGCGCGCCCGTAGTCGGCACTGTAGTAGTCCGAAAGCGAGGAGTGCCCGCCCGAAAGCCGGTGGTTTTCCGTGAATTGACGGATCCGGTCGAGCGGATAGATGCCCGCTTGCGCGGCCTTCAGCGCCGCCGGATTGATGTCGGTCGCGTAGAAGATCGTCTTGTCCAGCAAGCCTTCCTCCCGAAACAGGATGGCGAGCGAATAGAGTTCCTCACCGTGGCTGCACCCTGCGACCCAGACTTTCAGCGAAGGATAGGTATGGAGGTGTGGCACGACCTTTTCGCGAAGCGACTTGTAGTAGGATGGGTCGCGGAACATCTCGCTGACCTGCACCGTCAGGTAGTTCAGCAGGTTCGGGAGCATCGTTTCGTCATGAAGCACCGCAGACTGCAAGGCCGAGATGGAATCGAGCCCGAAATGCCGCTGCGCCTGCAAGAGCCTGCGCTTGATCGAAGCCCGGGCATAGTGCCGGAAATCGTAGTGATACTGGCGATAGAGCGCGTCCAGCAACAACTGGATCTCGAGCTCCTCGACGGTTTCGCCTGTCATCTCGGCATCCATACGCGCACCAGCGAAAGCAGTTTGTCGACGTCGATGGGCTTCGACATGTAATCGTTCGCGCCTGCATCCATGCACTTCTTCTGATCGTCGGGCATGGCCTTGGCGGTCAGCATGATGATCGGCAGCTTACGCCACTGCGGGTCTTCGCGGATTGAACGCACTGCAGTCATGCCGTCCATCACAGGCATCATCACGTCCATCAGGACAAGATCGATCGCCTTGTCCGCATCGCCCGCGGCATCGGCCAGTGCGTCGAGCGCTTCCTGCCCGTTGCGCGCGATGCGGGTAACTGCGCCGCGCGGTTCGAGCACGCTTGTCAGCGAATAGACGTTCCGCACGTCGTCCTCGACGATCAAAATCCGCTTGCCCTCAAGTGCGGCGTCGCGGTGGCGGGCCTTCTCGATCATCTGGCGCTGCTCTGGTGGAAGCTCCGACACGACCTGGTGAAGGAAAAGGGACACTTCGTCGAGCAGGCGTTCGGGCGACTTTGCGCCCTTGATGATTATCGAGCTCGAATAGCGGCGAAGGCGCTGTTCCTCGTCCGCCGACAGGTCGCGCCCGGTATAGACGATCACCGGTGGCAAGGCCTGCGGATGATCCTCACTCAGCGTTTCGATCAGCGAGAAGCCCGATGCATCGGGAAGCGAAAGGTCGAGCACGATGCAGTCGTAGCCGCCCTCCTCGATCTCCTTAAGGCAATCAGCCGCGGTCCCCACGCCCACCGTTTCGACATCGCGCGATGCCAGGAGCTTGCCGACCGCTTCACGTTGAACCGGATCGTCCTCAACGATCAACACGCGCCGCATGCGGGCGGTGAGTTTCTCTTGCAGGCCCTCCAGCACGTCGGCCAGTTGTTCGCGCAGCGCCGGTTTACCGAGGAAACCGACAGCGCCCAAAGCAAGCGCGGTCTTGCTCTGGTCCTCGCCAGAGACGACGTGGATCGGGATATGCCGCGTTTCGTCCTGGTGTTTCAGGCGGTCGAGAACGGTGAGCCCCGACTGGTCGGGCAACCCGATGTCGAGCACGATGGCGTTGGGCCGGTATTCGCGGGCAAGGTCCAGCGCGTCCTGCGCGCTGCCGGCGACGATGCATTGGAAACCCATCTGGCGCGAAAGCTCGCAAACGATGGAGGCGAAATTGGCATCGTCCTCGATCACCAGCAGCAGGCGCTTGCCGTCGGACAGGTTGTTCCGGTCATCATCGACCGAGTAGGATTTCGAGGGCGTCCTTGCAGGTGCCTCTTTCGACCTGCCCACGGGCACGACGGTATTGGTGCGCGGCTCTCTCGGGACGTCCCTTTCCGCCACCTTGCCCGGATCGTATTCCACGGGAACGTTGACGGTGAAAGTGCTGCCCTTCCCCACTTCGCTGTCGAGACGGATCGAACCGCCCAACAGACGCGCCAGTTCGCGCGAGATCGAGAGGCCGAGACCGGTGCCGCCGAACTTGCGGCTGATCGTGCCATCGGCCTGACGGAACGCCTCGAAGATCGCATCGCGCTGTTCGGGAGAAATGCCGATACCGGTGTCGGTAACCGAGATGTCCAGCGTATCGCCATCGCCCGGCGCAATCGTGAGTCCAACGCCGCCCTGCTCGGTGAACTTGAGGGCGTTCGACAAAAGGTTCTTCAAAACCTGTTCCAGCCGCATCCGGTCCGTCTCGATCGACTGCGGCGCGTCGGGCGCGATATCGATCTTAAGCTCCAGACCGCGCTCTCGCGCCACTTGCTCGAACAGCTTGCGCATGTCGGCAGCCAGTCGCTCGGTCGAAACCGGCGCTGCGTCGATCTCGACGTGCCCGGCCTCGATCTTCGACAGGTCGAGGATATCGTTGATGAGCGTCAGCAAGTCGTTGCCCGATGACTCGATGGTCCGCGCGTACTTGATCTGGTCATCCGACAGGTTGCCGTCGGCATTGTCGGCCAGAAGCTTGGAAAGGATGAGCAGCGAATTGAGCGGGGTGCGAAGCTCGTGGCTCATGTTTGCGAGGAAGTCGGACTTGTACTGGCTCGCCTGCTCCAGTTCGCGCGCCTTCAACTGCAGCGAAGCGGCAGCGCGGCCCAGTTCGTCGCGCTGGTTTTCCAGCGTCTGGGCCTGTTCCTCCAGTTGGCTGTTCGTCTGCTCCAGCTCGACCTGCTGAAGCTCCAGCCGGGCCTGCGATTCCTTGAGAGCGTTGCCCTGCTCCTCAAGCTCCTCGTTCGAGACGCGCAGCTCCTCGCTCTGCGCCTGAAGCTCGCCTGCCTGACGCTGTGTTTCCTCCAGCGCGTCCTGCAGCTTCTCGCGGAAACGGGCCGAGCGCAATGCGATGCCGATCGAACCGGCAACGCTGTCAAGCAGTTCGAGAACCCGGTCGTCGACCTCGTCCATGAACCCCAATTCGATCACGGAATTGACGACACCGTCCATGTGGGCGGGCGCGATGACGAGATGGCGGGGAACGTCGCTGCCGAAGGCCGAGCCGACCGTCAGATAGCCTTCGGGAACATCACGAAGCAGCACGGGCTCGCCATCGCTTGCCACTTTACCCAGCAATCCGTCGCCCCTCTCGAAGGTGATCGGCATCTCGGCATTGGCCGGGACGCCAAGAGTCGCGACGCGGTTGAATGTGCCGCCCTCGCCCTTAAACATCGCTCCGGCACTCGCATGGACGTGCTCTGCCAAGAAGCTCAGGATGTCGGATGACAGCTCCGGGATCGTCTTGTCGCCACGCATCTTCTCGGCAAGTCCGACTTGCGCGGTCTGTAGCCACTTCTGGCGGTCGCGAACGCGGTTTGCACGCGTGGTCATAACGTAAATGGCAAGCGCGAGGACGACGCCGATAATACTGCTCACGATCGCGCTCAGCACCGCCTGCTGCGAAGCGGCGGCAAGTTTGGCGACGCTTTCTTCGCGCACAGCCAGTTCTTCGCGGCGAAGGCGGGAGAGTTGCTCGCGGATGCCGTCCATCGCGATCTTGCCGCGATCGGTGTTCATTTCGGCCAACGCGGTATCGACGGCACCGCTACGGCGCAGTTCGATGATCCGCGACATTTCCCGGCGCTTGATATCAACGGCGATGCGAAGCTGCGCGAAACTGTCCCGCTGAAGTCCGCTTTCGCTGGTCGCGACCTCGAGATTGTCGAGCTTGCGCTGAAGTTCGGCAACGCCCTCGACGTAAGGCGCAAGATAGGCTTCCTCGCCGGTCAGCAGGTAACCGCGTTGCCCCGTCTCGGCATCAAGACCGGCGATCAGCACACCGTCGAGCGTGCTTAGCACCTCGTGCGTATCGCGTATGCGTGCCTCGCTCGCCCGCATTTCCAGCAGGTTGGCATATGCCGCAATGGCAGTGACGATGAAGAAGCCTATGGCGAGCGCAAGCCCGCCCAGCGCCCACCAGTTGACAGCGTAGCGTAGCCCTTGCGCGCCAGATGCGTTTTTCAAAACTCGGATACCCTCGCAAGTCGACCCGCGGGGACTAGCAGAGACCCCAAACCCGAACGCAACGACCCTTATGGTCCGGAAGCGTTCCGCTACAACGAAGACGCGCACCGTTTGGTTCCGCACTAATTCTTTCCGCGCGAAACATTTCTGCGCGCCCGGTGATCAGTACGAGAAAGGTGGTTTCCGCTACACCAAACTGGCAGACGCGAGCGCTGAGGATAGACGTGCCCGGACGAGAGGTTGCTGAGCCTTTCCTTGGTATGTTTGAAGCTTTGCGAACCAACCGTTCGACAAGTCCGATCCAAATGACGCCCGTCGGCAGCCATCGTTTTTCGCAATCCGCTTCGCTACACTGCGCTGCTTGAAGATTGCCGCCACATGTTGTGCAGGGATCATGTTCCGACCGCCCCGCGGATCGGTAACTGCCCGCTCTGGCACCGATAAAGGAGCGCCACCATGAATGCTACCCGCCGTGAGACCGACAGTCTGGGCGAGATCGAGGTGCCAGCGAGTGCCTATTGGGGGGCGCAAACCCAACGCAGCATCGAGAACTTCCCGTTCGGCGAAACGGAACAGATGCCGATCGAGATTATTCGCGCCTTGGCACTGGTCAAACAGGGTGCGGCGCAGGTTAACCGACGCCATGGACTGGACGCGAAACTGGCAGACGCCATCGATGTCGCGGCGCGCGAGATTGTCGCAGGCCACCATGACGACCAGTTCCCTCTCGCCATCTGGCAGACGGGAAGCGGCACGCAGACCAATATGAATGTTAACGAGGTAATCGCTGGCCGTGCGAACGAATTGTTGATCGGAAGGCGTGGCGGCAAAAGCCCTATCCACCCAAACGACCACGTCAACAAGAGCCAGTCCTCTAACGACAGCTTCCCGACGGCGCTGCATATTGCCACCGCGCTTGCCGTCCATCGGAATCTCTTACCAGCCATCGACCGGCTGCACGCTGCCTTACGAGCCAAGTCGGAAGAATGGAGCAGCATCGTCAAGATCGGCAGAACACACTTGCAGGATGCAACGCCGCTGACACTGGGGCAGGAGTTCTCCGGCTACGCCCAGCAACTGGTTCGCGCGCGTCAACAAATTGTCGCCGGAATGGAAGATGTGTTTGCGGTTGCGCAAGGCGGGACAGCCGTGGGCACCGGGCTGAATGCGCCGAGCGGTTTTGCCGAAGACTTCGTGGCCGAGTTGAAAGGATTGACCGAACTCCCGTTCCGTAGTGCACAGAACAAGTTTGAGGCACTGGCAACCCATGATGCGCTCGTCGCTTTGTCCGGCACGCTCGCTGGGCTGGCTGTGGCGCTAACCAAGATTGCGAACGACATCCGCCTTCTGGGTTCGGGGCCGCGTTCGGGTTTGGGAGAGCTTGAACTGCCGGCAAATGAGCCGGGAAGCTCGATCATGCCCGGCAAAGTCAATCCCACGCAATGCGAGATGCTGACCATGGTCGCCGCTCAGGTGATCGGTAATAACCAGGCAGTCACGATTGGCGGGTTGCAGGGGCATCTTGAGCTGAACGTGTTCAAGCCGGTGATCGGAGCGGCGGTGATGCGCTCGATCCACCTGCTTGCCGTCGGCATGGAGAGCTTTGCGAGCCGTTGCGTCGATGGCCTTTCGCCCAATGAAACACGCATCGCCGAGTTGGTCGAGCGATCGCTGATGCTCGTCACGGCGCTTGTGCCCGAGATCGGTTATGATGCCGCCGCGCAGATCGCCAAACATGCACATGAGTGTGGCATCACGCTCAGGGAAGCCGGACTCGCACTGGGATTGGTTGATGCGGCGACGTTCGACCGGTTGGTCAGGCCAGATTCGATGGTGTGATCGGAAACACTACTTTCGGTCAGAGCCCGTATTTCCAGACCAGCAGCACAGAAAGCGTGCAGATCATCAGCAGAACGAGAGGCAGTCCAGCGCGCACGTAATCCCGGAAATGATACCCGCCCGCGCTCATTATCAGGATGTTCGTCTGATAGGCGATCGGGGTGGCATAGCAAAGGTTACACCCAAACAACACGGCGAGAACCAATGGCTCTGCCGGTATGGCAAGCTGTTCGGCCAGGCTCACCGCAATGGGTGTGCCGACGGCAGCCGCCGCCGTGTTTGACGAGAAATTCGTAATCAGTGTCGCAAATGCCATCATGGCTGCGACCACAACCGCGGCGGGGAGTCCCTGCATCCCTAGCGCCATTGAACTGCCGAGCCACTCTGCCGCTCCCGTTTCCAGAAGCGCTCGTCCAAGCGCAATGCTTGCCGCGACCAGCACTATGACTTTGGCGCTCAACGCCCGTCCCAGCCGGTCGAATTTTACGCAGCCCGTCGCGAGCATCACGATACTGCCGGTAAGCGCAGCAATTGCGATCGGGACAAGATGCAAGGCCGCGAGCAGGACAACTCCTGCAAAAATGAGCAAGGCAAGGCTTGCCTTGGCCGTGCGCGGTATTTCCACCGCGCCCTCCAGCATCATCACCCCTTCGCCGATCTGGATTTGCTCCAAGGCCGGGATACTGCCCCGCACCCACAACACATCGCCTATCTCAAGACGATCATTGTCGGTTCGCAGTCGTTGCGGGAATATGTCCTGGACCGGATGATGAACTCCCATAACAGCGATGCCGTAACGATCGAGAATCTGAGCAGAAATTATCGTTTGGCCTATCAAGGCGGAGTCGGCACCAATGACCAGTTCCGCAGTGACGTGGTCGCCGCCATCGTCCTGTGCAAACGCCTTCATCATTTCCTGCGTTGCGGCACGCAGAAGAGGAATTTTTATCGCGGAGCCAAAATCCTCCACTTGTGTGCTCGTGCCCTCGACCTCGATGGAGTCGCCGGATTGCACGATGTACTGGGGATCGGTTTGCAATCTGCCCGTGCGAATGGCTCCGGCCACATCCAGCGTGTCGCCAGCCTTCTCTCGCAATTCCAGCAACGAGAGGCCGATTGCCGATGACGTTTCTGTCGGGATGAGGATCGAACGGAACCGACGGGTCAGCTGTTCGTCAGTCGCGCTATGAGCAGGCAGCAAGTGCGGCATGACGAGCCAAAGATAGGGCAATGCAACCAGCGCGGCGAGAAGCGCTATCTCGGTAAAATGGAAGATACCAAATCGTGGAAGGCCCATATCCTCTGCGATGGAAACCACCAGCAGATTGGTGGAGGTTCCGATCGTTGTAGCCATCCCGCCGATCAGGATGGCACAATTCATCGGCATAAGGGTCTTTGATGCAGGAACGCCGGCCCGGATGGCCAGGTTGATCATGATCGGCATCGTCAGGACCAGCACTGGTGTGTCGTTCACAAACATGCTCATCAAACCGCCCATGACGAGCGAAAACAGGAGTCCCAGCAACTTGCTGAAGTTCCATAACCGGATGAGTATACGTGCAGCCGGTTCAAGTGCGCCTGTCACGACCAGTCCGCGGCCAAGGATCATAAGGGAGCAAATGGCGATCAGCGCTTCATGGCTGAAGCCGCCAAAGGCTATTTCAAGTCCGCTGTACGATCCCTCGTGCTCGATCGGGAAGAAATAGACGCCGATCGCAAGCACCGCGATCAGGACGAGAGAGACGATCTCGATCCGGACGCGGCCGCGCGCAAAGAACCAGAACGCCATCATCGCGATCAGCATTGCCCCGATGGCATGTGGCGATGGTGGGATCAAAAGGTTCTCCTTGCCGCAATCATCCTATAGCACTTGAACGAGGAAATCTCGTTCGGATGAAACTGCGGTCGGCCATCGTGGCGCTGTCATTTGTGGATGGCCCCTGCGCTGCAAGGGGTAAATTGAGTTGCTGATATGATCTGTCGGGTGCGGTCATCTGTCCGGCCTGTTCGCGCGGCACATGATGACCGCTGGCCCTGATGGTGTCCGCTGGCCGGTTCCCTCTTAGTCTAGCGAGCACGAAGCTCCGACAGCACCTCGGGTTGTCCCGGCCCATGCGGCCGCGTTCAGATCGTCATCAGCAATCCTCGCTCTGCCGATGCCAGGCCAGAAGGCGTCGGTTGAGCGCCTGGATTTGCGCGACCAGCGCTTCGAGTTGTTCCGCCAGAAGCATGACCACACCTCGTGCCACCTCCGGCAGGGTCGAGTTATCGGCCTGCACAGTCCGCTCAACGAGATCACGGGCACCGCGCGCGCCTTGCGCTGCAATTAGGCCGAACTCGGCGCAATGGGCACGAATAGCATTGATGAGCATGGTACGCTGACGGACCAGGAGCTCGCGCGAGCGGTGCAGAACCAGGACGGCTTGCCGCTCCGCGCTCTTGACCGGTACGAAGCGCATGGTCGGGCGCCGCACCGCTTCGCAGATCGCCTCGGCATCAGCCGCGTCGTTCTTTTGACGGCGGAGATTAAGCCTTCACGTAAGCCGGCGGCATAAGCCGGACTTCGTGGCCCAGAGCCGAAATCTCGCGCGCCCAGTGATGGGCTGTGGCGCAAGCCTCCATCCCGACCAGGCAGGAAGGAACCTTCGACAACGTATCGAGCAGGGCTGCTCGCCGAACCTTCTTGCGCCATACGACAGCGCCCTTGGCATCGACAGCGTGAAGTTGGAAAACGGACTTGGCCAGATCAAGGCCGATCATGGTAATCTCCATGGTGGATGGTCCTTTGTACGGGTTGCTTCGACAACAGCCCACAATACGACTCACCATCGTTGGACACAGGGGCCATCCACCTCATCGGTCAAACCGCAACTCGTCTCAGAATGACGCGGCGATCCCTGGAAGCAGCAGGTCTTAGCCCACGAGCTTCTGCCACTCGGCCAAAGCGGCCGAGCGGCGGGTCTTATAGGTCTGTCGATCGACGAGGTGGCGTTCGGAATTGAAGTGGTTGTGAAAAGAGGCATGAACCGAGGCGAATTTCTGGAGGGACTTCATTCGCCGAAATCGCTGCATCGCTCGCTCTCTTCGTCGGAATGGCAGGTGTGAATTCTCGGCGCGATTGTTGAACCACCTTCCCATCTCGCGGCGTTCAAGATTTCCAAGTTCCCGCATAGCAGCAGGGTACGAACGCATCCCATCCGTGACGATTGTCTCAGCTCTTCCGTGCCGCTTCAGCGCCTTCTTCATGAACTCCAGAGCCGCAGCCTTGTCCCGTCTCTTCGTGACGAAGCTCTCCAGCACTTCACCTTCGTGATCGACGGCGCGCCAGAGGTAATGTCGCTCACCGTTGATCTTCACGAAGACCTCGTCGAGGTGCCAGCGCCAATGCCTTGAGCCCTTCATTCGGCTGACACGTTGCATAGGAATATCCGCGGCGAACATCGGACCGAACCGGTTCCACCACATCCGAACCGTCTCATGGCAAAT
>NZ_LYWY01000007.1 GCF_001661915.1 Croceicoccus pelagius
CATCCCGTGGTAGGCTTGGAGATGAGCCACAGCTTCCCGCTTGGCGGCGGGCGTCAGAACTTTTTTGAAAGAAGATCCTTCAGCGCAGCCTGGTCGAGCATGGCATCGGCCAGTAGCCGCTTGAGCTTGGCGTTCTCGCTCTCGAGCTCCTTCAGCCGCCGAGCCGCGGAGACCTCCAGCCCGCCATACTTCGACTTCCAATTGTAGATCGTCGCTTCCGACACCCCGTGCCGCCGGGCCAGGTCGGCGGTCTTCGCGCCCGCCTCGGCCTCCTTCAGCACACCGATGATCTGCTCTTCCGAAAACCTCGTTCTCTTCATCTCGTCCGTCCTTCTGTCAGGGCCGGACTCTAATCGAGACTGGAGGAAAATCAGGGGGTCAGGTCACATCCACCGGCGCGGACCATGGCGATCGTTCGAAGCTGTCGAATATGCCACACTCGAATGGGTAGACTGGTTCAATAACAGGCGGTTGCTCGAGCCGATCGGCAATATCCCACCCGCCGAAGCCGAAGAACGATACTACGCCATGCTAGACGACACACCCATCGCAGCATAACTCAAGCCAAATGGCCTCCGGCAATCTCGGGGCGGTTCAGTAACGGGTATGGCGGGTGTAGTTTATTTACTTCCCGGATTACACCTTGTCGATGGCTTCGCTATCCGCACAACCGCGAATGAAGGGCGTCATAAGTACCAAGTTTCTAAATCGATCATTTGCGGCAGATTATGTTGGTTTGAGCCCAAATTTCATGGCAACTAAGAAGTAGAGCCTTGGGTCGGTTTGATGCCGATCGCCAGGCGCAATTGCCGGAACCGTATCGATCCTGCCTCGGTCTCGCCGAGGTTTGGTTCCCGAGGCTCGAGTGAGGCCGGAAATGGTTGTGGTCGTGCCTACAGACTTTCCAGCTTATGGCGGGCATGGGCGATGCTGGTGAAGAATGTCTCGTTCAAGGAGCGTTGCGCAGGTTCGCTTTGAATCTCTCCGTGAACACGCTCTGATAGGGTTTGTCCGGTGCGATGTATTGCCATTCGACGTCGCGATCCCTGGACCAGTGCAGGATCGCCAAGGCTAGTCCGTGCGGTTATTGCTGACGATAGTGTGGTGCCGCGCCATCCTCTCTAACACCACTGCGTCGAGCTCATGTCAGACCCGCGCTCCGGAGATCGTCGTGTCGGCGATCACTTGCATACACTACCGGCTGTTATCATCGCCCACGGCGAAAATCGCGAACCTGTAGTCACAAGTGAAGGGGGCCGACACGAGATCGAGGCTCCATCGCTGGTTCGGCCCTTGAGAATTCGCCATCGGCTTTGCAGCCCCTCGTGCTCACGCAACCGCCGGGCAGCGGACACTTCCCGCGCCCGCCATACTTCGACTTCGACTTGTAGAAGGTCGCTTAGCTGATCCCATGGCGCCAGAAACATCCGCCGTACCCATGGCAGCTCTTGCAACTTCAAAACAGCGATGATCTGCTCCTCGCTTAGCCTGCCAGCGTCATCTTGTCCGTCTCCTTGTCAGAGTCGGACTTTACTTTCCTCTGGGGGAATCTGAGAACTCACCGCACTCGATGGGAAGAGGTATCAATAAAATATTTACTATCAACCATTGGGAGATCCGCCGTAGATTATAAATTCATTCCAAAGGACTACAACTAAAGTTTGCTGATTAACGATTTGGTAGCGGGTTGTATATCAACTTTGGGCCAACATTCTTGGAGGCCGAGAAATGACTTTTCATGACCCTGCATCTTTTTCCGGAACTGAACGTCGACGTGACGATGATAACCGGACGCTTACAGTCTACCGACCTTGCGCTCTAGAAATCGGAGAGTGCCTGTACCCTGGGCTTGTCCGAAACGTCTCTGAGTATGGTGCGCAGATCGAGATATTTGGTGATTTTGAGGACGGGGCTTCGATCATCTACGATGATGGTGTTCGTGGAGCTATCGAAGGGCACATTCTTTGGCGTAAAGGAGGGCTCTACGGCATTCGAAATGTTGCGCGAGCTTCCGTATACACGGAGCGATATTTCGAGCGCGGCAATAGCTACCGAAGCATAAGGATCCCTGTTGAACTTGCATCGACAGCCTGGATTGAGGGGCAAGCCAAGCCGTCGGTCGTCTCAAATATCTCTTTGTCAGGTGCGCAAATCGATGGCCTAATCCCTGCCGAACTTAAGGTGGGTTCGCTTTGCACGATCAAGGTCGCGTCGATTGGTGAGGTCGCGTGCACGGTGCGTTGGGTCGGACCGAGGTCTTTCGGCGTTAAGTTCTCCAAGAGCTTGAATATAAAGCAGCTCTCCGAGATTTTGAACGCTGTAAGAGAGGCTAAGTCTGCAGGTGCAACATTAGCGGCTTAAATCTTGGTTCCAAATATCTCCCTAGGGTCGTTGGTAAGAGCATTGAACAGCTTCGTTCAGTTTCTCAATGCACTCTATCAATGACCTAATGGACATTCTCTTCCGGTTATCGGACTGTAAGAATGGTTTAGTCAGGAATATTAGATTTTCTGCTATGTATTTAGCCCCAATCATCGCCGCGGAGCCGCGAATGCGGTGCTCTACGTCCGCTGGCACAGAGTAGCGGCTTTCATCTCCAGACAGCGGTACGATAATTAGGTCTTTCAGGTCTTTTTCAAAGATTGCGATTAATCGAAGCATCTCATCTTTCTCGATAAACTCACAATTTTGCTTGATTACGCTTATATCGATGAGCGGGTTGCGATGGTCTGAGTTTAAGCCTTGCAAGGGGAAGCCTTTCTCAAAGCTTGAAGGGCGCTTGCTATGTGGAGTAAGGGCGCGGGATGGTTAAGGTCCTGATAGCAGATGATCATCCAATGTGTGTGGCGGCGCTTCAGATGGCAGTGGCGCGCGTTGCTAGCAATGCAGAAGTGCGTGTCTCAGACACTCTCGAGGGGGCCATCCTAGAACTTTCAGCTTACAGGCCTGACCTCATTCTGCTCGATCTAGGCCTTCGCGACAGCGTTGGTCTGGCTACCCTTAGGAAGCTTTTGGTGCTGACGGATTCTCCAATAATCTCTGTGACTGGGGATGAGCAGCCTGATCTGCCTGGAATGGCAAGGAGCGTTGGGGCCAAGGGCTTCATTGAGAAGCGATCCTCATTTCCGGCAATGGCAGAAGCTATCGATGTGGTTTTGAAGGGGGGCGAATGGTTTCCATTATCGATTTATGCTGAAATGGGCTCTGAAGAGGGTGAGGGCGGCCGCGGGGGGCGGGCTGAAGATCCTCTGGATTGCCAGGTCGGGAAGCTCACTAAGGCGCAGCTTGCTGTTTTACGCCTAGCAAGCAGAGGCCACTCAAATGAAGAGATTGGCCAAGAGCTCTCAATCAAATTGGCCACAGTCAAGAGCCATATGCACGCAATTTTTAAGAGCCTGGGAGTTAAACGTCGGACGCAGGCCATCAGTCTATATTTGCAAATTGAAGAGATTTAGAATTGAGGCTCTCGAAAGAATGTTTGAAAGCAAAGTTTCAGGACCAATAATAATTATTGATCGCGACGACGGTCGCCGCACTGAATTAAGAAATCTGTTTAGTGACCGATTTAGGGTCGAGCCCTTGGAGGACATAAATGAGATTGG
Organism: Croceicoccus pelagius; assembly: GCF_001661915.1. Lineage (GTDB taxonomy): Bacteria > Pseudomonadota > Alphaproteobacteria > Sphingomonadales > Sphingomonadaceae > Croceicoccus > Croceicoccus pelagius. The sequence goes on from NZ_LYWY01000007.1 coordinate 3,603, forward strand.
CTCGAGTATATCTAAAGCAGGCGCTTATATTGTATATGATGAAGGCAGTAATTTTGAAAAATTACTAGAACTTTTTCACGTAAATGGATTTTTTTTGCCGGTAATATTATATTCGGAGAATACGTCTATTGATAGGGCTGTTCGCTCTACTCGTGATGGTGCGATGGCATACTTTCAATATCCGTTTGGAAAATCAATCAATCTTGATGATTTGATGGCGGAATATGAGAGGGACTCTCTTAACATATCTTTTTTTCAAAGGCGCAGCCAGTCCCGGAAGGTTCTAAAGGCCTTGACGTCACGCGAAGCCGATGTGCTCATGAGCCTATGTGAAGGACTAACGGGTTCTGAGGTTGCGGAGAAATTGGGGCTGAGTCCCAAAACCGTCGATTCGCATCGAACGAAGATGTTGAAGAGACTCGGAGTTAATTCACTTGTGGCAGTTCGCATGGCGGCTGAGGCTGGATGGACTTTAACGAGTCCACCTAATGCAGAGGCAGCGCCTGGCCAAGGATCCGACTAGGCCCTGTTGACAAACTGATTGGTCCAGAGGCGGGCGGCGGCGATATGTATGAAGCCGAGATAGCTTGCTGAGGTTTTGTCGTATCGGGTTGCGAGGCGGCGCGAGCATTTGAGCTTGGCGAAGCACCGCTCAATACGGTTCCGCAAGGCGTAGGTGACGGTGTCGTGCGGGATCGGCTCTTTGCGATTGGCCTTGGCCGGGATCACTGGTGTTCCGCCACGCTCGGTGATCGTTGCCCGGATATGATCGCTGTCATAACCCCGGTCAGCCAGGAACACGCGAGCCGTCGGCAGGTCATCGTCGACCAGAGCATCGAAGCCTTTGAAGTCAGATACTTCACCTCCCGTTACTTCCGCCCGGACAGGGAGGCCGTGAGCGTTGGTAATGAGATGGATCTTGGACGTGAAGCCACCTTTTGAACGGCCAAAACCCTGTCTTTGAGTCCCCCTTTTGCGCCCGCTGCCAAGTGGTGCGCGCGGATCACGGTGCTGTCGATCATCTGGACGCTGTCTGGCGCTGCGCCGCTATCGTTGAGGGCATCGAGCACCAGTTCCCAAAGTCCGGCCAGGGTCCAGCGCCGGAACTGGCGATACACGCTCGACCACTTGCCGAACTCTTCAGGCAGATCACGCCAGGCAGCACCGGTTCGAGCAATCCAGAAAATACCATCGAGAACAAGGCGGTGGTTGGAGGCCGGGCGACCGCCTTGCCCCCGGATCGCTATCAAAAAGGGTTCAAAGAATGCCCACTCGGCATCCTCCATCAGCAACCGCGCCAAGATAACCTCCGCAAAAGCTATCTTGAATCACATCTCGCAGCGATTGTGAATCCAGTTTGTCAACAGGGCCTAG
>NZ_LYWY01000008.1 GCF_001661915.1 Croceicoccus pelagius
CTAGGCCCTGTTGACAAACTGGATTCACAATCGCTGCGAGATGTGATTCAAGATAGCTTTTGCGGAGGTTATCTTGGCGCGGTTGCTGATGGAGGATGCCGAGTGGGCATTCTTTGAACCCTTTTTGATAGCGATCCGGGGGCAAGGCGGTCGCCCGGCCTCCAACCACCGCCTTGTTCTCGATGGTATTTTCTGGATTGCTCGAACCGGTGCTGCCTGGCGTGATCTGCCTGAAGAGTTCGGCAAGTGGTCGAGCGTGTATCGCCAGTTCCGGCGCTGGACCCTGGCCGGACTTTGGGAACTGGTGCTCGATGCCCTCAACGATAGCGGCGCAGCGCCAGACAGCGTCCAGATGATCGACAGCACCGTGATCCGCGCGCACCACTTGGCAGCGGGCGCAAAAGGGGGACTCAAAGACAGGGTTTTGGCCGTTCAAAAGGTGGCTTCACGTCCAAGATCCATCTCATTACCAACGCTCACGGCCTCCCTGTCCGGGCGGAAGTAACGGGAGGTGAAGTATCTGACTTCAAAGGCTTCGATGCTCTGGTCGACGATGACCTGCCGACGGCTCGCGTGTTCCTGGCTGACCGGGGTTATGACAGCGATCATATCCGGGCAACGATCACCGAGCGTGGCGGAACACCAGTGATCCCGGCCAAGGCCAATCGCAAAGAGCCGATCCCGCACGACACCGTCACCTACGCCTTGCGGAACCGTATTGAGCGGTGCTTCGCCAAGCTCAAATGCTCGCGCCGCCTCGCAACCCGATACGACAAAACCTCAGCAAGCTATCTCGGCTTCATACATATCGCCGCCGCCCGCCTCTGGACCAATCAGTTTGTCAACAGGGCCTAGAATTTCAAACAAGATATATCAATCGATAACACAGCCCCCAAGTGCGGGAAGAATTACAAACGATGCATTGGTAGTGCGGGTAAACCGATAGCTGCTAGCGGTTCAAGCACCCGGACGCCCGTGTGCTTCGCGCGCTCATCCACCTGATGGCTTCACTCATACTGCGCCAGACAAGTACTTCGGAATAGCTCATGATAAAAAACCGTTCGCAAGTTTCTTGGCCACGCGTCTGGCAACGCTGAGTTCTTTGTCCACGTCTTGATTGTGGCGAGAGCATTTCCAAATGTAGAGACAGAAATCGACGCTATGAGTGGGCCGGCAATAGTCGTGCCCCAGCGAATGGATGAAACATGCTTCACAGATCGATCGATCGCGTCACCGTCATACCTCCGCTGGGACCTGGCTTCGATGGCGAGCGTCACAAGGCAACGCTGGTTGTGGCTCCGGGAAATTTCTTGGTCACCGACCCGTTTTTCTTGATGGCGGACGACCACATTACGCTGGAAGGCCGCTTCGGCGAGGCGCATCCGCATGCCGGACTAGAAACTGTGACCTTCATGCTTAACGGGACGATGGAGGACACAGGCGGTCGGCTCGCGGCAGGTGACGTCGAATGGATGACGGCGGGCAGCGGCATCGTCCATTCAGAGGATGCGAAGGTGTCGACCGGTATGCGAATCTTTCAGTTGTGGCTGGTTCTGCCGGTGGAACAGCGCAACATGCCGCCCCGAGTGCAGATCCTGCAGCGCGCAGCGATGCCGGTCCACGTCGAACCGGGGGTCGAGGCGATAGTCTACAGCGGCCGGCTGGGTGATGCGGAGGCGCCGACGAAGAATGCGGTCCCTGTCACGCTGGCGGACATCCGGCTGGAGCCGGGTGCTACCTTCGCGCCAGAACTACCCGCCGTCTATAACGCCTTCGCGGTGTTGATCGATGGCGAGGTGACTGCCGGTACTGTTGACGAACGCCTGTCGACGAACATGGTTGGCTGGTCCAGTCCCGTCGGCGATGGTTCCAGCACGCTCGCCCTAAGAGCCGGAATGAATGGTGCGCGATTATTGCTTTACGCTGGACAGCCTCAGAAAACAGACGTCGTAGCGCACGGGCCATTCATTGCCGGCTCCCTAGAAGAATTGGCGGGTTATTATGCAGATTATCGCCACGGCAGGTTCCCGCACGCCAGCACGATGCGGCCGCTTACCCTCACTTGACGTGGTCAAAGCTAGCGGAGCAGCAGACATCGAGTGGCATTACCGTTGTTGGTCACTTCCGTGTACAATAGCAGTTTGAATACTACGATCCGCGCCGCGTCGGGTTACTCGCCTCACAAGGCCGATCAGCTTCGCTGCCGCGTCCTCTAGAAAGCCGGGGCAGATGAGACTAAAGTTTGCCCAGACAATGCCCAGTTTCAATCAGCCCGGAGTGGTAAAGCAATCTTCGTTACGCCTAGCCTCATGAGGTGATGTTCAATATACATTATAAGAAAAACGAGCGACAAATCTTAAAAACCATAATAATATGGGCATTAATTAATTATTGGTACGGATAAATCAAAGTTTTCTGAGAATATTGAATGACAATTCGTGGCCCGGTAATACTCGGCATTCTGAGGCGATCTGCTTCATATCCTTACGATTTACAATTCTATCTATGCCGACGTCTTTAGCGACTTCTGATTCCGCCTTTAGGAATGGGGCGATGTCGGATGGAGACGAAAACCAATATTCGTCGACGCCATCCGCAAATTTGACGGGGAACGAAATCTTCGCTCCGATCAACGCATGATTCTGAATATAGGTTTTAGCTAAAGACCGCACTGATCCCGAATTTAGCATCGCCGATGCATAGTCGCCCTGCCAAACTTCTAGGAAGTCTGCCATCTCGATTTCCGGATTGCGCTCAATGAAGCGAATAAGCTTAAATCGCGGTCGTGCATCTTCTCCGAAGATCATAACATCTTCTGCGAGCGCAACGCCTAGATTGTCGAAGTTTCCGAACCGTTTTTCGTCTTCACGAAGTAGTTGGTATTCTGGGACTTCGTACGCTTCAAGGAGGCTGTCAATATCTTTGAACCAAATTTCAGAACAGTTCAGAAATGGTATGCGTGGTGCGGAAAATTCCACCCCAATATCGATCGCATAGTTCTGAATATATAGTAGCATGTATTTATTGAAAGAAGGAAGGCTGTCTGCAAGAGCGGGGTGTCGAAGTTCGTAGTGCGTGCGTGCATCCTCTGGTGATACGCCAGGTGGATTACTTGAAGCGCCAATGAATTTTATCATTTTTGAATTGCTCTCGAATTATCCGGATTTTTGGAAGCCAAAAATCGTCTGAGTACTAAACGTGTTTACCCAATGCCGCCATCAACCAAAAGTTCTGCACCAGTCATGTAACTAGATGCTTCCGAGGCGAGGAACAGAACAACCGAAGCAATTTCTTCGGGTGCGCCACGCCTGCCGAGTGGGATGAGGGAATCATAAAAGGCAATGCGTTCAGGAGAGTTATTTTTATGGAGCATTGGGGTGTCAATAATACCAGGGAAGACGGTGTTAACCCGAATGCCTAGCGGGGCGAGTTCCGTAGACGAGAGTTTAGTCATCCCGCGTACGGCCCACTTGGAGGTTCCGTAAGAGAAGTATCCAGGTACATTGCTTGTCGCAGCGTGAGATGAGACGTTAACAATCGAGCCGCTACCTGCCCGCTTCATCGGCTCAAGTACCGCACGCATCCCCAGAAATACACCTAGCTGATTGACACGGTAAAGAGCGTCCCAAGATTTAATATCAGACTCTAGGATTGTTCCTCCGATGTAAATTGCGGCATTGTTAACTAAAACGTCAACTTTGCCGAAGGTTCTGATGGTTGTTTCGACTAGGCCCTGTTGACAAACTGGATTCACAATCGCTGCGAGATGTGATTCAAGATAGCTTTTGCGGAGGTTATCTTGGCGCGGTTGCTGATGGAGGATGCCGAGTGGGCATTCTTTGAACCCTTTTTGATAGCGATCCGGGGGCAAGGCGGTCGCCCGGCCTCCAACCACCGCCTTGTTCTCGATGGTATTTTCTGGATTGCTCGAACCGGTGCTGCCTGGCGTGATCTGCCTGAAGAGTTCGGCAAGTGGTCGAGCGTGTATCGCCAGTTCCGGCGCTGGACCCTGGCCGGACTTTGGGAACTGGTGCTCGATGCCCTCAACGATAGCGGCGCAGCGCCAGACAGCGTCCAGATGATCGACAGCACCGTGATCCGCGCGCACCACTTGGCAGCGGGCGCAAAAGGGGGACTCAAAGACAGGGTTTTGGCCGTTCAAAAGGTGGCTTCACGTCCAAGATCCATCTCATTACCAACGCTCACGGCCTCCCTGTCCGGGCGGAAGTAACGGGAGGTGAAGTATCTGACTTCAAAGGCTTCGATGCTCTGGTCGACGATGACCTGCCGACGGCTCGCGTGTTCCTGGCTGACCGGGGTTATGACAGCGATCATATCCGGGCAACGATCACCGAGCGTGGCGGAACACCAGTGATCCCGGCCAAGGCCAATCGCAAAGAGCCGATCCCGCACGACACCGTCACCTACGCCTTGCGGAACCGTATTGAGCGGTGCTTCGCCAAGCTCAAATGCTCGCGCCGCCTCGCAACCCGATACGACAAAACCTCAGCAAGCTATCTCGGCTTCATACATATCGCCGCCGCCCGCCTCTGGACCAATCAGTTTGTCAACAGGGCCTA
>NZ_LYWY01000009.1:0-67500 GCF_001661915.1 Croceicoccus pelagius
TAGGCCCTGTTGACAAACTGATTGGTCCAGAGGCGGGCGGCGGCGATATGTATGAAGCCGAGATAGCTTGCTGAGGTTTTGTCGTATCGGGTTGCGAGGCGGCGCGAGCATTTGAGCTTGGCGAAGCACCGCTCAATACGGTTCCGCAAGGCGTAGGTGACGGTGTCGTGCGGGATCGGCTCTTTGCGATTGGCCTTGGCCGGGATCACTGGTGTTCCGCCACGCTCGGTGATCGTTGCCCGGATATGATCGCTGTCATAACCCCGGTCAGCCAGGAACACGCGAGCCGTCGGCAGGTCATCGTCGACCAGAGCATCGAAGCCTTTGAAGTCAGATACTTCACCTCCCGTTACTTCCGCCCGGACAGGGAGGCCGTGAGCGTTGGTAATGAGATGGATCTTGGACGTGAAGCCACCTTTTGAACGGCCAAAACCCTGTCTTTGAGTCCCCCTTTTGCGCCCGCTGCCAAGTGGTGCGCGCGGATCACGGTGCTGTCGATCATCTGGACGCTGTCTGGCGCTGCGCCGCTATCGTTGAGGGCATCGAGCACCAGTTCCCAAAGTCCGGCCAGGGTCCAGCGCCGGAACTGGCGATACACGCTCGACCACTTGCCGAACTCTTCAGGCAGATCACGCCAGGCAGCACCGGTTCGAGCAATCCAGAAAATACCATCGAGAACAAGGCGGTGGTTGGAGGCCGGGCGACCGCCTTGCCCCCGGATCGCTATCAAAAAGGGTTCAAAGAATGCCCACTCGGCATCCTCCATCAGCAACCGCGCCAAGATAACCTCCGCAAAAGCTATCTTGAATCACATCTCGCAGCGATTGTGAATCCAGTTTGTCAACAGGGCCTAGTTAACTCGTCTTGCGACGGACCGACGCTGCTCGCAATATCCGTCGCAGATTTGTAGCCTCGCCTAGGCCTAGCGGCTGGCCAACTCACGAGGCCACGGGTCTGGAATTGGACCTTGAGAGCTCGGAGAAGCTGAAAGCCCCACTGCACGTAAGGGCCGTAGCGCGGGTGCGTCCTAACAGCTCTATGCCGGTTAAGCGAAGCAAGACCTAAATCTCCATCAACCCAATCAACTAAGAAACGAAGATCAAATGAGCAGCTTGCGTAAGACGAAGGAGCTCCCGATACAATCCATTCCTCAAGAACCTGTATTTTTGCGATTAGATTAGTAAAATGAGCTGATTTCGGCCTTTTCAGATGTTTAATGGAAAGCGAATCTAATAAACTTTTAATATTATCAATTAGTTCACTGTGACGATTATATATTGAATTTCGTTTCCCGGTCAGAATTGGAATAACAACAATCCCGTAATCAGGATCCTCCCAAGATGAAACCCCCTTCATATCGAAATTGATCCATACTTTTTTATGAATCGGAATGCCGTGTTGCAACCAAGCTTTGAGGACGTAAAAACGTCTCTCTAGCTGAATTTCAATTATATCATAATTTTCTGAATTAATAATATTCTTGCAGGGCGGCGTAGATATCTCTGTCAGCTTTTTGTCATTGTCTCGCCGCGCATGCACTTCTCTTCTTGTTTTCTCGAGAAATATTTTCCCTTCAGCGATCATAATATCGGAAAACTCAGGGGAAAACTTTTTAATCCTATGAAGTTCATGCAGATTAATAGAGTGATTATTTGGTATAATCTCTCCATTTATAACTATATCTCGCGCAACATTTCGGATTATTTCTAGATCATATTCCGACAAATCTATTGGATTGATTGGGGCAGTAAGGTCAAATCCTTCCTCTTTTAGCTGAATAATATATTTAGAATTTACTTCTTCAAACGCCTTTCCGTCAGTGATGTCCAACAGTACAGCCTCGCAAGCATTTGGCGGACGCTCAAAAGCACACAATTTAACTTGCTGTAAATGTGCGATACCAGTGCGAACTCGTGTGATCGCTGCCTGAATCTCTGCTCGTGCCGCTCCTAAAATCTGATTAGCGACATATGGACTATAGGCGTCCTTTGGATTGGATCGCGGCTTCGGTGCGCTACTGACGTAGCTTAGCCGGTCGCCGTGATGAGGATGATCAAGATCCTCGGAGACTGTGTCCACATCGGACTCGCGCGACGCTCTCAGAACCACGATAAGAGCTTGCAACCGTTTGTAGTTCGCCTGGCTCGAGCCTACGTCGATACAATCAAGGAACCGTCGATCTATATCACGTAGACAGAGTATTCGCTTGTCCGGATCAAGCTCGTCGATATTTGAGAGAATACCCCCAATCGCAAGGCGATAACTGATAAACGTATTGAAGTTGCTGAAGTGCTTCTGGACAACTACCATTCTATGGAATACGGAAAGGAAATCGAGTGCCAGTTCTCGCCTCGAATATCGTTCGAAGTTCCATTCTGTGTTCTGACCGGCGATCCAGACAACAAGATGCAAACCATCAATTTTGGCATCACTACTGAGTAAAGGCTTGCGCACTAATGCCGGCGCGGCGCAGTCAAAGTTCACGCTCCTGCGACGATGTGTCATTTCCGCCAACCTAGAGTTGCGTCCCAACCTTCAGTTGCTCGGGCAACGAGTTCTTGATTATCCTCGACATAGGTAAGGTACTTATACGTGGTCTGAATGCTCCGGTGCCCCAGAAGCGTCTGTAATTGGCGAAGAGGGTCGCCCACGACCCGATCGTATACCTCTCCTCGACGGTCGAGCCGCCCACGTTCTGCGCGAACATCAAGAAGGCCCTTCAACATAAAACTAAGGTGATGGACCGCGAAAGTATGGCGCAGCATATGCGGAGTTACTTTAAGCTCTGGATCGTCTTCGGGGCCCACAGTTACGCAGGCGGCGTCAAACGTCGATAACCAAGTGGAATTTGTGACGCATGATCCGACTTCGGACACCCACAAAAATCCAAAATCGATGATTTTGAAGGATTGGCGATTATTATTTGCAGCAACCTCAATAAGCTTCTTGCGCTCGCGCTGAGTCAGTTTAGCCATTGGTACAACGAGCTTTTCAGCATCGCCCGCAATAATGCGGATTTTTTTACCTTCGACACGTTCGAAGAATATAAAATTCGACAGCCTCTCTAGGCCGTCGATTGAATAGGACTTACGAGGAAAAAGCCTAGCGATGGTCTGCGCAACCACATGCGCCCGCTCCTCTTCCACGTAGGGATCAAGGAAGTGGCGAACGAAACGCTTTGAAAATGGAACATCGCGTCGCTTCTCCCACTTTGTGATGGTCGCCGGCAACTCGACCATTATGGTGTTGTGTGCTTCAAATCGCGATCGGTCCGGCACCTCGTGCCGGAGTAGGAGCGCGCCCTCAGTGCACCGTGCACCCGACGTAACCAGCAGGTCGGCGAAAGCGGCATTCCTAAGTCGGTTGCGATTGCCAGCCATCCCGACGTTTCGAAAGCGTAGATAGTCGGGCAAGCTGATCATTCGTACGCGATCATCTACCTCAACACTGGCTCTGAAGTCTCGCCACCTTATACCATCGAATTTGAGCTTCAGATGTCCAAGCAAGCGCAAAAGTGCCGCCGCAACTTTATTCCAGCTAGTCGGCTTTAGCCGAACCTCGAGCGATCCATTGAGGCGCGCGTTTCGGTAGTCCCAGAGGTCGTCTTCGACCACTTCTGTGAGTTGCCGCCCCCGATGTGCGAGGTAACGAGAAAAAACTTCAGCTTCCCGCGTGTAAGTAAGCGCGGTTAATTCGGACCGCTCAGTTCGAGAAACCATGGTCGCGAATTGCGTTAATTGCTCATCAATATCCCATTGGTCGTCGACGACGATCGGCTGACCTTGCCTGATCGCATAATGATCAACGCTCGTTCGTGCCGCCTCCAGAATGCCCATGTCCACGACATCTCCATCTAGAAATGGAATCGGCCGAAACAATTCTTCGGAACTGAAACGGAAAACGGTCATGGCTGCTCCATCTGGAGATTAGACAAACACCTTCAAGTTTTCTCGTCAAGGAGTGAAACTGCACCCGAACTTCGCAAGAGAACATTGATATGGCTGAAACCAAATTTTGAAGCACTCATGAGACTTTGCTAGATCTTCGTGGAGAACCGAGATGCGCGAGACTGACCTCGCCCGGCTTTACCTTCAGCCCCCCGCCCGTCAGCGCCGCCATCGACGCCGAATGGTGCGGCGCGCGGAACGGACGGGCGCGGCTGATCCGCCCGTCCTCGAGCAGGCCCGCAACCGACTGGACCATGCTGGTTTCCAGCGCCTCGCCGCTCGTCAGCGGAGGCAGGATGCCCGGCAGGCAGGAAGCGAGCAGCGACTTGCCAGCACCCGGCGGGCCGATCATGAGGAGGTTATGACCGCCCGCAGCCGCGATCTCCAGCGCGCGCTTGGCAGTCTCCTGCCCCTTCACCTGCTTGAGGTCAGCCTTCGGCACAGCCATCTCGATCGCGCCGGCATCAGGGGCGGGAAGCTGCTGCGTGCCCTTAAGATGGTTCAGCAAGCTGATCAGGTCGGGCGCGGCGATCACCGCCTCGCCATCGGCCCACGCCGCTTCGGCCCTTTGCGAGGCCGGGCAGATCAGTCGCTTGTCGTCCGCGGCCGCGTGCATCGCGGCCAGAAGGACACCGGGGGATGCGACGATTCGCCCATCAAGCGCGAGTTCGCCGACGACGACGTGATCGACCAGCTGTTCGGCATCGGTGACCCCCATCGCGGCAAGCAGCGCCAAGGCGACGGCAAGATCGTAGTGCGAGCCTTCCTTGGGCAGGTCGGCGGGCGAAAGGTTGATCGTGATCCGCTTGGGCGGCAGGGCAAGGCCCATGGCGGCAAGCGCTGCGCGAACACGTTCGCGACTCTCTCCCACCGCCTTGTCGGGCAGGCCGACGATGTTGAACGCAGGCAGTCCCGGTGCCAACTGGCACTGAACTTCCACGCTGCGCGCCTCCAGCCCAAGATAGGCCACGGTGCGGACCAGTGCGACCATGTCTTTGATGCGACCCCGAAATTTCCTTTAATCGTTGTCATGGACCGGGAGATATTCGCCTGTCGAGAGGCAGAGGCCCGCTAACCACATGCTTGACTCTGTTCCGTCATGGCCGTAACGGCGCACCCACACAGGCGGTCGCCTTCACCGGCGGCCCTTTTTGTTCGTGTCGCAGATGCGGCCATCAGTCGAAGATTTTTGAGGAATTCGCCATGAAGCGCACTTTCCAGCCGAGCAACCTCGTGCGCAAGCGTCGCCACGGTTTCCGCGCCCGCCTCGCCACTCCCGGTGGCCGCAAGGTTCTGCGCGCCCGTCGTGCACGCGGCCGCAAGAAGCTGAGCGCCTGAGCCTAAGCGCGTGTCTGCGTCCGGCATGATCCGGACGCACCGCCTTGCTCGACGGCCCGCGCCCATCTGGGTTTGCGGGCCGTTGCTGTTTGGTTTGCTACGCCGCAACCCAGACCACGGGGCGCAAAGCGACACCCGCAAGCGCGAACGCGTGCCCGAGCTTATACGAGGAAGCCATGGGGCGCGGACGCGCCCCGCCCGGCGTCTGAGAGCGAAGGCGCAAGCCTTCCAGCAAACATGACAAAACCCACGGTCATCCGAAAGCGATCCGATTTCCTGGCCGCCAATCGCGGCATCAGGGTCGCTCGCCCCGGTTTCGTCCTGCTGGCGCGCCCCAACGGGCTAGAGCCGCAGGCTATGCGATACGGCATCACGGTGACCAAACGAATCGGCAATGCCGTCGTCCGCAACCGGATGAAACGCAGGTTTCGAGAACTGCTTTGGGCGAACCTTCCCGAACACGGCCTTCCCGGGCATGATCACATCCTGATCGGCCGCGACGGCGGGGTGGAGCGGGACTTCGAAAAACTGGACGAAGAGCTGCGCATGGCCCTGTCCCGCGCCCGCGAAGGCAAGGGCGACCCGCCGCGCAGCCGCAAGCCCGGCCCCCGCCGCAACGGCCCGAAACAGGGCGGTAAGCAGGAGAAGCGCACATCATGAAGTGGATCCTGATCGGCATCGCCCGTCTGTGGCAGATCGGCCCTTCGGCCATCCTGCCGCCATCCTGCCGCTTCAGCCCCTCGTGTTCGCAGTACGCGATCGAGGCGCTTCGCAAGTACGGCGCGATTAAGGGTGGCTGGCTGGCGACCAAGCGGCTATTGCGCTGCCACCCGTGGGGCGGGTGCGGCCATGATCCGGTTCCCTGACCGGCATCGGCCTTATTTATTTAGACGGAAATTACCGAAGGTTTCGAGGTGGAAAACAACCAGCGCAACATGATCACGGCAGTGGTGCTTATCGCACTGCTGATGCTCGGCTGGGAGCTGGGTCTCAACTATTTCTACCCGCAGCCGGAAGAACCGGTCGCGGCGGAATCGACCGAGATCGCGGCAACCGACGATGAAGAGCCCGCGGTCAAGCGGACCCGCGAAGGCGGCCTGACCGACCCTGACCAGATCGCCGAGGAAGAAGCAGATCTCGACCAGTCGCTGGGCAGCGCGGACCGCATCGCCATCGACGCGCCCGAAGTTGCCGGCTCGATCAACCCGGTCGGCGCGAAAATCGACGATATCGTGCTCAAGACCCACCGCCAGACGGTCGAGAAGGATTCGGGCCCGGTCCGTCTCTACAGCCCCGAAGGCACGCCCGCGCAGCAGTTCGCGCAGTTCGGCTTCATCGGCGACAACGTCCGCCTGCCCTCGTCCGACACCGTGTGGCAGGCCGAAGGCGACAAGCTAACGCCCGACAGCCCCGTGACGTTGACGTGGAACAACGGCGAAGGGCTCAATTTCTCGATCCGTTACGAGATCGACGATTACTACATGATCAAGGCGACGCAGACCGTCGCGAACACCAGCGGCAGCGATGTCGCTGTCCGCCCCTTCGGCCTTATCAACCGCACCAGCAATACCGCCAGCGTCGACACCTGGACCGTCCATTCCGGCCCGATCGGCGCGTTCGACGGGTCGGTCGAGTTCGGCAACGACTATGACGATGTCGCCGAGGAAGGCACCATCGCGGGCAAGGGCGCGGCGAACTGGATCGGGTTTACCGACATCTACTGGCTCTCCGCCCTCGTCCCGCAGGACGGCGCGACGACCAGCACCGACTTCCGCTCGCTCGGCGATACGAAGTTCCGTGCCGACGTGATCTACGACGCGATGACCGTGCCGGCGGGCAAGCAGGTCTCACGCACGACGCAGCTTTTTGCAGGCGCCAAGGAAAGCGATGTCCTCGACAGGTACGAGGAAACCGGCATCGCCAACTTCGGCCTCGCGATCGATTGGGGCTGGTTCCGCTGGTTCGAGAAACCGATCTTCTGGCTTCTGAAGTGGTTGTTCGAACTGGTCGGCAACTTCGGCGTCGCGATCATCCTGCTGACCGTGATCGTTCGCGGCCTCATGTTCCCCATCGCCCAGCGCCAGTTCGCCTCGATGGCGGCGATGAAGGCCGTGCAGCCCAAGATGAAGGCCCTGCAGGAACGGTACAAGGACGACAAGCAGGTGCTCCAGTCCAAGATGATGGAGCTCTACCGCGAGGAAAAGGTGAACCCGCTGGCCGGCTGTCTGCCGATGTTCCTGCAGATCCCGGTCTTCTTCGCCCTCTACAAGGTGCTGATGCTGGCGATCGAGATGCGTCACCAGCCCTTCATCCTGTGGATCAGGGACCTTTCGGCGCCCGATCCGCTGCACATCCTGAACCTGTTCGGCCTGCTCGATTTCAACCCGCCGGGCTTCCTTGCCATCGGCGTGCTGGCTTTGCTGCTCGGTTTGACGATGTGGCTGCAGTTCAAGTTGAACCCGGCGCAGATGGATCCGGCCCAGCAGCAGATCTTCATGCTGATGCCGTGGTTCATGATGTTCATCATGGCACCCTTCGCGGCCGGCCTGCTGATCTACTGGATCACCTCGAACCTCCTGACGATCGGCCAGCAAAAGTGGCTCTATTCCCGTCACCCGCAGCTCAAGGCCGCGGCGATGGAAGAGCAGAAGGAAAAGCTGAAGGCCGACCTCGCCAAGGAAAAGGCGGAAAAGACCGGAAAGGCCAAGGGCTAAGGTGGACGAAAGCCTTCCCGAAGATCCCGGTCAGGCCCTCTACGAGGAGCGTGCACGCAAGCTCTTTTCGGGGCCCGTGACGTTCCTGCTGTCGGCCCCTGCGATCAAGTTTCTGCCCGAACCGACGGTGCCGGAAATCGCGTTCGCGGGCCGGTCGAACGTGGGCAAGTCTTCGCTCTTGAACGCGCTGACAGGGCGCAAGGCGATCGCGCGCACCTCGGTCACGCCCGGGCGCACGCAGGAGCTGAACTACTTTAATGTCGGCGGGGCCGAAGACGGGAGCGAAGAGCCCGAATTCCGGCTGGTCGACATGCCCGGCTACGGCTTTGCCAAGGCGCCGCCCGCGATCGTGAAGAAGTGGCGTTTCCTTGTGAACGACTACCTGCGCGGGCGACAGGTGCTGCGGCGCTGCCTGCTGCTGATCGATTCGCGCCACGGCATCAAGCCGGTCGACCTCGAAATCATGGAGATGATGGACATCGCCGGCGTCTCTTATCGTGTCGTCATGACCAAGGCCGACAAGGTGAAGGCGAGCGAACTTGCCAAGACCATAGAAAAGGTCATGGCCGAAGCGCGCAAGCACGCCGGGGCCTATCCCGAGATCTCGGTGACGAGTTCGGAAAAAGGCATGGGCATCGAAGAACTGCGCGGCTTCGTCCTGCAAAGCGCCGAGGGCGGCTGAGCGATAGACTGGCGCGGGTGACAAAGGTTACACCCTGTCACCCACCTCCAACATGCCAGAACCCAAAGATCTGTGCGGCCCCGGCCTTGCGCGGCGCAGGGTGACACATTGCGGGTAAAGCGGATCCGACGATGGCAAAGAACGGGCGCTATAGTGGCGGGACATCGTCCTGTAGGAAAACGGTTTTCCAGACGCCGCGCCTTTCCATGCCTCGCCAGACATGCAATGACTCCCTCGTGAAAGTCATCGGGGGGTGGATGAAAAAGCTGTATTTGCCATTAGTCTGCCTTGGCCTGCTTGCCGGTTGCAGTGACGCCGGGACAGAACTGACGGCCCAGGACCTCATCGCGGACACCGAAGCTTCGAGCTCGGATGCGCCGCGTAACAAGTTCGGCTTTGCGGAAGCGCTCCATCAGGGGCCAAGCCTCTTGCCCGATGCGCCCGTTCCGGCTCGCGATTCGGGCGTCAGGGTCATTCCCAAACAGTCCGGTTCAGCCGAAGCGACGGCCCGGGCCAGCGAGACCGAAGGCGGCCAACAGATCGCCTATTCCTATGGCTTCGGGTTCAGGATCGCCGGTGACCATATTGCCGAACTTCAGGAAGCGCATATCGCCACATGCGAGGCCATGGGCGAAAAGTGCCGGGTCCTACGCACGTCGCAGGCCCGAACTGATCTGGACGCATTCGGCGAGATCAACCTGCAGGTCGCGTCGGATCAGGCGGGGTTATTGGAAAATGCCCTGTCCGATCCTGCCGAAAAGCTCGGCGGGGAACTGATGTCCTCCGTTCGGGACGGCGAGGACTTGTCAGAGAACATCGTCGACACGCAAGCCAGGCTCAACTCGCGCCTCGTCCTTCGGAAAAAGCTGACTGCAGTCCTGCAGAACAGCAAGGGATCGACGGCCGAACTGATCAAGGCCGAAGAGGCGGTCGCCGACGTAAACGAGCAGATCGATGCCACGCGCGCAAAATTGCAGCAGTATCGCAACCGCATCCGGTTCAGCGATGTCCGGATAACGTACGAACCCGAATACGGTCAGTCCCGGATCGGCTTCGCGCAACCGGTCATGGAGGCGGCAGGATCGATCGGCACCACGCTCGGCATCACGATCGGCTTTCTCATCTACGCGATCACCGCACTCGTACCGATCGCGCTGCTGGTCCTTGCGATAAGGTGGGTCCTGCACCGGTTCGGGTATCGCATCCGGTTCTGGATGGAAGGCAGCAAGGGCTAGACCTTCTCGGCTGCCACGACACGCTCTCGTGACAGGCGCGCCAGCGATAGCCAGAACACGCCGAACAGGATCACGCTGAGCCCGATCGACCAAGCGATCTTTTCGACGCTCGGGTTCTTCAGGTTGAAGTAGGCCATCTGGAAGAGATTGAGCGCGACGACCGCGCGCAGCATCCATTCGACGTGCAGCTTGTGCAGAATGTAGCTGCCGAGCGGCGCCATCAGCAGCACGACGGGATAAGCGCAAAGCCAAGTCTGGACCTGGTAATCGGTGATGCCCCCGTCCCAGAACACCCTGTAGCCGAATCCGAGGATGCTGAGGGCGGCCATCAACATGATACTCATGTGCGTGGCGACCTTCTCGTCCATGCGAAAGCGCGTCACCAGCAAGGTATAGAGCACGATGTCCGCACCGGTGCCGAACAGGCTGGCGCACATCCCTCCGGCGATCAGGACCGCGCCCAGTAGAGCGAGATCGGCGGGCGTTTTCGTATCGAGCAGCCGGCGTTCGCCGCGATGCTCGCTCGATACATAGGCGAGCGCGAATGTCAGGATGAGGCTGAGGAACAGGGCCTGAATGACATGGACGGGGATCGCCTGCAGCAGTGTCATGCCCAGTACGAAGCCGGCAAGGCTGACCGGTACGAACAGCAGAACTGGCGCATAGGTCGAAAGCCGGTTTCCCTTGCGCGTCAGTATCCAGATGCTTGCGCTGGTCATGCCGACCGACTGGATCATCAGGCTGAAGTCGCGGGCCATCTCGCGCTTGATCTCGAAAAAGACGCTGAGCACCGGAAAAGCAACCGCGCCGCCGCCCTCTGGCGTCAGGCCCGCGATGAACGCGCCCAGTATCATCGTTGCCGGATAATGCCAGTGATCGAGCAGGAAAGGGACCGAGCACAGGAACGCGAACAATGCCGCCCAGAGCAGCATCATGACGATGTACCAGCCCCTGAAAATGCGGCTCTCGAAGAACATCCGTC
This sequence comes from Croceicoccus pelagius, assembly GCF_001661915.1. GTDB lineage: Bacteria > Pseudomonadota > Alphaproteobacteria > Sphingomonadales > Sphingomonadaceae > Croceicoccus > Croceicoccus pelagius. Next base: position 10,899 of record NZ_LYWY01000009.1, read on the forward strand.
GCTCCCGAATTTGCAAGCCGGAAGCTTGAAAGCCCGCTGGCATTGTTCGCGATGCCACATGTCCGCAGCCGGGTCGACTGGTTCGGATCAGCGTGGGCTGCAAGGTAACGCCGCGAAGCTCCGCGACACTGGCAAAGCATCACCTCCCACTCGACACCCCAGCCCGCCCCCGCTAACCCATCTGTTCAGCTAACAGGGCGTTTTCATGAAACTCATCATCGGCAACCGTAATTATTCCAGTTGGTCGCTGCGCGGCTGGCTCGCCTGCAAGCAGTCGGGACTCTCGTTCGAGGAAATCACCGTCAACATCAGCGGTGAGGACTGGGAGAATGCCAAGCGCGACTGGGACGACGTGCAGCCCTCGTCCGGCAAGGTGCCGATCCTGTGGGACGATGACGTCGTTATCTGGGACAGCCTCGCCATACTGGAACACCTTGCCGACAAGATCGGCGGAGAGAATGGGCGCAACCGCTTCTGGCCGAAGGACCCGGTGGCGCGCGGACTGTGCCGCTCGATGGTCGCGGAAATGCATTCGAGCTACCTGCCGCTGCGCCGTGCGACGCCGATGAACGTTCGCCGCCGGGTCGAGGGGCACGAGATCTCCGACGAAGCGAAGGGCAACATAATCCGCATCCTATCGCTCTGGGCAGAGGCGCGCAGCCGCTTCGGTCATGGCGGGCCGTTCCTGTTCGGCACCTACAGCGCCGCCGACATCTTCTATGCTCCCGTCGTCAGCCGCTTCATCACTTACAGCATCGGCGTCCCCGGTTTTGCGCAGGCCTATATGGAGGCGATGTGGGATCACGACTGGATGCAGCAGTGGGTCGAAGGTGCGGACCAGGAAGACTGGCGCATCGAGGCTTTCGAGGTTGCAGACTGAGGGAGAAATCTACTTAAAATCAGTGGCTAAATGAAATTCGTCCAAAATGTGGCAAGAATATGGACATTGCGCCGCAGCATGCAGTATATTGCACCCGCGCGCTCGCTTTCGAGTCTGGCGCAAAGGGAATGTATCACCATGAAGAAGACTACACTCACCATTCTCGCAACTGCAACCGCTTTCGCCCTCGTCGGCTGCAGCCAGGAAGCTGCTGAACCCGAAGTCGAAGCGACCGAAGAAGCAGTGGTTGAAGCACCTGTCGTCGAAGAACCGATGGTCGAAGCCACCGAGACCCCGGCCGTCGAAGCGACCGAAGCCGTCGTCGTCGAAGAAACCGAAGCCGCCGCTGAGTAATCTCGCGAAGCTTCGTGAAGGGCCTCGCTCCGAAGGGAGCGGGGCCTTTTTCTTTACCTTATTTGCGCGAAATCCATCCTCTTTTCGCAAGTGCAGCATTTTTCTTCCCATTGGAGGGTTTGAGACGTATCATGCGCCGTGAACACGGGGCCTTGGATCGGCCCGCATGAGGGGAAATCGAGCCAATGCCCACCGTTGCCATCGTCAGCCAGAAGGGCGGATCGGGCAAGACGACGCTCGCCCTGCACCTTGCCACCGCAGGCGCCTATTCGGGCAAGAAGACGATCGTCGTCGACACCGACCCGCAGGCGACCGCCGCCGCATGGGCGGACTGGCGCGGTGATTTTCTTCCCGAAGTCGTGACCAGCCCCCCTGCCCGCCTCGCCCGAACGGTCGAGAAGCAATTGGCCAGCGGAGTCGAGCTTGTCGTCATCGACACACCGCCCCACGCCGATGCCTCTGCGCGCGAGGCGATCAAGACCGCCGATCTCGTCCTTGTGCCCAGCCGCCCGCGGGCATTCGATCTCCATGCGCTGGAAGCGACAGCCGAAATGCTGCAGTTCGTCGGCAAGGACGGCAATGTCCTGATGAATGGTGTTCCGGCGCGCGCAACCAGGATGCTCGCCGATGCCAAGGCCAAGGTCGAGGCACTGGGCCTGTCGGTCTGCCCCGTCATGTTCGGCGAGCGCGCCGCATTCCACCGCGCATCGGGCGATGGCGAGTCCGCGACCGAGTTCGACCCTGAAAGCAAGGCAGCGGACGAAGTACGCGAGCTGTGGAAGTGGGTCTGCAAGGCCACCGGCATGAAAGTTGGCAAGAAGTTCTGACGTCGAGCGACAACGTTTCACTTGCGATCAGGCAGAGATTGAAGCAGCCTTGACCCATCCAAGGCCGAAGTCACCGGTCAATTTGGATGGGGGAGATCCATGTTAAAGAGCCGTATTCTGGCGGCAACTCTGCTTGCTTGCCTGTCGCTTGTCGCCTTGCCTGCGGTCGCGCAGGACAAGGCCGCCGACGGGCGCATCATCGTCAAGACGCAGGACGATCTGCCACGTTTCACGTACCAGATCGACATGAAGCCGAGCGAGCTTCTTGCCACCGACGACGCGACTTTCAACGCCTTCGCATCACGCGTAGAGGCCGACATTGACGATATGCTGGCCAAGTACCTGATCGAGGACAAGGCGACGATGCGCAGCGTGCTTGACCTCAAGGGCAAGATCGCGCTGCTGAAAGGCAACGATTCCACCGCGATGAAGACGATCGGGCAGGAGCGCGCGCTGGAGGAAAAGCCCGACGCGAAGCTAACCAACGGCCTTCGCGACGAAGCGATGATCCATGCGACCGAGCAGGCCCATGCGTCCAGCGGCGAGGTCTATGAACTGGCCTATGCCAGTTACCTCGAAAGCGCGGTGTCGCAGCTTCCCTGGGATGTCGTCGGCACCAATCTGAAGTCGCTGAAACGCAGCGCACTGATTGCGGGCACCGGCAGGCTGATCGGTACGGCACAGGCCGATTTCGACCCGACCTACGAGGCCAACGAGGGCAGCATTTCGCAGAATATCGGCGCTTCGCTGATCTACATGCGCTATTCGATCGACCGCTGGGTGCCGGTCGCGGACGAAACCGCGCAAGTGCTGTCCAAGCATATCGCCGCCAACGATGTGCGCAAACCCGACATCTGGGAAGCGCGTGAAGTCACCTTGGCCGAGAGCGACGACCTGCCCCCTGTAGTCGTCGCCATCTGGGATTCGGGCGTCGATCTCGATCTCTTCCCGGGGCGGGTCCATACCGGCGCGACACCGACCGATACGACGGGCGAGAGCGGCATCGCCTTCGACCTGCAGTCCATGCCCGAACTGGGCGACCTGCAGCCGCTGACCGATGCGCAGCAAGCGCGATATCCCGCAATGCAGGACGACATGAAGGGGTTGAGCGACCTTCAGAACTCCATCGACAGTCCCGAGGCCGATGCCGTCGCTGCGCGTATCGCGAACCTGAAGCCCGAAGAAACCGAGGACTATCTCGAAACGCTTCGCCTGTTCGGCAACTATTCTCACGGAACCCACGTGGCCGGCATTGCGGCGCGCGGTAATCCTGCGATCCGGCTGGTCTATGGCCGCATGACGTTCAGCTGGGAAACGATGCCACCCAAGCCGACCGTCGAACTGGCAGAGCGTTCGGCCGCGGCGATGCAGGCCTATGTCGACTGGTTCAAGAAGAACAATGTGCGTGTCGTGAACATGAGTTGGGGCGGATCGCCCGCAGGCTATGAACCGGCGCTGGAAAAGCACGGCATGGGCAAGGACGCGCAGGAGCGCAAGGCCATGGCCCGCCGCCTGTTCGAGATCGGGCGTGACGCACTGTTCGCCGCGATCAAGGGCGCGCCCGATATCCTGTTCGTGACCGCAGCGGGCAATTCGGACAGTTCGAACAGCTTCGACGAATCCATGCCGTCTAGCTTCGTTCTGCCCAACATGCTGACCGTCGGCGCGGTCGACCAGGCGGGCGATGAAACCGGCTTCACCAGCTATGGCGAAAATGTTGTCGTCCACGCCAACGGGTTCGAAGTGCCCAGCTATGTGCCGGGCGGTCGCACGCTCGCGAAATCGGGCACGTCGATGGCATCGCCGAATGTCGCGAACCTCGCGGCCAAGCTGATCGCTCTCGACCCGTCGCTGACGCCGGTGGAAGTGAAGAAGATCATCGTCGAAACCGCAACGCCGACTGATGACGGACGCCGTAACAATATCAACCCGAAGGCCGCGGTCGCCATGCTGGAAAGCGAAAGCTGACCGCCAGCATTACGAGTGCCAACAAAAATGGCGCGGGCTGCATCACGCGGCCTGCGCCCTTTTTTGTATCAGCGGATGAAGTAGCCCACGACTTTCCAGTCCGCGCCTTCCTTGCGCATGACGACCGTTTCGATCGCGGACGGCGCATTGGCGAAGGCAGAGGCAAATTCCAGCATTTCGTATTCGCCGTCCGGCGCATTGGGCAGCTTTTCGCGCGCAGTCGCCTTTACCAGCGTGCGAGACTGGATGTCGCCCAGCGGCGCGCGGACAGGCTTTGCCATTTCGGCCCAGCGTTCGGCCGTGACGCCTGCGTGAAACAGCTCTCCGGCTTCGTACCAGCTTTGCTCGTACTCGGCCGCGTCGGTGAGTTTCAGCCAGCTTCGCGCGGCGGCCTCGCCTTGCGATGCGACCTGCGGGACCGCCTCGGTCTTTTCGGGTTGCGCGCTACCTCCGGCGCCAACGCCGCCCAGAACGGCAAGTGCGATGATGAGCGACATGATGAGCATTCCTCCAGCTAGCCACACGAGGGGCAAGCCCCGGCGGCGGCGTTCGACATGCCCTTGTTCTAGAATGCCGGCAGTAAGCGTCGCGCCCCTGATTTCTTCGGGTGCAAGATTTTTGAGTTCCTGCGCCTCCGCCTCACCCAAGATTCTTGCGGCCTCGCGGCTGCTCGTCACCCCGAGTTTCTGACGGGCATTGCGCAGCCTGTCGTTCACCGTGTGAACAGACAGGCCAAGTTCGGACGCAATGGACTTCGCCTCGTGACCGGCGAGAAGCATTCGCAGGGTTTCCTTTTCCCGCGAAGTCAGGCTCTCGGTCGGATCGGTCATCGCGCCCCCCTTTCGCGCGTTACCGAAGATCGGGCGCGCTGGCCTCGGTTTTCAGCATGGAGATCGCTTCATCGAGGGTCATCACCCTCTGGTGCTGCTGGCCCAGCGTGCGGACGGCAACGGTGCCTTCCTCGGCTTCGCGCATGCCGACGACCAGCAGGTGCGGGACCTTGGCGTGGGAATGTTCGCGCACCTTGTAGTTGATCTTCTCGTTGCGAAGATCGCTTGTCACGCGGATTCCCACGGCCTTCAGCTTCGCGACCACTTCGTTCGCATAGCCGTCGGCGTCTGACACGATGGTCGCGACCACAGCCTGAACCGGAGCCAGCCAAACCGGCAGGCGGCCTGCGAAGTGTTCGATCAGGATGCCGATGAAACGCTCGTAAGATCCGAAGATCGCGCGGTGCAGCATGACCGGACGGTGCTTGCTGCCATCCTCTCCCACGTAAGTCGCGTCGAGGCGATCGGGCAGCACGCGGTCCGACTGGATCGTGCCGACCTGCCAGGTGCGGCCAATGGCATCGGTAAGGTGCCATTCGAGCTTGGGCGCATAGAACGCGCCTTCGCCGGGCAGTTCTTCCCAGCCGTATTCCTCGGTGGCCAAACCCGCCTCGCGAACCGCGTTGCGCAGTTCTTCCTCGGCCTTGTCCCAGTCGGCATCGCTGCCGAAACGCTTTTCGGGGCGCAACGCAAGCTTGATCGAGTAGGTGAAGCCGAAGTCCTTATAGACCCGGTCCGCCAGTTCGCAGAAGGCGCGGACTTCGGCGACGATCTGGTCCTCGCGGCAGAAGATGTGCGCGTCGTCCTGCGTAAACTGGCGTACGCGCATCAATCCGTGCAACGCGCCGTGCGGTTCGTTGCGGTGGCAGCAGCCGTTCTCATAGATGCGCAAAGGGAGGTCGCGGTACGACTTGATACCCTGGCGGAAGATCAGGACGTGCGCAGGGCAGTTCATCGGCTTCAGCGCCATCCAGTCGGCGTCATCCGACACGATGGGACCTTCGTCTTCCACGTTCGGCACTTCGTCGGGGATGACGAACATGTTCTCACGGTATTTGCCCCAGTGACCCGACTGCTCCCACTGGCGCGCGTCCATGACTTGCGGGGTCTTCACTTCGTGATAGCCGGCATTGTCGATGGCGCGGCGCATGTACGCTTCCAGCTCGCGCCAGATGACATAGCCGTGCGGGTGCCAAAATACGCTGCCGTGCGCCTCTTCCTGAAGGTGGAACAGGTCCATCTCGCGGCCCAGCTTGCGGTGGTCGCGCTTGGCGGCCTCTTCCAGCCGCGTCAGGTAGGCGTTGAGCTGTTTCTTGTTGAGCCATCCGGTGCCGTAAATGCGCGTCAACTGCGCGTTCTTCTGGTCGCCGCGCCAATAGGCCCCTGCAACGCGCATCAGTTTGAAGGCCTGCGGGTCCAGCTTGCCGGTCGATGGCAGGTGCGGACCGCGGCACATGTCGAGCCAGTCGTCGCCCGACCAATACACGGTCAGTTCCTCGCCCTCCGGCAGTTCGGCGGCCCACTCGGCCTTGAACGTTTCGCCTTCGGACAACCATTTGTCGATCAGCTGCTGGCGGGTCCAGACCTCGCGGCGCAGAGGCTTGTCGGCCTGAATGATCTCGCGCATCTTTTCCTCGATGGCGGGAAGATCGTCCATCGAGAACGGCTCGCGCGAAGACGGCGCCATCACGTCGTAATAGAAACCGTCGTCGGTCGCCGGGCCGAAGGTGATCTGCGTGCCGGGCCACAGGGCCTGCACCGCCTCTGCCAGGACGTGGGCATAGTCGTGGCGGGCGAGTTCAAGCGCCTCTTCCTCGTCGCGCGAAGTGACAAGAGCGAGCTGGGCATCACCCTTCAAGGGGCGCGAGAGGTCCACCAGTTCGCCGTCCACCCTGGCGGCGATGGCGGCCTTGGCAAGGCCGGGGCCGATCGCGGCGGCAACGTCCGCCGGGGTGGAGCCTGGCTCCATTTCGCGCACCGAACCGTCGGGCAGGCTGATCTTCAAGAGCTGGGTCATCGTCTCTTCGTCTCGAATTCGCATTACGCGCGGCCATGGCACAAGGAGGCGCGCACGCAAAGAGGCGTCTGGGATAGGTTCGCCCGTCCGGGAAAAGGAGACGCCGCCCTTGCCCGAACCATGCGGGCGGCGGTGGCTTGCTGGCTAGCGCGCGACCGTCCGCCCGGAGGTAGTCCGGGTGGTGGTAGTCGTCGTGGTTGTCAGCTTCGTGGCCATGGCTGCGCGCCTAGCACGCGCGGACGCGCCTGTCATGCCTTTCGGATTACCCGGCGTGCCTTTTTGGCCTATTCCGGTGGGGCGGGCGGAGCCTTGCAGTTCGCGACGCAGCGCGAGCCCTGCCCGGGGCGAAAACCGCCGCTGACACGGATCGCACTGCCATTGGCGAGATCATAGGTTTCCGCGTCCGTCCCTTCGAGCGCATCGACACCCGCGGGCACGGCATAGCCGCCGCTACTGCCACCACGGCGCGAAGGTGCGCGCGGGCGGACGGCGCGGGCCTGCCGTGTCGTGCTGATCGCACTGCTGGCGCGGTTGATGGAGCCGGTGATCGAGCGTCCGAGATTGCGCTGCGCAGAACCGGTCGCCTGCCCCGTGCCGCCAAGGATGAGCGCGCTTTCCGCCGCGTCCTGCGCCACCGCAGCACCGGGCACAAGCGCCAGAGCGCCGACAGCACCTGCCAAAAGAACCGTTTTCCTGATCATCCGACCCCCCTTTTCGCGCCGGAAGCGCGTTACCACGCAAGTATGATACGCCTCTTTTTCCAATCCGCAAAAATGGCGTCGGAAGAGTTTATCGATCGCACTATCTCAGGGGCTTTCCTGTTCGGCATGCCCCAAGGCGATCGTGCTGCCCGGTGCGGCAACGGCGGTCACCGCTCGCGGCCATCCGCATCGTCGACAGCTGCCTACACTGCGACCGGTGTGGCTACTGTGCCAAGCACCTCTTCTCTGATGAGGAATTCTTCCTGAAGATGCCCGCCTGAAGAGGCCCGAAGGTCTCTACATCATAGAGGCCGCGCCGCTGCTTTGCGCCGGCATCGCGACGTTCTCGCCGCTGCGCAAGTTCGGCGTCACCGAGGGGAGTCGCATCGCGATGGTCGGCCATTGCGGGCTCTTGGCCACATGGCGGCCAATATCGCCTCGGCCATGGGCCGCACGTTTCGACAATCATCCTTACGCCCGACAAAGCGAAGGACCCGGACGAGCTGTCCGGAGATGTTTTCCTGCTCTCTTCCGACGAGGACGCGACGGACAAGGCCTCGAACGGTTTAGACGTCATCATCGAGACCTTGCCGGTCGATTACGACATTAACTCTTACTTGGCGCTGCAAATCCTGACTCGCGAAAAAAGAGGCAGGCAACGAAAAAGGGGCCGGAGTGATCCGGCCCCTTTCTCTTGTTTCGTTTCCGAGTGATCGGAAAGAATTACATGCCCGAACCCGGACCGTACGTGATCTCCACGCGGCGGTTCTGGAGTTCGCGAACACCGTCGGCAGTCGGCACGCGCGGGTTGCTTTCACCGAAAGCTTCGCTCGTGATGGCCGATGCCGGGATGCTGCGGGCCGTGAGGTAGGACTGAACCGAGTCGTTACGACGCTCGGACAGGCCCATGTTGTACTGCACCGAACCCGAACGGTCGGTATAGCCTGCGAGCATGATCGGAACGCTGTCGCAATCGGCGTAAGCCGCAACGGCGCTGTCGAGGATGCTTGCCGCCTCAGGGGTGATTTCAGCCGAATCCCAGTCGAAGAACACGATGTACGGACCCGTGTTGCAGACCGCTGCCGGCGGCGGCGGCGGGGGCGGCGGGGGAGGCGGCGGCGGCGGCGGCGGGGGCGGCGGCGGGGGCGGCGGCGGCGGAGCCATGCCGAAGTTGTACGCCAGCGTCGCCATCAGCGAGTGCGAAGCGAAGTCGTAGTCAACGTCCTGGCCGCCAGCATCGATGACCGAGTTGTTGTCGGCGCGGAAGTAGCGATACTTCAGGCCGAGATCCCAGTTGTCCGAAAGCGGGGTGCGGACGCCGGCGATTGCCTGCCATGCGAAGCCCGTGTCGGTATCGTCGATGTTGTAGCCGGTGGGTGCAGCAACCTGCAGCTTGGTACGGGCAACGCCGACACCGCCGCCGACGAAGCCCTGGAGGCCGTCGTCGTCACCGAAGTCGAGCATGCCGTTGAGCATGAAGCTCAGCGCGCTGGTGCCGCCGTCGATGTCGTCTTCATACTGCATGCCGGCGCGAGTGATCTTGTCCTCGTTCGCACGACGATAGCTGCTTTCGGCTTCGAGACGGAACATGCCGAAGTCGTAACCGACCGCGCCACCGACGTCGTAACCGTAATCCGTGTTCAGTTCACCCGAGTTCTCGACGCCAGCGACATCAAGATCGATGTTCTCGACCTTGGTGACACCGCCATCAAGTTCGATGTACCAGGCATCATCGCGAGCCATCGCAGGTGCCGAGAGCACCGTCGAGGCAAGAGCGATGCCAACAATGGCTTTCCTCATACTTTCCTCCTGAAAAATTCGAACATTCGAGCTCAGTTCAGCCCTTAACTCACTTCAAGCTAATTCGATCCCCCTTTTCGAACCTCCGCCTAAAAAAAGTCATGATTATCTGTGCATGATGGACGCTCGATGCCCATTCGGCAAGACAATGTCATGACAATGGTTATTGCATAGGGACATGCAAAGCGGAAGCAGGGTAACCTTTACCTGTGCATGGTTGGCCGAAGCCGTGGCCGACTGACCGGGAACCCGGCAGGATTGCCCTGCATCGAATTACCTGCATCTCGCCATGGCGACGGACTGCTTATCAACTGGAAAACTCTCCCTCCTCGATCATTTCCATCGAGCGGACCAGCGCAAGCGGAAAGCCCGCTGCCTACGACCGATTTCCTACCAATGCCTTAAAACTCAGCAGGTTCCCGGGCGCATCAGAATTTTCGCGCAGGCAAGAACGACAGTCGCGAGCATGGGCGTGGCACGGCGAACGGAAAATGTCGTTATGGCAAGATGGGTGGCCGCACAAAAGGGCCGGATGGCGGAGAGGGTGGGATTCGAACCCACGGTACGGTTGCCCGTACACTGCATTTCGAGTGCAGCGCATTCGACCTCTCTGCCACCTCTCCGCTCATCGAGGTTCGCGCGGGGCCAGAGCCCCTCGGGTCGAACGAAGCCGGGCGGTTAGCCGATGGATCGCGGCTTGCCAAGGGGCAAAACGCGCCTTTTTACGCGTAGCTGTTCACAGGATAACTCGGGGCGGTTGTTTGAAGCGGCCATCAACCATATATTTGAGCTTATGACCGCATTTTTCCGTAGCCAGCCCCATACTGGCAAGGACGCCCGGGGCGATCGATCGACCTACTTCTCGCCTCAGGCGGGACGCGCGGTATCTGCCCCATCGGTTGCCGAAGCCCGCTTTGCCATCGGCGATATCGTCCGCCACCGGCAACACGACTTTCGCGGCGTCATCTTCGATATCGACCCCGTCTTCGCCAACAGCGAGGAATGGTACGAATCCATCCCCCAGGCCAATCGTCCCGCGCGCGAACAGCCTTTCTACCATCTCTTCGCCGAGAACGACGAATCGACCTACATCGCCTACGTCAGCCAGCAGAACCTCGTCATCGACGGGGATGCAGGGCCGGTCGACCATCCCTCGATCGACTTGGTGTTCGGCGACTTCGAGGAGATCGAGGGCCGCTATGCCCTCCATCGCAGCCTGAAGCACTGAGGCCATGCGCATAGGGGCAGGTTTGCCAAGACTTTCGCCCTAGGCCCCGCACAGATGGCAAGCGAGACCTTTCGCCAGATCAAGGGATAAACGGGGCCGACAACCTCGATTCCGGCCTGCAGGTCGCGGCGAAGCTGTTCCCGCTGTTCGGCGTGCCGTTCGTGATCATCGGCCTTGCCATGATGGTCTCACCCTTCTTTGCCATATCAGTACCGGGCCGCACCCTCAATGCCGTGACCGATCGCCGCATCCTGCGCGTGATCGGCGGGTGGAAGGCTTCGCTACGCGCAATTCCCGGTGAGTGGGTCACGGGAATCGATCACAAGGCAAAGTTCGACGGGACCGGGACGCACATCGTCAGTTGCGAGCACAAAGGAACGTAAGAGAAGCGCCGCGCGCATCGTGCCGAACGCGAAGGCATGCAGATGATGGCGATCCGCCACTCGCCCTCGATCCGCTCAGTCGTCAGAGCGGCCGAGAAAATGCGGCTCAACTGCGCAGCTTCCAGCCTGAGCGCAGGACGAAATAGGTAAAGAGCCCGAGCACGACGTTCAGCACGCCAAGGCCGAGCGCCCCGTGCAGGACGGCCATGTTGGTATCGCCAATGTCGCTCTGCCCCAGAAAGCCGAACCGGAAACCCGAGATCACGTAGAAGAACGGGTTGAGGCGGCTCACCGACTGGAAGAAAGGCGCAAGATTGTCGATCACGTAGAACGTCCCCGACAGCAGTGCGAGCGGGGCGACAACGAAGTTCGTAACCGCCGCGTTATGGTCGAACTTTTCCGCCCAAATCGACGTCAGCACGCCCAGGAACGACAGCATCATCGCACCCATCAGCCCGAACCAGACCACCGCCCACGGGTGCGCCATCGACAAGTCGACACCGGGATAGAGCATCATCGCCAGCCCCACGGCCAGTCCGACGAGTATCGCGCGCGTCATCGCCGCGCCGACAAGTCCGACCAGCATTTCGAAATTCGACAGCGGCGGCATCAGGTAATCGATGATCGTGCCCTGGATCTTGCCACCCAGCAGAGAGAAGCTGGCATTGGCGAAAGCATTCTGCATCATGCCCATCACGATCAGGCCCGGCGCGACGAACGTGGCGAAGTTCACGCCGAGGATTTCACGGTCCCCGCGGCCCATCGCGATCGTGAAGATCACCAGAAACAGCAAAGTCGTGATCGCAGGGGCCCAAATCGTCTGAAGCTGCACCTTGAAGAAACGGCGCACCTCTTTCATATAGAGGGTCCACAGCCCCAGCCGGTTGAGCCGGCCCATGACAGGCTGTCCCGGCGGGCTGAAGGCGATCTTCGGGTTTTCGTGGGGGCTTGTCTGGGTCATGTGACGCCAGCGGTTACCGGCAGGACTTCCTGAAGGCAAGCGAGCTGCGCATCGACGCGTGCGGCACTGATGCCGAGGGACTGGTATTTTTTACGGAGTAAGCATGAGCTGGACCGAAGAACGGATCGAGAAGCTGACCAAGATGTGGGAAAGCGGCTCGACTGCCAGCCAGATCGCGGAAGAACTAGGCGGCGTCAGTCGCAATGCCGTGATCGGCAAGGCGCACCGCCTTGGCCTCAAGGCGCGCCCTTCGCCGGTGAAGGAAAAGCCCGCCAAGGCAAAGGCCGCCCCCAAGGCTAAGCCCAAGACAGAGGTTAAACCGAAGGTAGAGGCCGCGGCGCCCAAACCTGTCTCGTCGCCTGCGCCCTCCCCGCGTCCGGCTGCACCGGCACAGGCCGCAGCGCCCGCTCCGCAGGCCCAGCCGAGCAGCAACCAGCCGCGCATCGTGTCGGTCGGGCCCGGCGGCTTTCTGCGCCAGGGCCCCGGCGATCAGCAGCCGCCGATCCCGCCCGCACCGCCGCGCCGCCTCGTGCCCGCAAAGCCAAGCCCCGAGATCGCGGACAAGACATCGCTGCTCGACCTCAACGACCGCATCTGCCGCTGGCCGATGGGCCACCCGGGCGAGCCGGACTTCCACTTCTGCGGTGAGGCGGTGAACCCCGGCTTCCCTTATTGCGTCGAACATTGCGGCCGCGCGTACCAGGCACAGCTGCCCCGCGGTGCGCGCCGTCCGCCTCCGCCGCTGCCGTTCGGCGGCCCGCGCGTTCGCTAAGGCGCCCGGCACACCAGACAAGCGAAAGCCGTCGGAGCGATCCGGCGGCTTTTTCTTTTGGTCAGCTGTTTCGTGCTAAGCCGCGATGCATGGACGAAGAGGGGCAGGAGAACTGGTATCGCCGCAAGGTGGGTCGCCGGATCGAGCGGGGGATGAACCGCCTGATCGCGGGGGTTCTGGGCGCAGCGGGTTTCCTTGCGGCCTATTTCTCGCTGCCGCCCGGCAATGACGAGGGCGAATTCCTCTGGTTCGGCCTGATCGTCGCGCTGGTCCTGTTCGGATTGGCGCGCGCCTGTTTCGTGGCGAAAGGCTCGGTCATCGAGGAATTCGGCGATGAAGGTTCGGGACGGCGGAGGTGATCCGCAAGCGCATCCCCCATGCCGATCGCAGACTTGGCCCAATGTTGGCGCGGGTCTGCGAGACAGTGTTTCTGGCGATCGGTGTGCTTTCGGCGGTGTCGGTGGCGGAAAGCGAGGGCTTCGCGCTTGCCACGCATTGGCCGGGGCTGACGATTTCAACGCTTTTTATTCTTGCCGCTATCGGCTGTTTCCGCTCGCGCCGCGGTCTTGTCGACACGGTGACTGGCAGTCACCCCGATGGGCGTGGCTGACTACCCTTTGGGAAAGGCCATGCGGCGCATCTGTTCGAGGCTTTCCATCGCTTGCCGAGCATATTCGGGCGAGGCGCGGTCTCCCATTGCCATGATCGCGATCTCCATCGCCTGATCCGCTTTCTCGAAAGCGCCCCGCGCGATCCCGCCCTGACCTGCGCCCGACAATTCGTGCATCAGCCCGATCACAAGCGTCTGCAGCGCGATGTTCTGCGCGCCGAGGCGGCGGATCTCGTCGGCTTGGTCCATGCGGGCTCCCTTTGTCGCTGCTGCGAGGAGAAGAGTGCCTCACTGGCCGGATAAGTCGAGCGCGGCGAAGTTGGTTATCCCCCTAAAGGCGGCGGTGCGCGAACCAGATCGTGTGGCGCGGGCCCTTGTTGTTGGGGCGGGCGCGGACTTCGACCGGGTCGACTTCGAAACCTGCCTTGGTCAGCTGGCGCGTGAAACGCGGATCGGGCGCGGCGGACCATATGGCAAGGACCCCGCCCGGCTTCAGCGCGCGCTTGGCAGCGGCAAGGCCGGCGTTGGCGTAGATCGCGTCGTTCTCGGGCCGGACGAGGCCGTCCGGGCCATTGTCGACGTCGAGGAGGATGGCATCGTAAGTGCCGTTTCCTTCGGCGATCACCTGCCGCACGTCGCCCATGCACAAGGTGACGCGCGGATCGTCGAGGCAACCTTTCGCGACTTCAGCCATCGGCCCCCGCGCCCATTCGATGATCTCAGGCACGAGTTCGCCCACGGTCACGCGGCCCTTGTCGCCCAGCCGCGCCAGTGCAGCGCGCAGGGTGAAGCCCATGCCGTATCCCCCGATCAGGATATGCGGGTCGGGTCGCTCAAGCCGGTCGAGCGTGAGTTCGGCGAGCTGTTCCTCGGAGAACCACATTCGTGTGCTCATCAGCTCGTTCCGGTCGAGCGCGATGATGTAGTCGGTTCCATGAGAAAAGAGCTGCAGCAGGGCGCCGCCCGGTACTTGCGCTTCGCCCAGCAATTCGCGTTTGAGCATATTCGGTATCCGAAATGAAAAGGGCCGCCGGAGTTGCTCCGACGGCCCGTTTTCAGTCAATCCTCAAAGGATCAGTCGTCCTTAAGAAACGCGGGCATGTGGTCGGGGTTGCCCCCGGCCTTGCCTTCGCCGCCATCACGGTCCCGGCCGCCACTGCGGGGGCCACGATCGCCGCCACGACCACGGCCACCGCCGCCGTCACGACGCGGGCCGCGACGGTCGCCGCGATCACCGCGATCACCACGGGGCTCGCGCGGTTCGCGCGGCGGACGGGTGTCTTCCAGCTCTTCGCCGGTTTCCTGGTCGACGACGCGCATCGACAGGCGGACCTTGCCGCGATTGTCGATCTCGAGGACCTTGACCTTAACTTCCTGGCCTTCGGAAACGACGTCGGTCGGCTTTTCGACGCGCTCGTTCTTCATTTCCGACACGTGGACGAGACCGTCCTTGCCACCCATGAAGTTCACGAATGCGCCGAAGTCGACGATGTTGACGACCTTGCCGGTGTAGATCTTGCCGACTTCCGCCTCTTCGACGATGCCTTCGATCCACTTGCGGGCGGCTTCGATCTGCGAAAGATCGCTGGACGAGATCTTGATCACGCCCTCGTCGTCGATGTCCACCTTGGCGCCGGTTTCCGCGACGATTTCGCGGATGACCTTGCCGCCGGTGCCGATGACGTCGCGGATCTTCGACTTGTCGATCTGCATCGTCTCGATACGCGGAGCGTGGGCCGACAGTTCGGTGCGGGCCGTGCTCAGTGCCTTGGTCATTTCACCAAGGATGTGCGCGCGGCCGTCCTTCGCCTGCTTGAGAGCAGCTGCGAAGATTTCCTGCGTGATACCGGCGACCTTAATGTCCATCTGCATCGTGGTGATGCCGGCTTCGGTACCTGCAACCTTGAAGTCCATGTCGCCAAGGTGATCCTCGTCGCCCAGGATGTCCGAGAGGACGGCGAATTCATCGCCTTCGAGGATGAGGCCCATGGCGATGCCCGACACCGGACGTTCAATCGGAACGCCTGCGTCCATCATCGACAGACAGCCGCCGCAAATCGTCGCCATCGAGGACGAACCGTTCGACTCGGTGATGTCCGACAGGATGCGGATGGTGTAGGGGAAGTCTTCCTTCGACGGCAGCACCGGGTGCAGCGCGCGCCATGCCAGCTTGCCGTGGCCGATTTCGCGGCGGCCCGGGGCGCCGAAGCGGCCCACTTCACCGACCGAGTAGGGCGGGAAGTTATAGTGCAGCATGAAGTTGGAGTAGGTCAGGCCTTCGAGGCCGTCGATCATCTGCTCCGATTCCTTGGTGCCCAGCGTGGTGGTGCAGATCGCCTGCGTTTCACCGCGCGTGAACAGCGCCGAACCGTGCGTGCGGGGCAGGAAGCCTGCCGTCGCCTCGATCGGGCGGACCTGGTCGAGCTTGCGGCCGTCGATGCGCTGGCCGTCCTTGAGGATGGCGGTACGCACGATTTCCGCTTCCAGCTTCTTGACCGCCTTGTTGGCGACCATCTGCGTCTGCGGCTCTTCCCCGGCAAAAGCTTCCTTGGCCTTGGCGCGGGCGGCGTTGAGCGCGTCCGAGCGGGCCGACTTGTCGGTCAGCTTGTAGGCAGCGGCGATGTCGTCGCCCACGATGCCGCGCAGCTTTTCCTTGATCGCGGAGGTATCGTCCGACTGGTCGATTTCCCACGGATCCTTGGCGGCCTTTTCGGCCAGCTCGATGATCGCGCCGATGACCTTCTTCGATTCCTCGTGCGCGAACATGACGGCGCCGAGCATTTCGTCTTCGGTCAGTTCCTTGGCTTCGGATTCGACCATCATCACCGCGTCGTTGGTTGCGGCGACGACGAGGTCGAGGCGGCCGTCTTCAAGAGCGGCGTCCTGCTTGGGGTTCAGCGTGTATTCGCCATCGACGTAACCGACGCGCGCAGCGCCGATCGGGCCCATGAACGGCACGCCCGAAATGGTGAGCGCGGCAGAAGCGGCGATCATCGCAAGGATGTCGGCCTCGGTCTCGCCGTCATAGCTCATCACCTGGCAGATGACGTTGATTTCGTTGTAGAAACCTTCGGGGAACAGCGGGCGGATCGGACGGTCGATCAGGCGGCTGGTCAGCGTTTCCTTTTCGGTCGCGCCGCGTTCGCGCTTGAAGAAGCCACCGGGGATACGGCCGGCGGACGAAAACTTTTCCTGGTAGTGAACGGTGAGCGGGAAGAAGTCCTGCCCTTCCTTCACCTTCTTCGCGGCCGTGACGGCGCAAAGAACCACGGTTTCGCCGTAAGTGGCGAGGACCGCGCCGTCAGCCTGACGGGCAATGCGGCCGGTTTCGAGGGTGAGGGTCTTTCCGCCCCACTCCAGCGATACAGTCTTGGTGTCGAACATTGATTTTCCTTCTGACCCGCGTGCCATATTGCATCGCGGGGCCTGCAGTTCCGGGTGAACCGTCCCGGTCCGGTGTGGGGCTTTATTCCGCCCCTTTCGGCATCCTCACCGGATTGTGAGTTACGCCGCTTGCATATGCGTGCCCGATTTTACGGTACGCAGATAGACGAAGGGGCAGCCCCTCGGCCGCCCCCTCGAGAAACTCTTACTTGCGAAGACCCAGCTTCTGGATCAGGGCGTTGTAACGCTCGACGTCCTTCTTCTTGAGGTACGCCAGCAGCGAACGCCGCTTGTTGACCATCACCAGCAGTCCGCGACGCGAGTGATTGTCCTTGTGATTTTCCTTGAAGTGGTCGGTCAGGTTGCGGATACGCTCGGTGAGGATCGCGACCTGGACTTCCGGACTGCCCGTGTCGCCATCGACGCGTGCGTTGTCCTTGATGATTTCCTGCTTACGTTCGGCGGTAACCGTCATACTTCATACTCCGCGACATCTTGTCATAGGTTGAAGCCCCGAAGGACCCTTGCCTCGCCATCGGTCACTTCCATCAGGGCCACGGGCGTATCGCCCTCTCGCCCCCAGTAGGTGCCGTCTGGTTCTGGCAACCCGGAAAGTTTCCGGCCCTGTCGGACCGCCCCTGCCGCATCCGGGGTAAGTGCAAGGGCCGGGATGTCGTCCAGCCCCGCCTCGAACGGCAGGATCATTTCTTCAAGGGGCGCGCCCTTACCCAGTTCGTTCAGTTTGTCCAGCGAAATCGCGTTTTCGAGGGAGAACGGGCCGGCTTTCACGCGCCTGAGCATCGTGACATGGCCAACCGAACCGAGCGCGCGGGCAATGTCCCTTGCTAGGGACCGTATATAGGTGCCCTTGCTCACTTTTGCCACCAGCGTGACCGAATCGGCGGTGATTTCCGTGATATCCAGTGCGTGGATCGTGACGGACCGTGTCTTCAGAGTGACCTCCTCACCCGCACGGGCAAGGTCGTAGGCGCGCTTGCCGTCTACTTTCAGGGCCGAATAGGCGGGCGGAACCTGTTCGATCGGCCCGGTAAAACGGGGGAGAATCGCCTCGATCTCAGCGCAGGTCGGTCGCACGTCGCTGGTTTCGGTCACTTCGCCCTCCGCATCCAGCGTCGTCGTTTCCGCACCGAATGCCAGCGTGAAGGCATAGGCCTTGGTGGCCTCGAGCATCCTTCCGGCAAGCTTTGTCGCTTCGCCCACCGCGATGGGCAGGACGCCGGTGGCCAGCGGGTCCAGTGTGCCGCCGTGGCCGACTTTCACCTTGCCGAAGCCCGCCTGCCGCAAGTTGCGCTTTACCGCGGCAACAGCCTGGGTCGAGCCGAGTTCGAGCGGCTTGTCGAGAATGATCCAGCCGTGTGGCATCAGCTTTGCGCGATGGCGAGCGCGAGGTCCATGAAGTGCATCCGGATCCATTCGACCGGCGGCAGGATCACTTTCTCGATCAGGCCGAACTGCGGGAACGCCCAGGTCGCCGCGATCAGGAGGACGAGCAGGATCATCCCGATCGGGCGCAGCTTTTCATAGGCAGTGGCCCACTTTCGCGGCAGCAGGCCTTCGACGATGTGCGACCCGTCGAACGGCGGGATCGGCAGGAGGTTGAACAGCGCGAGGAACAGGTTGATGATGACCATGTAGTTGAGCGCGAGCAACGTCCATTCCAGCGCCCCTGTCGGCTCTGCCACGAGATTCCGGCCCAGCAGCCCCAGCCCGATCGTGGCGATCAGCGCCAGCGCGAAATTGGTGCCCGGTCCTGCGGCGGCGACCGCCATCATGCCGTAGCGCGGATTGTTCAGCCGCCACTTGTTCACCGGCACCGGTTTCGCCCAGCCAAAAATCGGCCCGCCGAACAGTGCCAGCGCACCGGGCACCAGAACCGTGCCCACCGGATCGGCATGGCGGATGGGGTTGAGCGTCAGGCGATGACGCTCTTTTGCTGTCGTATCGCCCAACGCCAGCGCGGCCCAGCCGTGCGCCACTTCGTGGAACACGATGGAGACGACAAGGATCGGGATCAGGATCGCCGCGAGAATCAGGGTATCGGACATCGCCTGACAGATGGGGGTTTAGGCCGCCCGGGTAAAGAGATGCCGACCAATCGACCTAATGCCTTGCAAAGCGGGACCGGACTGCGCCAGAAATCGCCTTGTGAGCAGCACCAGGCAGGAAACTTCGGGCGTCCTCGGATGGATCGAACGCGTCGGCAACCGTCTGCCCGACCCGGTGTTCCTGTTCCTCTGGCTGATCGCGATTCTGGTCGCGATCTCGGTCATAGGGGCCCTGGCCGGATGGTCGGTAGCGCACCCCACCGCGCTCGACGATGCGGGCCGCCCGCTTGTTGTCGCGGTGACGAGCCTGATTTCGGCTACCAACATCCAGCTTCTGCTGACCGAGATGCCGCATACCTTCACCGGCTTTGCGCCGCTGGGCTATGTGCTGACCGTGATGCTGGGCGCGGGCGTGGCGGAGCGGTCGGGCCTGTTCGCGGCAGCCATGCGCGCCTCTGTCGCCAAGGCGCCCCATGCCCTGCTGACCCCTGCGGTCGCGCTGGTGTCGATGATGGGCAACCATGCCGCCGATGCGGCCTTTGTCGTCATGATTCCGCTGGCAGGGGTGATCTACCACGCCGCGGGCCGTCATCCGCTGGTTGGCATCGCGGCCAGTTTCGCAGGCGTTTCGGGCGGGTTTTCGGCCAATCTCCTTCCCGGACAACTCGATGCGCTCCTGCTCGGCATTACGGAAGAGGCGGTGCATACCGTGCAGGCGGGTTGGACCGCGAATATCGCTGGCAACTGGTACGTCATCGCGGCCATGGCGATAATCTACACGCCGGTCATCTGGTTCGTGACCGACCGCATCGTCGAACCGCGCATGGGTCCGTGGAGAGGCGGCGCGGGTGCCGACCACGCCGAGGCGGAGGAGGAAACCCCGCCCGCCGTGGTGCGCAAGGGCCTGGTGCACGCAGGTCTGGCCGCGCTGGCCGTCATCGGGGCGTGGACGCTGTTCACCTTCGGTCCCGGCACGCCCCTGATCGACGAAAGCGCCGCGCCCGAAGCGCGGCTGACGCCGTTCTTCCGCAGCCTGGTGCCCTTTTTCCTGTTCGTCTTCCTCCTCCCCGGCTGGGCCTATGGGCGCGCGGTCGGCACGATCCGCGATCACCGCGACCTGGTGAAGATGATGGCCGGCGCGATGGAGGACATGGCCTATTACCTCGTCCTCGCCTTCGTCGCGGCGCATTTCGTGGCGATGTTCGGGTGGTCGAACCTTGGCCTCGTCATGGCGGTGGAAGGCGCGGACCTGCTGCGGTCCAGCGGGCTGCCTGCATGGGCGATGCTGGCGGCAATCGTCGTGTTCGCAGGTTTGCTCAACCTTTTCATCGGTTCGGCCAGCGCGAAATGGGCGGTCGTTGCCCCCGTTCTGGTGCCGATGCTGATGCTGCTCGGAATCAGCCCCGAAATGACCACGGCGGCCTATCGCGTGGGCGACAGCGCAACAAACATCATCACGCCGCTGATGGTCTATTTCCCGCTGGTCCTGATCTTCTGCCGCCGCTGGGTCGCGGACTACGGCATCGGCAGCCTGACTGCGACGATGGTGCCCTATGGCGTGGGCATAATGCTGGCGGGTCTGTTGCTGATCGTGGGATGGGTCGTGCTGGAAGTGCCGCCCGGGCCGGGGGCGTCGATCTTCATCGAACCGCTCAGTTCGCCAGCGCCTCGCTGAAATGCTTGCGGCATAGCGCGACATAACGGTCGTTGCCGCCGATCTCGGTCTGCGCGCCTGCCTTGACTGCTGCGCCGCTGGTATCGACGCGCAGGTTCATCGTCGCCTTCCGACCGCAGTAGCACACCGCCTTCAGTTCGATCAGAGCGTCGGCCATGCCGAGCAGCGCGCCCGAACCGGGGAACAGTTCCCCCTGGAAATCGGTGCGCAGGCCATAGCAGAGCACGGGAATGTTCGCCTCGTCCGCAAGCCGCGCGCATTGCCACGCCTGATCGACGGTCATGAATTGCGCCTCGTCAATGAGGACGCAGGCCAGCGGCTCGACATGGTGCGCGGCCGTGACGCGGGCGTAAAGATCGGTCTCGGGCGTAAAGCGATGCGCCTCGGCCTCAAGCCCGATGCGGCTGGCGATGGGCTTGCCCGTACTGCGATCGTCGAGCGCGGCGGTCCAGAGCATCGTGTTCATGCCCCGCTCACGGTAATTGAAGTCGGCCTGCAGCAACGTGGTCGATTTGCCCGCGTTCATGCTCGCATAGTAGAAATAGAGCTTCGCCACGCGGGCCCCCGTTATGGCTGGATCAGCAGATCACTCTTCGCCCAGATCGCGGCGCACGCGCGGATCGTCGAGCAATTGGTCGATGCGGCTCGCCTCGTCGAACGTTTCGTCGGCGCGGAACTGGATCTTGGCCGCGTTCTTCAGGCCCAGCCGCTTTGCAACCTCCCGCTGAAAGAAGGCGGTGTTGGTCTGCAGCGCCTTCAGCACCTTCGCCTCGTCCGCGCCGAGGAGCGGTTTCACATAGACCTTGGCCTGCCGCAGATCGGGGGACATGCGCACTTCGGTCACGCTGACCGTGGTGGCGGAAAGGGTGTCGTCATGCACTTGCTGCCTGGTCAGGATTTCCGACAGGACGTGGCGCACGCGCTCACCCACCTTGAGCAGGCGGACGGAGCGGTCTTCGGGCGTGGATTGTTGGCGTGCCATGGTTGGGGCCCGATTTGGGGCGAACCGCGGCAATTTGCAACAAATCGTCGCAAGACGATCCCCCGGCCGATCGCCGGAATGCGCGAAACCATGCGCCTGAGGTGAGCGGCAGATTAACGAATCGTACAGACGGCTCGGGTCGTCCCGGCAGGGGCGCGGTGCAGCGCTATCGCCATGAAATATTGCCTCCTTTGCTGCACGATACGTCCTGCGACCTCCCGAGATGCCATCCGGGCATCACGATAGACAGAGACATCAGGGAGACCCTGTATGAAGAAACTGATAGCCGCCGCGATTGCCGCGGCGATGATCGTGCCCGCCGTATCAACGCCCGCCGAAGCACGTGGCAAGGACCGTTATGAGCGCAGCGAACATCACAAGCGCTATGATCGCCGCGACCGCCATGATCGGCACGACCGGTACGAGCGCCGCTATTCAAAGCGCGACCGTTATGACCGCCGCCACCGCTATGATCGTGACCACCGCTACGATCGTCGCGATCGTTACGCCCGCCGCGATTACCGGGATTATCGCCGCTATTCGAACCACCATCGCTGGCGGCGCGGCGACAGGTTCGACCGGCGCTATGTCCGCTACTACCGTCCGGTCTATTATCGCGACTATCGTCGGCTCTACGCGCCGCCGCGCGGTTATCGCTGGGTGCGGGCGAACGACGATGCGCTGCTGATCGGCATTACCAGCGGGATCGTATCGGCCATCGTGTCGAACGCGTTCTACCGCTGACACGCTCAAATAGTATGGCCAAACGGACAAGGGCGGGCCTCGCGGCTCGCCCTTTTTCTTTCGTGTCAGGTCATCTTTTCGTGAATGCGCCTTAGCGAGCTCATGTTGCGGCCAGTCACCTGCCGCTCAAGCCGCCGTTCGATGAAGGCACCGGTCAGCTTCGAATTGCCCACGCTCTCGATATAATCGACGTAGATGCAGCCCTCGCCCATCGCCATCCGCTCCGGCCCGCGGCCCTCATAGGCCTCGACCATCGCCTTGAACTTTGCAGGGTCCGCCGGTTCGTCGAGGAAGAGCGTGTGGACCATCTTGTCCTCGCCCTCTCCGTGGAAGGGATTGTCCTCGAACGCGGCCCGCACTTCGTCCGCATTGCGCACGGCAGCGAAGGTGGCAAAGCCGAAGCGGTCCTTCACGATGAAGGCCAGCATTTCCGACAGGCCGTCCGACGGGCGGTCGTCGAAGGAAAACAGTACGTTGCCGCTGGCGACTACGGTCTCGACGTCCTCCAGGTCCTCCCGCTCCAACGCGTCGCGCAGGTCGGTCATCTTCAGGCGGTTTCCGCCGACGTTCATGCTGGCGAAGAAGGCGCAATAGCGGGGCATTCTTGCTCTCCGATAAATCAAATTTGGCCGTCGGAATGAAAACGGGGCGCCGGACCTCAAGCCCGGCGCCCCGCTTCGTATCAGATTGATCGGCGCGATCAGAGAACGCGTTCGCGTTCCTCGACCTCGAAGACTTCCAGCTGGTCACCAGCCTTGATGTCGTTCGTGTCGGTCAGCACGACACCGCATTCCAGGCCTGCGCGGACTTCTTCCACGTCGTCCTTGAAGCGCCGCAGCGAAGCGATCGTCGTTGCCGAGACGATGACGTCGTCGCGGGTAAGACGCGCGAAAAGACCCTTGCGGATGACGCCTTCCTCGACGAGCAGACCGGCGGCCTTGTCCTTCTTGCCGGCCGGGAAGACCTGCTTGACCTGCGCACGGCCCACGACGTGCTCGATCCGCTCGGGACCAAGCTCGCCCGCCAGCTCCTTCGTGATCTCTTCCGTGAGGTGGTAGATCACGTCGTGGTACATCAGCCGGACCTTGTCCTTATCCATCTGCTGACGCGCCTTGGCGTTGGGACGCACGTTAAAGCCGATGATCGGCGCGCCGGTCGATGCGGCAAGCGTCACGTCGCTTTCCGTGATCGCGCCCACGCCCGAGTGCAGCACGCGGACCTTGATCTCGTCGTTCGAGATCTTGGCCAGCGCATTGGTGATCGCCTCGACCGAGCCTTGGACGTCGGCCTTGATGACGACGGGGTATTCGATGACGTTGCTCTTCAGCGCCGAGAACATGTTCTCGAAGCTGGCCGGAGCCATCGTCGTGCGTTTCTCGTTCGCCTTCTCGGTACGATAGGCCGAAACCTCGCGGGCGCGCTGCTCGTTCTCGACGACCGAAAGCTGGTCACCGGCATTCGGCACGCCGCCGAGGCCGAGGACCTCGACCGGCATCGAGGGGCCGGCTTCCTTGATCTGCTTGCCCTTGTCGTCGTGCAGCGCACGGACACGGCCGCTTTCGGTGCCGACGACGAAGATGTCGCCGCGGCGCAGCGTGCCGCGCGTGACGAGCACGGTGGCCAGCGGCCCCTTGCCCTTGTCGAGCTTGGCCTCGATCACGGTCGCCTCGGCGTCGCGGTCGGGGTTGGCCTTCAGTTCGAGCAGTTCGGCCTGCAGGTTGATCGCTTCGAGAAGCTTGTCGAGACCCTGCTTCGTCTTCGCCGAAACCTCGACGTCCTGCACGTCACCGCTCATCGCCTCGACCACGATCTCGTGTTCAAGCAGACGCTCGCGGATCTTCTGCGGCTTGGCTTCGGGCTTGTCGCACTTGTTGATCGCGACGATCATCGGAACGCCAGCGGCCTTCGTGTGATTGATGGCCTCGATCGTCTGCGGCATCAGGCCGTCGTCGGCTGCTACGACAAGGATGACGATGTCGGTGACGTTGGCACCGCGCGCACGCATCTCGGTAAACGCCTCGTGTCCGGGCGTATCGAGGAAGGTGATCTTCTGCTTGTCTTTGGTGGTGATCTGGTAGGCGCCGATGTGCTGCGTGATGCCGCCAGCCTCGCCGCGGGTCACGTCGGTGCCGCGCAGCGCGTCCAGCAGGCTGGTCTTGCCGTGGTCGACGTGGCCCATGATCGTGACGACGGGCGGACGCGCCTTCAGCGACTCTTCCGGATCGACGTCCTCGGTCGTGTCGATGTCGACGTCGGCCTCGGACACGCGCTGGATGTTGTGGCCGAACTGTTCGACCAGCAGTTCCGCGGTGTCCTGGTCGATCGTCTGGTTGACGGTGACCATCATGCCCAGGTTGAAAAGCTCCTTCACGAGGTCGGCGCCCTTCTCGGCCATGCGCTGTGCCAGTTCCTGCACCGTGATCGCCTCGGGGACGATAACGTCGCGGACCTGCTTCTCGCGGGGCTGACGCGAACCGCCGCCACCGCCGTGGATGCGGCGTTCCTTTTCACGCGCACGCTTCAATGCGGCGAGGCTGCGGGCACGGCGGCCTTCGTCCTCGTTCAGCGCCTTGGAAACAGACAGCTTGCCGCTGCGGCGACGGTCGGGCTTGGCTTCGGCCGAACGGTCGTCGCGCTTTTCGGCGCCGCGAGCAGGCTTCTTGGCTTCCTTCTCGGCTGGCGGGCGCTTGGGCTCGGGGCGCTTGACGGGCGTGAAGCGGCGCGGCGCGGGCGAAGCCTCGTCGCCGGTGTCGTCGCTTCCTTCCGTGGCGGGAGCTTCCTCAGCCGTGGGTTCTTCAGCCTTGGGTTCCTCAGCCTTGGGCTCTTCCTTGGGCTTCGCGGCCGCGGCCTTCGCCTCGGCGGCGGCAGCCTTCTCGGCTTCTTCCTCGGCCTTGCGGTTGTCCTCGGCGCGCTGCTTCTCTTCTTCGAGAGCGCGCTGCTTCGCTTCCTGCTCGCGACGGTTGGCCTCTTCCAGCGCGGCAAGGCGTGCCTCTTCGGCCTCGCGCAGCAGGCGGGCCTGCATTTCCTGGCGGCTCTCGCGCGATGCGGCGGGCTTGGGCGCGGGCGTCGGGGCCGGTGCCGGCGCAGGCGCAGGGGCCTTCGCCTCCGGCTCGGGCGCAGGGGTCGGCGTGGGCGCGGCGGTTTCGCCGGGCTTCAGGATCTTGCGGCGACGCTTGACCTCGACCGCAACCTTGTTGGTACGGCCGTGGCTGAAGGTCTGCTTGACCTCGCCCGCGTCCACCGAGCGCTTGAGGCCAAGCGGCTTGCGGGTCCGGGGGGTGTCGTTGGTATCGCTCATACGGTCAAAACGTCCTTCAAAAATTCTTCATATCGTCCACCGTTCCAACGCAACTGGATCGGCGTCATGCATCGGTGTTCCCGGCCGCTATGCGGCGTGGCCCTCTCTGGGGCCCTCCACGGGCGGGTCGGCACCGATGGGCGGGCTGTCTTGTCCCGTGTCACGGGGCCTGAGGAAACGCGCCAATCGTGCCAGCTGGGCATCAACACGCCGGGCGGCGGCACGATCGGTCAATGCCAGGTGGACGACATTCTCGCGGCCCAATGCCACAGACAGAGCCGCCCGGTCCAGTGGCAAGCGCACGCCCGTTTTTCCGGTCCCTTCCGCATTGCTTCCCACGCGCCAGGCCTGGTCCAGCCGCTTCGACCCGTCTTCGCCCGCATCGGATGCATGGCCAAGCCAATTCACGCGGCCCGAACGGGCCTGTTCGGCAATGCGATCGGACCCTGCAAGCACATTGCCCGAACGCCACTCGATCCCGAGCCTGTCGGCAAATGCGCGGCGCAGGGCCGCTTCGGCAAGATCGGGAAGATCCGCAGGTATCGACAGGGGGGCACCCTTGAACCCGCGGGCCAGCGCACCCTTCAGATGGCCCTTTGCGATCGATTCTTCAAGTTCTTCGCGGCTGACGCCGATCCACGCGCCGCGGCCCGGCGCCTTGGCATGGGCGTCGGGCAGGACCTGACCTTCGGGACCGATAGCGAGACGCAGCAGGCGTTCGCGCGGCTCGGTGCGCCCGGTCAGGACACAGCGGCGTTCCGGCGCGCTCTTGGCAGAGCGCACCGTTCCGTCATCGAAGCTGTCGGTTAGCGGTTCATTGTGAGGATTCCGCATCGGCGGCCTCCTCTGCTGCGGGAACGGCAGCTTCTGCCGGCTCCTCGTCTTCGAACCAGTGGGCGCGGGCCGCCATGATGATCTCGTTGCCCTGCTCTTCGGAAAGGCCGAATTCGCCCAGCACGCCGCCCTTGTCGCCTTCGCGCACGTTGCGCTTCAGCGGCGGGCCGTCCGTGTTGCCCCGGCGACGCGGCGCCTCGCGCTTCTTGGCGATGAGTTCGTCGGTGGCGAGATCGGCCAGATCGTCGAGCGTCTTGATGCCGCCCTTGCCCAGCACGACCAGCATCTCCTCGGTGAGGTGCGGGATCTCGGCCAGCGCGTCCTCGACGCCAAGCTCGCGGCGCGCTTCGCGGTAGGTCGCCTCGCGGCGTTCCAGCGCTTCGATGGCACGCGACTGAAGTTCCTCGGCGAGTTCCTCGTCGAAGCCTTCGATGCCGGCCAGCTCGTCGCGTTCAACGTAGGCGACTTCGTCCAGTTCGGTGAAGCCTTCGGCGACGAGCAGCTGCGACAGCGTTTCGTCGACGTCGAGTTCTTCCTCGAACATCTTGGAGCGTTCGGCGAATTCCTTCTGGCGCTTCTCGCTCGATTCCGCCTCGGTCATGATGTCGATCTGGCTGTCGGTCAGCTGCGAGGCGAGACGCACGTTCTGGCCGCGGCGACCGATGGCGAGCGAAAGCTGGTCATCGGGAACGACGACTTCGATGCGGCCTTCTTCCTCGTCAAGGACGACGCGGCTGACGGTGGCCGGCTGCAGCGCGTTGACGATGAAGGTCGCGGTATCCTCGCTCCACGGGATGATGTCGATCTTCTCGCCCTGCAGTTCCTGCACGACGGCCTGGACGCGGCTGCCCTTCATGCCGACGCAGGCGCCGACGGGGTCGATCGAGCTGTCGTGGCTGATCACGCCGATCTTGGCGCGGCTGCCCGGATCGCGGGCGGCGGCCTTGATCTCGATGATGCCGTCGTAGATTTCGGGCACTTCCTGCGCGAAAAGCTTCTTCATGAACTCGGGGTGGGCGCGCGACAGGAAGATCTGCGGGCCACGGTTCGAACGCTCGACCTTGGAAATCCATGCGCGGATGCGTTCGCCGACACGGGCAACCTCGCGCGGGATCTGCTGGTCGCGGCGGATGATGCCTTCGGCGCGGCCGAGGTTCACGATCACGTGGCCGAATTCGACCGACTTGATGACGCCGGTGATGATTTCACCCGCGCGGTCCTTGAATTCCTCGTACTGACGCTCACGCTCGGCATCGCGGACCTTCTGGAAGATCACCTGCTTTGCCGACTGGGCATCGATACGCCCAAGATCGACCGGGGGCAGCGGATCGACGATGTAGTCGCCGACGACTGCCCCTGCCTGCAGCTTCTGGGCCTGCTCGACCGAGACCTGCTTGAAGTAGTCCTCGACCTCTTCGACGACTTCGACGACGCGCCACAGGCGAAGGTCGCCGGTGTTCGGGTCAAGCTTGGCGCGGATGTCGTTTTCCGCGCCATAACGGTTGCGGGCGGACTTCTGGATCGCCTCTTCCATCGCCTCGATGACGATCGACTTGTCGATCATCTTCTCGTTCGCCACCGAGTTGGCGATGGCGAGCAGTTCGGCACGATTTGCGGAAATCGGGCTGGCCATTATCAGTCTTCCTGTTCCTGAAGATCGTCTTCGGTTTCGATGATTTCATCCGCGCCAGTCGTGTCCAGCGGCACGGTGGCCTTGATCAGCTTGTCGGTAAGGACGAGCTTGGCCGAATGAATGGTGGCAAGCGGGATTTCGACCCGCCCGTTCTTGCGGTCGTCGACGACGACGTTATCGCCTTCCAGACCGATGAGGTCGCCGTGAAACGTGCGGCGGTTGCCCGTCGGCGCTTCGGCGTCCTTGGAAATGTTGATGCGCGCCTCGTGGCCTGCCCAGTTGGCGTAGTCCTTGGCGCGGGTGAGCGGACGGTCGATGCCCGGGCTGCTCACTTCGAGGCGGTAGGCCCCCTCGATCAGGTCGTCGCCGGCTTCTTCCCTCGCGTCCAGCGCGCTGGAGATGCGGCGGGAAAGCGCCATGCACTGGTCGATCACCAGCTGGCCCGTTGCCGGGTCTTCTGCCATGATCTGCAGGGTGCGTTCGTCGTCCTGGCCGAACAGTTTCACGCGCACGAGGTCGAAGCCGGAAGCCTTTACTTCCTGCTCGATCAGGTCGGTAGCACGTGCGATGTCGGTCATTCTGTCTCCGGTTGTCAGGCCCTGTATGCATGCGAGAAATCGTGCCGGGGCGCATCCGCTCCGGCCCGGCCTTGCTTGCGACAATGTCGGGATGAGTCGCCAACTAGGCGCTTTGCGCGCGATTTACAAGTGTGTGTTGGGGGGCGGTCCGGCCCGCTCGCGATCAGGTTGCGGATATCTCGTGCTTCTTCATGCAGTGGCGCAGCTGGTCGTATGTCACGCCCAGCGCCTCTGCCGTCTTGCGCTGGTTCCAGCGGTTGCGGTCCAGCGCGGCCTCAACGATCGCCTTTTCGTGGCCGTCGACGGCGAGGCGCAAGTCGGTCACTGCGGAATAGTCGAAAGCGGGCTTCCTGACTGCGGGTGCCGAAGCGGCAGCGGTCGCTGCGGTCGGTTGCGCAACGGGCGAGGATTTTGGTGCCCAGGGGCTGTCGAAGGGGTCGAACACCACCTCACCGATCGGCAGGTCCCACATGTCCCAGCGATAGACCGCGCGTTCGATCACGTTGCGCAATTCGCGCACGTTGCCGGGCCAGTCGTGATCTTCCAGATCGTCCATCACGCTGTCGGAAAAGCCCGGCCACTCCTCCCAGCGGAGTTCTGCGGCCATGCGGCGGCCGAAGAAATCGGCAAGGACCAGCACATCCCCCTCACGCGCGCGCAGGGGCGGGAGAGTGATGACCTCGAAACTCAGCCGATCGAGAAGGTCGGCGCGGAATTTGCCCTGTTCGGCAAGGGCGGGAAGATCCTCGTTCGTGGCGGCGACGATGCGCACGTCGACCCGCTTGGGCCGCGAAGAACCGATGCGCGTAACCTCGCCATATTCGACCGCGCGCAGCAGGCGTTCCTGCGCCGCCATCGACAACGTGCCCAGTTCGTCGAGGAACAGCGTACCGCCGTCGGCTTCCTCGAACCGGCCTTCGCGCACTTTCGTGGCGCCGGTGAAGGCGCCTGCCTCGTGCCCGAACAGTTCGGCCTCGATCAATGTCTCGGGTAGGGCAGCGCAGTTCATGACGACCAGCGGTTCGCCCCAGCGATCAGACAGGCGGTGGAGGCGTTCCGCGATCAGTTCCTTGCCCGTACCGCGCTCACCGATGACGAGCACCGGGCGCGAGAGCGCGGCGGCTCGGCTGGCGCGTTCAACCGCGTCGAGGATCGACTGCGACTGTCCGACGAACTGGTTGTCCCGCTCCATACCCAAACATTAGCGAAAATTCCCAAGTGCTGGCAATATCCCCAAATGTTGATATGGCGGAAAAACTACTCAATACATTGATATCGTTTTATAAATTTGAATTGGCACGCCTCTTGCTGAATGCTTGGTGAACCCGTTTGGAGGAAGGGACACCATGTTCAACCGTCTTGCAAAGCAAAGCCCCGTAGCCTGGTCCTCGATGGCCAGCCTCGTGGCCATGCTGTCGCTCAACGTCTTCGCGCTGAGCCAGCAGCTGCACGAGGCCCCGCAGTTCGCTGCGCCGGCCACGATCGTCGAGGGGTCGCTGGCATGAGCGAGCCGTTCGACCTCGAACCCGAACGCGAGGAAAAGCGCCGTCGCGCCGCTCGCGTGACGACCCGTGACGAGCGTGCCTCATCGCGGATCGACAGCGAGGTCGCACGGCTTCGGAATGGTAACAAGAGCGGCAACAGGGCCGAGGGCGAATACGCCGTCCGCCCCGAAGGCCGCAGGAACATGGACATTAGCCAGTATGGAGCGCCGTTGATGGGCATCTTTTCCCGCACCCGTGACATTATCGCCGCGAACTTCGCCGACCTGATCGAAAAAGCCGACGATCCCCACAAGATGATCCGCATGATCATTGTCGAGATGGAAGAAACGCTTGTCGAGGTTCGCGCCAGCGCGGCCCGTACAATCGCCGACCAGAAGGAAATGCAGCGCCACCAGCTTCGCCTGGAAAAGCTGCAGTCCGACTGGGGCGAAAAGGCGGAACTCGCGCTTTCCAAACAGCGCGAGGATCTTGCCCGCGCCGCTCTCGTCGAAAAGCGCAAGGCCGGCGACCTGTCGACCCAGCTTCGCGCCGAGATCGACCTGCTCGACGAAAGCCTGCGCTCTTACGAGGAGGATATCTCCAAGCTGCAGGGCCGCCTTCGCGAAGCCCGCAGCCGGCAGAGCCAGATCGCAGCCCGCCTTGAAAGCGCGGAAAACCGCTTCAAGCTGCGCTCGCTGCTTTCGACCGAGCGGGTGGACGAGGCGATGGCCCGGTTCGACCAGCTCGAACGCCGCGTCGATTACGCCGAGGGCCGCGCCGAGGCGGTCAGCCTGTCGCAGGCCAAGGGCGAGATGAGCCTCGCTGAACAGATCGACGCCCTCAACATCGACGACACCGTCGATGCCGAACTCGAAGACATGAAGCGCGCCCTGAAGGGCAACGCCAAGGAGGACTGAGCCGTGGACATCGAATTTCTTGCCGTACCCATCCTGTTCATCGCTCTGCCGTGGCTCGTGCTTCACTACGTAACCAAGTGGAAGACCGCGCCGAAGCTGACCGACGGTGACGAACAGATGCTGGAAGAGCTCTACCAGCTCGCCCGCCGCCTCGATGCCCGCATGGACACTGTCGAACGCCTCGTCGCTGCCGACAGCCCGGAATTCGAAGCCCCGCGCCTGATCGCGGACAATGCTGACGACAACGCGACGCTCGCCGAAATCGAGCGCAAGCTGAAGGAAAGGACTTCACGATGAACACGCCCCGCACCCGCTTTTATCGCAACAAGGCGGAAGGCAAGTTCCTGGGCGTATGTTCGGGTATTGCCGACTATACCGGCGTCGACGCCATCTGGATCCGCCTCGGCTTCCTGGTCGCCATGTTCACGCTGGGCTGGCCGATCCTGGTCTACTTCGCGATCGGCATGTTCGCCGAGACGAAGCCAACCGCGCTCTATGCCGACAAGCAGGAAGAGAAGTTCTGGCAGGGCGTGCGCCAGTCGCCTGCCCGCTCGGCCCGCGAGGTCCGCAGCCGCTTCCGCGAAATCGACCGCCGCCTTGCCCGCGTGGAAGAGCACTACGTCGACAACAACCGCGCGCTCTCGGCCGAGATTGAGAGCCTGCGTTGATCACACGAATTTTCGAAGGGGAAACTCGAAAATGGACGCTCAAATATTCGCACTCCTGATCCCGCTGGCCCCGTTCATGCTGGGCGGCCTGTGGATCTGGACCAAGCACAAGCAGAAAGAGCTGCAGATGACGAGCGAGCTTTCCGCAGAGAAAGCAGCCCAGTACGCGCAGCACACTTCGCAGCTCGAAGAACGGGTCCGCGTCCTCGAACGCATCGTCACCGACAAGGGCTATGACCTTGCCCACCAGATCGAGGCTCTGCGCGGCGAGGACAGCGACCGCCGCCTGAACGCCCCCATCGAACGTCCGCGCCACGAGGTCTGATAAACCATGAACGAACTGATTACACCCGCCGTGCTCGGCATCGGCATCGTCGCGATGAGCGCGGCCTGGATCATCAACACCGCCATCCGCGTGCGCCACGGCTATCCACTGGAAAACAGCTGGGGCCGGTCGGTTTATCCCAAGAAGGACGCCGAAACCGCCGAACGCCTGAAGCTGATGACGCAGGAAAACGCCCAGCTTCGCGCAGAGATCGGTTCGGTGAAGGACCGGCTGGCCAATGTCGAACGGATCGTCACCGACAGCGGCTATCACCTGACGCAGGAAATCGAACAACTTCGCCTGTCGGGCGAAAAGGAGAAGATGCAGTGAGTTTGTGGACTGCCATCGTCGTCATCGTGGCCATTGTCGTCATCGGCCAGGCGATCCGCTCACGCCACAACTCGGCGGCGGGCTTCGGCACCGACGACGGCGGCAACCCCGTGCCGCGCGCCGACACCGGACGCGAGCGCGAACTGGAAGACGAGGTCTCGGAACTGAAGGAGCGGATCAAGGTGCTGGAGCGGATCGCATATGACGATCGCAAGCGGCTGGGCCTTGCCGACGAGATCGAAAGCCTGCGCGACTGAGCGCCAACGCAAGGAAGGGGAACAGCACATGGCTTATGAAATCTTGACCGTCGCGATCGCCGCCCTTGCCGCTGTCGCCATCGTCACCATGGCCGCACTACGCGGCTGGCAGGGATATCTCGCGCTGCGGATGCAGGAGATCGGCCACACTGACAGCAGGCCCGGTGAAGGGATGCCCGCCGCCCGCATCGAGCTGGCGGATCTGAAGGAACGCGTCCGGCAGTTGGAAGCTATCGCAGCCGGCGTCGAACTATGAAGCGTTGATCGATCGCGCGCGGCTCGCTAGCGGGTGGGCCATGCGATCGATCGACGACATTGCCGAAGAGTACGAGTTCCTTGAAGGGGACGAACGCTACCGCCTCCTCATCGAACTTGGCCGCGAGCTCGAGCCCATGCCCGACGCGCTCAAGACAGAGGCGACGCAGGTCAAAGGATGCTCAGCCGCGGTATGGGTCTATCCCACCCGTGTCGGCGAAGGCAGCGAGGAGAAGCTGCACTTCCTCGCCGATAGCAATGCCGCCATCACCAAGGGCATCGTCGCTCTCGTCATTTCGGCGGTGCAGGACCGTCCGGCCAGCGAAGTGGCAAAGACCGACATCGCAACCTGTCTCGACCCGTTCGATCTGAAGAACCAGCTTTCGTCGAACCGGACGCAGGGTGTGCCCAACATGATCGCGCTGATTCGCGAAACGGCAGCCCGGATCGCGTCCGAAAGCTAGGTTTTCCGCGCTTTTCACGCTGCACCCGCGAACTGGATCGGTCATTTTCACGCCTTACCCCGCCAAACGGGCGCCTGACCTCGCACGCGCAACATAAGTGCGCGAAAGGCGGGACTCCACGCATCAATCGTGCTACAAGCGGACTCGGCGCGCGAGTACATCCAATTACAAGCAAGCCTTCACCAGACCCGTTCACCCAAGGACGGGCCGATGCCAACATGTCTGCCGAGGGAGAGCGGCACCATGGAAGACTTCAACAGCCTCCTGCTCAATGAGCAGGTCGAGCTGATCCGGGCCCAATGCGCCAAGACGCAAGCGGAACGGATGCAGCACTGCAGGGAAGCGGAAAGCTTCGGAAGGCAGATTGAAAATCATGCCTTTCCGTATCGTTCAGTCGCCCAGAACGGCCGTCGGCTGTTCGACGCGCACAGCTACGACTACCTGCTGACGACGCATTGAGCAGGCCAATCTGAAGGGGCGCGCACGGGCCGGAGCCAAGCCGGTCTTGCGCGTCCCTTTTCCTTTGCAGTCAGAGCGATGAAGTCTGGTCGCTGACCTGCGACTTGCGCAGTTGTGCCTTGCCCAGTCGTTTCTGGCGCATCAGGTCCTGCTTCAGCCTGTCGGGATGGCGCGCGATCACGAAGCCGAAGCTGACGCCGCCCTCCTTGCCGTGGGTCGCATGATGCAGGTGATGCGCCTGAACCAGTCGTTTCAGATAGCCCTTGCGCGGAACGTACCGGAACCACCGCTGGTGGACGAGCCCGTCGTGGATCAGAGTGTAGATCACGCCATAGACGAGAATGCCCATCCCGATCCACGTCGCAGGCTCCCACGCGCTGTCACCCATGACGAGCGGACTGCCGAGCGCGAACATCGAAATGCTCATCGCCGCGCCGACCAAAGCGTAGAGGTCGTTCTTCTCGAAGAAGTTGTCGTGCCGCTGGTGATGATCGCGGTGCCAGCCCCAGCCGAAGCCGTGCATGATGTACTTGTGCGAAACCCAGGCGACGAATTCCATCGCCGCGGCGCTGGCAAGCACGATCAGTATCTTTTCGGTCAGACCCATGCTGCCCTGATACTCGCCTGCGCAATGGCTTGCAATCGGCGGCGCGGACGCGCAAATGCGCGCTCATTATGACCGAAAAAGCGCGCACTCTTTACGAGAAGATCTGGGACGCCCACGTCGTCGAACGTCGGGACGATGGCACCTGCCTCATCTATATCGACCGTCACCTCGTCCACGAAGTGACCAGCCCGCAGGCCTTTGAGGCGCTTCGCGTTTCGGGCCGCAAGGTGCGCCGCCCCGATCTCACGCTTGCTGTGCCCGATCACAACCTGCCCACGACCGCGCGCCGCGATGCCGCAGGCAACCGCGTGCCGATCGCCGATCCGCAAAGCGCGCAGCAGTTGGCCGCACTGGAACGCAATGCGCCCGAATTCGGTATCCACCTCATCGGCGATGCCGATCTTGAACAGGGCATTGTCCACGTCGTCGGCCCCGAACAGGGCTTTTCGCTGCCCGGCACCACGATCGTCTGCGGCGATTCGCACACCGCTGCCCACGGCGGTCTGGGCGCTTTGGCCTTCGGCATCGGCACGAGCGAGGTCGAGCACGTGCTCGCCACGCAGACACTTTTGCTGAAACAGTCCAGAACGATGGAAGTTCGCGTCGAAGGCAAGCTGGGTGCGGGCGTCACGCCCAAGGACGTCGTCCTGCACGTCATCGGCGTCATCGGCACCGCCGGCGGCACCGGCCACGTTATCGAGTTCTGCGGCTCCACGTTCGAGGACATGAGCGTCGAGGGCCGTATTACCGTGTGCAACATGGCGATCGAAGGCGGCGCGCGTGCCGGCCTGATTGCGCCCGACGAAAAGACTTTCGCTTATGTAAAGGGCCGCCCGATGGCCCCCACCGGCGAGGACTGGGACAAGGCGCTGGCGTGGTGGAAGTCGCTTCCCACCGATGCGGGCGCGACCTTCGACAAGTCGGTCCACATCGACGCTGCCGACATCCAGCCGACCGTGACCTGGGGCACCAGCCCCGAAGACACTGTAGCCATCGGCGGCGTGGTCCCCGATCCGTCCAGCTTTGCCGACCCGTCGAAGCAGAAGGCCGCACAGGCCAGCCTTGATTACATGGGCCTGACGCCGGGCACGAAGATGGCCGACATCCCGGTCGAAAACGTCTTCATCGGGTCCTGCACCAACAGCCGTATCGAGGATCTTCGCGCCGCTGCCGACGTGGTGCGCGGGCGCAAGAAGGCTGCTGGCGTGAAATGGGCGATCGTCGTCCCCGGCTCGGGTCTCGTGAAACAGCAGGCCGAGGAAGAAGGTCTCGACAAGGTCTTCATCGATGCGGGGCTCGAATGGCGCGAACCCGGCTGTTCGGCTTGTCTTGCCATGAACCCGGACAAGGTGCCCGCAG
This sequence comes from Croceicoccus pelagius, assembly GCF_001661915.1. Taxonomy (GTDB): domain Bacteria; phylum Pseudomonadota; class Alphaproteobacteria; order Sphingomonadales; family Sphingomonadaceae; genus Croceicoccus; species Croceicoccus pelagius. Next base: position 46,549 of record NZ_LYWY01000009.1, read on the forward strand.
GCGAACGCTGCGCATCGACCAGCAATCGCAACTTCGTCGGCCGTCAGGGCCCGGGTGCCCGCACCCACCTGCTCAGCCCCGCGATGGCGGCGGCGGCGGCGGTAACCGGCCACCTTACCGACGTCCGCGAGCTTTGAAGTGAAAGGGCACTGCGCCTGCGGATCGGTTACCGTGACGCTGGCGCGCAAGCCCGACTACGTGAACTTCTGCAACTGCTCCGCCTGCCGCCCGATGGGCGCGGGCTGGGGCTATCTCGCGTCGGGCGAAGTCGAGATCGCGGGCAATATGGCCGAATTCGGCCGCACCGATGTCGAGCGCTGCCTGACCTTCCACTTCTGCCCTGCCTGCGGTTCGACCGTCGCGTGGACGCCTTACGGCGACCATGAAGAGGAAAGGATGGGCGTGAACATGCGCCTTTTCCCGCTGGACGAAGTGACCGGCATTCCCGCGGTCTGGTCCGATGGCCTTGCCATGACCGACGACAGCGACACGCCGACGACGCGCACCGGCCACGGCACGATGGGCGACGGCAAGGCGTTCTGACCCGCAAGTCCTCTTTTCCGCCCGTAGTCAGGGCCGATACCCGCCTGCTCCTGCTCGGCAGCCTGCCGGGTGAGGCCTCGCTTCGGGCCGAGCGGTATTACGCGCACCCGCAGAACCGGTTCTGGCATCTGGTCGGCGCGGTAATCGGCGCGGACCTCCCCGCCATGGAATACGATGCGCGGCTGGCGATCCTGCTCGATCACGGCATCGGGCTCTGGGACGTGGTGAAAAGCGGACGGCGCGAGGGAAGCCTTGATACCGCGTTGCGCGAGGTGGAGGGCAATCCGCTTGCCGATCTGATCGCGGACCTGCCTGACCTTGCCGCGATCGGCTTCAACGGCGGCACTGCCGCGCGGATCGGCAGGCGGCTGATCGGGACCGATACGCCCCTTGCCTTGATCGATCTTCCGTCAAGCAGCCCTGCCTTTGCCGCGATGAGCCTTGCGGAAAAGACGGCAAGGTGGCTTGCACTTCGCCCGTTTCTGACCGAGCGCAAGGACAGCAGTCGCGAAACCGGCGCATGATCGGTTCGTGGCACAGGAAGAGACAGACAAGGATTATCGACGTGAGCGACGACAAGAACTGGACCGGAAAGGCCGCCATGGCCGGTGCCGCGATCGGATCCGCCGCGCTGACCGCCGCGCTTCTGTATGCCTCGCGCCGCAAGGAACGGGCCGAGAAGAAGAAGGCAAAACCCACGGCAGAGATGCCCGAGACCGACTGAGCGCCGATTCCCGCCCGGAATCGGGCAGATTCGTGTTGAGGCGGCCCGCCGCTTCATCTAGGCGAAAGTCCATGGAACCGATCCGCGAAATCGAAGGCCGCGCCATCCCTTATGGTGCGAAGAACGTCGACACCGACGTCATCATTCCGGCTCACTGGCTGAAGACCATCACGCGCGAAGGCCTGGGCCAGGGCGCATTCGAGACGGTTCGTCAGGATCCGGACAACATCTTCGACAGCGAACGATACAAGGGCGCGCCGATCCTGATCGCGGGCGACAACTTCGGTTGCGGATCCAGCCGCGAACACGCAGCCTGGGCCCTTCTCGACATGGGCGTAAAGGCCGTGATCGCACCCAGTTTTTCGGATATCTTCTCCGGCAACGCTTTCAAGAACGGCATTCTCACTGTCGTGCTGCCGCAGGACAAGGTGGACCGCCTTCTCGAAGTAGCCGCAGAGGAGGACATCGCGATCGACCTTGAGCACCAGACGGTGACCACGCCGTTTCAGGACCGGTTCGAGTTCGAGATCGACCCGTTCCGCAAACACTGCCTCCTCGAAGGGCTCGACGAAGTCGGCCTGACGATGACCCGCGGCGACGCGATCTCGGCCTACGAGGCCAAGACCGCGTCCGTCCTTCCGTTTCTTTCCGGGCCGCGTGCAGCCTGATCAATCCCAAGGGGAACTGCCATGACCGATTTTCGTGACCGCGAACGCGCCGAGGAAGCCAAGTTTGCTTTCGACGAGGAAACCCTGTTCCGCATCACCGCGCGCCGTAACCGGCTGGTGGGCGAATGGGCCGCAGCCCGCATGGGCCTGAACGAGGCAGAGACCGAGGCCTATCGCAAGGCCGTAGTCCAGGCCGACTTCGAAGAAGCCGGTGACGAGGACGTGATCCGCAAGCTGCTCGGCGACATGACCGCAGCGGGGCTCGACATCGACGATGCGACGGTCCGCGCCGCGCTTGAAGAAAAGATGGTCGAAGCGCGCCGCCAGTTCCTCGGCGAAGTCTGATCGCATCCCCACCTCGGGGCTGTAAGAAATACCGACAGGGCGCCCGTCAGGGGCGCGAAAGGCAAGTTCATCATGGCAATGCAGGCCAGCGAGATCGAATCGATGATCCGCGCCGCCCTTCCCGATGCCGAGGTCACGATCACCGACCTTGCAGGCGATGGGGACCATTATGCCGCGCACGTCGTGTCGCCCAGTTTTGCAGGGATGACCCGCGTCGCGCAGCACAAGGCTGTGTACGAGGCGCTGGGCGGCCGCATGGGCGGTGAACTCCACGCCTTGCAACTGACGACTTCGGTTCCCAAGTGAACTGCACGAAATTCTTCACGGGAAACTGAATTACATGTCCGACGTAAACGACCGCATCCAGGATATCGTCCAGGCCGACGACGTCGTGCTCTTCATGAAGGGCACCCCCCTCTTCCCGCAGTGTGGTTTTTCAAGCCGCGCTGTTGCCATCCTCGATCACTGCGGCGTCGCCTTCGGTTCCGTCGACGTGCTGCAGGACATGGAAATCCGTCAGGGAATCAAGTCGTTCTCCGACTGGCCGACCATTCCGCAGCTCTACGTGAAGGGCGAATTCATCGGCGGCAGCGACATCATGATGGAGATGTTCGAAGCCGGTGAACTGCAGCAGCTGATGGATGAAAAGCAGGTTGCAAAGGCCGACTGATGGCGGCGTTCCGACCTGTCCCGTTTGCTCGCGGGGCTGTCGGAGACCAGTACGACAACCCCGCGTCTTCTGAGTTTCGTTCGGGTGTAACGGAAATAAAGCACGAAGCGTGCCAAATAATGCGAAACCGCGGAATTACGCGGTTTGCGCGTTTCTGGCAGACCGGCGCGTCGCGTGAATTGTCAAGAATCCCGACATGACCAGTCCCGAAAACCCCTCTCCCGGCATTCCAGCATCGACCCTGATCGCGTTCCGTAACGGCGTGGATGGCACGGAAATCCTCATGGTCCGCCGCTCGAAAAAGCTGGCCTTCGGGGCAGGAGCGGCGGTTTTCCCAGGCGGGCGGATAGACGCCGCTGATCACGATCTTGCCGCCGACATGTCCGGCGATCCGGAATGGAATGTCGCCCGCGTTGCCGCGGTGCGCGAAACGCTCGAGGAAACGGGCCTGCTTGTCGGTGTCGACGGACAGGTCACGGCCACGCAGGCGAGCGAGGCCCGCGCCGCGCTTTGTTCAGGCACCCCGCTGACCAACCTGCTTTCGGACTTAGGGCTCGCCATTGTGCCCGACGCACTGGTTCCTTTTGCCCGCTGGTTCCCGCCTCTCAGCATTCCGCGCCGGTTCGACACGCGCTTTCTGATCGCAGACCTCGGTACAGGCGCTGTCGATCTGTCCGCCGACGGGTCCGAGACGACCGAACATTTCTGGATCACGCCCGAGGCGATGCTGGCGCGCGCGGAGACGAGCGACGAAGAGCTCATGTTTCCCACTCGCATGAACCTGCTGCGTATCGCACAACTCGGCAATTTTGAACGGGCGAGGGAACAGGCTCGGGCGATCCCGCCGCGTATGGTGATGCCGGTCATCGCCGAAGAAAACGGCGAACGCTGCCTCATCATGCCCGAGGGCCACGGCTATCCACACTTTGCCGAACCACTCGGCACCATCCGTCGCCACTGATATAAAAAGGGCGCGGGAGCATTATGCCCCCGCGCCTTTCGGAGTTTCGCGACCCTCTCCCTCAAGCGGGCCGCGTTGTGTTCTATTCTGACCGTTCAGCCGGCGCGGCCGAGACGGTGTAGAAGGTTGGCATACCGGTTCGCCTCTGCCGGATCCTCGCAGGTCCGGGCGTAGTGGGCGACGGCGGTCTTCAGCATCGGGAAGTCCGCGTTGCTGAAGATCGCACGGGGACGCTGTTCGGGACGGCTCGTTTCTTCGGTGCTCATGTCATTTGCTCCTTGGATCTGCCGCCCTTTAAGCGGCCTTTCAGTTCTGCACTCTCATCTGGTTTCCGATTTGCCGTCCGTTACGCGGCGGCAAACTGGTTCATCGTGTTGTCCTTGCCGCCGGCCTTGAGGGCCGCTTCACCGGCAAAGTATTCCTTGTGGTCGTCGCCGATGTCGGAGCCGGCCATGTTCTGGTGCTTGACGCAAGCGATACCCTGGCGGATTTCCTCGCGCTGGACGTTGAGGACGTAGCCGAGCATGCCCTCTGCGCCGAAGTAGCGCTTGGCGAGGTTGTCCGTGCTCAGCGCAGCCGTGTGGTACGTCGGCAGCGTGATGAGGTGGTGGAAAATGCCGGCCTGTGCCGCCGCGTCCTTCTGGAAGGTGCGGATGCGTTCGTCGGCTTCGGCGGCGAGATCGCTGCCATCGTAATCCACGCTCATCAGCTTGGCACGGTCGTAACCCGACACGTCCTTGCCTTCCGCTTCCCAGGCATCGAAGACCTGCTGGCGGAAATTCAGCGTCCAGTTGAAGCTGGGCGAGTTGTTGTAGACCAGCTTGGCATTCGGAATGACTTCGCGGATGCGGTTCACCATTCCGCCGATCTGGCCGATGTGCGGCTTCTCGGTCTCGATCCAGAGCAGGTCTGCACCGGCCTGAAGCGAAGTGATGCCATCGAGCACGCAGCGATCTTCGCCCGTTCCCGAACGGAACTGGTAAAGGTTCGAAGGCAGGCGCTTGGGACGAAGCAGCTTGCCGTCGCGGCTGATCAGCACGTCGCCGTTGCCCAGGTTCGAGGCATCGACCTCGTCGCAATCGAGGAACGAGTTGTACTGGTCGCCCAGGTCGCCCGGTTCCTTGGTGAAAGCGATCTGCTTGGTCAGGCCAGCGCCCAGTGAGTCGGTGCGGGCGACGATGATGCCGTCATCCACGCCGAGTTCGAGGAAGGCGTAACGGATCGCGCGGATCTTCTGGTGGAAGTCCTCGTGCGGGACCGTGACCTTGCCGTCCTGGTGGCCGCACTGCTTTTCGTCAGAGACCTGGTTCTCGATCTGCAGGGCGCAGGCACCGGCTTCGATCATCTGCTTGGCCAGCAGGTAGGTCGCTTCCGGGTTGCCAAAACCTGCGTCGATGTCCGCAATGATCGGAACGACGTGAGTTTCGTAGTTGTCGATCGCGGTCTCGATACGCTTCGCCTCGATCTCGTCACCACGCTCACGCGCTGCGTCGAGGTCGCGGAACATCATGCCGAGTTCGCGGGCGTCGGCCTGCTTGAGGAAGGTGTAGAGCTCCTCGATCAGGGCCGGAACGCTGGTCTTCTCATGCATCGACTGGTCGGGCAGCGGGCCGAATTCGGAACGCAGGGCAGCAACCATCCAGCCCGAGAGGTAGAGGTACTTCTGCTTGGTCGTGCCGAAGTGCTTCTTGATGGAGATCATCTTCTGCTGACCGATGAACCCGTGCCAGCAGCCGAGCGACTGGGTGTAGTTTGCAGGGTCCGCGTCATAGGCCGCCATGTCCTGGCGCATGATCTTCGCGGTGTACTTCGCGATGTCGAGGCCGGTGTTAAAGCGGTTCTGCAACTTCATGCGAGCAGCGCTTTCGGCGTCGATCGCATTCCACGGTGCGCCGTTGGCGTCGATCGTGTCCTTCAGGGACGCGATGGTCTGCTGGTAGGTCATTGTTCAAGCCCTCACGATTCGAAAATGAGTAAATCCGATGGCATGCTTATGATGCGGATTTGTGCGTTGCGGAACGCGGCTCGGTGTCATCATGTCAAACTTTACAAAAATCGGATGTAATGTTGTAATGACGCTGACTCGAACGATGTGAAGGGTGTGCGATTCGATGGCCCGTAAGGCGCTTTTCATGGGACCGCGGCTGAAACGCGTACGGCGCGACCTCGGCTTGACGCAGGCCAACATGGCCGCCGACCTGGACATTTCGCCAAGCTATGTCGCCTTGATGGAGCGGAACCAGCGGCCCGTTACGGCAGACCTGCTGCTGAAACTGGCGACGACATACAAGATCGACATTGCCAGCCTTGCCGACGACGGGGGCGAGGAACTGTCGAAGCGGCTTCAGGCAACATTGAAGCAACCGATCTTCGAAGACATCGACCTACCCGCGCTGGACAGCGCCGACATCGCCACCAGCTATCCCGGTTTCGCAGAGGCGCTGCTGCGCCTGCACACCGCCTTTACCGAAGAACAGATGGCCCACGCTCAGCGGCGCGAAATGGCGAGCGGCGAAGGCGCGCCAGCCGCAGCGAGCGACCCTGTTGGCGAAGCGCGCGCGTTCCTTGCCGCGCGGCGCAACTGCTTTCCCGCGCTCGACGACCACGCAGCCGAAGTCGCGCAGGAGATGGCCGCGGCCCAGTCGCGTGAGGAATCGGTTTCGACAGACGCCCTCATCGCGCGACTGGCCCGCAAGCACGGGCAGAAAGTGCGATTTTCCGATCCCGAACTGATCCTCGGCTCGCTGCGCTGGCACGACCGCCACCGCGAACAGGTGCTGATCTCGAACCTGCTCGACAATCCGGGCCGCCGCTTTCAACTGGCATTGCAGATCGCGCTCTTGGAAGCGCGGCAGGTCATCCAGACGCAAGTGCTTGAGGGGCGCTTTTCGGGCGAGAACGCCCGCCGCCTCGCGCAACGCGCGCTCAGCGGGTACTGGGCTGCGGCGCTGCTGATGCCCTATCGCCCTTTCCTGCGCGCCGCGCGCCAGACGCGGCATGATATAGAGGCCTTGTCACGCCGCTTTGCCGCCAGCTTCGAACAAATCGCCCACCGCCTCACCACGATGGGCCGCCCGGGAGAGGAAGGCGTGCCGTTCTTCTTCCTGCGCGTCGACCGCGCAGGCAACGTGTCCAAGCGGCTGGACGGCGCGGGCTTTCCTTTCGCGCGCACGGGCGGATCATGCCCCTTGTGGAACGTCCACGCCGTATTCGAGACGCCGGGCCGCATCCGCCCGCAATGGCTGGAACTGCCCGAGGGCGAAAAGTTCTTCTCGATCGCCCGCTCGGTCGAGGCGGGTGGCGGATCGTGGGATGCGCCCCGCGCAACCCGTGCGGTGGCGCTGGCCTGCGCGCCCGAACATGCAGGGCACGTGATCTATTCCGACGGCCTCGATCCGGACGCCACGACGCCCATCGGCGTGGCTTGTCGCCTGTGCCACCGCCCGCGCTGCATCGCACGCTCGGCTCCGCCGATCGGCCGCGAACTGCGCCCCGATGACAATCGCGATACCGGCGTGCCCTTTGCCTTTGCAGGCGATTAGACCAGTTCCTCGCCTTCGACCTGTGCGATGCTTTCCTTGCGGCGACGGAACAGCTTGCCCCGTTCCGAGAAAAGAATGAGCATTAGCCCCGCAAGCGACAGCCCGAACAACGCCGCACCCAGCGGCCTTGCCGTGCCGTCGTAGGCGTTGCCCACGATCGCGCCCAACACCGCCCCGCCACCAACGCGGATCGTGGTCTGAAGCGAGGAGGCCGACCCTGCGAAGTGCTTGAACGGCTGCAACGCGATCGAGCTGAAATTACCACCGAGGAAGCCGATAAGCCCAAGGTTCACGGTCATCAGCGGCGCAAACAGCCAGAAGCTGTTGGGGGCAGCCCATGCAGCGATCAGTTGCAGGAAGCCGGTGACGACGAACATCAGCAGCGCGGTATGACTGACCCGGCGCGCACCGAACTTTTCCACGATGCGTGAATTGACGAAGTTCGCCAGCGCCATGAACACGGCCATCCCGCCAAAGACATAGGCGAACCGCTGACCAAGGCCGAAGTGTTCGCCCACCAGCTGTTCCGCGCAGTTGATGTAGCCGTAGAGCCCCGCAAAGACGAGCGTCGCACCAAAGATGTAGCCGAAGGCATCGCGGTTGGTGATGACCAGCCGGAAATTGTGCGCCACCCGTTTCAGGTCCATCGGCTGACGCTCATGCGCCGCCAGAGTTTCGGGCAGGCGGAACAGGACCCACAGGAACATCGTGATGCCGGTTACGAACATCATGCCGAAGATCGAACGCCAGCCCGCGACCAGCAGGATCATCTGACCGATCGTCGGGGCCAGCACCGGCACGATCATGAAGACCACCGCTATCATCGACACGACACGCGCCATGGCATCGCCTTCAAAGCGGTCGCGCACGATGGCGTTGGCAACGACACTTCCCGCTGAGGCGACCATGCCGTTCGCAAAGCGGAAGACCAGCAGTGCGTTGAAATCGGTGATGATCATGCAGCCGAAATCGAACAGGCAATACGTCCCGATCCCGCCAAGGATCACCGGCTTGCGCCCGAACCGGTCTGCCAGAAACCCGAAGATGAGCGAACCGACGCCCATTCCGATAAGGTAGGTGCCGACGACCAGCTGGCGCTGGTTCGGATCCTCTACCTTCAGTTCGGCGGCGATGTCGGAAAGCGCGGGCAGCATGGCGTCGATGCCAAGTGCCTGCAGCGCCATCACGAAAGCGAGCATTACCGTGAATTCCGTACGGCTCAGTTCTTTGGGGGGCTTGGGTAGGCGAAACATTGCCAGCCTCATGCGCCCCTTGCCGCGATGCCGCAATGGCAAATCGGGCACGCCCCGCGTCGCCATCTGGACTTGTCCGCCTGACAAAAGGCCACGCCTTGCGCTAAGGCCTGGCCCCGTGAGCGAGACGATCCACGACGACGATGACGAGGAAGGCGAAGCCGAAGGGCTGCGCAAGATCATCCATGTCGACATGGACGCCTTCTTCGCCAGCGTCGAACAGCGCGATGAGCCTTCGCTACGCGGAAAACCGGTCGCCGTCGGCGGGTCGTCGGGCCGCGGCGTGGTTGCCGCCGCCAGTTACGAAGCGCGCAAGTTCGGAGTGCGGTCCGCCATGCCGTCGGTCACGGCCAGGCGGCTGTGCCCCGATCTCATCTTCCGCAAGTCCCGCTTCGATGTCTATCGGGAGGTTTCGGGCCAGATCCGCGCGATATTCAACGACTACACCCCGCTGGTCGAACCGCTCTCGTTGGACGAGGCCTATCTCGACGTGACGGAGGACTTGCGCGGGCTGGGATCGGCCACCCGCATCGCGCAGGAAATCCGCCGCCGCATCCGCGAAGAAACCGGCCTCACCGCCAGCGCGGGGGTCAGCTACAACAAGTTCCTCGCAAAGCTCGCCAGCGACCAGAACAAGCCCGATGGCCTATGCGTCATCCGCCCGGGCGAAGGCGCGGCCTTCGTCGCGACCTTGCCGGTCAAGCGCTTTCACGGCGTCGGCCCCAAGGGCGCGGAGAAGATGTCGCGACTCGGTATCGAGACGGGGGCAGATCTCGTCACGAAGGACCTCGCCTTCCTGCGCGCCAATTTCGGCAGTTTCGCCGACTATCTCTATCGCGCCGCACGCGGCATCGATTTGCGACAGGTACGCGCCAGCCGCAATCGCAAGTCGGTGGGCGGCGAACGCACCTTTCACGAGGACCTGTCGAACCCTGCCGAACTGCGCGAGGCGATGGACCGCATCATCGACATCGTGTGGGAGCGGATCGAGCGCGCCGAGGCGACAGGCCGCACAGTCACGATGAAGCTGAAATACAACGATTTCACGATCCAGAGCCGCGCTACCACCCTGCCGCGCAGCGTCGCCGGCAAGACCGAGTTCGGGCGCATCGGGCACGACCTGCTGTCCGAAATGCTGCCCCTGCCCCGCCCGATCCGGCTGATGGGCCTGACCTTGTCGAAGCTGGATGGCGCAAGGCCTTCCCGCCAGGCAGACAGCGCGCAGCTCGACCTGTTCTGACACCCTTGCAGGCGAGGAATGAATCCCTACTTCCGACCCCGCCCAACAAGACAGGACCAGACATGACCGGACGCGACGCGCACGAAAAAATCGTTCCCCTCATCGTGGAGCGCTGGTCGCCCCGCGCGTTTGATGAAACCGCGCTGCCGCTCGAAGACCTGAAAGTCATCATCGAAGCCGCTGGCTGGGCGGCATCGGCCTTCAATGCACAGCCATGGACGTTCCTCTACTCCCTGCGCGGGGACGAGAACTGGGACACGTTCCTCGACCAGCTGATCCCGTTCAATCAGGACTGGGTCAAGACGGCAGGCGCGCTGCTGTTCATCGTCTCGGACCGCGGCACGACCAAGAGCGAAGACGGATCACCAAGCCACAGCCACAGCTTCGATGCGGGCGCGGCATGGGCCAACCTTGCGCTGCAGACGACGGCCATGGGCTATCACGCGCACGCCATGACCGGGATCGAGTTCGACAAGGCGGTCGCGGCGCTGAACATTCCCGACACGCACCGCCTCGAAGCAGCCGTTGCGATCGGGCGTCGCGGCAGTGCGGAAAGCCTGCCCGAGGACCTGCAGGACAAGGAGCAGCCGTCGGGCCGCAAGCCGGTCGACGAGATCATGCAGCCGGGTACTTTTTCCGCGAACTGACGATCCGCGACGTGGCAGCAATGCCGCACTTTCATGACAAATCCTGAAAGCTGATGAAATCGGGGTGTTAGGCCTTTGCCTTCCCCGATTTCTGGCTAAGTTCCATTTCGATCGAAACTATTTTTCGCACGCGTTGGCGCAGGGGGCGCCAGACGTGACGGATACGGATCGGGTGGGAAACATTCTGGCCAGCAGGCGCGCATCGATACGTTCGGCGGCTCTTTTCATCGCGGCGGCTTCATTGCCGCTTGGTGGCTGCACGTCATTGCTGGGCGAAAAACCGGCCGAACCGGGCGTCGCCATCCCTGAAACATGGTCGATGCCGGTCGCGCCGGTCACGGTGGACCTCGCCGAATACTGGACCCTGCTCGACGATCCACTCGTCACCGAGTTCGTCGCCGCCGCGATTCTGAACAACCGCGATCTAGCCGCTGCCGCCGCCCGCGTTCGCATCGCCCGCGCCGGTGTCAAGGCCAGCCGGGCCAGCTACTTCCCGCAGATCGGCGCCAGTGCAGGGGTTCAGCGCGATGTCGGCGATTTTGCCAGCGACGACTACACCTTCTCGGTCGGCGCCGATGCCCGCTGGGAAGCGGACCTGTTCGGGTCTATTGGTTTCGACGTCGCTTCCAGCAAGGCGGATCTGCTGGCCGCGGGATATTCGCTGGCAGACCTGCAGCGGCTGATCGTCGGGCAGGTGGCGCAGACGACAATTTCGGCCCGCGCGCTCGCCCTGCAACTCGCCATCGCGCGCGAGACGCTGGCCATTCAGGACGAGAACCTGCAGATCGCCCGCTGGCGGCTCGAGGCGGGGCTGGTCTCCAGCCTAGATGTCGAGCAGGCTCGCACGCAGCGCGCGCAGACAGCGGCCTCGATCCCCGCGCTCGAACGCGATCTTGCGTCCGCGGCGAACACGATCTCCACCCTGATCGGCGAAGCGCCCGGCCCCGTGCTGACGCGGTTCGAGGGGTCGGAGACGATACCCGTTCCGCCCGAACTGCTCGGCTATCCGATGCCTGCCGAAGTTCTGCGCAACCGGCCGGACGTGCGTCAGGCCGAGGCGATCCTGATCTCCGACACGGCGCGTATCGGGCTTGCCCGCGCGCAGCTGTTCCCGATGCTTTCGCTGACGGGCAACATCGGCACTTCCGCGACCAGCGCGGGCGACCTGTTCGACATCATCACCGGCGGACTGTTTGCTGGGATCAGCCAGCTGATCTTCGACGGTGGGCGCACCGCCGCCCAGATCGAGGCTTCGCGCGCGCAGGCCGCCGCCTCGCTCGCCGGGTGGGAGCAGGCGATCCTCCTCGCGCTCGAAGACGTCGAGAGCGCCAACGCCTCCTTGCGTGCCGCGCGCCAACGGGTCGGGCTCTTTGCCGAGGCTTTGGACGCGGCCAGCAATGCCGCGCTGCTTGCGCGCAGCCAGTATCAGGCAGGCCTCATCGATTTCGAAACGCTGCTGCTTGCCGAAAACCAGTTGCTGTCCGCACGCAATGCGCTTGCCGCCAGCGAGGCGGAGCGCGCCAACGCTTTCGTCCGCCTGACACAGGCGCTGGGCGGCGGGTGGACCGACGGCGACAACGACATTCCCGAGAACCCCGAAAGGACTGGGCCATGAGCGATGCCGACGACGGGCAGGCGCCCGAAGGTATCGACGATTTCCTCGGCACGAAGCCGAAGCCGCGCTGGCGCAAGTACATGCGCTACTGGCTGCCCGCGCTTATCGTAATCGTCCTGATCCTGCTGATCGCGCAATGTTCGGGCGGCGATGACAAGCCGCAGTACATCACAGAGGCGGTGCAGCAGCGCTCGCTAGACCTGACGGTAACGGCCACCGGCAACCTGCGCCCGACAAACCAGGTGCAGGTCGGCTCGGAAGTGTCGGGCCGGATCGACCAGATCTACGTCGACGTGAACGACCGCGTATCGCGCGGGCAGACGCTGGCCGTGATCAATACAGACATCATCGACGACCAGATCACGCAGGCGCGCGCCAATCTCAACGCTGCCAGCGCGCAAGTCGCACAGGCCCGCGCGACGCTGGACGTGGACGAAGCACAGCTTGCCCGCCTGCGCAGCGTTTACGAAGCATCGGACGGCAAGGTGCCGTCGAAGACCGAACTGGAACAGGCCGTCGCCGCGGTAAAGCGCGACCGCGCCGCCGTCGCTTCGGCCGAGGCCAACGTGAAGGCGCAGGAAGCGCAGTTGTCTTCCGCGCTGACCAATCGCGGTCGGGCGCTGATCAGTTCGCCGGTCTCGGGCGTCGTCCTCGCCCGTCAGGTCGAACCGGGACAGACCGTCGCGGCCAGCTTCAATACGCCGACCCTGTTCGTGATCGCCGAAGACCTGTCGCAGATGCAGCTTCGCGTCGACATCGACGAGGCTGACGTGGGGCAGGTCGAAGCAGGGCAGGATGCGACCTTCACCGTCGATGCCTATCCGGGCCGCAAGTTCCCCGCAGCGGTCGAACGCGTGAACCGCGCGTCAAGCAACATCGCGACCTCGACTGCGTCCGGCACGACGTCCACCGCGACGAACCAGGTCGTAAGTTACGAAGCGCGCCTTGCCGTCTCCAACCCCGAAGGCCTGCTGCGCCCCGGCATGACGGCAACGGCCACAATCGCGACGCAAAGCACGGGCAAGCGACTGCTCGTCCCCAACAGCGCGCTGCGTTTCGATCCGGGCGATGTCGGCAAGGACGAAGGCGGCGGCGTGCTCAACCCCGAGATCGGTCTGGAACAGAACGAACAGCAGGCGACCATCGGCATCGGCAGTCGCCAGCGCGTCTATGTCCTTCAGGATGACGGCACGCTCGATCCGATCGACGTCGTGACGGGGCAAAGCGACGGTCGCTTGACGGTCGTGACTTCGAAAAACCTCAAGGCCGGCATGAAAGTCGTCACCGGCGTCGGCGCGAAAGGGCGCTGATGCGCCAGTCGCCCGAATCCCAGCCGCTCATCGAACTGGAGGGGATCACCAAGACCTTCGGTGAAGGAGCGGCTGCGTTCCAGGCCCTGAAAGGCGTCGATCTGACCATCGATCGCGGCGATTTCGTCGCGGTCATGGGCCCGTCGGGTTCGGGCAAGTCGACGACGATGAACGTCCTCGGCTGTCTCGACGTACCGACCAGCGGGGTCTTCCGCTTCCACGGGGTCGAAGTGCAGTCGCTCGACCGTGACCAGCGCTCGCTGCTGCGGCGGCGTTATCTCGGCTTCGTGTTTCAGGGTTTCAACCTGCTCGCCCGCACCAGCGCGCTGGAGAATGTCGAGCTTCCCCTGCTCTATCGCGGCGAAAGCAAGGCCGCGCGGTGCGAGGCGGCGATGCGCGCGCTCGATCAGGTCGGCCTTGCGCCGTGGGCCACTCATACCCCTGCAGAGCTTTCGGGCGGCCAGCAGCAGCGTGTCGCCATCGCCCGAGCGCTCGTCACGCAACCCGACGTGCTGCTGGCGGACGAGCCGACCGGCAACCTCGACACCGAACGCTCGCTCGAAATCATGGAGCTTCTCACGCGGCTCAACGGCGAGGGCATCACTGTCGTGATGGTGACGCACGAGGAAGAGATGGCGCAATTCGCGCGCACGATCGTGCATTTCCGCGACGGTCTGGTCGAGCGGATCGATCGGGGCGCCCGCCACCGGGTGGAACCGGCCTGATGCTAAGGATGTTCGCGGCCACCCTGCTGCTGGCGTTTCGGGAAATCCGCCGCCACCTGCTGCGTTCGTTCCTGACGACGCTGGGTATCATCATCGGCGTGGCCGCCGTCATCACCATGGTCACTTTGGGCAATGGCGTGACGGCCTCGATCCGGGACCAGATCAGTTCGCTCGGCTCCAATGTCTTCATCGTCTTCCCCTTGCGCGGCGATCGCGAGGTGATCCGCCCGTTCGAGGAGGAAGACATCGAGGCCGTGGCAAAGCAGATCGCTGGTGCGCAGGAAGTGGCGGGCAGCGTGTCGGCATCGACCACCGCATTCCATAACGGAGCGGACTGGACGACCAGCGTGCAGGGCGCGAACAATACATTCCTGCGCGCGCAATCGATAGAGATCGAGGAAGGTCGCCCCTTCACGCGCGAGGAAGAAAGCGCTGGCAAGAACGTGTGCCTGTTGGGCCCCAAGGTGCGCGATGCGATCTTCGTGCCCGACGCCAGCCCGCTGGGCGAGGAAATGCGCCTTGGCGGCGTATCGTGCACGGTGATCGGCGTCCTTGCTGAACGCGGCCAGGGCGGCGGCCCCAACCAGGACCAGGACAATACGGTGCTGATGCCGCTGAAGACGGTGCAGCGCCGCTTCACCGGTAGCGACGACCTGCAGTACTTCGTCATCAAGTACGACAGCGCCTATTCCAGCAGCGCGATCCAGGATTCGCTGGTCGAACTGCTGCGCGAACGCCGCCTGCTTCAGGAGGGCGCGGACAACGACTTCAACATCATCGACACCGCGCAAGTGAACCAGGCGCTGGGCGCGGCGACAGGGGCACTGACGGCGATGGTCGCGGTGATCGCCGGGATCAGCCTACTGGTCGGCGGGATCGGGATCATGAATATCATGCTGGTGTCCGTCACCGAACGCACCCGCGAGATCGGCATCCGCCTCGCCATCGGGGCATTGGCTCGCGAAGTGCGATTGCAGTTCCTGACCGAAGCGGTCGTGCTGTGCTGCCTTGGCGGGCTGGTCGGGATCGCGCTGGCTTTCGCGCTGTCCTATTCGCTCGCCTCGGTCATCGACGTGCCGTTCATCTTCAGCCCGATGATCAACCTGGCAAGCTTTCTGTTTTCGGCGGTGATGGGGATCGTCTTCGGCTACTACCCGGCAGCCCGCGCCTCGCGCCTCGATCCGATAGACGCGTTGCGTCACGAATAGGCGCGGCTCAGGCCGGCAGCCGAGCAGAAGAAGGTGCTTGTTGTCGGTGGCGGCCCTGCCGGACTGGAAGCGGCGCGTGTCGCAGCGCTACGCGGGCACAAAGTCACACTTGCCGAAGCCAGCTCGGTGCTTGGCGGAACGCTGCGCGCTGCCGCAAAGGCACCCACGCGCCATGGCATGATCGATATCGCTACCTGGCTTGAATCGGAAGTTTTCCGGCTTGGGGTCGACGTACAGCTGTCGACTTACATGGACGAAGAAGACGTGATCGAAAGCGGTGCCGAATCGGTCATCGTGGCAACCGGCTCATTCCCGCGCATGGACGGCATACAGCACTCTCACCCCGGCCAACCGATACGCAATTTCGAACGCAAGAACGTGATCTCCTCTTTCGACCTGTTCATGCAGCCGCCCGCAAATCTCGGGAAGACGGCGGTCGTGATCGACGATGTCGGCCATTATGAAGGTATCGCCGCGAGCGAACACCTGATCAACGCGGGTCTGTCCGTCACCTACGTTACGCGCCTCCGCATGTTCGCGCCGCAGGCGCAAGGCCCGCTGATGGTGGAACCGTTCCTCACCCGCATGCGCGGAAAGCCGTTCGAATATCTTATCCGCCACCGCGCGGTGGAATTCACCGAAGATGAAGTGTTGATCAGCCCGACCCACTTCACCGATGACGCCGATCTACGACGCTTGCCGGCCGACACCATCGTTTTCGTATCGGCCAACGCACCGAACCGCGAACTCTTTACTGCACTCAGCGACCGTAACACCGATGTACGTGTTGTCGGCGATGCCAATTCACCCCGCTTCCTGCAGTCGGCAATCCGCGAAGGCCATTTGGCCGGCGCGTCGATCTGAGGACCTGGCGGATGGGACTACTGGACGGAAAAGTTGCCGTCGTGCTCGGCGCATCGGCGCCGGGCGGATCTGGCGCGGCGATAGCCCGGCGTTTTGCGGCTGAAGGTGCACGGTTGCTCGTTGGCGCGCGCAGCGAAGGTCCCTTGCATGACCTGGCACGCGAAACTGGTGGCCTGGCAATGCGTTGCGACGTTGGCAACCAGGACGACGTCGCTGCCTTCATCGCACGGGCAGTCGATGCCTATGGCCGGCTCGACGTGGGGATAAATGCTGCAGGGCTGCCGATGGGCGGCACGATTGCGGATTCGTCCGTCGAAGATGCGCGCGCCGCGATGGAGGTAAACTATTTCGGCTGCCTGCACTTCATCAGGTACAGCGCCCAGGCGATCGTCCTGTTTTCCTCTCTAGCGGCAGCACAGCCCATGGAATTTGTCTATTCCTACGGCTGCGCCAAGGCCGCAACAGACGCGCTCGTCCGGTACGCCGCTGCGGAATACGGGCCCAAGGGCATCAAGGTCAATTCGATCCAGCCCGGTCCAATCCGGAGCGACATGGCCTCGGGCCTATGGGAAGTTGCGGGGATGGAAGATGCCTATGCGCGAGAGATACCTCTGCGCCGCATCGGTGAGCCGGACGACTACGCCGATGCAGCACTATGGCTGGCGGGCCCGTCCTTCGTAAGCGGGCTCAACCTTCCGGTGAGTGGCGGCAACCAGTTGACGAGGATGCCCTATCTTTCCGAACGCCCCGATATGACAGGCAACGACCCGACCAACGCGTCCTGACGATCTCCAAGAAGGAAATTACAATGAGTATTGGAAAGGACATCCTGTCACTGGCGAACAAGCGCGTCCTCGTTGTCGGCGGATCGAGCGGCATCGGCAATGGCATTGCACAGTTGTTCCGGGCCCAAGGTGCCCAAGTTCGTGTATGGGGCACACGCGACGCCGCTGACGACTACGCGAACGAAGATGGCTCCGACCTGACGGGCCTGGAATACGAGCAGGTCGACGTATCGGACGCAGCTGCAGTCGAGGCCGCAGGAGACTTTCCTGATGGGCTCGATATCCTCGTGCTGGCGCAAGGCGCGGTCGTCTATCGCCGCAAAGAGTATGAGATCGAGACTTTCCGTAGAGTGGTCGACATCAACCTCAACAGCGTAATGCATTGTTGCACGAAGTTTTACCCTTCTATTCAGAAACGGCAGGGCACGATCATCGTGATAAGTTCGATCGGTGCCTACAAGTCCGTGATTGGAAACCCGGCCTATGCAGCTTCGAAGGCCGGCGTTGTCGGCCTCACCCGGACGCTCGGGGATGCGTGGGCACGGGAAGGTGTGCGCGTGAACGGGATCGCACCCGGCATGATCGCAACCAAAATGACTGCGGTCACGACCAAGAACCCCGATCGGCTTGAGGCGGCGCTTGAGACCATTTCTCTGGGAAGACTCGGCCTGCCCAAGGATGTCGCGACGACTGCGCTGTTCCTTGCTTCCCCTCTGGCCGACTATATTACGGGCCAGACACTGACCGTGGATGGCGGCCGAAGTCTGTAGCGAACCCTGTGACGGTGATCGCGATGCGGATCGCTGTTTGACTCGGCCGATCTAACGCCAGTTTCGCGACTGTGCAGCAATATGACTGGCGTTGACGGGGCTTGTGATGGGTGGCGGCCTTCCCGGCTGTAAGCGGTGCGGATCGCAGCGTTACCCGGGCACGAGGACGCGGTTACCGAAGCGCGAGCCCCTTACTTGCTGCAACGCAGCCTACACCGGACGGCGCCTCGTTCACAGACCATGGCATGATCGAGATCCCTACCCCGCTTGAAGCGGGGCTTGGACCTGTCCCGGCGCACGTCATCGGACTGGCTGCCTCGGAGGCGCCAGCGCATGATGTTTCTGCGTTGAGAAGTTCTATGGCGGTGGTTGCGGGGGTTGGATTTGAACCAACGACCTTCAGGTTATGAGCCTGACGAGCTACCGGACTGCTCCACCCCGCGTCACCTTGCATTGGGTACCTCAAGGTCCAGCGTCGACATGTGTCGACTTGGCCTTGCGAAGCCTGTGTGCCTCGGAAGGATACCCTGGTCCTGGGGCGCTTGTGGCGACCCGAGAGACCAAAAAGCCGCCGCTCGGTAGGACCGGCAGCGGCTTTGGGGGTTTTGTGAATGGGTTTTTTTGCGCTCACGCCGGCTACAATGCCTGGCGGCGTCCTACTCTTCCAACGCTTGAGCGTTAGTACCATCGGCGCTGTTTGGTTTCACGTCCGAGTTCGAGATGGGATCGGGTGGGTCACAAACGCTATGGCCACCAAGCAATGAAGCAGGCGTGTCGCATATTAATCGATGCACTTGTTAAGTGATGTGGGTGATCTGGCTGCGATGACCGTCCGGTCAACGAACAGCGCCGGTACTGAACCAGCAGGACTGTCGTTGATGGTGGGATTCATCAAGCGCGATCAGAGTTATTAGGACCGGTTAGCTCCATGCGTTACCGCACTTCCACACCCGGCCTATCAACGTCGTGGTCTACGACGACTCGAAGATACCTAATCTTAAGGGAGGCTTCCCGCTTAGATGCTTTCAGCGGTTATCCCGTCCATACATAGCTACCCTGCGGCACCCTTGGCAGGATGACAGGTACACCAGAGGTATGTTCACCCCGGTCCTCTCGTACTAGGGGCAACTCCTTTCAAGTATCGACGCCCACGGCAGATAGGGACCAAACTGTCT
The DNA here is from genome assembly GCF_001661915.1 of Croceicoccus pelagius. GTDB lineage: Bacteria > Pseudomonadota > Alphaproteobacteria > Sphingomonadales > Sphingomonadaceae > Croceicoccus > Croceicoccus pelagius. The sequence goes on from NZ_LYWY01000009.1 coordinate 65,594, forward strand.
CGCGACGTTCTGAACCCAGCTCACGTACCACTTTAATTGGCGAACAGCCAAACCCTTGGGACCTGCTCCAGCCCCAGGATGTGATGAGCCGACATCGAGGTGCCAAACGATTCCGTCGATATGAGCTCTTGGGAATCATCAGCCTGTTATCCCCGGCGTACCTTTTATCCGTTGAGCGATGGCCCTTCCACGAGGGACCACCGGATCACTATGACCGACTTTCGTCTCTGCTCGACTCGTCAGTCTCGCAGTCAGGCAGGCTTATGCCATTGCACTCTTGCAGCCGGTTTCCAACCGGCCTGAGCCTACCATCGCGCGCCTCCGTTACTCTTTAGGAGGCGACCGCCCCAGTCAAACTACCCGCCACAGAGGGTCCCAACACCGGCTAACGGTGCGTGGTTAGACATCAGAAAACAGCAGGGTGGTATTTCACCTATGGCTCCACGAGAACTGGCGCTCTCGCTTCAAAGCCTCCCACCTATGCTACACAACTCTTTCCTAATGCCACTCTGAAGCTGCAGTAAAGGTGCACGGGGTCTTTCCGTCTAACCGCGGGTACTCCGCATCTTCACGGAGAATTCAATTTCGCTGAGCATATCCTGGAGACAGTGGGGAAGTCGTTACGCCATTCGTGCAGGTCGGAACTTACCCGACAAGGAATTTCGCTACCTTAGGACCGTTATAGTTACGGCCGCCGTTTACTCGGGCTTCAATTCGGAGCTTGCACTCCTCCTCTTAACCTTCGAGCACCGGGCAGGCGTCACACCCTATACGTCGTCTTGAAGCCGACTTAGCAGAGTGCTGTGTTTTTGCTAAACAGTCGCTACCCCCTGGCCTGTGCCCCCTCCAACTACTTGCGTAGAAAGAGGGCCTCCTTCTTCCGAAGGTACGGAGGCAATTTGCCGAGTTCCTTCAGGATACTTCTCTCAAGCGCCTTGGTATACTCTACCTGACCACCTGTGTCGGTTTCGGGTACGGTCTATATGGAGAGGCTATTTCCTGGAACCACTTGGCTGCCCATCCAATCCGATAAGGATGAACAACTTCCGCGATCCGTCACACATCTCCAGGCCCACGAATATTTACGTGGTTCCCATCGACTACCCCCTTCGGGCTCGTCTTAGGGGCCGGCTAACCCTGCTCCGATTAGCGTTGAGCAGGAACCCTTGGTCTTTCGGCGAGAGGGCATCTCACCCTCTTTGTCGCTACTCATGTCAGCATTCGCACTTCCGATACGTCCAGCGTCGGTTACCCTTCGCCTTCACTCGCTTACGGAACGCTCCGCTACCGCTGCAGTAAACTGCAACCCTAAGCTTCGGTGCGTATCTTTAGCCCCGTTACATCTTCGCCGCAGGAACCCTTATTTAGACCAGTGAGCTGTTACGCTTTCTTTAAAGGATGGCTGCTTCTAAGCCAACCTCCTGGTTGTTTTGGGATTCCCACATGCTTTCCCACTTAGATACGACTTGGGGACCTTAGCTGTAGGTTAGGGCTGTTTCCCTTTTGACGACGGACCTTAGCACCCGCCGTCTGTCTGCCGGACTAGACTCGATGGTATTCGGAGTTTGGTTAGGTTTGGTAGATCTCGCGACCCCCTAGCCCATCCAGTGCTCTACCCCCATCGGCAATCATCCGACGCTCTACCTCAATAGATTTCGCGGAGAACCAGCTATTTCCCGGCTTGATTGGCCTTTCACCCCTAAACACAACTCATCCGAGAATTTTTCAACATTCAACGGTTCGGTCCTCCAGTGCGTGTTACCGCACCTTCAACCTGGTCATGCCTAGATCGCCGGGTTTCGGGTCTAATTCATCATACTCTGGCGCCCTATTCAGACTCGCTTTCGCTGCGCCTACACCTAACGGCTTAAGCTCGCATGATAAATTAAGTCACTGACCCATTATGC